>CAYPLE010000097.1:0-20140 GCA_964411445.1 uncultured Pirellulaceae bacterium
AGCGCGGTTGAAGCAGCGTTGAATGAAACAAGGTTGGCCACAAAGAGGACAAGAAGACACAAGAATTCAAGAGCAGACTTTTGTGTTCCTTGTCCTTCTTGTGGCTGGTCGTCGTTAGTCAAACACCGAACGAACGCGCTAGTGGCAGCAACCAATCTGCGGATGCAATATCCAGGCTAGATAGGGGCCAGTTTTATTTGGCCGTTTCCTGAAGGACAAAATCCATGTCGCCGCGGTAGTACAAATACAGCGCCGAGTGATAGAGCAGCTTAACCCCAATCGCAGCAGCGCAAACACCACTGTAGGCAAACCATCCTGTTTCGGCGATCAGCAACACCCCGCCTCCAACGGCAAGCGCGACCGGTGGTATTGTTACCAGGAACAAGACAAGCCCTTGCCATCGCAGCAAAGTATTACTGCCTTTCTCGAAAACGATTGCATACAAGAAGAGCAAACTGCTGAACGTGAGAGCGAGCAGTAGCCGAACTCCAAAGTCAATGCACTGCAGAGGCGTCATACCGAGTTGAAGTCCGACCACGACGGAAGCACTCAAAAGCGGTAGTGTGAGCGACAAAGTCGTCAACACGCGATACTTGGATTCAGCCCTCAGCACTTCTTCAAGCCGATAGGGAAGCCCGTGAATCCTAACGAAACCAGACGCAAAAACTGACGCAATCGGACCGCCGAAGAGAATCCAACCGAGCGACAAGCCCGCAATGGGCACTGCTAGCGGCGGCAGGACATAAAGCAACGTAGCCAGCACCAGGCTCTTCCAAATATTCTCGAATACCTTGAACACATAAACGCCTTCTGAACTGACGCAACGCACCTTCAAGATGCCAAGCTCTCGGGGGCTAAGGAACTTGAGCGGGTACATCGCTGTTACGCCTGCCCAGCGCTCAAGCTCAAGAAAGTGTGCGCTTGCGATCCAATCTTGATACGTTTCTCCGGCAAATTCATTGTCCTCGTACGCTTCCTTCGGGTATTCATCGCGCAGAACGGCGTCTGCCCAGGCATCGTAGGCTTGGATATCCGATTCTTTCGTCTGATATGGACCAAAGCCATAGACATAGCTGTACCCCTGATAGGGCAGCACTTCTGTGATGCGATACTGACGACCACTGCGGCGCATCAGAAATATCTGAAGGAAAGCCAGGATGCATGCCACCGCACTCAGTAATACGGCACACTCCAATGCGTTCATGCCTGCGGGCGGTCCGGGAATAGCCACGGCGGGCCATGCGAAAGGAAAACACCTGAGCACGGGGTAGACAGCGTTGGCGACTCGTTCCAAGAATTGAGTATTGAACGGCGCCATGGCCACCGCTGCGAGCACGCCCATTAGCAATCCAGCCGCCACTGTGTCCATCCAGTCGCCAGAGCCCCAGCGCGGAATCCGCAGAACACACTCAGCAATGACGCAGCACACTAAAAACTGGGTTAGCAGTCCACTTACTCCCAACCAAATTTTGATTTGCAGCGGCACTGGTGGGAGGTGAGCAAGAAGTAGAAAGCAGCCCGCCATTGCCGGAATCAACCACATTAAGAACGCAGCGTTCTTGCGGATGAACTCGTACCAAGTGCGTTTGTCGGGAAAGGGGACCTGAGGTGCGATGGAAGTTACCGTAATAGCGTTGGCATGAGCGAGCGTCGAGTAATAACCGGCGACGATCGCGACACCAATAGCAGTCGACAGCAGTGTGAGACACTCCCGCGTGGCTACTTGCCATATGCCAAACAGCCAACAAAGAACAATGAAACCCAAGACAACCGCTGTCCCTGCCGCCCCACGAACGCGAACACCCCAGAAGAACAACCGCTGCGACCAGCCACGAAGCCATTCCCCTATCGATTGCTGCGATGCAAGCTCGTTGATGAGCTGACGCCGAATCTTTCTGTGCGATACTTTCGGCGTCACTGGAGCGCCTCAAGAATTTCTAGCAAGCCGGGTCGCCCATCTGCGATCGCTTTCAATTCCTTCGATGCAACAGATTGAACCAATTCGCCGTCATGCAAGATGCAAACCTGATCGGAAAACGACTCGGCAATCTCGAGAATCTGAGTCGTATAGATTACTGTCCGGCCTCGATGACAGGCATCCAGAACGTGAGCTCGAAAACGCTCCATCCCGAGAGCATCAATACCGGAAGCGAATGGCTCATCACACAGCCAGAGGTCTCGATCCAATGCGATTTGAATTACCATAGCTAGTTTGTAACGTTGCCCTCGCGACAAACGCCCCAGCGGATAATAGATGCGTTCGCCAAGACTGAATTCCACCAGCAGTTGTAGAACCTGCTGCATTGCGCCGCGCTCGGAATGATCGTAAGCCGCGAAATACTCGGCGACGTGATCAATCACAGGTTGATTTTCATCACCGGGAGGATTGTCAGCCACGTAGTGCAAACGCTTGCGTAGATCGTGGCAGCGACGATCAAAGGGCTTGCCATCTAGCAGGATCCTGCCAGTTGTCGGCTGGTACAAGGCAGCAAGGCAACGCAGCAGCGTCGACTTGCCAGCACCATTGGTTCCAACGCAAGCGACGAGCTGTCCCGATGCAATTTGCATCGACACGTTCTTCACACCAAACTGCTTCCCAAGAGACTCCGTCTCAACTCGCATACTTTCCAACCTTCATCCCAGGCCGTGATCCACCGCCAATGCACCTGCGCTTTAGAATACACTGCATTGTAACATCGCAATGAGTCATCTGGCAGGCGGAACACGATCGATATCGAGGGCGGGACTGAGAGTCTAGGCTCGGCCTGGTCACGCTGCTGAACTATTGTTGTACAAGCCGATCGTATTGCCGTCGGGATCGTTGAACCAAGCGAATCGTCCCCCGCCAGGGATCTCCGTTTCAGGGATAACAACTGAGCCGCCAAGCTCCGCGGCTCGCTCCAGGTGCTCTTTAATGTCATCCACTTCCACGTAAACCATTACGTAGTTGTGCGGTTCATGCCCTAGTGCTGTGAGATGGCCGTTGATGCCGGAGTCACTGCCTGTAGCAATCTTCTTTGAAATTGGACCGTAGTCTGAACTCGTCCAATCAAATAGCTGCGTGTAAAAACTCTCGGTCTGCGCCAAATCGCGACAACCGATATCAAAATGAACAACTGGCTTTGGCATTTCTTCCTCCTCACTCAATGATTAGACGGGCGGTTACGACGTCGGCAGAACTCAGTGCTCTTGCGGTCCGCGGACGACCGGTAGCGGGCGAAACGCGTTCAGTTCTCTTGCAATCCTGCGATTTTCGGACTGAACAAGCTGGCCGCAGGCGGCGGCAATATCATGGCCGAGCGAATTGCGAGTCGTCACCTTCAGCCCAGATGATTTCAGTTGCAGCGAAAACACATCTTCACGCGGGCTCCTACGAAGATCAGTACCTGCGATCGCGTTGTATGGAATTAAGTTAACGTGAACGTTTGCGTCGGCAATCCATTCGACTAGCAATTGTGCGTCCTGGTCAGAGTCATTGACGCCGTCGAGCAAAAGATACTCCAGTAGCACTGGACACGGTTGGAGTTCATTCAGTTGGCAAATCGTTCGGTGTAGTCGTTCCAGCGGCGATCGTTTGGCCAGAGGAATCAATCTCGCTCGAACTTCCTGCCGAACACTGTGCAAGCTCAGAGCCTGGTGAACGCGAGGAAAACGATCTGCCAAACGTATCATCGAATCGCAAACGCCAACGCTCGACACCAAAATTCTGCTCTGCGGAAAATCAAAGTACTCGGTGCTACACAGCGTACCAATCGCCGCATGCACGGCTGCTTCGTTGTGAAATGGCTCCCCCATTCCCATGAAGACGATGTTGCGGATCTTGCGACCTTCGCCGCGAACCAACTGCCCGGCCTGAAGTACCTGATCGAGGATTTCCGACGATTCGAGATTCCGGGCGATGCCCATTTTCCCAGTCGCACAAAAGCTACATGCGGCTGCGCAACCCACTTGACTGGAAACACACAACGAAGTGCGTCCTGATTCGAATCTTAGCAGCACGGATTCGAGAAGCAGACCGTCGCGGTTCTGAAACAACAGCTTTGACGCGCCATCCACTTGCGAGTCGCATCGTTGGTGCAGCTTGAGCTCATGCACACGCGTCTGCTCGCCTATGACGGAATTGGCCTCTACGAGAGGGCGGAAGTGCTTGCAAAGGTGGTTGCGATACTCACGAACAACTGCTGGATCAAGCCGCTTTGATTTGCGCAGCGACTCCAACCCAGCGGAATCGTACAAACTGATTCGCTGCACATCAGGCGTCAAAGGGGTTACGTTGGTCAATTCCATGGATTGCCACAGTGCGTTTTCAAGAAGATAGCGAACACAAGCAGCAATCATCCGGATCGAAAGGCAAGCTGTGCTTGTTCGATCCAGTTGATTTTCCGGCCAGACGATTCAGGATCCGCCACCCAGTAAGCTTTCTGTTTGTCGACGATCCTGAGCCGCCCATCGTGCAGTTTTGCGAGATGTTCAATGCGACTACGATTTGCATAAGTCATCACCAAGAAATTGTCTTCGACCGTCAGTGACTTTACAAACCAAATTGACGCGTCAATTTTGACTTCCGCGACCTTGAGCAACATTTTGACCGGACGCGGGAGTTTGCCAAATCGGTCATGGATTTCGTCGCGCATATCATCCAACTCACGAATGTCGGCGATCCGCGAAAGTCGACGGTAGATATCAATTCGCTGCCGCAACTCGGGAACGTAGTCAATTGGCAAGAATGCCTGAACGGGCAAGTCAACTTCGACGTCGACAGCAAGTTCGGGAGCCTTGTGAGTCAGTTCGCGGACAGCGCTGCCGAGCAGTTGACAATACAGTTCATAGCCAATCGCTGCGATGTGGCCACTCTGCTGGGTTCCCAAGAGGTTGCCGGCTCCGCGTATCTCTAGATCACGCATGGCGATCCCAAAGCCGGCGCCAATTTCGCTGTACTCTTCGATGGCATGCAATCGCCGGGCTGCATCCGGAGAGAGATGCTTGTGCTTGTCGACCAGCAAATAGCAATAGGCTTGATTCTTGTAGCGGCCCACGCGCCCGCGCAATTGATGCAGTTCGGCAAGTCCGTAACGATACGCTTCGTCAATAAAGATCGTGTTAGCGTTGGGGATATCGAGTCCGGATTCGATGATTGTGGTCGCGAGCAAGATGTCATAGCGGTGCTCAATGAAGTCCACCATGACCTTTTCCAGCTCGCCTTCGGCCATTTGCCCATGCCCAATCACGATGCTTGCCTCAGGGACGATCTGTTGGATCTTGGCTGCGAACTCCTCGATGTCTTGAACGCGGTTGTGGACAAAGTAGATTTGACCGTCACGATTCAGTTCACGAAGAATCGCGTTGCGAATCAATTCTTCGTTAAAGCGAATCGATCGTGTCTCGACGCTCAGGCGATCCTCTGGCGGTGTTTCCAAGTTGGAGATATCACGAACGCCAACCAACGACATGTGCAGAGTTCTCGGAATGGGGGTTGCCGACAATGTCATCACGTCAACGTTGCTACGAAGGTGTTTCAGCCGTTCTTTGATCTCGACTCCGAATCGCTGCTCTTCGTCGATGATCAACAAACCAAGGTTGTAAAATTTGAGTTCTTTTGATGCAATTCTGTGTGTTCCAACGACAATATCAACTCGCCCACTGGCGATGCCCTTCATCGTTTCCTTCTGTTCCTTTGTGGTGACAAACCGGCTGAGTTTCTCGATATCGAACGGGAACTCGGCCATTCGGTCACGGAACGTCTTGAAGTGCTGCTCAGCAAGCACTGTCGTGGGAACCAGCACAGCGACTTGATAACCGCTGTCGATCGCCTTAAACGCGGCCCGCATGGCTACTTCGGTTTTGCCAAAGCCAACATCGCCACAAATCAATCGATCCATGGGCCGAGAACGGACCATATCCGCCTTGACCGCGTCAATTGCCGTTAGCTGGTCGGGCGTCTCTACATAAGAGAAAGAAGCGTCGAATTGATTCTGCCAGACGCTATCGTGGGCGAATGCAATTCCAGGTTGGCTGTTGCGCCGGGCCTGCAACTCGAGCAACTCGACGGCCATATCTTGAACGGCACGTTCGGCGGCCTTCTTCTGTCGCGACCAAGCTTGGCCACCAATTTTTGCAAGTTTCGGTCGGCTTTTCGTTCCACCGACGTATCTTTGAACCAGCTCGATCTTCGAACTGGGCACAAATATCTTAGTTCCGCCGTCGAACTCGAGCACCAAGTGCTCAAACCGCTGACCGTGTTTCTCGAGCAATTCGGTACCGCGATACACGCCAATTCCGTGCGACAGATGCACCACCAAGTCGCCTGTCCGCAGATCTGAAAAGGTGTCGATCGCCTTGCTCTTGGTCCGCTTCGTAATGCGGCGAACGTGCCTGCGACGAAGCAACCCTGCTGCGGTCAGGAGAAACTGGCCCTTTCGCTTGCCCTCGGCAGGGATTTCAAATCCCTGCTGTAATTGGCTGATCAAAATTGTCAGACGCTTTGATTTCGCGGCGTCCGAATCCGCTAGCAGTTCTGCCAACCGCTGCTTTTCACCCTCGTTAATGGCGACAACAGCCGTTGCACAGCGATTCGTTTCGGCATCAATATCTTGAGCCAGCTTCTCAAGATCGCCGCCGATGCGCTCAACGCTTCGCAATGGGCAGCGAACCAATTCGCCAACAAAACCTTCGTCTGCCAATTGGCACGAATGCACTTGTTTGTATTCGGACAAATTGCCAAGGACGGTTGTGTGCGACGCAAACCGATCAGGAAATGGAACACGGGCAAGATAGGCTTCAGCGGCTGCGGTGATGGCCCTAATTTCATGCAGAATGACCGTAGTGTTGCTAGGCAAGTAGTCGAGCAAACTGCCGTCCACCGCGACGCTTCCAGATGCAGCAAGTAGCTCAATCGTCTTCAGTTTTTCAATACTACGCTGCGAAACAACGTCAAAGGTTCTTAGTGACTCAATTTCATTGTCGAACAACTCAACCCGCACAGGCGCAGATTCATCGGGCGGGAAGATATCGAGAATCCCGCCTCGCATCGCAAACTCACCAGGCAACTGGACGCTACCTGTCGAGTGGTAGCCGGCATCGACAAGCCACTTTTTCAGATCGCGAACGTTGATTTGCTTACCAGCCTTAAGAACTCGCTTGTCACCCTCTAGAGAGTCTGGGCTGGGGACACTCTGCATCAGCGCGGGCAACGTGGTTGCAAGCACCGGTGGCGGTAGGTCCGACGGTGCAGAAAGGTAGCGATAAAGGCCGCTCAGCACCTGTAAACGCAGAGCAGTCTCTTGCTGCGCGAGCGACTCGAGTTCAGTTTCTTCGCTACCAGGCGGAAAGTGGAGCGAGCTTCGACCAAGCAACTCGCTGATTTCACCTGCGGCGTTCTCTGCTTCGGCAACATGCGGCAACACAAGCAGGACCGGAGCGTTGGACTTGTGAGCAATCGCGGCGGTCGTCGGCGAGAGAGCCCCGCTCCAAACGCCCTCCAATGAGACTCTTTTCGTTTCCTCAAGACTGTCCGATAACTCGCCCAAGTACTTGAGGCTCGAAATCTGGGCCACGATCCCAGGCAGAGACAGCTCCTGCGTGTCCAGCTTGTCTTTTCCACCTCGAACCTTGAGGACTGCACGCCTACCTTGCGCCATTTCGCTTCAGCATTTCTGTGAGATTATCTTGGACGCAATACATGGACTATTCGAAACGCAGCGAGACTACTTTGGAAGTAAATCGGATTGTTCCCAGTCTGGCAATAGGTCAAATTGAATGCCAGGTTCTTCACCGATCGCTTCGCGTTTCAAACGCAGCTTTTGTTGGGCAGGCGGATTGAAGAAGCCACAATTTTTCAAGTAAAAGCTCGAGCCATCAACGCCACCTTCAAAATCGAGTCGATGCCCACCTGAGCCCGTCGCATCCTTGGTAAAACGCGCCTCCACGCACTCAGTCCAATGCCCCTGAGTATCGCAAACCCAAACATTATGGTAGCGAGCCAAGCGGCCAATTGCCCCTGTGCCCGGTTGGAAGTTCTCCAAGAATGAATGAAATCGCGTGAGGTGCGTCTGCGTCTTCGGTCGTGCGAAACTTGCGATCAGCAACCATTCATCACGTTCTCTATCCCCAAACCAACACGTATACACCGTTTTGTTATCTTCCGCCGGGTGCACACGAGTTAAGAATCGATACGTCCGCCCGGCTTTCCAGTCGTAACGAAGGTAGCTTTGCCCACCAGCTCCTTCGTTGCCAAATTTGCCGACGTGCACGCCATCACCTGAGGCCAAGTGCTGGATCCGTTGATCGGGTGGGATGGCCGAAGGGTCTTGTGTCTTGAAGGGGCTCCACACCGAAAACAGCACTCGCCGCTCGGTCGGGCTATTCACCTGGAACCCAAAATAGCCTTCGCCAAAGCCGTTGGCCATGAAATACGAGCCGATGGGGTCCTGGCCATCAGGGACTGTAATTTCGCTGTACGCGAATTCGATGTCGCGATCGCGTGGAACAATGTAGCCCAAGTGAACAGACGGACCACGCCTACCCCAGTAAAACATGTTGCCTTTGTTGTTCGCAACGCAGTTGATTGTTAGGTCCGGTGTCGTCGAAGTCACCACCAGATCCTTTGCAGCAATTCGCCCTGCTTCAACATGAATCTTCGCGGCTACGTATCCACTGCGTTCAACGGCGACTTCACCAAAGTCAGCATTTCCTGTCTCGGGGTCGAATTTTCCGGAACGGACGCTTGAGTCCAATTGCATCTTCAGCTTAGGCGAAGACCGCCCCTCCCGCGATTGCACCGAGGGCAATGAAATCTGAATGGTCGCAGCACGATCTAGATGGAAATAGACCGTAACATCAGCAGGTGACGTGCGGGATGCACGGCGCTGAATACCTGCAGGCTGTTCTCCTTCAGGCAGTAGCCCCTCAGGCTGAGCAGCGAGCAGCAAAGTGCCATCACGCTGGATGGGCAATCGCCCTGCAGAATCGCGCAGATAAGCGTTGCCCGCCAAGGGAATTTGCCACTGCCGGGAGTCCGCCGCGCCTGCGTCGACTTCTGTGATGACTTGAACGAACACGGACTGCACAATCAGAATGCTCAGTAGAGCTAGCTGCCGCATGAGTTGAGGGACCATTTTTCGTTGACTGCCTGAAAATAAGCTTTGCGAGCGTCGAAACAGCCCGCATGGGAATGAAGAAGGTGTCGCGGTCACGCTAGTGAGCGAACAAGAACTCTTTGCTAGTCATCAGACTCCAAAGCAGGTCTTCATAAAGTTGTCGACGCTTGCTGATTACTTCATCCTCAGCGGCATTGCTGGACGCATCGCTTTCGGATTCTTCTAAAATTGCAATCAACTGTTCCGATTCAGGTCCGGTGGGTGGTCGGGAGAGAGCTCGCAAATAGGCGTCGCTAACCACGGTTTCCACCGGGGTTGACTGCTCGATCCATTGTTGCACGATGCTCTTCGATTGGCTTAGTTTTTCGTTGATTGTGTCACCGTTGTTCAGATGTAGAGCTTGAACAACGGTGGGCTGATCACTCCGTTCGCAAACGCAGGTAATACGTCTTTGGTGTCGTCCAAACGTCTTTAAAAAGTAGTTTGCAACGGCCGAATCATACAGCTCGATGGACCGAGTCCCTTCATCGTAGAAGTCCGTCGCTTTCGTATCTGCACCTGGAAACTCGATCTTGTCGAATTTCGTCGGAACGCCTGTGACGGCGACGATAGAATCGTGCAACACCTCTGCCATCAGACGCCGTGGGTAGTAACGGCAGAAGAAGCGATTGTCGTCACGGTTCCCATCGGTGGCCTGGCTACTGAGTGCGTACGTGTTCGACGTCAAGATAAGTCGCATGAGCGATTTGAGGTCGTAGTCATTTTCAATGAGATGCCCCGCCAAAGCAGCCAATAGCCGCTCGCTAGATGCAGGGTTGCTGACTCGCAAGTCATCCACGGACTCAACCAGTCCCTTCCCCATAAAATTGGCCCACACGCGGTTTGCGATAGAACGGCTGAAGTAGGTGTTCTCATCGCTGACCAACCAATCCGCCAAGACCTGTCGGCGATCGACGGATGAATTGATGTCGATGGGTTCGCTGTCCAGTGGCGCAGGGGGTTGCGGCTTGCCCGTTGAAGGCTGAATGAGGTCGCCACGATCCAGCACGATCAGCGTGCGTTTCCCGTCGCCGTTTCGCGAGTCTCCGCCCCAGCCTTTTGCACGAACTCGAGCATAGAGATTTGCCATGCCGTAGTATTGATCGTTGGTCCATTTTTCAAGCGGGTGGTTGTGGCACTTTGCGCACCCGATCGACAGCCCCATGAATGCTTGACACGTATTCTCTGTCAGACTTTCGGGATCTTGGTGGATGGCATAAAAATTGGTCGCTCCCTGCTCAATACTTGAGCCCTTTGCCAAGACGATGGAGCGGGCGAAGTCGTCCCAAGGAGTGTTGCCTTCTACTTGACGGCGAATCCATTTGTAAAAAGCCGCCACGGCATCAGGCCTGAGCAGGGTTCCATTGACCAGCAACAAGTCTGACCATTGGTAGCTCCAGTAGTCCACGAATGACTTGCTTTGCAGAAGCTCATCCACCAAATGTTCGCGTTTGTTCTCATCCGAGTTCCCGACAAAATCGAGCACCCGCTCGGGAGTCGGCAGAGTACCAGTTGTGTCCAAATAGGCTCGGCGGAGAAAGGTAGCGTCATCACAGGTGCTCGACGGCGTTAGGCCAAGCGATTTCCATTCATCCAGCAAGATTTCATCGATCAAGTTCTGTGGGCGAAAGTGGTCGTAAGCTGCAGCTAGATTTCTATTGCGTTGGCCAGCATCGTGAAAAGGCACAAGAAGCGAGCAAGTGCTGATCTGACTTGCAAACCAGACGACGATGGTCCCCTTGCCACTTGCTAGGATCTCGGCCTGCCCCGATTCGTCAACTCGCGCGACCACTTCATTCGATGAGCTAAACTTTGCCCAGCGAGTGACATCTTCGATTCGTCCGTCATCGTAATGGGCCCGCACCAATATCTGCTGGCGGTCCCCGGGCTTGAGGCTCAGTTCTGCGGGCAAGACCTCGACACGCTGCAGCGACGCGTCGGAGTTTTTCGGTCGCCCTACTCCTTGGCTAATCCAGTCAGCAAGCACCTGATAGTCAAACGAGCCAACGTCCAGCCGCTTTCCGCCCTTGTGTGGCACAGCCATGGTTGGCTTGGAAAGCAATAAGCTGCGTCCGGGATCTGCTGGTTCGATCCTCCGGCCTTTATCCTGTCGAGTTATTGTGAAATGGTCAGCTAGGCTATCGTAGGCTTGTAGCGAGAGGCGGAACCCTCCTTTACCCGCCAATGCACCGTGACACGCCCCGCTATTGCACCCCTGCTTGGAGAGCACCGATTGAACGTGCGCGTCGAATTGCCAATCGGTCCGACCCCCAAACCCAGTGACTTTGACTTGCACCGTTTGCGCGTGTTCACGCGTCGAACGTTCGTCACGACTCTTTATCGTCAGCGTTGCCCTTCCATTGCCTTGCCCAATGATGCGTCCGTCTCTGAAGATAGCCACATCTGGGTTGGACGAATGGACCTCAAAGTCCGCAACCATTTCGTTGGTTGAGCCGTGCTCGGACCACTGCACAAGCAGACCTGACTCTGGCGAGAGCGTAGAAAGCTGTACCTCTCCGGGCAGCACCACGATCGTACGGGAGCTCAAGTCATCGGCAGCGTCAACTTGTGAAGCTGGGAGAATCAACTGGAGAGCCATCAAGCAGGAGGCGAACAAACCGCGTGGGTAAGACATAGGCTGTTCCAAGAAGCGTCGGTAAATCGGGGGAGATATGGCAGGTCAGCAGGCACTGAGGCGCCCACGCGAGGGCTTTGAGCGTGAGATTCTGCAAACGCACCCAAGCGCGATGACTCACACTCAAACAGTGGCCAACAAGAATTGGCTAATGCGTATCTGCAGATCCTCAACCGCCATTATGATACACGCTTACCGAGAGGCATTCGAGCAGCTCTCATCGGCTACGCCTGGGATTTTGCAGGTAGCCCGTCAGATTTTCGAGTAGCTCCCGCATCCTGATACCACTCTGGTGTTTTGGGCAAGTTCCATTCAGCGAGAGAAGAGTGCAATGCCCCCCTAGAATCCGAAGACTAGGTTGTGAATAGCTTTTTTCGAAACGGGGTGGCAACTTTTCTTGTCCTCGTTGCCAAATTGGCAATGGTCGCGATACTCACATTCAAGCGACGCGAGCGGACGTGTGGGCAACGTTGCTGAACGTGCAATCGTTCGGCGGAGTGTACTGAGGGAGGTGTTTTGAATTGGAATGCTGGCCGCCAGACGCGTGTCGCAATCGCGATATCTGGTTGTGGTGATATCATCTACCGATGGCCGTCCACCGACGGCTAGCGCGGGCTTGGCTGCGGTCGTTTTACGCAAGAGTTTGGAGAACTTCACAGTGGTTTCAGCAAGTGTATTGGCGTTGGACGTCGACAAGTTGCATCGCGATTGGGAGTGGATGTTGTCCACTTTGCGCGAGGTGCTGATCCACTCGGGCGATGAAGCGCTCGCGGCATTGCTGCCCGATCCGGACAAGCCGCCCAAGGTCGATGATCGGCAGCTCGATTCGGTGCAGCTCACTCAAGCTTATTCGATCGCGTTTCAGTTGCTGAGCATGGGTGAACAAATTGCTGCAATCGAGTTTCGTAAGACCGTCGAGCACGAAGAAGGGCTCGATCAACTGCCTGCACTCTGGGGTGAGAGTCTCAAGCAGCTAAAGGATAGCGGGCTGAGCGCCAAAGAAATCGCAGCCGCTCTGCCCGGCATTCAAGTCGAGTTGGTTTTGACGGCCCATCCGACCGAAGCCAAGCGAGCTACTGTGCTGGCACATCACCGACGGTTGTTCGAACGGTTCGTCGCCCAGGGCCGAGCCGATTTTGCGCCGTGGCAGAATGCCGACAATCTGACTGCGATTCGTTCCCTGCTGGCCGTACTGTGGCGAACGGGTGAAATTTATCTCGACAAACCTGATTTGCAGTCCGAACGCCGCAACGTGGTCGACTACTTGACGCACGTTTTTCCGGCCGCGCTGCGACCGCTCGATTTGCGTCTGCGTCAAGCGTGGGAGGAGGTCGGTTTGGATCCGGCCGCGATCGAAGATCCTCTCGCCCTGCCGCGGCTCACCTTCGGCACTTGGGTTGGCGGCGATCGTGACGGTCATCCGTTCGTTACACCGGAGGTGACGGCTACGACACTCATGGAACTGCGCTGGCAGGCATTGACGCTGATCCGTCGAGAGCTGGTGCAGTTGGTGCGTTTGATCAGCTTGTCCGCGTTTTGGTTGCCGCCGCGAGGAGAGTTCTTGGAGGAGATTGCGCGGCGAGTTCGCGAGGCGGGGGACGCAGGGCAAAAGGCCGTCGATCGCAATCCGAATGAACCTTGGCGGCAATTCGTGAACTTGATGTTGCTTCGTTTGCCAGTCGTTTCCGCTCAGCAGCAGACCGGCGTCGCTGATTTTCGCCTGGGAATCGCTGGGCCGTCTGGCGGTGACGAAGCCGACGGTGTCTCGCGCTACCAAGATCCCCAAGAGTTGCTGGCCGACCTGCGCGTGTTGTACAATGCGCTGGATGCGGTCGCCATGCGGGAAGCGGCTGATTTTAGCGTTCGGCCCATCATGCGAATCGTGCAAGGCTTTGGTTTCCACCTGGCCGTTCTGGATATTCGCCAGAACAGTGCGATGCACGACAAGGCGATTGAACAATTGCTTGCTGCCGCAGGTCATCCCGAAACGGGCTACGGAAGCTGGCCTGAGGAAAAGCGGATTGAGTTTCTAACGCGCGAGTTGAATTCAAGCCGCCCGTTTGTTCACTCCGATCGCGTTGCTGGACCCGAAGCAGAAACTGTGCTGGGAGCGCTTCGAGTTGTGACGAAGCACTTGAAGCAATACGGCTCCGGCGGTTTGGGGGCGTTGATCGTTAGCATGACGCGTCAAACGTCGGACTTGCTGGGCGTTTACTTGCTCGCTCGCGAAGTCGGTTTGCTGGAAGAGACGAAGAACGGCACCGTTTGTCCGATGCCGGTCGTTCCGCTGTTTGAGACGATCGAAGACTTGGAGCACAGCCCGGACATATACGACCGGTTCCTTGCGTTCCCGATGACCGCAGCCAGTCTCGACTATGTTCGGCAGTCGCGAGGGCAGTCGCGTCGCACCGGGCAGATCATGATCGGTTACAGCGACAGTAATAAAGATGGCGGAATTTTGGCGAGCCTCGTTGGGCTGCGGCAAGCACAATCGCGGTTGACGCAAGTGGGTGCAAAGTACGACACGCATGTTCGATTTTTCCACGGTCGCGGCGGAACGATTTCTCGTGGCGCTGGTCCGACGCATCGCTTCATTCGCTCGCTTCCCGATGGCACGCTTGCCGGCGATCTGCGACTGACCGAGCAAGGCGAAACGATCGCTCAGAAATACGCTCACCAACCTTCTGCAATCTACAATCTGGAGCTATTCCTGGCCGGTGTGACACGTAAAACGCTGCTGGACGAACACCTCGAACCCGAAGCCCATCCGCTTGAAGAAACACTTGTCGACCTTTCCAAGACTGCTCGCAAGGCGTATCACGATTTGTTGCACACCGAGGGATTTGTCGACTTCTTCCGACAAGCGACTCCGATCGACGCGATTGAGCAAAGCAGCATTGGCTCGCGTCCAAGTCGTCGCTCCGGACAGCGGACACTTGCAGATCTAAGAGCCATTCCGTGGGTTTTCAGTTGGGGGCAATCCCGTTGCTACTTGTCCGGTTGGTACGGTGTTGGGACCGCGCTCAAGGAGCTCGAAGAGAGCTCGCCAAAGACGTTTAAGATGGTCGTCGAGAAAATGTACGGCTGGTCGCCGCTTCATTACTTGATGAGCAACGTTGCAACAAGTGTGGCAGCGGTCGACATGAGTGTCGCCGAGCAGTATGCCGCTCTGGTTGAAGATGAGGAGCTTCGCAATCTATTTCACTCGAGAATTGCCGCCGAGCTTGAGTTGACGCGTCAGATGATCGAGCGTGTTTATGGCGGTTCGCTCAACGACAAACGCCCCAACGTCCAGCGTATGATCCAGCTACGCAGTGGCGGATTGCAAATTCTCCACACCCAACAAATCCGCCTTCTCCGTCGTTGGCGTAGTTACCATAGTATGGGCGAAAAGTCTCAAGCCGACGCTCTTCTTCCCCAACTCCTTCTCACCGTCAACGCCATCGCCAGCGGCCTAGGCACGACGGGTTAGTCACCACGCATGCATTGCGGTAGCTCAAACCGTTAGACTCAAGAAAATGAATTTCGATTTGCACATCGGCGTTGATTACTCTGGGGCTCGCACGCCCAAGGATCGCATGTCTGCGCTGCAAGTTTACGCGTCATTCGACGACGAAGAACCGCGACGAATTTTCTCGCCAGCGTCGACAGAAGAGACGTTCAAGAATTGGACTCGCGAAGAGATTGCCCTTTGGCTGATCGAGCAGGCGAAGAAGGACATTACATTCGTCGCAGGATTGGACCATGGGTTTTCCTTCCCGCTAAGCTACTTTGCTAGGTACGAACTAGCGACATGGCCGGAGTTCCTGGATGACTTCTGTTTGCATTGGCCCACAGATGGCGACCATACGTACATTGATTTTATCATCGACGGCGGGCCGCCAGACCGAACCGGATCGAACAAGGATTTTCGCTTAACGGAAAAGTGGACAAGTTCAGCCAAATCTGTGTTTCAATTCCATGTTCAAGGAGCCGTTGCGAAGAGTACACACGCGGGGCTACCATGGCTTAGGAAGATCCGCAACGAAGTTGGCGACAAAGTGCACGTCTGGCCGCTGGACGGATGGGAGATTCCTGAAGGCAAGTCGGTGGTGGCGGAAGCCTACCCTTCGTTGTTCTCGCGACGTTATGAAAAGCAAGATCGCAAACCGGACCAGCAAGATGCGTATTCGGTTGCTCGCTGGCTAACCGAAATGGATCAACATCAGTTTTTGCAACGCTACTTTGCCCCGCCTCTGACCGGTAGACAGAAATCGATGGCTAGTCTTGAAGGTTGGATTCTGGGGGTAGCATAGCCAATCGCTTTGCGGCAGACGCATCAATGTGTGCAAGTGGGTTTGCCCGAGTCGAGAACAAGCGTTCAAGTGCCGACGTTGAAGTGATAGCCCTGCCCAAGTTCGAATCCGAAATCGCGGCACTTCTGAGCCATCTCTTCTGTCTCAAGGCCTTTGGCAACGCATTGAATGCCTGCAGATTTTGCATCTGAGATCAGTTGCATTTGTAATTCCTGTTGCGATTCCGATTGTTGTGATATCTGATCGGTAACGGACTTATCGAACTTCGCGAACGCAGGACGAGCTGCTAGCAAACTGTGCGCAAATGTCGGATCGCCAGCAAAGTCATCGACGCAAACCTGGACAGTCAAGTCCTCAAGCTCTTCCATGACTTGGCTCAAATGTTCGGGCGATCGGATGGCTCTCTCGGGAATCTCAAGCACAATACGTCGATCTGGTTCAAGGAATCGTACTTCTTCGATAGATTCGATGAGGCCCGGCTCGTCCAGTTCGAGTGGGTGAGTGTTCAGGAATAGGAGCATTTGAGGGTGGCTGTCGCGTCCATGCACGATGCCTTCCCAGCGAAGAAGGCGGCTCAATTCTAACTCGAGATTCAATTGCGAGGCAAGCTGAAACATCTTCAAAGGCGTCTCAAGCCCCAGCAGTTGACTACGAGCCAGGACTTCGAGACCGAGGACATGGCCGTCGCTTAGTTGCACCACTGGTTCAAACGTTGGGGCAACAAGTCGTTCTGCTAGAAGGCGATCGAATTGCTCGAGAGCTGAAACCAGCTCGCATGCTTGATCGAATCCCATGTCTGGCATTCTGGTCGCAATGATCTCAAATGTATGGTCACCGAATTGCACCAAATTGCCTTCAAAGAGTTCGGTCTGCTTGTCAATTCGCTGCCCGTTTACAAATGTGCCGCTATGGCTGCCTAAGTCTCGCACCCAGAAACACTGGCGTGACTGCCCCAATTCGGCGTGAATTTCCGAGACGCCCTGACTCGGGAGTCGTAGCGAGCAGCGCTGTGCAGTCCCTACAGTAAATGGAGCGGAATCGACAAATATGACTGAATCAGCGACCGATGACGATTGCTGTGGCGCCAACGCTAAACATTGGTGGGTTGCTCCTGTGCCAGCGGGAGCAGGGAATCCGGCGTTGGTGATTGGCGCTACCGGGTACTCTTGCAGCATCGTGTCGTTTTGCAGCATGGTTGTCATCTCGTGGGTGTGTCATCGTTGGTTTTGAAAGGCACTTTGCTGGAATATTCTTGAGGGCAACACAAGCTGTTTGGTCGAAGCGATACTGGAAGTCGGCGCCTCTGTGGTTTGCGGCGTTACTCGTTTTCATCTTGGATGACGAGGGAGTACCAGCCCGTAGTGTAGGTTTCAAACCCCGGGGCACGCGCGTGTCCAACGAAGACTTTGCGGTCTTCAAATACGGTCTCGTAGAAGCCGCGGTCTGAGTGAAGCACCCGTTCAAAGCCGCGAAGCCCAATCTTCTGGTTGACGTCTTCGCGCCCGTTGCTAGCCAAGATGCGACCTTCCTTCGAAACGATCATGCATCGTGTTCGAGCCAGTTCGGATTTTTCAATCGGGATGGCTTCGAAGATGGGTTGGGCAAGTCCGTTCCAGTTGAAGATGATCCCCAAGGCGCCGAGCGGTTTGCCATCGCTTGCACCGTTTTCGCGGACAGCACATGAGTAGATCAGTGCTGGTTCATCGGCGACCAGCCTCGAACGGTGCGCTGATTGAAATGCGTATTCGTCACCAGAACGCGTTGCCATGGCTCCACGGAACCACGTTTCGCCGGATTGATCATGCCCCATCGAACGATAGCGGTCGGGACAGCCATTGGCAACAATTCGGCCGTCGGCATCGCACAGGATCAGATCATAGTAAACCGTATACGCACCCAAGATGACACCCATCCGATGCGATGCGTAAGCATAGGCTTCGTGTGTGTTTGCCTTGAGCGCTTCGACCAGACTACTGTCCGTAGCCCACCAGCGAACGTCGCAAGTGCGTTCGTAGAGATTACGATCCATTAGGTCGATGTTGGTCAGTGCGATGTCGCTCAAACGTTCACCACGCACGGTCGTGGTGATGTACTTTCGCAGTTCTGGTGTTCGGTCGCGCGTCTGAATGGACATTTCATGCGCGATTGTGGACGTTTTGTGAGCCAAGTGCTGCATGTGTTCTGCGACGATACCGAAGGCTGCACCATTGGATCCCGCATGAGCTGCTTCGATACGGGCATTCATTGCGAGCACACGAGTCTCGGAGTTGATAGCTTCGATGTCGCTGACAGCCGAGTCAACCGCAGAGGCTATTTCATCGACCATGCTAAGGATGCTCTTGTCCTTGTTCGTTTCTTCACTGCAGGTTATCGAAGTCATCACTCTTCCCTTTTCATCAATGGGTGTTCAGGCGTGCACGGTCAGAGATTGGGCTCGCAATTTGCTGACTCTCTACACACTGGCATGTTCATAATTGATTTGTTTAATCTAAGTGAGGATTGCTATTTTCTATTGGTCGTTTTCGCATCGTTGACCCTGCAATTTATTGGTCAAACGGCCGTTCGAGGAGGCAATCAATCACTCGGTTAAGACACTATCATGCGACTGGAAATAGGCAAAAAATGCAGGTCCGGAGAAGCTGCCATTGCGGCAACCCGTACAGGACGCTGGCGTTCTCTTGCGCCGGTCGTCAATGCGGGCCAACAAAGCATGTTGTTCCCTTAAAGTTTGATGAATTTGCTTGTATGTGGCCTGAACGTTTTTGACAGATCGCAACAGTTGTTTGCGGCGCTCGCTGTGACGAGGGTACGGCTGTGATTCCCGCTGCCAAATTTCCCGATCCTCCGCCGCCCATTCACGACTGAGGCGGAAGAACGTCGATCGTGACCACGTCTTCGCACCCGCGGCGATGTTATGCCGTCGCGTTGCGAGTCTCTATGAAGCCAACAGCCCATGACGGCCATGACGGAGGGGTTGGTTCCGTCCCATACTAGAAGTAGGCCGGTTTAGGGATCCAGCCGAAGAGCCGGGAGAGTTTCTAGGAGAAGATTCGATGACCAAACTAATGATGGCTACATTGCTTTACGTGTTCACAGCAACTGCGGCAGCAGATGACGGGAGGGTCGTAGTCGACTTTGGCAAGCCAGGTACGGCGGCACTGTGGCGGACAGTCAATGATGGAGTCATGGGTGGAAGGTCCGATGGACGCGCGAAGATCAACGCTGAAAAGAACTTGGAGTTCTACGGAACCCTATCGCTTGAAAACAACGGTGGCTTCGCTTCCGTTCGGGGGCGGGTAGAACGCGCTGCACTGACGCAACAAGAGGTCATCTTATTGCGCGTCCGCGGGGATGGGCGGGAGTACAATTTCAACTTGTACACGCAATCGAACTTGAGCGGTTACTCGTACCGCCAGTCGTTCAAGACTGAACGTGATGAGTGGATTGAAGTGCGCTTGCCGATGGATAAGTTTGTCGCAACTTGGCGCGGGCGTCGCTTTCCGGATGAGGAGCTAAGGGCAGACAAGGTTGCTGGGATGGGGATCTTGCTTGGCGATAAACGCCCGGGCAGCTTCAAATTAGAGGTTGACTGGATCAAGGCCGTGCCAGCGAAAGTAGCCGAGCAACCGGGGCAAGACAAACTTCGCCAATCCCGCTGATCTTGTTCCTCGCAACTCGCAGGATCAGCGAGATTTCCTAGAGACCGTCCAGTGCAATGGTGTGCTCTCCGGTAGTCTGATCAGCCGGACAGCGTAGCAAAGCAGGTTAGCGCTGCGGTCGTCCAGCGGCGCGTCCGTTGTCGGGTCGGCCACGACCAGCACGTTGTCCTTCTTCGTTCGCGGGTCGCTGCCTCTGATTGCCGATTTCATTGCGGCTGCCGTGTTCTTGCGCGAAATCCGCAATGAACTTACCAAGCTCCTCAGCAGACAGCTTTCCGTCTTTGTCGGCGTCGAATTGCATTGCGTGTTCCTGCATTCGTTCGGGGTGGATAGCCATTCCCATTTCGTGGCCTCGTGGCCCGCGGCCGTCAGCGCTACGTCCTTCGGCACCACGTCCCTCTGCACCGCGTCCCTCTG
>CAYPLE010000097.1:20240-22702 GCA_964411445.1 uncultured Pirellulaceae bacterium
CGTCCCTCTGCACCGCGTCCCTCTGGACTACCTTCTCTAGCAAAACCCTGCGGTGGTGGCCCCTGACGATCGGCCCCGCCGCGTCGGGCCTCGCCTCGACGTCCGGCATTTTCTGATTGTCCCAATGCACCGGGGCGTTGCGGCATCATCTCTTCAATTGATATATTCCCGTCGCCATTGCGGTCGAAGACTTTGAGAAGCTTTGGCGCGTTTTGCAGTTCCTCTGTACTCAGCATTTGATCCCGATTGGTATCGAGTGCTTGTGCAATTTGATTTGGTGGCGGGCCTTCCATCCCACCGCCCGGCCCTGGCCGACTACCTGGCATGCCGCGTTGCGATTCACCATCTTGTTGTCCGGGAAAACCGCCACCAGGCCCACCGCGTTGTCCTCGCTGGAAGCCTTGTCGACCGCCCGGAGGTTGAGCCAATGCGAAGCTGCTGCTGGTAACGATTGCGGCAAGTGCGAAGAGTGTGGTGCGTTTCATTTTCGTTTTCCGTGACAAGAGTTTTATGACGCCCGACAATTGGCAAGGTTGTTCCTCGCCTCACTTGACAATGCGTACTACTGCCGAGAAGGGGCCAATGAAAACGACAATTTCCTTGCCGGCCAATCGCAACGGCGGCCGATGCAATGCCTTTCTGGCGGCTTTCCGATGCTTCTCAGTTGAGGGCGAATTCGAGACTGGCAACTGCCAAACGTTGAACTTGGCAAGACGCAAGCCAGGAAACTGGTTGGCCAGAGCGACTCACCTGAAGAATCACGCTTTAAAGTTTGGCCCCTTCTACTGCTTTCTTACGCATTGATAGAGTAGAAGACAAAAGCTCGTTTACCGAGATAGCTGACACGATTTATCATTTTGAGGCTTGCAGATGCGACGCGAAATTTTGATGACTGCACTGGTGCTTATCGCAGGACGATCAACTCTGGCAGCCGATTGGCCCGCGTTTCTCGGGGCAGATGCACGTGCAACAAGTCCAGAGCAAGTTCCAACAACATGGTCCGACGAAGAGCATCTCGCGTGGAAAGCTACGTTGCCTGGATCGGGTTCGTCCAGTCCGATTGTGGTCGGGGATCGCGTCATCGTGACTTGTTACGTTGAATCGAACGATACACCGCGACGCAGTGTTTTGTGCTTCAACAAACAAAGCGGTCAGGAGCTTTGGCAAGCGGAATATCCAATCGACTATCGAGAAGATCGATACCAGGGATTTATCACCGAGCATGGGTATGCAAGCAACACACCCGCCAGTGATGGTGAGAACATTTTCGTATTCTTCGGCAAAGGCGGCGTTCACGCGCTAAGTATCGACGGGAAGAAGCTCTGGAGTGTCGACGTCGGAAAGGAATCCAGCAATCGACAGTGGGGATCTGGAGCCAGCGTTCTCCTCCACAAAGACCTTGTGATCATCAACGCAGCCGAAGAATCTCAAACGCTTTTCGCGCTCGACAAAAAGACGGGGGCTGAGCGATGGAAGCAAGAAGCGGCAATGCTGGAACTGACCTACGGGACTCCCAGAATTGTGAGCTTGACCGATGGTAGATCCGAATTGGTCATCAGTGTCCCCGACGAGGTTTGGGGGTTGGATGCAGAGACAGGAAAATTCAAGTGGTACGTGCAGACTCCCATGACGGGCAATGTGAGTCCGTCGGTCATCGTTGACAAGCAAACGATTTACAGTTTTGGTGGCTATCGTGGCTCGGGGAGCATTGCGTTGCGCGCCGGTGGACTAGATGACGCAAGCAAACAGAACACGATCTGGACCAATCGAACGAGCAGCTATGTCGCCACTCCGCTGTTACACGAAGGCAAATTCTACTGGATCGACGATCGCGGCATTGCCTACTGCACCTCCGCCGAGAATGGCGACGTAATTTACCGCAGTCGCGTTGAAGACGTTGGTTCGGGACGCCCCGTTTACGCTTCGCCAGTTTTGTTCGGCGGCAACATCTACGTCGTGACGCGCCGCAACGGCACGATTGTTTACAAGCCAGGTGATACGTTCGAGCCGATCGCCCAGAATAGATTTGAGGGCGACGAAACAGATTTCAACGCATCACCCGCAGTGTCTGACGGCAAAATCTACTTGCGAAGCGATCAAACGCTCTACTGCATCGAATAAGCACGTGCAATCATCGGCGTATTCGGCGATGAGCCTTCAGAATATCCCGCGAAGTTGGGTCCAAGAAGCAGGAGTTTACGAGTTGGAAACGCAGAGTCGCAGAGGGCGCAGAGTTCTCTGCCCGCTTCTCCTCTGCGTTCTCAGCGCCTCCGCGTTTCAAGATCTGAATCAACGAAGGTAGTCAAGACGAGACCTAATCGGAACGGCGGTTCGCGGTTGAATGTCCCGGCGGGCAAGTTCAAGAGTTGGAAACGCAGAGTCGCAGAGGTCGCAGAGTTCTCTGGCTGCTTCTCCTCTGCGTTCTCAGCGCCTCCGCGTTTCAAGATCTGAATCAACGAAGG
>CAYPLE010000098.1:0-22425 GCA_964411445.1 uncultured Pirellulaceae bacterium
AGCTTAGAAGCACGGCTTCCTGGCTGACCGTTGGTGTATGGGGTGCTTGTAAATGTAGATGCCCGTCGGTTTAGGCTGCTGCGTAGGCGCTCGGCTGGGGGGTTCGCCGTCGGCGAATCTACTTGCTTTTGCGGCGTAGGCTGACTCATGCTTCTCACACTTGGTATCACTCGGAAATGGAACCTTGCGTGAAACGCAAGTCGCCCCAGTTAATTCCCGCGCATTCTCAAAGCTCGCGCAGGGGCGCTGGGACGCAGAGGTCCTGTGACCCTAGTTTCCGATTGCCCCTCTTGCTCTGCGCCACGGCGTCTCTGCGCGAGTTAATGGCGTTCTAAAGCAATCCCAAAGCTAGCGCGCTAGCGCGTTCGGCTCACTCCGCCGCAGATCTTTGCAAACCGGTAAAGTGCCGAAGACACAACAGGATTCAAGGTGCCGGTTTTCCCACCGTCCCTTCAGGCCCAGCGGGACTGAGCGGAGCGTATGCGAGCTCAAGCACGGGTTTACACCTGTGCTTGACTTCCCTGCGTTCAACCGCTGGTTTGTTTCGACGGCCTTGGGAGGCGCCTTGGGAGGCCATCGTACGGTTACCGCCTTCGGTAACGATCTGGGACCACGTCGTGGCCTCGACTTAAGCGGCGCGGCGTCGGCGGAGCAGCACTCCGCCCAGGCAGGTTGCCAGTGCAATTGCGCTACTCGGTTCAGGAACGGCGGAATGGGCAGAAAGGTTGATATTATCAAACGTCCCTCTTGCGTTAGTACCTTTCGTTGTGAACCTAGCGCTTGAAAGGGATGTAAAAGCACTATCAAGCTTTAGGTTGGTAAGTTGATGTGCTTGATAGTCCGTCCCCAAGGTGAACGTTTTTGATGCCACCACATTGCCGCCCACTAGGCCTTCGACTGAAACTGAGGTCGGAAATACTGAACTCGAACTCGCCAATCGGCTCGCGTTAGCATATCCGCCAAAGTCGAAACTTGATAAGTGAAACGCTGATCCATCGTTTTTCACCATGTTCATGCTTGGAGTGTTACCGCCATCGTGCTGCCACAGAAGCAAGAATTTCCCATCGCCGCTCCAATTCGGGGAATCAGTGGCTGCCATATTGGAGGGCGAGTTCGGTGTGAATGTAAATCCTGATGAGGCTACATTTGCAACAAAGTAATCTTCTGTTGTGTCGCTGAAGTTGATGATTTGCGCGTTTGCGGGTGCCGAAAGGCAGGTGAACGCGACCAAAAGGGCTGTAAATCGCATAAAAGAGCTTTCCTAATGTGGTATTCCTGGTTGGAATCACAGCGATTCTGTGATTCACAAGTAATAACGCTTGTCGAATCCCGTTTCTAACGCGCCCGCGAGAATATTTTCTGAAAAAGATTCAAGGTCGGTCCCAAGCCACCTGAAGAAGTCGCGCGGCGACCGAGTCAATTCTTGACGCGTGTCGGGATTTTGAGACGGTGCGGCCGGAATGTGCTTTTTGGTGCCGGAGGCACGACAGGCTGAGGAGAACGATTTACCCTCCCTTTCCAAGCCCAAGCGAGGAATTCTAGCGGGGCTCGGTGAGCCGATGGCGCTAGCCGCGGGCCTTACCGCACATTGTAACGCTATATCCAACGCCCGACGCTAGCGCGTTCGGCTCACCCAGCCGCAGAGCGTTGCAAAACGGTAAAGTGCCGAAGACAAGACAGGATGCGTGGTGCCGGTTTTCCCACCGTCCCTTCAGGCCCTTCAGGACTGAGCGGGGCGTATGCGAGCTCAAGCACGGGTTTACACCTGTGATTGACTTTGCTGCGTTATCACCCGTTGGTTTGTTTCGACGGCCTTGGAAGGCGCCTTCCTAGGCCATCGTACGTTTACCGGCTTCGGCTACCCTCTGGGACCTCGTCGTGGTCGGGTAACTGTGCCATCTCCGCGGTACACATTCTTGGCGGACTACCGTTACTTCACGTTGGATACTTGTGCTTCGCGATAGAACCGGAGAAACAAGCCCGGACGCAGAAGGAATTCGGCAGCAGTTGATGTGATCAGCCCACCGACGATAACTGTTGCAACGGGGAACAGAATCTCCTTGCCCGGCAAATGCCCGCCGATAACAAGAGGCATTAGGCCGATGCCGGTTGTTAGTGCTGTCATTAGTACTGGGGCAATGCGGTCAAGGCTGCCAAGAACGACGGCGTCACGCAGCTCGACGCCTTCTCCGATGCGAGCCAAATACGTCTCGATGAGCAGGATACCGTTGCGAGCAGCGATGCCTCCGAGCGAAATAAAACCGACCATGCTGGCGACGTTCAGTTCCTGTCCGGTGAGAGTAATCGCTGCTACGCCGCCTGAAAATGCGATCGGCAAGGCCAGCAGTATCTGCAACACAAGGTTCGTCGATGAAAATGTCGAATAGAGAACCACAAATACGCCTGCCAAGGCAAGGCAACTAAACAAGAGCAGTCTCCGCGTTGCCGACTCCTGAGCTTCAAACTGCCCAGCGTACGCGGCGGTGTAGCCCTCGGGCAAGTCGACCTCCGCCGCAACGCCCTGTCTTATCTCTTGCACGGCGGTACTCAGCGGCTTTCCGCGCGTGTTTACACGTACGACGATCATGCGTCGAGCATTTTCGCGATTGATTTCATTGGGAGCTTCTGCCATCCGCACATCGGCTAACTCGCCGAGCGGAACGCGGTTGCCGTCAGCAAACTCGATCGGCAGTCGCTCGAGCAGGTCGACATCCTGGCGAAGATCTTCGTTAAACTTCACCACGAGATCGAAGACTCGCTGACCATCGACAATTCGCGAGACCACTCGTCCGTTGTAAGCTGTTTCGAGGAAGCGGTGAACACTTGCTACCGACAAGCCATAGCGAGCGAGTTGATCACGCCGAACAGACACTTGTACTTGTCGGACAAAGTCGATCGGCTGAACGACTGGATCTGCCAAGCCATCGATCTCGCTAATCACCTCCTTTGCGTTTTCCGCTAACTTGATCAACTCACGGAGATCGTCGCCGTATATCTTGATTGCGATCTCGGCGGTGACGCCCGAAAGCATGTGGCTTATCAAGTGCGCTATTGGCTGCTCAACCTCAACTTCCACACCAGCCATGTCGGAGATCGAATCCGAGAGCGTTTCAATCAATGCTTCGCGGCTGAGCCCCGAATCTGGGTTGAGCGACATGACGTATTCGCTTGTATTGACGCCCATCACGTGTTCGTCATTCTCCGCTCGGCCCGTCTTGCAGGTGTACCAAAGCAGTGGCCCTTTGGGGTTCTGATCATTGCAAAGTAGTTTCGCGAATCGCTCGTCGGCCATCTTCCGCACTTGGGTCGACGACGCCAAAGATGCACCAGGTTTGAGAAAGAGATTCACCTGCGCGGCCCCTTCGTCAAAGCTGGGCAGGAACCCTTTGCCCATGCGATAAACGGTCGCCAAACTCAGGACAACCGCAATGGAAGCGACTGCTGCCATGGGCCAAAAGAAAGCTGGGCTAGCGCCCGCTCGTAGAATTGGTTGCAACACGCTTTTCAATGTTGCCAAAATGATCCCGTCGCCTCGCGACGTCGCTTTAGCGGTTGGAAGCAGGTAGTAGCTCAAAACGGGGGTGACGGTCAGCGATACGATGGTCGAAGCGATGATTGACACGACGTATGCAATGCCGAGCGGAGTGAACAAACGACCTTCCATACCGGTGAGTGCAAACAGTGGTGCGAAGACAAGCACTACCATGATTGTGCTCATCAAAATGGCTCCGCGGACTTCACTGCTGGCCTCGTACACAACAGTCATCGGGCTGCGAGGATTCTCGCTCGTTCGATTTTCTTTCAGTCGCCGAAAGATATTTTCGATATCGACAATCGCGTCGTCCACCAACTCGCCAAGGGCGACTGCTATTCCGCCGAGCGTCATCACGTTTATCGACAAGTTGCACCAGTAAAAGATGACCGCCGTTGTCAGCAGGCTCAACGGAATGGCGGTGAGCGTGATGGCCGTTGTTCGGAGATTGAACAGGAACAAAAACAGTACGATAACGACCAGGATGGCTCCATCACGCACAGCGTCCAAAACGTTGTGAACGCTATAGTCAATGAATTCACGTTGCTGGTATGTGACTTCCAAGCGGACATCGTCCGGCAGGCTCATCTTGATCTGCCTGAGTTGTTCTTCGATGCGATCGCTAACGCCGCGAGTGTCAGCTCCAGGTTGCTTTTGAATCGTCAAAACGACAGCGTCATTTCCATTGACCGCTGAATCCCCCCGCGGAGGCACCGCACCGAGCTGGACTTGGGCAACATCTTCAATCAAAACACTGCGATTGTCATTGTGAGAGACAACGATCTGCTTGATATCGTCCAACGATGTGGCACGTCCAAGCCCCCGCAACACGGCTTCTTCTCCGCCAATTTCCAAGTAACCACCGGCTACGTTCAAATTGCCATCATTGAGTGCACGTTCGACATCGGACATCTGCAATTCATATTTGTGCAGATCGTGGAGATCGACCAAAACCTGAAACTGCTGTTTACCGCCGCCCATGGTGATGACTTGGGCGACACCATCAACCCCCTTGAGTTGTTGCCGAACAACCCAGTCACCTAGCGTCCTCAAATCCAGCGGGCTCGTTTCCCCAGTTTCACTCCACATGCCAATCAGCATGATTTGCCCAAGCAACGACGAAATCGGCCCAACTTCAGGACGCACGCCTTCGGGAAGCTCGTCAACGACAGTCGCAATGCGTTCGCTCACAATCTGCCGAGCGATGTAGATGTCTTGGCCCCAGTCGAAGTCGACGTAGATCACACTCAACCCGATGCCTGACGAGCTGCGAACGGCAATAACACCGTTTGCTCCGTTGACTGAGTTTTCAAGCGGAAGCGAAACCAATGCTTCGACTTCTTCGGGTGCAAGACCGGGACACTCGGTGATCAACGTCACGCGCGGACGTGTCAGATCGGGCAAAACGTCAATCGACAGATCTCGCACTCGTAGCAGACCAATGCCGAGGATGCCCAGTGCGGCCGCAAGGACGAAGAGACGATTATGGAGTGCGGCGCGAATGACGGCGTTGAGCATGAAAGTGCACCAAAGTTACTTGACGGCGAAAATCTTGGGCGAGCAGGTCTCGTCAGCGCGACTGTGGACAAGGCGGCCTTGTTGCCAAGCAGGTGTTCGCTGATGGCTGAAACAAATCTTAAAGGAGCAGGGGCGAAACGGTGGCCAAAACAGGCAAGTAACCATAGACGCGATCGCAAGACGATCACTGTCGTCTTGCATAGACGCAGACGAAACGGGCGACACTAATGATGGTGGTGGTGATGTCCACCGCCTTCGGCCGACTTGGATGATTGCAGTTGCAGTAAAAATGCGTTGTTCATCGCGTATTCTTCGCCCACGCGGAGGATCGTAGAGGGCTCGAGCACACAGAACTCGCGATCGCGATACAGCAAGGTGACCGCCGTCTTGCGAAACTCGCTATGGGCCGCTTCGCCAATGGGGTCATGACGCCCCAAATGTCGAAAGACAACGTAATCCAGTCCATCCTCGGCAACCGCGGCAGTCGGCAGAACAATTTTGTCTTTCCAAGTCTGGTCAGGCAGCAGGACGTGCCCACGTTGATCCGGCCTGAGCCACCATGAACGGAACAGTGCGCCCGAAGCATCACGACCTTCGCTAGTAACCTCGTTTCGCAATTCGATGAAAAAGCGAACTGACAAACTGGCGGGGTCAATGTGATTGTCAATGTACAGGATTGACAGGTCATCAATCCTTCGCAGTGCGTCCGTCTCGCCAAGTTCAACCGTGACGGAACGTTTTGCGTTGACCGTTTCAATCAACTGCTCAAGGTCTGTTTCAAACGCGTGACCGACCATCTGAAGCGACTCATGGAATGCCAAATCGCACACCGCCGCGCCGGGAGACGTCATTGAGCCTAAATTGACATACAGCTTTTCAATCGAATACACCCAAGGGTCGGGAGAAAAATTGGCTACCAGTCGCTCGGCACGCTCGGCGCGTGGGCTTGCCGCAACTTCTTCTGCGGCAGGCACCGGTCGGATTCCAGTTGGAACGCTAATGGTGATCGTCCTAACGAGCGTACCTCCGCTGATGATTGTGTCGAGCTGCTCGGGACTCAAGCCTTTGACCAACAATTCTTGTCGTTTGGATGCGATGACGGCTTCGAGTCGTTTTTGTTCGTATTGCTTCTCCAGAAGGCTCTTTCGCGCAACACCTCCACTTTCGGCAATCGGGCGAATCCGAGCTATCTCCGACCGCACAATTTCAAGCTGCTTATTTGCATCAAGAAGCACCGATTGGCTTTCTGCCAAGTCGTTGCCAGTCAGCTCGATATCGACTAGCGGGTCGCCCTCACGAACACTCTGTCCAACATCAACGTAAATGCGTCGCACGATTCCAGCTAGCTTGCTGGAGGCGTGCAAGTTGCTCACGGCGGGACGTTCTTTGACGATGCCAGGTATGCGGATGTAACTCGTGAAATCCTGCAGTTCAGGAGAGCCGACCACGAGCCCCATACTTTGCTGAGCGGTCAGGGTCACATCAAACACGTCTGCATCGCCCGCCGCTTCTTCGGAGTCAGCCTCAGAATCGGCTTCGCCGGCAACCGTCGGCATGGGCGAAAAATCTGGTAGTTGCCATCCAATCACGGTGCCGACAGCAAGACAACTGATTCCGACCGCAAGGCCGCCCCATAGATTTGCTGACCTGCGCATAGCGTGCCCTCCCGATGGACGTGGAACGATCGTGCCGCCACGCAGCGAAGCTGCGAAGCTATATCAGCGACACCACCCCGAAATTGAAGATGCTTGACGTACTAGACGTCCAAGTTACGAACTTCCAGGGCGTGCTTTTCGATGAATTGCCGACGCGGTTCAACCTTGTCGCCCATCAGCACGCGGAACATCTCGTCGGCTGCAGCCGCATCTCGTAGTGAGACTTGAACCAGCGTTCGATTTTCGCGGTTCAGGGTCGTTTCTCGCAGCTCTTCTGGGTTCATTTCTCCCAGCCCCTTAAAGCGAGTGACTTGCATTCCCTTTTCACCGGCGGACCGAATGGCAGGCAGGAGGCTCCGCAGTTCATCCAGGCCGGTACGATTGTCCTCGCCCTTGACGAGATTGAACCGCGATTCGGTACTTCCCGTTCTCTCGATTGGAATCAAGTCGGTCACGGAATATCCAAGTCCAGCGAGCTGCTTGAGCCCCGAGTTGATCGTCTTGACTTCGTGCATCTCGACAATGTGGGCAATTAGGCGAGTGTCCTCTTCAGCGGGTTCTGCGTCCGGTGAATCGCTCTCACCATCTGGGGTAACCGAGCTGGCTTCGAGGCGCAAATTCTGTTCATCGATGAACTGCTCGAGTGCATCGCGAGTGTGGAACCAGTGGGTGTCATTGCCGACAGTGACAAGAAAGACGGCCAGGCGACCATCCTGGTCCATTCGATCAGCGTGTCCACGAAGGCTAACACCGCGTCGCTCCAGAGCAATGAGGGCTTCTTCCATCGAGGCCAAGCACTCACAGAGCGCTCGCATCTTGTCGCCTTCAGCTTCGCGTCCGTCATCGGACTCGAGTTTGCAATCTGCAAGACCTCGCTCGAGGAGCTGAGTCTTCATTTCTTCTTCAGTTTGAACGTAGTAACGCGTTGACTTCCCGCGAACAACGCGAAACAGCGGAGGCTGAGCCAGATAGACGTGACCTCCGGCGACCAAGTGGTACATTTGCCGATAGAAGAAGCACAACAATAGTGTCCGAATGTGGGAGCCGTCGACGTCCGCATCGGTCATGATGATGATTTTATCGTAGCGACGTTTCGCAACGTCCTGATCGTCTCCAATGCCGCAGCCGATCGCTTGGATCATGCTTTGCACTTCTTCGTTGGCCAGCACTTTGTCTTCACGGCTCTTGTAAGCGTTAATGATCTTACCGCGAAGAGGCAGGATGGCTTGGAAGTCACGGTAGCGACCTCCTTCGGCACTTCCACCCGCAGAATCACCTTCCACCAGGTAGACTTCGCATTCTTCCATCTTATTGCTGATGCAATCGCGAAGCTTTCCAGGCAGGCCGCCTCCACTGAGCGCGTCTTTCCGTTTGCGGAGCAGATCCTTGGCCTTTCTAGCCGCTTCGCGTGCCTCGCAAGCGATCAAACCCTTCTTGATAATCAGCTTCGCGTTCTTCGGATTCTCTTCGAAGTACTTCTGCAAAGCTTCACCAATGGCGGTCGAAACGATTCCTTCAACTTCGCTATTGCCAAGCTTTGTTTTCGTTTGGCCTTCGAACTGAGGGTGGGGCACACGAACGCTGATAACAGCCGTCAAGCCTTCGCGGAAGTCATCGCCAGTGGGCGTCTGGTCTTTGAACAGGTTCTCTTTTTTGCCGTATGCGTTGAGCGACCGCGTGAGTGCAGAACGGAAGCCAGAGACGTGCGTACCGCCTTCAATGGTGTGAATATTGTTGACGTACGACTGAACATTTTCGGTGTATTCAGTTGAGTACTGAAGGGCGACTTCGACACGCACGCTATCGCGAGAATCTTCAATCAGCAAAACGTCAGGGTGGACCGCATCGCTAGCCCGGTTCATGTGCTGTACGAATTCAACGATCCCTTGTTCGTAATAGAATTCGTCGCCTTCGTCGATGCGTTCATCATAGAACTTGATGCGAACGCCGCTGTTGAGGAACGCGAGTTCCTGCAGTCGTTTGTGAAGCGTGTCGTAGTTGAATTTTGTGTTCGGGAAGATCGATCCGTCCGGCTTGAACGTCGTCTTGGTCCCACGCCGCTTGGTGGCATGCCCCTGCTTGACCAGCCCCGTTGCAACGCCCCGTTCGTAACCTTGCGTCCAAACATGACCGTCCCGACTGACTTCAACCTCACACCACTGGGACAGGAAGTTCACGACTGTGACGCCGACGCCGTGCAAACCACCAGAGGTCTCGTAAGCCTTCTTTTCGAACTTGCCGCCAAACTTGAGGACCGTCATCACCCCCTCAAGCGTGCTGACTTCGCGGTCCATCTCTTGGCTAAGCTGTTCGTGACGCGTGACCGGAATTCCTCGGCCGTCATCTTCGACCGTTACCGAGCCATCGGAATTGATGCGGACCGAGACCGCTTTCGCGTAGTCGGCCATCACTTCGTCGATGGAGTTGTCGACCACTTCGTAGACCAAGTGGTGGAGGCCCTTCAGCGTGGTGTCGCCGATGTACATACCGGGCCGCTCGCGAACGTGCTCCATGTCGCTCAAGTGCTTCAGGTCGTCCGATGTGTAGTCGGAACCGCCAATTGCAATTTCGTCGTCAGAAGGCTTTTGTTCGTCGCTCATCCGTTACTTCACAAGGCGTTTTGAGCCCTGGTCCTCTATCATTCGCTTCCATGCGTTGTCGGCTGCGGAAGCAGGCTGGTTCAAACAAGTTCAAGACGGCCAATCGCAGAATCGCATGGTTGCAAAGCGCGGCCGTCCTAGCACCGAAATTGTACCCGAAATGGCCCAATTCGCCTTGTCCATAAAGGGCCTTCATGCCCCATTATTCCGAGATATTTGCCCCGTTTTGGCCGCTCAACCCACCCTTGGGCCGACAACTTGCTCCATGCGGCTAATCCAAGGCGGCGCGACGGTGCGTCAGCGGAAAACTGGTGCACAAAACCTTCATCATCGAAGAGAATTTCAGATCGCTGTCCATCGCCGCCTGCACCATTGCCCGAACCGTGCATTCATCGCTGGCCACTAATCCACGTCCAGTGGCATAGATCAGCAGTTTTTGAGCCATCGTGCGCAACAGACGCTCCCGCTCGGACAGCAAATAGGCTTTCAGCCCCCGTATTCCATCCAGTTCTGTGCCATCGGGAAGCGCTCCCGTCGAGTCGATGGGAACGCCGCGATCCAGCTCACGAAAGCGTCCTATGGCATCAAAGTTCTCTAGCGAGAAACCAATTGGATCAATCTTCGCATGACAGCCCTTGCATTCCGCCGCGCTGCGGTGCTTCTCAAAAATCTCTCGTAGACTCAGTTTCTCGTCACTTGCACCAACCTCCAGCTCCGGAACATCTGGCGGAGGCGGCGGGGGAGCGATGCCAAGCAATTGCCCCATAATAAAATTTCCGCGTCGCGGGATATTCGTTCGATCGGGGTCCGCCTGAAGCATCAAGAACCCTGCACTGCCCAGCAAACCACCGCGGCCGGAATCCAAAACTTCCACACTGGTGAACACGCTCGCACCACCAGGCCCGCTGTCAGGCGATTCCAACCCATAAAACTCAATCAGCCGCTGATCAACCAACGCGGCGGGGGCATCAATTAGTCCCGATATCGGCAATTCGTCGCGGATGATCGCCAGCAAAGTTCGCCTGACCTCCTGGTGCATCGAATCGCGCAGCTCAGCAGTAAAATCTGGAAAAGCGGTCTTGTCGGGTGCGTACGTGCTTAGACGCTTCAAATCCAACCACTGGGCGAAGAAGTTGTCGGCCAATGCAATCGATCGATCGTCGCGCAGCATCCGGTCCACCTGCGCCTCAACGGTCGCGCGCCATGCATCCCCCTGCCCGGCACTCAAGCTCCCTTGCCGAGCCAAAGTCAACAGTTCCTCATCGGCGCCGCGTGACCACAACAGGAAACTCAGCCGGTTCGCCAATTCGAAATCCCCCACCGCAACCATAGGGCTGTCACTTTTGCGGTCCTCTTCTAGCCGGAATAGGAAACGCGGGGAAATCAACGCTGCCGTCAAGCAGTTCGATAACGCTTCGGAATAGCCCAAGCCTTCGCTGATGCCTCGATCGAAAATACGCACCAATCGATTGACATAGTACTCATCTACTTGGCCGCGGAATGCACGCTGGGCAAACTGCCGGATGGCTTTCTGAGCCGCAGATCGCCGCTCATCGGAACTAGCATTTGCGACTGGGCTGGGTCCGAAAACACGATTGCGAATCCGTGCTTCTGATTCTCGAACGCTTGCCATGATCTGCTTGCTGGCCGCGTGGTACATCTCCACTTCGGCTGGCGATAGCGAGGCGTTGGTGCCGGTATTGTCAAACCCAAACGCAATGGGGTCAGCGGGAAACGAGCTAGCGATCCCAAGCCGTAGACCCGTCAAATCCTCAATCGCATTGTCGTATTCGACGCGGTTCAAACGCCGCAATACGGGCGGACCTGGCCCATCAATCGACTCACAGTCGATGTTGTCCAACGCGTAGGCAATAAAGTCCAGAAACTGCTTGCGCTTCTCCGGTGCAAGTTCATCAGCATCGGCGGGCGGCATCTCACCTGACTCCAACACCGAACGCACCCGCTGCCACTTGTCGCGTCGATTGCGAATGTCGCGGACGTTGGAGTCTTCTTCCAAGTTGACATTACCGCTCGCCTCACCCGCTGAATGGCAGTCAATGCAATAACGACGGACGATACCACCGACGTTGCGGTCCCACGAGACAGCCTTTTCGTGCAATCCCGGCTGGCCCCACGCTTGTGTCCCCGCTGTCCCCCAAGTGAGGCCAATACATAGCGGAAGTAGCAATAAAACGCGATTCGAGCAGTGCATCTGTAAACTCAGTTGATTATTGCTTGAATTTCGGAGCGGGCTGTTGTTCGAGAATTTCAGTCAATTCGGCAGCAACGCCTGGCAGGTCCTCGTAAAGGTTTTTCGTCTCGAGCGGATCTGTCTGGTAGTCGTACAACTCCCACTCGACTCTGTCGGAGCTGACGTTATTCTGCCAAGCATTCTTCGGGCCATTTACTTTGGGCTTCGGTGTCCAGCGTACCAAGCGGTAGCGCTCAGTTCGAATCGCTTCTCCCAGACGATTCGCCTTTGGGAAGCAATGGTAGGCATAATTGTCATCCAACTTGCCCTTACCTGCCAGAACCGGCACAAGGCTCTCTCCGTCCAGCGACTGGACGGGGTCAGGCAATCCCGCTAGCTCACACAGTGTTGGGTAAATGTCGACCGTCTCAATGACTTGCGAGCAGGAAGATGAACCGACAGTCTTTCCGGGGGCCCGAATAATGATAGGAATGCGGTTGGCTTGTTCATAGTTGGTGTGCTTCGTCCAACTGCCATGATCGCCAAGGTGGTAACCGTGGTCGCCCCACAGGACAACGATGGTGTTCTCCGCCAAGCCAAGTTGCTCGAGTTCCTTCAAGACCAATCCAACTTGAGCGTCCATGTACGACAGAGCCGCGTAGTATCCGTGGACCAGCGTTCGGTGCATTTCGGGTGGCAAAGGAGGATTCTGCGGTACCGGTTTGTATTGGTTCAATTCACCAAGCGTCTTACCAGCGTACTTGGGGGCACCAATCGGCGGGACCGTCAATTCAGCAATGGGAAGAGCGTCGGGATCGTAGATGTCCCAGTATTTTGTTGGGGCACAGAATGGCAAGTGTGGCTTGGTGAATCCAAGTGCCAAGAAGAAAGGTTGCTTCGATGCCGAGTAGTCTTTGAGTCGACGGATTCCCTCGCGTGCGATCCTGCCGTCTGCATAGGCATCGTCTCCCACATCCGCCTTCTCCCAAGCAGCCCCGCGCGGCAAACTTTTGTTTTGCCCAAGCTTCTGATTGCTGAAGTATGCTTCTTCACGTGTGAGCTGACCACCAGTACTCTCTTCCAAACAATAGTCAATCACCTTGTCGGGTTGAAACGGCACGCTCCAAGACGCCTCATCGTTGATATTGCCGTGTCCAACGTGAAAGACCTTCCCGACACCCGCGCTGTGATACCCATGATTCTTGAAATGCTGTGGTAACGTAACAGCACTCGGCAATGCTCGACGAAAATGAAAGCCCAAGCTATAAACGCCCAGAGTGGTCGAGCGTTGCCCGACGAGCAAATTGTTTCGACTGGGAGCACATACGGCTTGGTTGCAGTAGGCCGCATCAAAACGCATACCGCTGCTGGCCAACGCATCCAAATTGGGCGAATGAACAAAGTCATCCCCGTAGGCGCCCAACGATGGCTTCAAATCATCGACCAAAATCATCAAGACGTTGGGGCGATCTGCCGCGACGCTCATCGTGGTCAGCAGGAAAACCAGGAGACTAGCAACACAAAATTGGCGCATGCGATTTGACTCAAGCGGTGGGGAAACGAAGGGGCGATTCGAGATGCAAACAAGTTGCCGCAGTAACAAGCTGCCGAAAGGCGATCTAAATCATAAGTTCCGAGCGGCGGCATTGCGAGCCTTCGGGGCCGCCAGGGCGCGCAGCAGCGACAGTGATGTCGCCGCGACGCTTGGCAATTTGCTACCGCAGATCAACTACGCAGGAAACCTTCTACTCAGCGTTGATCGTCACACCAGGCCATTCATCGGTGCGGAACGGAGTCAGCGGCAGATTCTCGGTAGTGAACATGTTGCACACTGGGTTGTCTGCCCAGGCGTATCGAACTGCAACCGGGTCGCTCACTTTGTCACTCCAAACGACAACCTTCTTGCCCTCAACCTTGGCATTTGCCCAAACGAATTTTCTGTCGGCTCCGGCGATCGCAAAACCAACCGGTCTGTTCACATCAAATGGACGCCACTGAGAGCGCAGGCCATCAAAGGAAAGCGTAATCTTGTTACCGTCCTTTTCCATCGACTTATAAGTTGGACTTTTGTGAGCGATGTCAAAACCATACTGCTTGGCAAGCGCCCAACGAGCGAGCCGCCGGCCGACGTCGACTTTGTTTCGAGGGTGAATGTCTCGGCCTTCACCGATGTCGATAATCACCGCTTCGCCAGTATTCTCCAGGCGGGACATGGTCATCGTTTGAGCTTCACGCAGCTCGGCCCACGCACTCTCTTGAGGCTCAGGGGATTCAGCGCGGAAGTCGGCAAGCTGGACCCAGTAGAACGCGAACTGGTCGTCGCCCCACTCCTGACGCCACGAATCGATCATCAGCGGGAATAGATCGCGGTACAAATACGCTCGGCCAGCATTGGATTCGCCTTGGTACCAAATAGCTCCTTGGATGCCGTAACCCATATGACTCTTCAGAACGCCGTTATAAATATTGGAGGGCCGTTGGTTTCCGGTCAGATTTCGTTTGAGGACTTTGATGCGGTCAGCGTCTTTCTTCGTCAGGTTTTCCTTCGATTCAAGCTCCTCCAGCTCAGCAGCCATGTCGTCAAACATCTTGATACGCGAATCAAATTTGCCCGCAGATGAGATGACGTCGCGGTTGATCCAAGCTTCGCAGGCGGAACCGCCCCAAGCGTTATTGATTAATCCGACGGGTACATCCAGGACTTGTTGCAACTGTCGTCCAAAGAAATAGCCGACGGCTGAAAACTCGCCCACAGTACTGGGACTACATACCATCCAGTTGCTACCTTCGTGCGTCCAAACCGGAGACTGCGTTCCCAGACGAGGGAAGTTGATCATGCGGATCTGGGGATAGTCGCTGGAAATCTTGACCAAGTCGGCATCGTTGGTATTGCTGACTTTCCATGCCATGTTGGATTGCCCGGAGCAAATCCAGACCTCGCCAACCAATACATCTTTAATGGTCACCTTATCCTCACCCGCGGTGACGGACAATTCATGAGCATCGTAGCTGGCGTCGACAGGGTCCAACATGACATGCCAGTCGCCATCATCATTGGCCGTTGCCTGATGGGATTGATCGCCGAGCTTGACCGTTACCTTCTGGCCAGCATCAGCTCGCCCCCAAACCTTGTTCGCCTGCTTTTGTTGCAGCACCATGTGGTCTGAAAATACGTTTGGCAAGGACAGTTCGGCTCGTGTCGCGGCGGGAGCGAACGCCAACAAGGCGATAGCGGCGGCGGACTGCAGAATTTTCATGGTGGGACTCCAGTAGAAGAGGGAAGTTGACGGTGGGGGCTTCGCGTCGGGCGAGAAAACGCAGAAGCCGACGCCGGTAAGTCGCGTTATCATAACGCAGGGCGGCCGCTCGTGGGCAATCTCCAAGAAAACCGGCTTAAGGAACCCACTGCAGACGGAATGCGAGAAGTGCTCATCCAACAACGCGAAGATTGGCAACGCAACCCGAAAGCGGATGGGGCAAACCCGATAGCGGATGGGAACGTCAAATCGAAAGAAGCTGCCTTCGACGGCTCGACACGCAGCGACTAGCAGCAAGCCAATTCTGTGAGCCGAAGGACGGCCAAACGAACGGCGTTCAGCTCAGAGCCCACTTGTTAGATGGCTTAGGAATCAGATGACTCAGGCGGGGCGGTCCCCTGGTCGCCGGGTTGGTAGTCGAGAAGCGTTTCGATGACGGTCAATAGCTGCTGAAGCTTAAACGGCTTGTAGAGCAGGGCCTTGGGATGCAACCCTGCTTTCCGCGCATTTACAATCGAGTGCCCCGGATCGTATCCAAAGCCGCTCGTCAATGCCATCGGCACGTATTCGGTGACTTTCATCAATCGAAGCATCAGTTGATAGCCGCTATAGTCTGGAAGCCGGATCGCAGAAATGACAACGTCATAGGGATCCATGCCGCTGTTGCGATACATGTACACCGCTTCATCGCCACTGTGAGCCGTTTCGACGATGCATCCGTAAGGATCCAGGATGTCGTGAGCGCCGTTAAGAATTTCGGCGTCTTCGTCGACGACTAAGATGCGCTTTCCAAGCAACTTATTTTGCTGCTCAGGGCTGACACCTGCCGGGACCGCCGGAGCTGGGGCCATTTGCTGACCGATGTTCTGAATCACGCTGCGTATCGCCCGAGCATTCTCAAGGACTCGTCGCAGTCGCGTGACCACTTCGACGTCGTGTCCCAAATTCTGTTCAATCACATTGACCGCATCATTGAGTATGTTGTCCAGCGGAACGGCTACACCGCGGTGAATCATTGAACAACTGCGAGCGGCCGCTTGGTTCTCTTGACGCTCTAGAAGCTCCAGGGTGTTCAGTGCAACGGCGACGTCCCTCGCAAAGATCTCTAAGAACTGAAGATCTGCTGTGTCGAAGGCTCGGATCGTGTTGCTTTCGACATTGATCGTGCCAATAACAGTCTCATGCAGCAACAAAGGCACAGTCAGCGAACTGGCTGCTCCGCCGAAAGACGACAGATACAACGGATCTTGAGTAGCGTCTTGGCACAAGTAACTCTTGCCAGTGGCAGCGACGTAACCGGTGACACCATTGCCCTGAATTTTGGCCTCCAGTGGCCGGTTTGCGGCGGTATCGTCAATTCCAACACCCAGCAGCGGCTGTAGCACGCGGGTGGTCTGCTCAAGCAAGCGGATTTCGATGACGTCGACGTTCAACAGGTCCTTCGTGTAATGGCGGATGTTGTCCTTCAGCAATTCGATCCGCTCGAAGGTATCCATCGATGAAATTTCATCGGGGGTGATATCCGTCAGCTCTATGCCGGCTTGGTGAATCGCAGCCAGTTTGTTTTGCTGGTTGATTTCGCCTGTGATGTCGGTGACCGTAGCCACCAAGGCGGCTTGGTCGGTGGCTGCATCGCGAAGTGGCGCTACGTGCACTTGAAAGTAGCGATTATCTTCAGTTTGCAACGTGCTGCTGCTGGAGGCGGATGTTGCCAGCGCCGTATGAAAGGGGCAGAAGTCAGGCCCCATAATTTGCGGGTTGCCCAGCACTGCGTAGAAATTCAATCCGCGTGGATCCGCAACCTGAGCCCACTGCTGCAGCGTTTTGTTTGCCCAGGTGACGGCCATGTTCTCGTTGATCAGAGCTACGCCGTCAGGCATGCCTTCTAAAATGCGTTCGCTCTGCAGCAATCGGACCAGGCTCTGCGCGCCGCCACGCCGCGCGGAAAGATAAACGCCTTCGTAGTCCCCAGACTGCAACAGCGAAATTGCTTGAACGCCGTCATCGGCATACTCTGTCTCGGCGCCCTCAGGAATATTGTGCGCGACAACTGAGCGAGAGTCATCGTCATTGCTGACACGATCCTCACCGACAGGTGCATCGGTAGAGCTATTGCCGTCGGTCGTTGCCACACCAGCGTCGACCCACAGCACTTTTCGCGCGGATGCATTATCTGTAGCTGTCACTATAGAGCTCCCCTGAACAAACCGATTCGTCAGGACTGTCGTCGTCGTGCCATGCCAGTTGCTCGATGTTTCAGCAACATGAAAGGACCGTTTGCGACCGCCGTTTCCGCCTTCGCCGTACACACGCTTCATGCATTCAACTGATCAAAGTATATGAATCGGCATTTTTAATAGCAACTGTAACCAGATTGACTGCTAGCCTTACATTCGAATTTTGCGGATCAAATAAGACAGCACAAAAACAAGGCTTAAAGGCAGCTTTCTCCGGCGTCGGGTCCGCGTCGTTCCCTTAACGCAAGCCGAGGGGTCAAAGAATGCGCTTTGCCGAAACGCCCTGCGGTTTACACGGCCCATTCGCAGACTGAATCGCTCGTTTAGAAATCTCTGCGCAAACTCCCGCGTTCGCGAATGCACTTCCCGCGATCGTTCACTTCCCTGAAGGCTGGGTCACGAGGAAGGCCTCGCTCCCAGGTTCACGCGAACGTTCCTGGCGATGAAACGGTCGCTTTTGCCGTAGATGCTAGCTTTGGCGGTTCCCCCAATCGCTGGTCGGCTGCGTTGGAAGTTCAAAGCCTGACGTAGTGTTGAGGTAGAAAAGATGCAGTTCTGCGAAAACCCCGACAAGACAACGCCCTCCTGGGGGCAACGAGACCACCTGCAAGTTCCGTTTTTGACTTGTGGCGTTTTTTCTTAACGCCGGAAACTGGCGAAGGTGCGCCGAACGCACTAAGGGGCCCGATACGGCCCTTGCTGGTATGTTCAAGGTGTCTAGCTGGGGATGTTACTGAGCGACGAAACTAGTTTAACGCGACAAGTCGCCGTAGAGTCCGCAGCTTAATATGGTGCATTTTTTCCCTGGAATCGCAGGGTTTTCGGCACGCCTCAGACGCTTCAAGATTTCGGTTTAGGCGAATCAGAAAAATTGCGGAAAATATAACGCCCGCCACTCGCGTTCCCTTTGTGATCAGCTACACTCTGGTAACTCAACTGTGATCCCTCGACCTTTGGGGGGGATTCTTCACTTTGGATGTCACGCCCATTGCCCTGACCGGACCTCCTGTCTTGCCGCAACGTCCCAAAGTAGACGTGTTGATAGCATTTGAATTTTGATCGTCGCACAGTGCGGCTGATACACCAGGCTGGCCCGCCGGCCAATAGTTGATACCTCTAGAGGAGAACCTCATGAAGTTTCGCCCGTTTTTCGCAATGATGGGGCTGGCTGCGGCGTTCGTTGCTAGCTCTGTTCATGCCCAATGCTCGAGCTGCGGCTCTGCATCACAAGTTGTTACTTCCGGATGCTCCGGTTGTGCGACTGCTTCTACCGGAAGCGCTTGTGGTACCACGTACACCACAAAGACCGTCATGGTTCCTCAGTACGTTACTGAGACACAGACCATCACCGTTACTGAGATGCAACAGCAGACTCAGCAGAAGACCATCAAGGTTGTGAAGAGCGTTCCTTCTGTTGAGAAGCGAACTCGAACCGTCACCAAGATGGTTCCACACGAAGTGACGAAGACTGCTACTTACACGGAAATGGTTCCTGAGACGAAGGTCGAAGAGTACCAAGTGCAAGTTCCAGTTGTGACTCAAGTACCTCAAGAGTACACAGTCAACGTTCGCACGATGGAAACCGTACAGGTTCCAGTAACGGTTCGTAAGCCAGTTTACGAAGACGTACAGGTTCCTTACACAGTTATGGTTCCAACGCAAGAAAAGGCGACTCGTCAAGTTACCAAGATGGTTTCTTACACCGAAGTCGTTGAACAACCTTATACAGCGTATGAGAACTACACTGAAACCGTTCAGCAAACCTACCAAGTTCGCAAGCCTTACACCGAGACCGTCAACACGACTCGCAAGGTTTGCAAGCGAGTTCCAGTCACGACTTACCGAACGGTAACGAAGGACATGGGAAGCTACCAGTGCCAGACTGTTGAAGTTGGCGGTGGATGCAACGGCGGAAGCGCTTGCGGCGGTTGCGGTGCTGCTAGCACCTGTGGCGGTTGCGGCGGATGCAACTCTTGCGGTAGCTGCAACACCGGTTGCGGTTCATGCGGCGGCGGATGCCCAACGACAGTTACTCGTCGCGTTTGGGTTCCTAACGTTGTCACCGAGCAAGTTCCTTGCACCACTTACCAAACTGTCTACGAAGACGTTCCTTACAGCTACAACGTCACCAAGTGCACGATCGAAAACGTCACCAAGGACGTTCAAGTCACCAAGTGCCGTCCAGTTACGAAGACTCGTCAAGTAACTGTTACCAAGTGCAAGCCAGTTACGGAAACTGTTGAGTACATGGTCACCAAGTGCGTTCCAGAACAACGCATGCGTACCGTTCGCAAGTGTAGCTGGGTTAACGAAACTCAAATGCAGTCGCGTCAAGTTTGCAAGATGGTTCCAGAAACTCGTACTCGCATGGTAAACCAGTGCTCGTACAAGACTGAAACTCGTACTCGCAACGTTACCGTTTGCAACCCAGTTCAAAAGACGCGTGAGTACACCGTTACCGAATGCAAAGCTGAAACTGAAGAGCAAGAGTACGAAGTAACTGTTTACAACAACGTTGAAGAAGAAAAGGTTGTTGACGTCACCGTTTGTGTTCCTGTTCAAGTTGAAAAGGAAGTACAAGTTCGCAAGTGCGTCATGGTTGCTCAAGAAGTAACCGTTCCTGTCAGCAACGGCTGCGGTGGCGCTGTTAGCGCTTGCGGCGGATCTGCTGGTTGCAGCAGCAGTTGCGGCGGATGCGGTGCATCTAGCGGTTGCGGATGTGGCTGCTAATCAGCCCGCCTAACAACTGACTTCTTTCAGAAGATACAAAACGGCTTTCGAGTTCGCTCGAGAGTCGTTTTTTTTGTGCCGAGAAAGAACGCCTGAATACACCGGTGCGAGACGCAAAAGGTCACTGCAGGCAAAGAAACGCGCCCCGAGCTTGGAGCGTTCTAAGCCGCTCGATAGCGATTGAACGGATAGCTGCCTCTCGACAGCCCGCCGGTTGTAGCTTGAGAGCTCAGCTCAGATTCTCGCTGGGTCGAATCTTGATTCGACGTTTGCCTGACAAGTCCGATTTGGTCGTCGCGAAGGGCAACGATGGCAATGCCAAGGGCGTTTGCGAGGGCAATTGTCTGTTCGCGATCAACCATAATCGTCTTGTCCGCATCGATGGCGATGGCCCGCCCACCGCATTCTGCCATCCTGCGAATGGTCTGCACGCCAACTGTCGGAACATCGAAACGCATGTCCTGATTCGGTTTGGCCACTTTGATCAGCGTAAAACCACCTCGAGGGCAAAGTTCGGCGGAGCGTTTGACGAGAGAGTCAGTACCTTCGACCGCTTCCACGGCAATCACCATCTGGTCCTTGACAATAATACTTTGGCCTACATCCAGTCCGCCCATCCCCTTGGCGATGTTCCAACCAAAGTCAATGTCGCTGTTTTGCTGGATGCTAGGGACTACGTTGCCCACGACTCCCGCCTCAACCAGAATGTCCGGCGCACATTGCTGAATCGTAAGGACTTCGATTCCGCGCCGCAGGAATTCTTCAGTGACCGCTGAAAGGATAGTGTCGTCGGCGCCGTCTCGCGATCGGGTGATGAAACTGCCACCTAGTACTCGCACGCAGGTGAGGTCAGGAGCGTGGCCTATCCAGCCCAGGCCGCTGTGCAGGATTCGGTCTTTGAAAATCTTGCCAGCAAAAACGACCTGCTCAACCTTTGATTTGCGAAAATATCGCAGCATCGCGCCCAGTTTGAGCACTCCAAAGCTGCGATAGCTAGTCGACGCGGTTCGGACCTCACTTCCAGCATGGCCCTTCAACCCGGCTGTTACTACGGTGCACCCTACCTGCGACAACCGTTGGGCCACGTGCACGGGGAAACTTCCCCAGCCAGCAACGATGCCGACGCGTTTGCCTGAAAGTTCTTCGAGTGCGTTCAGGTGAGCCATGGTTGGTCAGTGGTGAGGGATGGTAGTGGAATCAACTTGATCGGATCAGTCGGGTCTAGCGAGAAAGTTGCCATATTTGCAGTCATGGCTGCAGCGAATGGGCGGCTGGTTCTAGGCCGCTTCACGTTTGGTCGTGTCAGCATCTGCTTCTTGCGGAGCTGTATCTTGGGGAGCAGTGAGGGCGTCGACCGTCTTCGTGAGTGCCCTCAGGTCTTTTCGCATTTGCGGCAACTTGCTGCACAGAGCAACTTCTTGCATCTTCTGCTTGATCGGACTTGCTGGAGTGCCGAATACGACTTTTCCAGCTTCCAAGTTATGCATCACGCCCGATTGCGCGGTCACGACCACTCGGTCTTCCAAACGCAGGTGATCTGCGACGCCTGCCTGTCCCGCAAGCACGACGTAATCTCCAGTCGTAGTCGAACCAGCAATGCCCACTTGGGAACACAGGAGGTTGTGTTTACCAATCTGGCAGTTGTGTCCAATTTGCACTTGATTGTCGAGTTTCGTACCTTCTCCGATGCGAGTGCTTCCATAGGTGCCGCGGTCGATGGTGGCTACGGCGCCAATTTCAACATCGTCTTCAATTTCTACCCAGCCAAGTTGCGAAGTCCGAATGTGTTGGCCGTTTTCTTGCCGGTATCCGAATCCGTAACCGCCCAGCACGGCTCCAGCGTGGATCAAGACGCGATTGCCGACTCGAGTGTTTTCGTAAAGTACAGCATTGGGCAAAATCTGACAGTCGTCTCCAACCACGCAGCCTGGTGCGATGTGGACGCCAGCGGCAATAGTGCAGTGGTCGCCAATTTCGCATCCAGCACCAATGGTTGCTCCTGGGCCGACGGTGACGCCCGTCCCGAGAGTTGCAGAAGCATCAATCACGGCTGATTGGTGGACGCCAGAGAGACTCTTCCACTTGGGGCGAAAGGTTTGGACGATAGACGTGAAGGCGGCGTGAAGATCTGCGACCAAGACAATAGGCTTGTTGCAGCCGTCGAATTGTTCCCGGGCGATGACGGCAGCAGCGTCGGACGCGTTGACGCGATCGATGTGTTTTTGGTCATCAATCAGCGTCAGTGTTCCAGCGGTTGCCTCTTGCAATGGAAGGGCGTCAGAGACTTGAATCTCGCTGATGTCGCTACCGTCGAAGTTCCGGGGGGTGATTAGCTGTCCCGAAACGCACTTCGCAACTTGCTCCAGAGTTAAGCTCATCGTCGACACATCCTTTTGTCGCTTACCGTTTCGCTGCCACCAGCTTGGCGGAAATAGCCGTGCTTCTTGCACAGCACACACCCGGAAGCTTACCAATCAACGCCGCATCGCGGCAACGCCGAAAACTCGGCCAACCCGGCGGCTTTCAAAAGGTTCAGTCGACGAACCACAGGTTGAGCGAAAAAGTGAGCTTGGTTGAGTAGCAAAGTCGTGCCAAGAAGCGGCGGCGCCCCAGGGTAACTCAAAAGTCAATTTGCGGTGCCTTGGAAAAGTCGTAAAGTGGCCTTCCAAGGCCGTCGCCCTGCGACTTGCGTCAATCGACGGCCT
>CAYPLE010000099.1:0-22090 GCA_964411445.1 uncultured Pirellulaceae bacterium
TCATCGCTACTACAGTCGCTCGCGTCTGGCCGCATAGTGAGCTCTGGCCCGCTGGCGAGAAAATGCCCTTCGTCTCGTGATCACACTAGCAATTTTCGCATACACATCACCATGTCTACTTCCCCCGATTCTCCGCCTGACGTGTCGCTGACGGACTTCCAAGCCGTCATTAAACAAATGTACTACGACAAAGATGTGCAGCGGGGGATCGACGGAACCTTCATGTGGCTCATGGAGGAAGTGGGCGAACTGGCTGGCGCACTACGACAAGGCACTCAGAAGGACAAAGAAGAAGAGTTCGCCGATGTGATCGCCTGGCTGGCAACGATTGCCAACGTTGCAGGAGTCGACCTTGGTAAAGCCATCCAAGACAAGTACGGAACAGGATGCCCTGGCTGCGGCAGATTGGTCTGTAATTGTCCCATGCAGGAGAAACCTTAGCCCCAGCCGGGCTCGTTTCAAGGGATGCTAGCCTTGCATAGTTCTTCGGCAATCTCCCAGCAAGTCAACTGCATGCGTGGGATATGGAAGGGGCCTTTCCATAGGTTGCCTTTACCGCGAGAGCTCAGCGAGCCGTCACGGTGAAGATAGCCAAACCACTCGCCGTGTTCCGCGTCAGGGAAGTGCTCATGCGTCCAGTCATGGATGAGCGTGTGCCAGCGTGCATACTTGCTGTCGCCAGTCAATTGGTAGGCTAGCAAGGTGGCGATGATCGTTTCGCATTGCGGCCACCAGAATTTCATGTCGTGCCAGTACTCTTGAACTGGAAGCCCACGCAAATCCGCAAAGTACAAAATACCGCCGTGGACGGGATCCCAGCCGCGGTGCCACATCCAATCAAGCATCTTCAAGCCAAGGTTGATTAGCTCGGGCGCGTTGCGGTGTTTCCCCTCGCGAAGGATGAACCAAGCGCCTTCGATCGCATGTCCCGGGTTGAGCGTGCGTCCATCAAAGTGGTCCATCAATGAACCGTCCAGGCCTACTGTTTCGACGACGCATTCGATGTCATCACGGACATGGTATTGGCGAATTTCTTCGATGGCCGAGTCGATGATGCTATCTGCATTGCTCAGGTCAATGGATTGTCTTAGCTCTTGTGCGGTAACAATGCGAATCATCGGGACGGCGAGCCCGCGTGTCGGCCGGACGTCGGTGAACTTGGGGCCTTGAGCAGTCGAGTTGGGATCATGATGGACGAACGCGTCGAAGCAATCCTCGGCGAGCTGGCGGTATTTCGAATCACCTGTAGCAAGTGCAAGTTCACCAAACGCAATCGCGGCGAAGCTTTCGGAAAACGCATAACGCCGCTTGCGAATCGGCCGTCCGTCCTGGGTCAAATGAAACCACATCCGGCCGTCGTTTGGGTCGAAGCAGAACGACTCCATGAACGCGCCACCATGTTCCGCGAGCTGGAGCCATTGTATTCGCTCGTCTGCATCGGTCCGCGCACTACGAACCGGTTCACTGCTGGCCAGTTGACTATTCGTGAGTTCGCCCAGCAGCCAAGTGAATCTCCCCTGCGGCCAGACAGCTTTGTCGGTGTCAATGATTGTGCCGTCTTGGTCGAGCCCCGTAAAGAAGCCCCCATGTTCGCGATCAACGGCATGCTTGATCCAGAAGGGTAGCGTGTCGGTCAGCAGCCCATCGCGGTAGGTGTCCCGCAGATGTTTCAGGCGATCATCGCTCAAAGGCTGCATAGAACAACTTCTTCGGAAGGGGCGGTTGGCCATGTCAAGCGGTTGGCCGTGTCGATCGATGGGCCCTGTAAAGGGCTGTAGCGAAGCAGAGTATTTACTCGGAAAGTTCCGAAAGCTTGATGCGTTGAAATGTTAAATCCGATTGGCTGCCTTCGTAGACGATACCTATTGTCTCATTGTCAATCATCGTCATGCAAGAATAACCCGCGCCGGGTCGTTCATCCAGCAAGACTTGATGCTGCGTTTTCCATGTGTTGCCCGCGTCAAAAGATGCTGCAATGGTAAGCTTCTTCCGGCTTTGCAGGTCTTTCGGGTTGGAGAAAAGCAGGCATCGAGTGGTCGAGCCGAGTGGCCTGGCTTCGAGCAGGCTGGCCATGCAAGCTCGTGGTTCGATAAGTGCCTTGCGGGATGTTGCATGTTCTTGCCAAGTGCGTCCCATATCATTGGTTGTCATTACAACGCGATGTGGCGAACGATTGTAGCGGCAATTGAGCATCAGTTGACCGGGGCGGATTTCGGCGACTTGCGCTTCGGTCGTGTCGTCAAATGCACCGGTGCCGATGTTCCAGGATTCGCCGTGGTCGTGAGAGTAGAGAATCGTCGAATGCGGCAGTCGTGACTTGCTGGGGTTTGTCGCATCGGGCGGGTCTTGATATTGGGCCGCGAAAACCAGGGTTCCGTCTTCCATGGTGATCCCTCGTCCTGGTCCTTGTAGAAGGAAAGACCACTCGGGTGCTTTGACTTGCTGTGTAATGTTGATGGGCTGCGACCAAGTTTGGCCGTCGTCATCGCTTCGAACCAACATCAGTTGCCCAGTTTCGTTCGGCTTCAATCCCGGGCCGGAGCCACGCCACGAGCGATTTCCGTGACTCCAGGTTGCAGCCACCCAGATCGTGCCCGAATTTTCGTCGACCAAAATGGCAGGGTCACCAATCCCATCATATTTCCACTTCGGATCATCCCCCATGTCCATGATGATCCGCATTTTGTCCCAGCTTTCACCACCGTTGATCGAACGCGACAATCCAACATCGATGTTTCCCGGCAAATCCCCGCCGCTGTCACGACGAACGTCGTAGACCGCCAAAAGACTGCCTTCGTTGCTCGTAACCAGCCCAGGAATGCGATACGTGTGTACGCCGTCGTCGCCACCGTCGCGCAATCCAACTGCAGGGCGGTTGATTTGGCTCGGTGAATCAAAATCAACGACTGTTCCGTCAGAAAGGGTTGCCGAAGTGACGCGCTGCGTGACTTGCGAATCGAGGGGCCATTGCATGGGGAGTTGGCAGGCAAGGTCGATCTGGTTCACCCCTTCACGCAGTGGTGGAGTCGCGCAAGTGAACGAGCTGATATTGCCTTCTTTGCGAGTGGTCGACCGGCTGGGCGTGAGAACAATTGCCGCTGTTCCATTGGCAGCACTCGTGTTGATCGCGAAGTACTCAAGCGGCGGCGAGTCATCAAAACTCTTCGATTCAACGGTGACAGCCGTGACGTGGAGAGGATTTACGCTACCCTCGGTTTCGATTTTCAGTGCTCCCAAGGGGCTGGGCTTGCCTCGAATCAATGGCAAGGTCAATGGTTGATATTTGACGGACGACACGCGTTGGGGTTTGGGCACGGCCAAGCGGATGTTGTCAATCAAGATGCCCGTTTCCGGTGGGCTCTCGCACCTGAAGCGTAGCGCGGTGGTAGTTTCTGGGCGGAGTGGGATTGAGACTTCCGTGAGAAAGCCGCGGCCCACGCGAATTGCCTCGTCGCCGTTGTATATCTCAACCCACTTGCCTTGTGATCGATCAACCGGTTCCGAATCTAGTTCCTCGGGTACAGTGGAAAGAAGCTGATCAACGCGAAAGAGAAAACCGGGTCGCTTCGTCCAACGCTCGGCTCGGAATGTCAGCAACGTGCCTTCTTCAATGCCGTCAAAAGCGTCAAGTGTGACTACTGTCGAAGCATCTCCTTGTTTGGTAGAGCTGCCTTCTTTAGTAGAGCCGTGCAGCCGTAGACACTGCTTGCCACTGACCGAATGCTTGCCATCAATCTCGGCCTTCCCCTGCTCGCAGTGAAACCGGACGCCAGAAAGGTCAATGGTTGTGAATCCGCCAGGTTTCGCGTCATCAAATCGGATGTCTCGCGTGAATTCGTGAGAGAGAGCAGGTGCATTTTGTAGTAATGTAAGCGCTGCGGCCAGCCAAAAAGTTTTCGTTTGTCTGAAAGTTCGCATGGATCTAGCCAGAATGAAGTTGAGCGCTGCAGTTCTACGCAAGTTCTTGTTTGCGAACGCGAAATTGGTCCAGCGTGACTGCGGCGATGATGATGCAACCGATCATGATATCCTGCGTCGAATTGGAGATCTCGAGCTGGGCGCAACCGCTTGCAATCACGCCCATGATCATCGCTCCAGCCAGGGTGCCCAGCACGCTTCCTCGCCCGCCACTCAAACTGCCTCCGCCAATGACGACGGCTGCGATAAATTTTAGTTCTTGCCCAATCCCTTCGCTTGGGTTGGCCATTTTGACCAGCGAAAACGAGTAGATGCCTGCGATTCCGATGAGCAGTCCACCTAGAACGTAAACGAGGAGTTTGGTGCGCAGGATGTTGACTCCGCAGAGCCGCGCCGTCGATTCGTTCGAGCCAAGCGCGAATAGGTGTCGCCCGAAGACACTGTAGCGCAGCAAGATGGCGACCACAACGGCGATGACCAACGCCAGAATGACCCCCGTCGGCAAGCGTGGTATCACGCCCATCATGACGTGAGGTGGCTTGGTGCTCGTCAGGTTGTAGAGCCACACAGGAATTAGTTCTCGGCTTACAAAGACAGTTGAATTACCTGCCAATTGCTTCGCTACGCCCAAGAAAATCGTCATCGTACCAAGCGTCACAATGAAGGGTGGGATTCTCAATAGGCCAATCAACAGGCCGTTGACAAGTCCACATATGGATGCAGCGGAGAAGGCCAGTAGGAGAGCGACGGTGATGGAATACTCTGCCTTCAATGCCACGGCAAAGACAGTCGCGCACAGCACGGAAGCTGTGCCGGCAGACAGGTCGATCCCCCCAGCAATGATGATCAACGTCATTCCCAAGCCAGCAACGGCGACTGGGGCTGCTGTGACCAGCATCACGCGCAGGTTTCTGATCTCGCTAAAGGTGCCTGTGCCCCAGATGCGGTCAGCCAGGGCAAATCCTAGTGTCACGACCACAAGCGCAAGTAGCGGTCCAAGCGTCTCGCTTAACCGCCAAAAATGATTCGACTTCGAATCGTCTGACATAGGGTTGTTTCCGTTTCTTCGTCCGGTAAGTTTACGTTGTTGGCGTTGCGGTACAGGTGCATTATTTTGATTTCATGCGCTTCCGATGGCCGTCTTCAGGATTTCAGTCTCGGTCCATTGTCCCCGCGGTTTGCATCCAACCAATCGACCAGCGGACATGACGCCAATCGTGTCGCAGATGGCCAGAAGCTCCGGCAGGTAAGAGCTTACGAAGATGATGGATTTGCCCTCTGCGGCCAGTTCGCCGATCAGCCGGTAGATGGCTGCTTTGGTGGCAACGTCGATTCCGCGCGTCGGTTCGTCCAACAACAGGATCTCAGCATCCTGATGCATGACGCGGGCGATGGCGACCTTCTGTTGGTTACCGCCCGAGAGGGCAGAGATGGGCTGCGACGCATCACGAGCTTTGACTTCAAGGCGTTGCATCCAATTCTCCGTGCTCGTTCGGCGCCTGCGCAGATTCAGGAAGCCAAGGTTGCTGTAGGGAGCAAGGTCGCTGAGCGTTAAGTTGTCTTCGATGGACATCTCTTGTGCCAGGCCTTCTCCCTTGCGATCTTCGGAGACGAAGCCCAAGCCGGATTGGATGCGGCGATGGGGGCTGCCCGTTAAGCGTTGTGTGCGAAGTTCAATTCTGCCTGCGGTTTCCGTTTCGAGGCCGAACAAGTGTCGGATCGTCTCCGTCCTGCCGGCACCGATCAGACCGAAGAGTCCTAGGATCTCTCCTTGGCGGAGGTTCAGGGAAACGCACGTCGGAGTTGGAGTTCCCTTCAGGCCTTCGCAGGACAGGACTATATCACCAATCGTGTGCTCAACTTTCGGAAACAGCGTGTCCACGTCGCGGCCAACCATGAGGGCGACGATTTGCTGGTCTGTGGCATCTGTTAGTTCGCCAGTGCCGGCAAGTCGTCCGTCGCGGAGGACGCAGTAACGCGTGGCAATTTCGCGGATCTCCTCCAGGAAGTGGCTAATGTAAACGATGGCAATGCCACGATCCTGCAAGCGAGCGATGGCGTCAAAAAGTCGGCGGACATCGGAGCGTTCTAGCGAACTGGTGGGTTCATCGAACACAATTACTTTGGCATTCGAAACCAAAGCGCGAGCAATCTCGACCAACTGCTGCAAGCCAATCGACATCGTGCCGACGATCTGTTTGGTATCCATGTCGGCGTGCCCAAGCAACTCCAGGGCCTCAGCGATCAATTGCCGCTGCTTTTTCCGGTTTAGCCATCCGGCGGTAGAGCATTCCATGCCGAGCATGATGTTGTCTTCGACCGACAAATCCGGTGCGAGGTTGAGCTCTTGGTAGACAACTGCAACACCAGCTTCACGGGCTTCCTGCGGCCCAACGGCGGTGAGGCGTTTTCCAGCCAGTTCGATGCTTCCGCTGTCGGGCTGGTGAGCACCGCCGAGGATTTTCATGAGTGTGCTTTTGCCAGCACCGTTTTCGCCAATCAGTGCAAGCACTTCACCAGCACGAGCGTCCAATGAAACATCCTCAAGCGCCTGGGTTGCCCCGAATCGCTTGGAGATGTTGTTCATTGATAAGATGGATTCAAGCGCCATGCTTCTTTTCTGCAGCAAACCGTGTCCTGAAGTCAGATGGCACAATGGACTCTACTTAATCGATGATCTTCGGCGAAAGAAGCCGCTTGAATTCGTCCGTGTCCTTGTTCTCGGGAGTTGCCAGGTGTTCACCTGTAGAGATCACTTCGTCCACGTCCTCCCCCGCCAGCTTAGAAGCGAGTGCCATGACGCTCTTGCGGCCCATCTCATAAGGGTCTTGCAGTACGATTCCAGAAACCGCTCCGCTTTCAAGTCCGTCGATGAGTCGTTCGCTGGGGTCAAAAGCGACAAATTTGACTTTCCCAGCCAATCCGGTTTGTTCGAGAGCTTCCAGTGTGCCGTTGCAGTTTGGTTCGCAGACGGCGAAGATCCCGTCGACTTCATCGCGGTATTTGTTGAGCAATTGCGTTGCAGTCGCCATGGCCTCTTGGGTGGTCGTACCAGCGTACTGATTGGACGAGAGGACTTCCACGTCCTGCGCGGTGGCCATTGCGTCGAGGAAGCCCTGCTCGCGCTGTTCGGTGCTTTCGCTACCTTCCTTGTATCGCAGCAGAATGACCTTTCCTTTGCCGCCGATGGCTTCGATCAGGCGTTCTCCGGCGATGACGCCGCCTTTGTAATTGTCAGTTGCGACGTAGCTAATCGTTTCAGCGCCCTCACCCAGACCGCTGTCGAACACGACGACTGGAATGCCCTCAGCGTTTGCTTCTGAGACGGCGTCGACCAGCGATTCGGAGTGGTTTGGCGCTAGGCAAATACCATCAACGCGGCTGGTAATGAAATTCTTGACGACTGAGATTTGACCCATGGTATCGTTCTCGGTCTCCGGGCCTTTCCAGATGACTTCGACGTTGCCGAGTTCCTTGGCCGCATCTTCGGCTCCCGCGTGCACGCTCTTCCAGAACTCGTGGCTGGTTCCCTTGGGGATGACGGCGATGCGAAGTTTTCCTGAGTCGCCAGATGAGGCTGAGTTGCTGCCTCCTCCGCAACCCAACAAGGTGGCAGCGAAAGCAGCAAGCGATAGGGTGAGACTGCGACGTAGTAAAGTGTTCATGGTATCCGCGTCGTGTTGAGTACGTTGGGGGCGATAACAGGTCCGCTGCAGCGAGTTAAAAGGTTTGGTGCTCAGCCGCTGGTTCATTGCCGAAGCGCAAACAGTTGGCCTAGCGAGGGACGCACCATCTTTCATCGAATTCGTCCAGTTTTGGAGATCCGCCTTGGGAGCCGATTTGCTGGGTCAGCTTAGTGAGGCGCTCTTTGTCTTGAATGCCCACCAGTTGAAGTTGGAAGGTCAGCGATTCTCCTCCGGCCAATTCAACGACTCGTCCATTTTGGGCTTCGAACGAGCGGGGGTTCGGAAAACCCGTTCCAGGTTCGAGGCCCGTCACGTAGCCATCTTCGCTGGCGACCGTGTTTTTCCATTGAGTAAAATAGGGAAGAGTGGATGTATCGTAGCGTACACCGAAACCGGTTTCTCCTGATGCGTCCGCCAGGAGAGCGTTTGCCCAGCCGTCGTTATCCGGCTTGCTGGCCGAAAAATAAACTTGTTCTTCGTACCCGGGCGTCGGGCCTTGGTAAGTGTCCCAGGAGCTCAGGTCGGTGGCGGCCCGTTCGTTTCGGGCAACGATGCGGTCCGCGGCCAAGTGCATTTTGGCTCCAGCGCTGAGAGTTGGCTCGCCAACATTGATGTGGTAAAGCATCTGCACACCGGCCGGCTGCGAGCTCTTGTTCGTGACTTCATCAACGACTTCAATGGTTGGCTGGTCGAGATGGAAAATATAGGTCGCTTTAAGCTCTAGCTTGAACTGCAGAAATCTTGCTTCCGTGACCATGCCGCTCAGCTTCAGGAGCGAATGTTCGACATCAATTTCAATGGTCACGTCTCGGGCTGGTAAGTTCGCGACTCGGCCATGCAGTGGATAGAGTAGCTTGCCTGTTTCGTCAAAGTCGGGCGCCCCAAAGCTCCGCATTCCGCAGCGAACGAGCAGTTCATCAAAGCCGTCGAGCCAGCCAATTGGGTCATCCATCGAAACATAAGCTGGGTGAACGGGGCCCGGAACCGGCGAATTCCAACCGTATGAGCAATCGTCAATGGTTGCTCGCCAAAGCCCCATTCCTCGAGTTGGACAGATGGCCGCCCGTACTCGACCGCTGTCGATCACCAGTAGCTCTGTGCCTTCGCTCAGCCCATCTGATAGTGCGTATCGAGCAACTCGAAAGTTTCCCGAGCCACATGAAACGACTTGCGCGGCAGGTTCAATTCGGCTTAGGTCCGGAGCTTGTCGGACTTCAATCGGGGATGGTAGGGGGATTCGCATGGCTATTGTTCGCGAAGGAGAGTGAATTAGACGCGCCTTACTTGTAACCCGCCACGCAACGGAATAAAACAGGCTGCTCGCAAAAAACGGCCTGCTCCGGCCTATTTGGTGCACGAAATGCGTGTTTAGCCGGTGATCGCAGGCGTACGCGACCCGAGCTGTTTGACCGCCAGTCGCAGGCGTACGCACACAACGCACCTCCAAACAAACTTATCAACGCTACTTTCGCAGAGCGAAAGGCGACAATCCAAAGCAACTCCCGGAGAATACCATGACAAACGCAGCACCAAAACTACACAACGCAATGTGGCCGGGACTTGTTGGTAAAGGCACCGATGAAGGCCAAGAGCCGCCGATCAGTCTAGAAAAAATGCTCGACCTGACGGCTGCTGCTCAAGTCGGCGGACAGAAGTTCGAAGGCATCGACTACTTCCTCTTCTTGCCTCACACCAACCCGGAAGCAACCGACGACGAGCTGAAGGAAATTGCCGACATGATCGCCGGCAAGGGCTTCAAAGTCGGCTCGTTGGTAGCACCCGTCTGGCCGGGCACCGTTGGTGATTCCGCAATGGGCGACAAGGAAGCGACGGATAAATTTCTGTCCGCGGTGAAGATGGCCTGCCGCATCGCCAAGATTTTCAATGAGCACGGTGTTCGCCAGTACGGTTGCATTCGAATCGACTCGGCGGAGTTCGGTGTCGAGAAGTGGCGCGAAGACACGAAGGCCAACACAGTCAAGATCGCGGGCACGTTCAAGGAAGCAGCCAAGATTGCTGCAGACAGCGGAGAACGCCTGGCCGCCGAAGGAGAAATCTGCTGGGCAGGCATGCACAGTTGGAAGGACATGTTGGACCTGCTTGAAGAAGTTGGCATGCCAGAGTCGCTCGGCTTCCAGGCTGACCTTGCGCACACGTACTTGTACCTGATGGGCTACAACGCTCCCGAGCACGCACTTCTGCACGAAGGCTACTCGGACGAGGAGTTTTACGCGGCGTACGAGAAGATGACCGACAAGCTCCGGCCATGGACGATCGACTTCCACGTCGCTCAGAATGACGGTGAAGTTCACGGGGCTGGCTCGCACGACAAGACTGGCAAGCACTGTCAGGCCGATGACCCGAACGGCAAGCTAGACATCGTCAAGTGCGCAGGTTACTGGCTCAAGGACGCACCATCCCGCGGCATCAAACACATTTGCTGGGACGGCTGCATGTTCCCCAACGCCACCTTAGAAACCCCCTCCACCTGGAACACCATCCTCGACACCATGATCCAGGTCCGCAACGCCCACGGTTGGGAGTAGTCGCTGGTGGCCAAAGTTCAAATAGGCAATTACCAAATAGTCAATCACCATGGGCAGAACATTTGACCTGGTTGAACGAACTGCTCTGTTCGGCGAAAAAATAATTGAACTCGCTCAGTCGCTTCCGACTAGTGCTGTGATGAAGCCACTTATTTCGCAGATCGTTCGGTCTGGGACAAGCGTCGGTGCGAACATGGCCGAAGCTGACGAATGCGATTCACCCAAGGAGTTTCGTTATCGAATTAGTCTTTGCCGCCGCGAGTTGCGCGAGACGAAACACTGGTTGCGGATGGTCGTCAAAGCAGAGCCGAAATGTGCCGATTTGGCGCGGCTAAGTTGGAAGGAAGCTGACGAACTAATGAGAATCTGTTCAACGATTTCAAAGAAGACGAAGCCTAGCCCCAAATAGCCAGTTTGGTCATTGGGATTTGCGCTTTACCCCCCATTCCACTTTACCCACAAACTTAATCATTAGACGACGGAAATTTATTGTGAAAGAACTACGCATCGGAATGATCGGTTATGGCTTCATGGGTAAAACGCACTCCAATGCGTATGTCCAAGCGGCCAACTTTTTCGAAAGCGAACACAAGCCTGTGCTCAAGGCATTGTGTGCTCGGAATCTGGACAAAGCAAAGCCGTTCGCCGAAAACTGGGGTTACGAATCGGTAGAATCCGATTGGCGTGAACTTCTCAAGCGGGATGATATCGACGCGGTTGATATTTGTACGCCAAATAACCTGCACAAAACGATTGCGATCGAAGCGGCCAAGGCCGGCAAGATGATCCTCTGCGAAAAGCCGCTGGCGATGAACGCCGAAGAAGGCGAAGAGATGTGCCAAGCGGTCGAAGCGGCCGGTGTCGCGAACATGGTTTGGTACAACTATCGCCGAGTTCCAGCGGTGACTTTGGCAAAGCAGATTCTCGATTCAGGCAAGCTTGGGCGGATCTTCCACTACCGAGCAAACTTCCTCCAGGACTGGACGATCAACGCCGACGTTCCTCAAGGGGGCGCTGCAACCTGGCGTTTGGATGCGGAAGCAGCAGGCAGCGGGGTAACCGGTGACTTGTTGGCGCATTGTATCGATACCGCAATCTGGCTGAACGGCTCCATCACAGATGTTACCGCGATGACGGAAACGTTTGTTAAGGAACGTGTTCACGCCGAGACGGGCGAAAAGCAACCTGTCAAGATCGATGACGCGTGTGCCTTCCTCTGCCACTTCGGCAATGGCTCGCTCGGATTGTTTGAATCAACACGTTACGCCCGAGGCCACAAGGCACTGTACACGCTTGAGATCAACGGTGAGCACGCCAGCATTCGCTGGGACTTGCACGATCTGCACCGCCTCGAGTACTTCGACCACTCCGACGATTCGATCGTTCGCGGCTGGCGAAGCGTTCACGTCTCCGATGGTGACCAGCCGTACATGGGCAACTGGTGGGTACCAGGACTTCAGATCGGCTACGAGCACTCGTTCACACACCAAGTCGCCGACTTCCTCAAGAGTCTCGACAGTGGCGAGCCTGCTCACCCAAGCTTCCGCGACGCCCTTGAGACTCAAAAGGTCTGCGACGCCGTCCTCAAGAGCGGCGCAAATCGCACTTGGGAAAACGTTTAACGAAGCGGATCACCGCAGGCGCCAACCAACGGGCAATTTCAACCAGTGAACTACCTCTCTCACGCTTATCTGCACCTGGACAACCCTTACTTTGCCGCTGGTACGGGATTGCCGGATTGGATGAGCGTGATTGATCGCAAGAATCGTGCTCGTCGGCAATACGCGTTGCCGGTAACCGAGCACGAAGATCCAGTGTTCGCTGAGTTCGCGAAAGGCTGTGTCCAACACCACACTGATGACTTTTGGTTTCATCAGTGTCCGCGATTCGTGTCGATGAGCACCGAGTTCGCGGTCGAGCTGCGCGAGCTACTTGAAAAAGGACTTGGTCATCAGGCGGGGTTTGCCGGCCATATCAGTGTCGAGCTGCTCTTGGATGCCATTCTTTGCGAACGTGATGCTGGGTTGCTGGATCGTTACTACGACAACCTGGCATCCTTGGATCCTGAGCGGGTGCAGGCGGCTGCCAATGCAATCTGCAAAAAGCCGGTCGAGAAACTCGTAGACCTATTGCCCAGGTTCATTGAGGTGAGATTTTTAGCTGATTATCACGACGACAAACTTTTGCTCAGTCGTCTCAATGGAGTGATGCGCCGCATTGGCCTGCCCATGATGCCTGACCGCGTCGCCCTCTGGCTGGCCGACGCTCGTAATCGTGTTCGTAAACACGCCGATGAGCTGCTCACGCCTCCGTAGAGCACATGCCGCCTCGTTCTTGGTTGCGTTTTGTTAGCCGAATGTTTTTTGTCCGCCGAGTGTTATGTATAGCGCAGTGTGTGATGAATAGCGTGGTGAGATGGGGGGCATGTAGGCTGCTGTAACCAGACCTCTACAAGACGAATGGTGGTGGCGAGTAAATCTATTGGTAGGTGCGTGTATAAGTGCTGGTGAGACGGTAGAATACGGCCCGCTGGGACTCGAGCCTGTTTTCTCAGCGAGCTTGTGCAATGGATTCCGAAATCGACTTGGTCGAGAATCCAGGGTTAGAAAACTGCTAAACGAGAATCGGAAGAACTATGAAATACGGTATGAACCTGTTGCTCTGGGGTGGTGAAATCAATGACGACATGCTGCCAACCTTGGAGGCGCTCAAGTCGGCAGGCTATGACGGTGTGGAAATTCCCCTGTTCAATTTGGATCTCGACTACGCAGCTTGGGGGAAACGCCTAGATGATCTCGGTCTGGAGCGAACGGCCGTTACGGTTCGTAACTTAGAGGACAACCCGATCAGTGACGATGCGGCTGTCCGCGCCAAGGGCGTTGAGCTTACAAAAAAAACACTAGATTGCTGCGCCGCAGCCGGTGTGCAGACCCTTTGCGGACCCTACCATTCGGCGCTGGGACACTTCTCCGGTGCGGGGCCGACGAAAGACGAGTGGGCTTGGGGTGTTGAGAGTATGCGTACTGTAGCCGAACACGCTGGCAGCGTTGGGGTTCAATTGGGTGTTGAGGCACTCAATCGCTTCGAATGCTACTTCCTGAACGCACATGCTGACGCCGCACGATTTGCCCGCGACGTGGATCACCCAGCTTGTGGAATCATGTACGATACGTTCCATAGCAATATTGAAGAGAAGGATATCGAAGGAACGCTTTCCGAGATCAAGGACAAGCTTCTCCATATTCACATCAGTGAAAATGACCGTAGTACGCCTGGTGCGGGCAATGTCAATTGGGAGAAGAACTGGCGCGGCATTGGCAACATCGGTTACGATGGCTGGATGGTGATCGAGGCGTTTGGTCTGGCCTTGCCCGAACTGGCTGCTGCGACCCGAATATGGCGTCGCATGTTCGACGACGAATTGCAGCTTGCAACTGAAGGGTTGGCCTTCATGAAGGCCAGCGTTGCCAAGTACATGTAGCTACATGGATTCTGAGTAAGCTCAGAGCTTGGGCAGGGCAGGGCCGTCGAGGCGATTGAGGTACTTTCCGAGGAATAATTGGAATTCACCAGTCGCCTGGCTCAGTGCTTGTCGGCAGGCGGCGCCGTATCGCAGCGCGAGTGTGAGGCGGTCGGACATGTCGATGCCTAGGCCGGCAGTCATCTTGATGATTTCCTGAACTTGGGGCTGCTGAGCAAGTTCGTCGATTTGTTCTTGCTTCTGATCTGCGGCGTTTGCTTGAGCGGCGAATTTTGCGAGTTGATTCCATTCGCCGCTATCGTCTCGAAAGAAGAAGTAGATTTCGACAGTCGCGACTTGCTGGTTCATTGAAGACTCAACGATCTTGAACGCAACGCCACGATGGCCTTCTGATTCAGCTTCTTGGCATGCTTTTTCCCACCATTTCGCTGACGCCTGTGGTGCGCTGAATTCGGGCAGGCCAAGTTCACGGCCGATTTGCGAAATTTGATCTGTCTGCGATGTCAGTTGGGCGAGCAGGGTAGCTGTGCTTGTTTCTTTGTCCGTTCGAAAGTGTGATTGTCTGGTGCCTTGGAACTCGAGCGGCTTGACGTAGTTGTGCTCGTAGATGGCTTGTCTCGCGTTCCACTGTTTCTGCGAATCGCTTGCCAAGCTGGGGAGTTGGTCGCTTAGGTCGACCTTTTCGGTCTCAATGTCGACGTTTAGAGATTCAAGTTCGCGGCGCAAGGCGTATGCCGGGCGTGTTTCAACGTTATCGAGGTCGAACTGGTAGGCCAAGCCTCCAATTTTGCGATGATCGGGTTTTGCAATCTCGAGCTTTTTGTAGTCATTCCTGGTGAGAGACAGTGGGATGAACTCGATCGAATCAATGTCAAAGTCCTTTGAGACGATTTGCTTGAGCTCGTCCTCCAGAACGCGTTTGATGACGCCGTCTTTTGCTTTGGCAACGACTTCCTGGTTCAGCCACTGCTCGATTCTCTTGGTGAGTTGCTCTTTATTTTCGTTGTAGCTTTGCTGAAGTGCCAATGCCTTTTCTTTGAAGAGACCTGGGTAACGGTTCTCTAGCCAATCTTTCGGTACGGCAAACTGAATTGTTCCCGGCGGAGCAGCTTGCAAGGTGAATCCCAGCAAGAGCTTGCCATCGCTCAAGCGGACTGAATCCAGCCCGCGTTGCGACCTGGGAATAGCCTTGCTTGTGGCTGGTTTGCCTACGACTGGTTTGCCTGAGGATTGTGCTGGCGGTTGCGGCACTTGGCCGACAGCGAGCGGGCCCAAGCAGCATGTTGTTAGAGCAATTGCAAGGCTGGGCCCTAGGGGCGCGGGCAACAGCTTGAGGCGATCTCGGGTTCTAGCCATCGTTGCGCTCCGGTGCGAGGTGTGTTTTTTTTGGCCAGTTTGTTTACTGAGCGAGCAGCTTTTTGGCTCGGGCGATCGCCTTTGGTCGATCTCGTTGAAGGATCTCTTCAAGTGTCACGGCCGCTCCGTCACGACGCTTCGATTCGGCGGCAGCTTCCATGAAAGTCAACAGTTCCAGAGTTTCAGCATTCGCTACAGGTGTGGACTTGTCAACAAAGAAATCTGCAATACGCTCCACCAAGGGAGTCGATCCAGCATATTTGCCTCCAATGGTGATTTTGTCTTTACCGAAGACGACTAAACCATAGTCTTTCTTTCCTGCTCCGATCGCTCGAACGGTACCAACGCGGCCGTCCAGCCATGTCCCGGTTGCAACGACTGTGTTCGTGCCGGTGCAAGTGACTGACTTGCAGCCTGTCCCCATGGCTGTGTAAAGTGTCTCTGTTGCATGAATTCCGTACCAAAACAAATCGGTGTGGTGAGGCTCCGTTGAGTACGGACCCCAGCTCGTGGCGCCGACAACACTTTCTGCCAAATCTCTGTTTTCGCGGAACTGAATAATCGAAGGGCTGAATCGGAGTGAGGAGCTGCTGAACCAGCGCCCGCCAAGTTGTCTCGAAATTTCATCAATGGTAAGAGCGTCAATCAGGTTGCCGCCTAATGGCTTGTCAATGAAAACTGGCAGTCCAGCTTTGAAGACAGGGATACACTGCTCGACATGAATCCGACCGTCTACACTTTCAAGGAGGACTGCGTCGCACTTTGTCACCAAATCGGCGATAGAAGGTGCGATTTCGATGCCCATTTCTCGAATCTCTTTGGTGAATTTCTCCACCCGCGTATAACTGGCTTCGACGTCATTGCTTCCGCCTGGATAGGCGACGGTGACTTTTACTTTTGCCAGGTTACCCGTAGCACTTGGACTATTGATGATCTTTGTAAAGCCGGGAGAATGCGAAGTATCTAGTCCGATCATGCCTAGCCGCAGGGGTGAACTGGTCTGAGCGAGGGCTCTGCCGCTGGAGCCAAGCAATACGACAACCAGCAAACAGGCAGGCACTGCAAATGTCATTGCCGCAAAAGTGGTCGCAGGAAGAGCCGTCACTTGGGGATCTGGGCGGAAGCTACGTAGCATGGATTGTCACTTTGGCATTGCGAGTGAGAGTAGGCAGCGATTCAAATGAGAAATCGACCGTCGAGCCGCCCGTTTAGTGGGCTGCGTTCGGCTTGCTCATGGATCACAATATATCCACACAGCATATCCACACAGCGGATCCGATGCTGGTTGGTTTTTGAAAACAGTATTTTCTAGCTGGGATTGGAATCTTCGACCTATGGCATCTCTAAATTTGGAAGCATTGCTCCGCGATTTCAGCGATTGCGATCCCGGCAACATTGACTCCGTCGCCAGTGCGGCAATCCGCTTGGCTCGTGCGATTCAAGCGCGGGCAAAGCAGTTGCAGACGCCTGCCGAGCGGCGGCAGCAAGCAGAGCTGGATCGCATGGTCCAGAATCCGACCGACAAAGCAACGTTGACGCAATTGACCGACCAAGCCTTTCGAAGCGATCGCGCCGCGCGGGCCGCTGATCAATTGGTGCACATCTTGGACGTTCAAGGGATTCCTCGGTTCTTCAGCCCCGTTGATCGTACGATGCTCCGGGGCTTCCAATCGTTTGGTGGCTATCTTCCTGGAGTTGCTGTGCCGCTGGTCAAGGAAAAGATGCGGCAGGAAACGGCCAATGTGATCTTGCCCGCCGAAAAGGAGATGTTGTCAAAGCACTTGACGGAGCGGCGCAACGAAGGCGTGCGCATGAACGTCAACCTGCTTGGTGAGGCGATCCTGGGCGAAGAAGAGGCTCAGCGGCGGCTGGAAAAGTACTTGGCGGCTTTGCAAATGCCTGAAGTTGAGTGCGTGTCGATCAAGATTTCGACGCTCTACTCCCAGATTTCGACACTTTCAGCCGAGAAGACTATACGAACTGTCTCGAATCGATTGGAGCTCTTGTATCGTGCTGCCCAGCGAAATCTCTACCGCCAAGCTGATGGCACGGAAGTCAAAAAGTTCGTCTATTTGGACATGGAAGAATACCGTGACATGTGGCTGACCGCGGAAGTGTTCAAACGCACGCTTGACCGTCCCGGCATGGAGGATCTGCGGGCAGGTATTGCCTTGCAGGCATATGTTCCCGACAGTTTTCCTATTCAGAAAGATCTGACACAGTGGGCCCAGGGGCGGGTCGCAAAGGGGGCTTCGCCGATCACGATCCGCATCGTGAAAGGGGCGAATATGGAGATGGAACGCGTCGAAGCATCGCACCGTGATTGGCCAGCGGCGCCGTACCAAGACAAGATCGACACCGACGCCAACTACAAGCGAATGGTCCGGTTCGGCATGCAACCAGAGAACATTGATTGCGTGCGACTTGGTATTGCCAGTCACAATCTGTTTGAAGTGGCATTCTCGCTTGTTTTGGCTTGCAAACAAAACGCTCTCGATAAGATTCAATTTGAGATGTTGGAGGGGATGGCCAACCACCAAAGAAGAGCTTTGCACGAGATTGTCGATAACTTACTTTTGTATGCACCGGCATGCGAGCAGGAAGATTTTATTCACGCGATTGGCTATCTCGTCCGCCGGATGGATGAAAACACTGGGCCCGACAATTTTTTGCGGCATGCGTTCAAAATTGAAGTCGATAGCCCTGAATGGCAGAAGATGGAGAATATCTTCCTGGAGTCCATTGGTCGGATTGATACCGTTCTGGCGCGGTCGCGACGAACGCAAGATCGGAGCCAGGAGCCAGAGCGGCCAGTCGTGCAACGCGATTGGCGAGAGTTCATTGGGGAGGCGGATACGGATTTTTCTTTGCAGCAAAATGCGTCCTGGGGGCAGTCGATCGCTAACGCTTGGTCAGCCAAATCCGATTCGGCCGCAACGGAGATAGGGCTGACAATCTGCGGGGAGCAGGTTGCGGGCGACGGCGACCTGGTCGAATCCTACGATCCATCGCGTCCGGGCGTTGTTGCCGCGCGGTTCCACAACGCCAGCGGTGAGCAGATTCACCGAGCGGTGTCGTGTCTGCTGAGCGATCCGTCGGACTGGCGTGAAATGAAACCCGATGATCGCTACAGCGTTATGCGGAACGTGGCCCACGAGCTTCGAAAGGCGCGTGCGGATTTGATGGGGGCCGCAATGGCCGATGCAGGAAAAACTTTGCAAGAAAGTGACCCGGAGGTATCCGAGGCGATCGACTTCGCGGAATTCTACGCACTAACCGCCTTGGAGCTGCAGAATGACCAAAGGTTAGGTGCTCGACCGCGAGGGGCTGTGGTCGTCATCAGTCCTTGGAATTTTCCGATTGCAATTCCTTGTGGCGGAGTGGCTGCTGCCTTGGCAGCAGGCAACACGGTCATTTTAAAACCCGCCAGCGATACCGTCCTGCCGGCGAGCATCTTGTGCGAGTGCTTTTGGAAAGCCGGTGTTCCAAGGGATGCACTGCAGTTGGTTGTTTGTTCGGGACGCGCTGCTGGTGAGCATTTGATTAGCAACCCGGCGGTTGAGACGGTTATTCTGACTGGCGGCACCGAGACTGCTCGGCGAATTCTGCACGCGAGACCGGACCTCAATTTGCTGGCGGAAACAGGCGGCAAGAATGCTACCGTTGTCTCTTCTCTTAGCGATCGCGACTTGGCAATCAAGAATGTGCTGCACTCGGCGTTTTCCCACGCAGGGCAAAAATGTAGCGCGACCAGTTTGCTCTTGTTGGAGGAGGAGGTCTACAACGATCGCGACTTCCGCGAAGCGTTGACCGATGCCGTGGAAAGTTTAACGGTCGGTTCTGCTTGGGATTTGAAGACGAAGATGGGGCCGCTTATTCGACCACCGACGGACGACCTTGCTCGCGGAATGAAAGAGCTTGAACCCGGAGAAAAGTGGTTGGTCATGCCTCGTGACCTCGAGGACAATCCTTGTCTTTATTCTCCGGGTGTAAAGTGGGATGTGCGCCGCGGAAGTTTCACGCACGTAACCGAGTTGTTTGGACCTGTGCTGGGCGTCATGCCGTATCGGTATTTGAGTGACGCCATTGATATCGTTCATGAAACGGGCTTTGGTCTGACCAGTGGTTTGGAGAGTCTGGACGATCGCGAGCAGGAGGAATGGAGTACCCGAATTCAGGCGGGAAACTTGTACATCAATCGCCCAACGACTGGAGCGATCGTGTTGCGGCAGCCGTTTGGTGGGATGGGCAAGAGTGCTTTCGGGCCTGGTATCAAAGCAGGTGGGCCCAACTATGTGGTGCCGCTGATGAAATTTGATCAGAGTGCATCGAACGAACAGATGGCCAGCGACGTGCAGGCCGACCGAGCGCCCGAGTTGCCCGGATTGTCGGCGCTTTGGCAATCGCTGCACCGGGATAGCAATGAGGCCAGTGTTCAGTTGCGTAAGCACTTGACTACCAAACAATGGCAACAACTCCTGTCGGCCATTTTGGATTACGATCAATTTGCCACGACGGAGATTCGCAGGCAGCACGATTCCATGCGACTTGTTGGCCAAGATAACTTCCGCCAATATCAGCCTATGACTCACATTCGAATCCGTGTCGCCGAAACCGACAATTGGCTTGAAATCCTTGCCCGGGCGGCGGCGGTCATGGCCGTCGGTGGGCGGGCGACGATTAGCCATTCTCCTGGTGTTCACGAAAAGGGCATTGGTCTGCTAGAACAGTTGACGGCCGAGTGGGCTGCCGACATGGAGTTCATTCAGGAGAGTGAGCAGGATTTGGCGGAAGCAATCCTGAGTGGCCAAGTTGATCGCCTGCGGTATGCCAGCGGCGTGACCGTGCCGGAGGGAATCCGCAAGGCAGCCGATGAGCGCTTCGTCTACATTGCCACCGACCCGGTCAGCTATCACGGGCGTGTCGAGTTGTTGTGGTACGTTCGCGAGCAAAGCCTGTGTGTGGATTATCATCGCTACGGCAACCTGGGGTTCCGAGCTGAAGAGAAGCGACGACCCGTACACTAGACAGCTCTCATTCTACGCGTTCAGGACTGATTTATTGGACTCTCAATAGGCGGAAATGTTGACACAGTTGGCAGTAACCAACCAGGCCCTTGTCGGATTGCTCACTCGCTCGGCGGAGGCTGTACGATCCAAGTCGCTCAGCATGTTGTGCGAGAGCTATTGCAGCGATGATGGTATCTATGATGCCGTGAAAAGTGTGTGGTCAGAGAAAGGTGCCGAGAGTGGGTTCCCTGAATTCCCGATGCTCAGCTATTTTGCAGTTCCTTCATCGAAGGTCGGGGCAAGTGTTGCTCTTGCCAGGGAGATGGCTGCTGGAAGAAAGTTGACGGACAAGTCAGCCCGATGTGCCGGAAAACTCATTGAACAACTCGCTTGGCTAGAGCCAACGGAACGGCGTCCGCATTTGTCTGCTCTGGACGAGGTTTGCGGTACTTCCAAAATCTTTTTTCGTGTGCCCATGGAGCGGTGGCAATTGCTCGACAGGATGTTGGGCATGTCGTCCGATGAGCTCTACGAGCAACTGGAGAGTGCCATTGCCGCGTTGACGGCCGATGGCGAAGATCATGCGGCGCGAATGCAGGGTGAATGTGCGCTCGACACACTGCGAAGGCGGTTTCCCAATACCATCGATATTGGCGCGGCCATTGCCAACGCACCCGAAGAAGGCTCCGGGTTGACGAGTTTTGAAGTAGCAATCAAGAGTCTTGTGCAATTTCCACAGGAGGGAACAGAGGAGACGATCGCCAAGCATTTGCACGACGCAAGAGAGTCGATTCACGCTACCGCTGTAGAGGCTTTGGTTCGCAGTGGAACCCCCGCGGCGGCCGCAAGACTGCTGCTTGCTATTCCCGATGCACCGTCAAACAATCGTAGCTGGATTGTACGCGGTCTGCAGCGAATTCGAGCAGAAGGGCTCGCTGAGGAAATCGCTCGGGTTCGCGCGCAGGTAGTTGATCCACGTTTGTGGCTCATGCTGTTGATTGCTGAGATCCACCAATTGGATGCATCCGGCCAGCACCGGATCGCCTTTGACGTTCAGCGTCTTGCAATACAGAGCGATGCGGTGAACGATGCGCTGGACGTGTACGTGCAGTTGCACCATATTCCAGATTCATCTGCACTTAGCCAGGGCATCGCCAAGTATCGCAGCCAATCGTAGCCATCGCCAATCTCTGAATCATCCTTCGTCGTCACACGTCGCGGAAGAGCCCACGAGATGGACCTTCTCCTTGATAGTCGCCCGAGCGCTCCGCGATCGGTAAGAATTCAAGTTGCGTCAATCAAACTCGCCAAGTTGCTCGCGTAGTCTGCGGAGGATGCGGGAGCGGTGTTTTCGGACAGTGGCGGGCGTGATGCCAAACTCTTCAGCAACAACGGCAATCGGCACGTTGTCGATGGTCGCTCGCCAGAACGCTTGCCACGTCTTCGGTTCGAATTCGCATTCCACCTGCTGAAGTGCCCGACGGGTCAGTTTCGCAAACTCGGTCTGTTCGGAAGATTCGTTGGTGTCAAGCTGCATCGGAATTTGAGCGGCTGCATGCAGTGCTGTACTGCCGCCATTGGCCTGGGGAGTCCGAGCTGACTTCCGCAGCGAATCGATGATCTTGTTGCGAGAGATAGCCCACAGCCAAGCTCGGAAGCAACCGCCAGTCTGATCTGCAGCGTAGGATTCTAGCGAGCGGCAAACGGCAAAGAACACGTCTTGAACGGTGTCAGAGATTTCTGATTCACGCAAACCACGCTTTCGGCACCAGAATGCGACCAGCGGCGTGTACAATTCAACAAGCTCTTGCCACGCCCGCGAGTCATCACTGCGGACTCGCGAGATCAGGCTCAGACGCGTTGCAGACGAATCGCTTTGCAATGGTTCGCTCGTTTGCGAAGTGAAGTTTTCGAAAGTAGTTTCTGCGGACCCTGTTTTCATCGTAGTCGATCATCGAGTCTGCGGCTACTTCGTGCTTCAACTGAGTAGGGAAAGCTGCAAGCCACCGGGACTGAGCAATGTTTGAAGCCTTCGCAATTCCTTGGGGATGATGTCTACGAATCTAATTTCACCCTCCCTCTGGGCCCTCTGGG
>CAYPLE010000100.1:0-22025 GCA_964411445.1 uncultured Pirellulaceae bacterium
GGCGTAGCGCTCGCGAGTGGCATTGTTAGAACACAAAGGTGTGCCAGAACGACAACCAGCTTGATGTGGATCTGCATAGGAAGCTTAATCGTGGGGAAGACGTGAGGTAATTGAGTCATGCTCGGGCGTTTCGGTATGTTCGGCTATTGGGCTTCGATTAACTTGACCATTGCTTCACCCATCGCTTCGCCGACATTCATATAGGTTTCGGCGTTTCCACCATAGTGGCTGCCGGAACTGCCGCCCTTGGAAAGGGGGTATGTGTAAACGGCTGCAACATTGCCGTTGAACTCAGCGTACTTCCCGCTTGTACCATCGACGGCCATGACGGCATCCAGAATCTTGCCAGCCCCATCGGTGTCGCCCTTCTCTGCCTGGCCGAGAGAAGCGCATACAAATTTTGCCGCCGGAGCATTGAACTCTTTGCGAAGTTGCTTGATCAGATGAACCAAGTTCAGCTCGTACCGATATGAAAGTGCCTCGCTTCGACTATCACGGTCGCCCTGCCACCAAAAGAAGCCAGCGACTTCGTAGCGCGTATGCCCGGGGTAGTACTCCTCCAGATCATCGAGAACCGCCTTGGCGCGTTGGATATCACCGTCGTATTGCATTCCAGCGTACCACTTGATGGGCTCGGGCTTGGTGCCCTTCTCCCAACGCTCTGGGGAACCTTTGTAGCCAGGGTGCATCCAGGTTATGCCCTTTGAGTCGGTAAACTCAAAACCGGTGCTGCCTGGCGGCAGGAGGTCCCAGCCAAGGGCGCGATTGCCAATACAGCTCTTCAAGAGCAGCACAGGTGCATCCATTGATTCTCCGAGCTGGTGGCCAATGCCAACTTCAGGGCCAATCGCTTTGCCTTTGACAGTCAGCCATTCATTGTTGAGGATCCGCGAACCGCCGGTGCCACTGCCCATGACACGGACATTTCGTACGTCGCTTCGAGTTGCCCAATTCCCGTCGTCGTCCACGAGGTAAGGGTACAGCCCCTTGGATTTGACGGCGTGGACAAGCGTGCCCTCTTCTTTGCCCTTGGCTGCTTCGACTTTGCCAAAACCAAGCATGTTGGATTGTCCAAGCAGTATGAAGACTTGAACGGGCGCAGTTTTTGCTTGTTCTTGCGCTGTTAGACGCGTCGGCAGTGTCGCCAGCAATGCAATTGCAATCACGACGATGTTTCTCTTGGTCACTTCGTTCTCACTTCTCCGTTTTGAGGCTACCCTGGTGATGCGTCGCTGCCGACGCGAGGGGGACGACGCGGCTAGGGCTAGTTTTGCTGAAGGAAAGTCACTTCGCGATCATTCTCGAGGGCCGGTCCGGGCGTAGAACGGCCCTGCTGGACGTGTTGCTGAAGAAGTTCAAGCAAATGCTCAACTTTTTCAGGTTCCGAATCGAGCAGATTGTTCTGTTCACCTGGGTCCTTGGCCAGATTGAACAATTGCATCTTGGGGAGCCCCCGTTTCTTCGCGGTGTTTTCCTTCGGCTCACTCCAGCCGCCGCTGCCCCGGCACAAGCACAATTTCCAATCGCCTTCGCGGATCGCAAATTCACCGCTGATCGAGTGGCTGATGAGTGAAGTCCGCCGGGAAGTTGCTTCGCCTTCAAAGATAGGCATCAGGCTAAAGCCGTCTTCACCTCCGCGCGGTTGCGGTTCTTGCTGCGTGATCTCACGCAGCGTCGTATAGACGTCTGTTAGGCACGCAAGTGCGTCAGTAGAACGCCCACCATCGACCGTGCCGGGCCAGCGGACAATGAATGGCACGCGATGCCCACCTTCATAAATGTCGGCTTTGTGGCCACGGTATACAGCACTGGGGGCATGTCCAAATTCCGCCAACGCCTCAAAATTCGCCTGCGGTGAACAGCCATTGTCGCTGGTAAACATGACCAGAGTGTTGTTATCAATTCCGGCTTGCTTCACTGCAGCGAGCAGTTCTCCCATGTGATGGTCGACTTGCATCACAAAGTCAGCGTAGGGATTCATTCCGCTAGCGTCCTTAAACGGAGGCACTGGGACGATTGGCGTGTGGGGAGCAGGCAGGGCGAGATAAAGAAAAAACGGTTCATCTCCGCCGGCGTGTTGTTTGACATGTTCAATGGACTTCTCAAATAAATGTGGCAAAACATTTTCGATTTCGAAGTCCGGACTAATCGGGCCTTTTCGGTACCAACCATATCTATCTTCAGCGCGGGTGACGCCTTCTTCCCTAGTTGGAATGGCCGTTGCTTTGCCTGTGTCTACCCAAACATATGGAGGCATGTCCAGCGACCCGCAGTGTGCGTAGTACTGGTCAAAACCATTGATGTCCGGTCCATTGACGATCGGTTTCGAAAAGTCAATCTGCTTGCCTTGCTTGTTCCAGTCCCAGCCAAGATGCCACTTGCCGATCATTGCCGTGTGGTATCCGGATGCACGCATCAGGTGTCCCAGTGTTGGGCGATCAGGTGGAATTAAGTGATCGCTGGTTCCATTAAGCACGCCTTTGGCCAGACGGCTGCGCCAGTTGTAGCGTCCCGTAAGCAGGCCGTAACGTGTTGGGGTGCAAACGGAACTTGGAGTGTGGGCGTCAAGAAAGGTGAGTCCTTCATCGGCCATCTGTTGCAATTTTGGCGTCTTAATTTTGCACTCTGGATTCGTCGGAGAAACGTCACCAATGCCCAAGTCGTCAGCCATGACGACGATAACATTGGGAGGTGATTTGGCTACGGCCAGTTCGACTGCGAAAAGCGCCAGGAAAACGGCGACAGCACAATTGGGAAACAGACGGTGTAAGGGCATGTTCTGAAATTCTTCTGAGAGCAATTCTTGTAAGTTTCGTTGGACTTATGAGCCGGGCTTGGATTCGAGCGGAAAATCAATTGATTAGTCTACCCCATCGCCGTAGGGGCAGCAGGGCTAGCGACACAGTGACTGATGCAACATTTTCGCAGTTTAGATTCTACAGGACCCGTCTTTTCGAGCCTTTTGGCACCGTATTTTCTTTACTTAGCCTACGGAAATGAACGAGCAAGCCAAATTGGCAGACTGATATTCGGAGGTAATTGCCATGACTTTTCGACCTGACAAACTGACAGTCAAGAGCCAGGAAGCGCTCACCGTTGCGCAGTCGCGAGCTGCCGACGCAGGCACTCCGGATCTCGACACGCTTCATCTGCTGGCCGCTCTTCTGGATGATTCTGACGGGATTGTTGTTGGTGTCCTGCGCAAGATGGGCGTCGACGTCGTGCAACTGAAATCCATGACAACCGGTGAGATGGATCGTTTACCGAAGGTCTCAGGTGGGCGGCAACCCGGGCTCAATCCGGCAACGTCGTCTGCCTTGGACGCTGCCGGGAAAGCAGCCCATGAACTGGGCGATGAATTCATCAGCACAGAGCATCTACTGCTCGGTTTGGCCAGATCGACTTGTCGAGCGCAAGACGTTCTGAAGCTCAATGGTGTAAAAGACAAAGATGTGCTCAGCACACTTAAAGAAATCCGTGGGAGCAGCAAAGTGACTGACCAGCATCCCGAAGGTAAATTCAATGCGTTGGAAAAATACGGTATTAACCTGATCGATCAAGCGCGAAGCAACAAGATTGACCCGGTGATCGGACGGGATGAAGAAATTCGCCGCGTGATCCAGGTTCTTTCGCGACGGACAAAGAACAATCCCGTGTTGATCGGTGAACCTGGCGTGGGCAAGACTGCCATCGTTGAAGGGCTCGCGCTGCGAATCGTGCAAGGCGACGTACCGCAAAGCCTAAAGGACAAGACAGTTATCGCGCTAGATTTGGGTGCCCTGGTTGCAGGTGCTAAGTTCCGTGGCGAATTCGAAGAACGTCTCAAAGCAGTCATTCGGGAAGTGAAAGATGCCGACGGACGGGTGATTCTTTTCATCGATGAACTGCACACCGTCATTGGCGCGGGAGCGGCCGAAGGTGGTGGAGACGCGGCAAACCTACTCAAACCTGAGCTCGCTCGTGGCGGACTCCGATGCATCGGTGCAACCACGTTAGATGAGTATCGAAAACACATCGAGAAGGATGCTGCGCTCGAACGTCGCTTCCAACCCGTTTACGTTGGAGAGCCAAGTGTCGAGAGCACGATCACGATACTTCGAGGGCTGAAGTCCCGGTACGAGGCTCATCATGGCATCAAGATTCGAGACGCAGCCCTGGTTGCGGCTGCCAAGCTTTCGGATCGCTACATCACCGACCGATTCTTGCCGGACAAGGCGATTGACTTGATCGATGAAGCGGCCAGCAGGTTGGCCATGGAACGTGAGAGCGTTCCGACCGAAATTGATGCAGTGCAACGACGGCTTCGGCAGTTGGAGGTTGCGCAGCGTCAGTTGACCGATGAGCACGAAGAGAGTGCAGATGAGCAATTGGCCGCCATCGAGGCAGAAGCTGCCAGCTTGCAGCAAGAGCTGGCCAGCCTGCGTGAGCAGTGGGAAGCTGAAAAGCTCGGGCTCAACGACGTGCAAAACATTCGCCAACAGCTTGACCAGGTAAACGCTGAATACCAGCAGCTAGAAGCTCGTATTCGCGACACTCAATCCCAAGGGCAGCAGGTGCCGGAGAACGATTACCAGCGTCTTTTCGAACTCGATAAGCAGCGGCAGGCCTTGAACGCTGCAATCGAGCAAGATGAGCAGCAGGAGAAGCCAACTGAGGAGAAGCCTAAATTGCTCCGCACGGAGGTCACCGCTGACGAAATTGCCAGCGTTGTGAGCAATTGGACGGGTGTTCCGGTCAACCGCATGTTGGAGACAGAGCGCGCAAAATTGCTGGTGATGGAAGAACGATTGCATACCCGCGTTGTAGGCCAAAATGATGCGGTCGTCGCAATTGCCAATGCTGTGCGTCGGAGCCGGAGCGGTCTACAGGACCCGAATCGCCCGATCGGTTCATTCCTATTCCTGGGGCCTACCGGCGTCGGAAAAACAGAACTTTGCAAGGCACTCGCCGAGATCATGTTCGACGATCAAAACGCGATGATTCGCATCGACATGAGTGAGTTCATGGAGCGACATTCTGTGGCACGGATGATCGGTGCACCTCCTGGTTACGTCGGATATGAAGAAGGTGGGAAGCTGACCGAGGCCGTTCGGCGACGCCCCTACAGCGTGATCCTTTTGGACGAAATGGAGAAAGCCCATCCGGACGTCTTCAACATATTGTTGCAAGTGTTGGATGATGGCCGACTGACTGATGGACAAGGCCGCACGATCGACTTTAGCAATACGGTCGTCGTGATGACTAGCAATGTTGGCAGTCAAATCATTCAAAAGCTGGCTAGCGAGGGTGCTTCGCAAGAAGAAATCGCGGAATCGGTTGACGAGGCCTTGAGGGCAAAATTCTTGCCCGAGTTCTTGAATCGGATTGATGACACCATCGTCTTCCATCCACTCGATCAAGAGCATATCGCCCGCATCGTCCGTTTACAGCTTGAGCATTTGGAGAAACAACTGTCTGAGATGCAAATCGAGTTGCGAGTCACCGATGCAGCCGTTAGGTATATCGCCGATATTGGTTTCGATCCATCATTTGGTGCTCGCCCATTGAAGCGTGTCATCCAAAGGGAGGTCCAGAACCAGCTAGCAACCGAGTTGCTCAAGAGCAACATAGGCGAAGGAAGTTGTGTCACGATCGACGCAGATGCAACAGGCCTAACTTTCGATATGTCGAGCTCGCAGGCCGATGAAACAGTCCAGCGTGCTCGTCTGGGGGCGTCTGAATCTGGACAAGCGGACTCGTCTGAATCTGGCTTGGACGCCGAAGCTACGGGAGTGTAAGCGGGGTTGAGGTCAGAGCAATCCGGCTAAATTCAATCGAAAACGCGAAGGGGCCGCTGCGACCGTTGGGGAGCAGCGGCTTGTTGCTTGTTCGTCTCAGGCTAGAATTTGTAAAGCAACAGAGCGTTGTAGTTGATGTCGTTGGCTTGACGTCCGTTGGGAGTGCTGTCGTAACGATCGTTGGCACCCATCTTTAGGGATAGATTGCCTTCTTCATCCAGCAGGTATTCCCAAGCCACATCGGCAATCAAGCGGAAGTTGCTGAAATTGCTCCACTCTGGAAAATAGTCGATCTTCGCGATCAACTTATGTCTTGAAGTGACTTGGTGTTCGTAGTCACCGCCGAAGAGTGCTTCAGGGCTCCACGCATTGTTTGGGCCACCAAATTCCCGCGAGGCACCAGCACCGAACCGTCCCTTGAGCGTGAGATCATCGGTGTTCACAAAGTTGTAGCCGAGACCAGAGTTGATGTTGTACCTGACGTCAAATGCTTTGAATTCGTCGTACTCTAGTCCGTTCTTGATGAACAAGGACCACTTCGAATCCTGAACGAACCGCTCCCAGTCAGCAAACATGAGCGCATTGTTCTGAGTTTCGACTCCGTTTGCGTTGGTGCGGTTGTGTGTTAATCGCAAGTCGAACAACGTGAAATCACTCTTTCGCTTGAATCGAGCTCCAGTTTGGAAACTGAAGGATTCGGCGTTCCCATCAGAGCCGTTGATGCCGAGTTCGGCGCTGTTTTCCCAGCCGTCCATTGGAATCCAGCTCCAAGGCACATACCAAACAGGTCCACCCGAGGATGAAGTTGGTTGAGGGATGGCTTCATCGAAGACACTGGGGGCGAGGGGCGGAGGTGGCTCCTTCAGCGGCCCTGTGGTTGGCATCGCACCAGTAGGAACCTGAGGCAGGCCCGTGTCGACGGGCGGCGCACTCAGCCATGGTTGTTGTTGGGCAAAGGTGCTGCTGGCGGTTACGACAAGTGTCGCCAATGCTAGCAAGCTTCGAGATAAGCAAAATTGAAAGGACTTCATTGAACCTACTCCAGCGTCACGAATGGCTGCAGATGCGGTTTCGACCGGGCAGCATTCGGATTTGGGAATGTAAAAACCAACTGCTCAGACAACACACGCCACGGACGCTTCAGTGGACACACGTCCAAAGCGCGTTCGCCGGGGTGCGAGAAAATGTATTGAGCAAAGCTGCTTGTAGGGAATCCGTTTGGTCAGAATCAAGCCGGATCTAGGTGCGTTTACGAGAAAACGCGTTGAGCGACGCGGAGTTTTGCACTGCGGCTTCGGGGATTACGTTGTTGTTCGGTAGGAGACGCACAAACGGGCTTCTTCGTGATGATTTTCAGTCGCTCGTCCTCCCGAAACGCGTATTTCACAATTCGATCTTCCAACGAGTGGAAGCTGATGATCAACAACCGACCACCGTCACAGAGCAGGTCAGGCAGTGACTCAAGGGCACGCTTCAACTCGCCAAGTTCATCGTTGACGAGAATTCGCAGTGCTTGAAAGGTCCGCGTTGCTGGATCAATTCTGCTGGGCCGCTTGCCGCGCCGGTCTCTCCCTTGTTGACTTGGACGTGGGATACAGCCGCCGACCAACTCTCGCAATTGACTGGCGGTCCGAATGGGGCTTTCTCGACGCCGCTCGACGATCCGCTTGGCAATACGCCGACTGAATCGTTCTTCACCGTACTCGTAGATCGCATCGGCAATCGACTTTTCGTCAGCCCGAGCAAGCCATTGCCAGACGGGCTCCCCTTCGTCCGGGTTGAAACGCATGTCCAGGTCGCCATCGGTTTGAAAGCTGAAACCGCGGTCGCCGTCCTCCAGTTGATCACTGCTTAGCCCCAGATCCAGGAGAATGGCGTCAACTTTCGGGATGCCCAGTTCTTGAAGAGTCAAAGGTAAGTCGGCGTAGGAGCCAGCGACGACTTGGATTTTCTTCCCATCGTCTTCCGCTTCGAGAGCGGCCGATAGTCGAGCTGCAACGGATGGATCGCGGTCAGTTCCAATGACACGACCGTCGGGACCCATCGCGTCTGCCACCAGTCGACAATGCCCACCGCCTCCGGCTGTCCCGTCCACCCAGAGTTTTGCCGCCGAGGCGTTTCCAAGTTCGAGAATCTCGTTCGCCAAGACTGGAATATGGATGCTGGACGGATCGATGGTCACGGGGAAGCGTCCGTTGGTAGAAAGAAATAGGGATCTGGCTCTGCTTTTGCGCAGCTTGCCCCATGAGTAGGAGAAGCGTCAAGGGGCAAGGTAAGAAAGAAAGGCCTGGGAAACGTCCGTGTTTCCACTGTAGGCCGATCTAGTGCTAAATAAGTGCGTGCTGAAGAACACTTATTCACACTCACAAAACTAGCTGCGTTCCGTGCAGTAGTTCGGTGAAACCCGACGAACGATTGACACTTTGAACATTGCTTCAATGCGTCCGTTCGACATGTGGCTATCCAGCCCGTGGCCGCAGGCTGATGTGGGTTTCAAGCCGGTCGCTAGCGGTTTCCCACCAGCGACTTGTTTCGATGATTCTTGATTGTTCTGTTTCGATCTCAATTGGTTTCGCCAGGTCCCAGGACCTCTTCAGCCAAATCGTCGTAAGATGGCTGCGTTGATTTCAGGAAGGCATCCCATCGATCCGCTGACCAAATTTCGATCCGGTCGCGAACACCGATGACAACAATTTCTCCGTCTAGGTTTGCGAGTTTGGCAAGTTCGGGGGGCAATCGCAAGCGGCCTTGGCGATCAATTTCTGCGGGCTGAGCTTGGGCGTAGAACAGGCGGCTGAAGGCTCGGGTCTGCTTCGCGGCAGGGCTCTTATCCTGCAAAAGATTTCCAATCTCCTCAAGGACTTCTGCGGTGTAAATGACTAGGGCTTGGTCAGTTCCGGGGGCAACGTACAGGGAAGTCTTGTCTGGAAATCCAATTGCATCGCGAAGCTGTTTGGGAATGGCAATCCGCAGTTTGTCATCGAGACTTCTGCGGAAATTCCCAGTCAGCAACATGTGTTTCGGCTCCAACGGGTCTGCTTTCGGGCTCAAATGAAAGAGTCGTTTTCCAAAGCAGAATCAGCGGGCCTCGTGCCACAAACGGATCAAAATCTATGACAAGTACGAGAGGAGGGAAGTGACGTAAGTAACCCACCGTTCGCTCCACTTTGAGCGACAGGTCTCCCACTGGTCACCACTCGTCCCCACGTGCCTCCAAAGATATCGATCTCGTCTCCTCAGTCAACTAAGGGTAACCGGCGGATCTTGATGGTCATCGACGTAGGTGCTTTGAACTGAAGCACTTCGGGAAAATGAAAATCTTTTCACATTACTACCCTCCCAATTCGGCCCCTCTGTAGAGCTGTGTCTTTTTTGCGTCAGATATCAGTGAATTGCTTGCGCAAACTTCCACTTGACCCACCAGCGTCGCAAGAACTACGTTCCTCAGGGACGGCTGCAGGTTCGATAGCAAGCACGGCACGGGACGGCCAATTGCTACTACAGAGCCCTGCTGAAAACCGGGAATCGCGACGAATTGACAATCTGCCAGCAAGGATGCTAGGCCATGTCCGAAAAATACAAATCCTCAGCTAGCTCGAAGAACAGCGTTTTTCCTCGATCGCGAAAAGCGGTTACTCGACGTCAAATTCTTGCCATTTCCGCAGCCGGGCTCCCCTGTTTCGCCGGCTGCGTTTCGCCATGGTTCCGGGGCGAGGTGCCGAGCGAAAAAGAGATTCGGCGAAACGAAATTAAGGAGACGCTCAAGAGTGAGGACCGCCCTCGGCTCATCAACGAAGTAGCCACCAAACAAGAACTCACGATGGCGGGCCTCGAAAATGTAGCCCTCGTCACCGGGTTGGTTGCCTCCGGCGGGAAGGTGAATCCGAGTCCAGCCCGCGAGCAGCTCCTGTCCTTGATGAAGCTCGAAAACGCTGACAAGCCAAATTCCATCATCGATAGTGATTCGACCGCCATGGTAATGGCCCGTGTCGCTGTGCCGCCTGCGGCTCGAAAGGGCATGACGATGGACGTGTTCGTCGATCTGTCCAACCAAGCGAAGGCCACCGACCTGGCCAACGGTCGAGTCTTCAGGACGCCATTATTGGAAATCAATCGCCTGGGCGGGGAGGTGCGCAAGAGTTTTGAGAACGCCATTGCAGCAGGCACAATTGTCACCGTAGAGCAAGCGACTGGAAGTGAACTCCCTCAAGACAAACTGCGGGGTTCGATTATCGGCGGAGCCAAACTCCTCAAGCAGCGTGAAATCGGGCTCGCGATTCGTGGGGACCTTGCGGACGCATTCACCGTGAAAAAGGTGCTCGACGCCGTCGAAGCGCGGTTTACCGTCTTCGATGGTAGCTCGCATGTGGGCGCGGGCACGCCCGTTGCAGATAGCTACATTTCGCTGGAACTTCCCAAGCGTTACGAGCTCGATCCATTCCACTTCGCAAACGTTGTCATAAGCATCGGATTCAACGAAACACCACAAGAGCTGGCTGAACGTCAGAGCCAATTGGCGCGACAAATCATGGATCCGGTCGCAACACGCGACGCATGTTTGGAACTGGAAGCCATCGGGAAGTCGTCATTGCCAGTGCTTGCGTCTGGACTTCAGAGTCCTGATCCGAGCGTTCGGTTCTTTGCCGCCCATTCCATGGCTTACTTGGACGATAAGCGTGCCATCGAAGCACTCAAGCAAGCGAGCATCTCCGAGCCAGCCTTTCGCCTGATGGCACTCAACGCGCTCTCAATCCTAGAGCACTTTGAAGCAGAAACAGCACTTCGGAGTCTATTGCATGTTGCTGAACCGGAAACTCGCTATGGAGCCGTTCGAGCTCTGCGTCATCGAGATAAACGCGACTTCGAAGTTGCCGCAAGTGATATCGGTGGCGGTGTGAACTTCCTGGAGATTCCAACCGATGGTCCGCAACTGGTGGCCGTCAGTTTGACGAAGACGCCTGAGATCGTCATCTTCGGAGAGAATCCTCCGGTGCATGTGTCCGATTTCGTTTATGTCAACTCGCGAATGTTGATTCGCCCCGAAGCAGATGGAAGGCTCTCCATCTCGCACTTTGCACCAGGAATGGCAGACAGAATTGAAACTTGCGATCGCGACCTGCGGAGCATACTGGAGGCGATTACCAGGGTCGGCGGACACTATGGTGATTGCGTCAAATTCATTCGCGAAGCTTCGGCTCAAGCCGCACTCACCGTGCCGCTGGCAATGAATCCAGTGCCTGTCGCCGGACGCGTTTATGAGCCAGCGGCCACGTTAGATGTGGCTTCCAGTGAAATTCTGGACGTGATCGACATGGAATACAAATCCGCCGCTGCGGGTGAATTGCCTGAGTCCAGCGATGCGACGAGTTCGTTTTCGATCTTCAAGCCCTCCTCGTGGTGGCAAAACTAGACTTCCTATTGCATCCGTGATGTGTCTGCTCCCTAATCGAGCCGACGGCCCAAGAAATCTCATAATTGTAGTCGTATGCTAATCGCACTCGAACTTGCCGGATTCAAGAGTTTCGCGGATCGAACGCGTTTCGATTTTCCGGATGGAATCACCGTCGTTGTTGGCCCCAACGGCTCTGGCAAGTCAAATGTTGTTGATGCGATTAAGTGGGTCCTTGGTGCCCAGAGTGCAAAAGCGCTCCGCGGAAAGGACATGATCGATGTCATTTTCAAGGGTTCCAGCGCAACGGGTCGAAAGCCATGCAATAGCGCAGAAGCTACGTTGGTTTTCGACAATTCTGGCGGACATCTCCCACTAGAGACCGAAGAGGTCCAGGTGACCCGTCGCGTCTACCGTAGCGGGGAAGGCGAGTATCTGATCAACGGTTCAGCTTGTCGACTCAAAGACATCAAGAACCTATTCCGCGGCACTGGGGTCGGCGTCGACGCGTACAGCTTGATCGAACAGGGTAAAGTCGATCGAATGCTCCAGGCCTCCCCCAAGGACCGGCGCATTATCTTTGAAGAAGCCGCTGGAATTAGTCGCTTCAATGCAAAGAAGGCTGAGGCGCAGAGGCGTTTGCAGCGAGTCGATCAGAATTTGACTCGTCTGAAAGACATCGTTGACGAAGTGCACACTCGGCTGAATCGTCTCAAGAACCAAGCATCCAAGGCGGAACGCTTTCGCGAAATGAGTTCGCGCTTGCAACAACTGCGATTACGACTTGGGTGGACCGAATACACCGGTTTGCAAGAACGCAGCAATCATGCCGCTCAACGCGTTGATCAGCTAACCAGTGAGATCGACGAATTCGACAATACACTCTCGCAGGCGAAAGACGAAGCCCAGCGGGCTGACCTTGAATTGCACGAGGTTGCGTCGAAGTGTCAGGACGTAGAATCACGGCTTCAAGAGTATCAGCAAGCCATCGCGGTCGATCGAAACCAGCAAACATTGTTGTGGCAACGCATCGAAGAGTCGGTTGATGAAACGCGACGCCAGCAAGGGAAGCTCGCCACCCTCAGAGCTCGGGCACGTGCCGTCGCGACGGAAGCAGAACGGTTTGAAGTAGAAGAGTGCCGAGCGCGCGAGGCCTTTGAAGCGATTTCCGAACAGGCCACTCAAGCAATTGGAATTGCTAGTCAGCTTCGTCAAGAACTGAAGGATTCGGGCAAGGTTCAGGATGAGTTGCGATCGCAGCACGTTGGCTTGCTGCGTACGATATCTGAAAAGTCCGCCTCCGCGGCACAACAAGAGAAGCGCCTAACGGATATCGAGCAGACAATTGAGTCGCTCAAGGAGAGCCTTCAGGCAAATCGCGAGGACGAGCAAAACGCTCGTCAAGCAGCCAAACGCGCTGCCGATCGCTTGAAAGCCATTCACGCAGAAAGCGACGAATACGACTCGAAACTTGCCGCTGCACAAGCGGAGTTGGAAGCCAACGAAACGCAATTGAAGCAGACGCAAGAGCGAGCTGCAGTCCTGCAAGGCCGACTTGAGGGGGCTGGTGAACGACTGGAAATTCTCGAGCAGTTGGAAACCCATCTCGACGGAGTAGACTCAGGAGCACGCCATGTTCTCGACCTCGCGCAGAACAACAGTGACACTGCATTTCGATCCATTCGCGGCTTGGTTGCTGATCTCCTCAAAGTTGAAGTCGAGCATGCGCCGCAGATTGACATTGCCCTTGGGCACCTCGCCAACGCGCTTGTGCTAGATGATGGAAGCCTGATCCAAAAAATTCGTTCCGAGCAAATTGATGTGCCTGGGCGGCTGAGTTTGATGCGGCTCGATCGCTTGCCGTCTCGGCGATACGGTGAGAAAGTACAGTTGGATGGCGTTCAGGGTGTATTTGGAAGAGCCGATCGTTTGATCCAATGCGAAGCTCCTTTTGAACCGCTTTTTACCTATCTCCTCGGCACGACGTGGCTTGTTGAATCACTCGACATTGCATTGGATTTGTCGCATTTTCGCGGCGCAAACCTACGATTCGTGACTAGCAAATGCGAGCTAGTCGACTCCGATGGCACGCTGACCGTGGGGGCTTTGCAAAGCAGCGCAGGTCTGGTGTCTCGCAAGAGTGAAATTGCGAGTGCGAGACAAGAAATCGATGATTGCAAAGCGGAGTATCAAAAGACTCAGGGCGACGTTGCTAGGTTGGTAGAACAAGCCGAGCGTCTGCGTCCTTCAGTCACCGCGCTGAGACAAGACGCTCGAAAACTTGCACAGGAGTTCGCTCACCAGCAAGCAACGGCCCAAAACGCGATTGGTCGACTGGACGAGATTGAAACACGCGGTGCCAAACTACTTGAACAACTTGAATCTGCCAATCAAGAACATGTCAAAGTTCAGCCAACCATCCAAGACTTGTTGAAGGCGGTCGACGATAGCCGAAGTCAACTGAGCGAGGTTGAAGACGCCCTGGGCGAACATGACGAAAAAGTTCGCAAAGTTAGTGCCGAGCTCGTCGACGCATCTGAGGCGGAAACGACAGCCAAAGTTGAGCTGGCACGCAGCGAGGAAAAGTATGAATCGGCAAGTACAGCGCTGTCTCAAGTCCTCGAATCGAAGCGTGAAAGGCTTCAAGCCGTCGCCGAAGTTCAGCAAGAAACAGAGCGGATCTGCAAACGCCGCCAACAAGCGGAACTTGAGATACTGACCCTGTCGAGTCGTCTGGCTGAGCATTTCATCAACAGCGAACGCGAGGAGGCGAAGCTTGAGGTGCTCGCTGGCGAAGCGGCTGTGCTGCGCAAAAATCGCACCAAAGCGATGAAACACCTCGATTCCGTGTCGCGTAGCCTAGATAAACTCCAAGCTTCGCTGGAGACCAGCCAAGCCGAGTTGGAACGCTGCCAAGAATCCACCCAACTGCTTTTGAAACGGTACGCGGAAGACTACGAGATTAGTTTCGAAGCACTCAGCGAAGCAGAGAAGATTGAAGACGACGAAGAACTCGAAGCGATGTCCGCTGAGGCATCGGGTTTGCGACAGGATATCTCGGCCGTTGGCGAAATTAACATGTCAGCTCTGGCAGAGTTGGATGAACTGCAGCAACGGTACGATCACCTAAACGGTCAATACGAAGACCTGGTAGCGGCCAAAGAGTCGTTGCAGCGCATTATTCACAAGATTAACGCTGATTCGCGAAAAATGTTCCTCGAAACCCTCGAGATCATTCGAACCAATTTTCAGAAGCTCTACCGCAAGTCCTTCGGCGGTGGTTCCGCAGACATCGTGCTGGAGGAAGGAGAAGACGTTCTCGAGTGCGGAATTGACATCATCGCAACGCCTCCCGGCAAGACCGCTTTGTCCAATTCCCTACTCAGTGGTGGTGAAAAAGCTCTGACTGCGGTGGCACTACTTTTGGCGATTTTCCAGTATCGTCCTAGCCCGTTCTGTGTCTTGGACGAAGTTGATGCGCCGTTTGACGAAGCCAACATTGGTCGATTCGTCAACGTGTTAACTGAATTTTTGGACTGGACGAAGTTCATTATTGTGACCCACTCCAAGAAAACCATGACCGCGTCGACAACCTTGTACGGTGTCACGATGCAGGAGTCGGGTGTCTCCAAGCAGGTTGCCGTTCGCTTTGAAGACGTCAACGAGAAGGGCGAGATCATCGACCCGAACAAGCCCAAGAGAGCTGCCGCTTAATCGCAATATACTTACATCTTTGACCGTTCCCGTTTCACGGCAGCGTCTTATCTTCCGAAGCGGCGAAAGCCCGGGCCTGGGATCGGAGGCCGCGAGAAGCCGCCTGGCCGCGAGATGCCCAGGGGCGGCAATGCAGGCGGACGCACCAGCGTTGGAGGAGTCAAAGCAGGCCCAATAGGAATGGCTACCCGCGGACCAACGGCAGTTGACGCTATCGGACTGCGATTCGACGGAGGCCGAACACCTCGCGTTAGCCCAGGTGTCGGTGTAATAGAAAATGGCGTGATGATCCCGAATGGCGTAATCGCAATTCGCGCGCTGCTTCGCAACTCGAGCTGAGCACTCGGTTGCGTCTGTGCACCTAGGTTTGAACTGGCCAAAGGTACAGGGCTAGCTTGACGCCGGCCTTGGGCTGGGCTTTGGCTTTGAACTGGGCTTTGGGCAACTTGGCTAGCTGCTGGGCGGCGAGCCACCAAGTCGTCGAAGGAAGCAAATTGAGCCGCAATGGAGTCTTGCACACTCACTTGATCTCCGAATGAACGCCCCACTCTGGGGCGAATGTCCAAGGATGGCTGCTGTGTGTAAGTTGCAGAGATCGCTGCAACGGCCGCATCGAAGCTGATTCCCTGGCGAGCAAAATTCCAGGCGTAATAGCTGCGAAATGGTGAAGCGGTTACCGCTGTCGCTTCGGCAGAGTACCAGGGGACGACTCCCAAAGATGGATCCGCAGCGGAAGCAAAATCGGCAAAGTAAAGGTGGTGATCGTTGCGACGAACAAACAGGTGTGACAGCAAGGTCGCGTCGCTTGCCAGGGCAACGTTTGGCGTGAACTGGAGCGGTTGGGCCAGTTGGTCGCGGGCAATCGCGGTTGGTGCCAAGGGGGTCCCGCGAAGCGACAAAGCAAAATCCCAATAGCCGCTAACAAAAACAAAGCCAGTTGGCGTTTGTACGTAAGTCGATGGCTGCCAAACGAATTTCGGTTGGTGCCGCGATGAATACCCTTGTTTCAGGACGAATTGATTGCCTTGCCACTGGTAGCCACTAGGCATCCAAAAAGAGCCGTCGGCAATCCCTTGTGGTGGAAGTAGCCAGGTGTGTTCTGGTGGCCGCGGGACGACCGCTACCGCGTCTGATTTGGCGTCTGCCCAGAAACCACTATGCCACTGATATCCACCGGCTGTTTGATTCCATTGGCCGGGAACCCAACGGCGTCCTGGTGGAATCTCTCGGTTCAGTCCAGTGATCCAGACGAACATGTCGTCGTGCCACGCCCAATAACCTTTGATCCAAGCTACATTGGTTCCTTCGCGATCAACCAATGAGCGTAGCTCTTCAACGGGGGGCGGTGGCGCGAAAGGAACGATGGCCCCGGCGCGGACTACCGGCTGCGCTGCTGTAACAAATGCTTCATGCATGGGCGCTCCGGTCACAAACTGCGATTCAGTCGGTTGTGCTGGCGGGATCGTGGCAGCCCCAGAGGCTGTTGAGTCCATGACGCTTTGGGGAGCCGCCGGTGTTGGAGGATCGACAGGACCAGTAGCGGGGGCCAAGTTGTCGGGGGCCAAGTCCTCTGCCGGAGCTGGGAGCGGAAGTTCTTCCGTTTGGCTGGCAGCGGCAGACTCGCCGGCTGTGGGATCTCCCTGCGGACTGGGGGGAGCGGGAATGCCAAGTGCTTCGCTGAGGCGGGTGGAATTCAACGGATCGGATTCAACGCCGCCTGCTGGAGAGCCCTTGGACTGCGGCTGCTCCAGAATGGACACTCTTTGGGCAAACGTCGCTTGAGGCACCGTTGCGACTGCTAGCAAGACTGCAGTTGAAAGTGTGTTGAGTAATCTCATCGTTTTACTTTGGTCATGACTGAAGGCGAGTTGTTTGCACCGCACGAGTGCCAACGCTCCGTTCAATTGTATTCGCCCTGCCGCGCAGAGAGTAGGCGCGGCCGCTGGGAGGGGGAAATCTGTTTGGCCCCAGCGTTAAATTTAGATAGGGCCGGAGCACTAGCCTTTGACTTTGTAGGCCTCAATTTCGAAGATATTCTCTCGGTAAGCGTCCTTGCCCTGACGCCACGCGACATACGAAGAGATTGCGTAAGCCGGAAGAAAGAAAGGCCCCCAACGCTCGTACTGACGCACATGAACGCGTTCGTGGTTTGTCACCCGCTCGAGTGCTTCGAAACTAACGCCGAGAATGACATGCCCCAATGTCATCGCAACGATGTTGGACTGAGGCAGGCACGAAAAAGCACGTGTGAGCGAACCACCCGCAAACTCGATCGCTCCCAACCGGACTCGTGCATGCCCGCCGGTGAGTAAGTTCAAGAGCCCGATGAAGCACCCCAGAAGTGTGTTCGGGAATGCCCAAGCGATTTTGGCAGCAAAGAGTATTCTTGGGATCAATTCGACGAACTACGGCAGAAGATGCGGCTTTGTGAAGCGGGGAATCGCCTTTACGAAGCTTGGTTGTAGGCGATCGACACAAAACATCTTGACGAATTAGCGCAATTTTGACTAGTTAGGATCAAGATGGAGCAGGTTTATGTCGACGCCCGTTTTTGGCTAGCAAAATAATGCCGAAGCACTCGCACAACTTACGAATTGATGCAGCGCTTCTCGGGTTCGCCGCGACTCTATTGCTAGCTATTCCGGCTCAAGCGCAACCGATGCAGTTTCCTTCAACGGGAGCAACTCAACTGCGCACTCAGGCGCCCAGCACCTTGGGCCCACCGCCAACGACCTTTCCATCGACGGGAGCAACGCAACCGGCCATGGTGCCTGTTCCGAACGCTCCAACGTATTCGCCATCGACCTCTCCCGGTTTCGATGCATTTTCAACAAACGCTTCGCCTCCACCATTGTTAGGTGCTCCGGTACTGGGGACGCCAGCGCCGGTGCAACCCTACGCTGCACCAGTGTACCCGCCCTCGACCGCACCGGGTGTTTACCCTAGCTATCCGGCTTCTCCCGGGGCTGCGTATCCGGGGTATAGTGGTCCGACACCGGCGATTCCGGGGGCAGGGCAAAGTGCAACCGTGGGGACGTTTCAGAATGGTGGTAGCGTATATTCCCAGCCCGGCACCTACCCCAACGCGCCTTCGGCGCTTTTCCCGGGAACTGGCTATTCGCAGTCCGGTGGCCTGTTTGGCAGTATGTACGAAGGGCTTTTCGGATCAAGCTACAACACGTTGCCGCCCTCCCCTTACGCATACCCTCAAGCCCAGTACAACGCTCCGGGGACCTATCCTCAGTCGACTTGGAATCCACAAGGAACCGTGTTTTCCGGCGGGCAAGCTGGCTATCCGCAGTTTATTCGCTTCTTCCAAGGTCCACGATTCCGCCATGGGTACATCCATGGAAACGATGAAGCCGATGGATTGATGATCAACGACTCGGATCTGGCGCTAGCATTTGCTTGGCCCAATTTTCTGTATTCAACGCAGCCACTCTACCTGATGCCTTCATTTTCGCTGCATCAGTGGGACGGCCCCCATCCGGACTCAGCCGCCGACTTGCCAGCAATTGCCTACTCAGCATTCCTGGATACTGGCTGGCAGTCTGACCCAGGAAGGATTCTTGGTGCAGAACTGGGCATGCGAGTTGGCATGTTCTCTGACTTTGAAACGGCAACTTCGGACTCGCTTCGAGTCATGGGGCGAGCCATCGGACGCTTGCGGTTAACTCCCCGCGCGACGGTCAAGCTGGGTGTGCTGTACCTGGACCGAAACAAAATCAAGCTCTTGCCTGCCGGTGGAGTGCTCTGGCAGCCCAACCCAGACACCCGCTTTGACCTGTTCTTCCCCGAGCCAAAATTGGCACATTACTTGTCCACCATTGGTACCACGGATACTTGGTGGTACGTCGGCGGCTATTACGGCGGTGGTGCTTGGACCGTACAGCGAACCAACGGCGATACTGACTCAGTCGATATCAATGACCTGCGCCTTGTGCTTGGCTTCGAATGGGGCCGTAACGAACAAATGCGTGAGGGGCGGCGCATGGGCTTCCTCGAAATTGGCTACGTCTTTGACCGCGAGCTGCGGTACCGATACGCTCCAGAAGATAGTATGGATTTGCAAGATACCATCATGGTTCGGGCTGGATTTGGTTTCTAAACTCACCTGGTTCAGGCCTCCTGCCCCGCAGCTACCGCAGTACACCGACGAAGGTCGCATAGAGTTGTGCTGCCAAGGGTGAATTCGGGCGCCCCCCCCGAAGCGTTTCGCTTTGACCGTCGAACATTTGAACTTTCAAGTTGGATAGTTGCCCAAATGCATACGTCTGCCCCCTTTCGGATCATCACTTCGTTACTCCTGCTGCTGACGGCTATCGTTTCTTCAACGCGCGCTTCTGAGAGACGGTTGAACGTAGTTCTCGTCATGGCGGATGACCAAGGCTGGGGTGAGGTTGGATATCGTGGGCACCCGAGACTGAAGACGCCAAATCTAGACGCAATGGCTCGTTCTGGGATTCGGTTTGACCGGTTTTACGCTGGAGGGCCAGTCTGTTCGCCTACCCGCGCATCGGTCCTGACAGGTAGAAGTCACTGCCGATGTGGAGTTCCGTCGCACGGCCATGCGCTTCGACGACAAGAGCCAACGATTGCACAAGCAATGCAGGCGGCTGGCTATGCAACTGGCCACTTTGGAAAGTGGCACTTGAATGGGATGCGCGGTCCTGGGGTCCCGATCTTAGCCAATGACACTCACAATCCTGGCGTGTTTGGCTTTACAACCTGGTTAAGCGTGACCAATTTCTTCGATCGCAACCCGCTCTTGAGCCGAAATGGTGCCATTGAGGAATACCAAGGAGATTCGTCGGAGGTCGTGATGGATCAAGCACTTGAATTCATTCAGTTCGCCAGTCGCCGCGATCAGCCCTCCTTTACCGTTGTCTGGTTTGGCACACCCCACAGCCCGTTCTTTGCTTCGGAAAAAGACGCCGCCGCCTTTGAAGACTTGCCGAAAGAGTCTAAGAACCACTATGGTGAATTGGTCGCCATGGACCGGAGCATCGGCCATCTACGGTCTGGGCTTCGCGAGCTTGGAATTGAGAAAGATACGCTTGTCTGGTTCTGTAGCGACAACGGTGGACTGCCCAAGATTGAACCGGAAACCGTTGGTGGCCTTCGAGGCTTCAAAGGCTCGATGTATGAGGGCGGTCTGCGAGTTCCCGGCATCATCGAATGGCCCGGCGGCGAATTGCCAGAGCAAGTTTCTGAGTTGCCAGCGTGTGTGATGGATATATTTCCAACCATCGCTGAGCTAACAGGGTTGGAAGGCCCCGATACGACCTTCCCACAGGATGGCATCAGTCTGGTTGGCCCACTGAAGTCCTACGCCAAACTGCGATCCAAGCCGATTCCTTTTCACTACCAAAACCATACCGCCATCATTGACAATAACATGAAGCTGATTCGCTTCGCTGGAAAAGGGAAAGCCCCCCAGCGTTACGAGCTCTATGACCTTGCCAAAGATGCACAGGAAAGCCGCAACCTCTACACCGATTCAGGCCTTTCCACATTGTCCGCTGCCCAGGCCTTGGAGGCCTTCGAAGCTAGTCTAGCCAAGAGTATCGCTGGTGAAGACTATCCCGAGGGACAGGTGCGGCCCGGTGAACCCGAGCCGCGGTTTTGGACGTCAATCGATGTATACCGCGAGTTCTTTGACGCTTGGCAGAACCGGCCGGAATACTCGCAGCGCATCCAGCAGGCGAAATAGCGCTCGTTCTCGCAATGGTCCAGCGTCAATCTATCGAGGCAATTGCCAGCCGTCTCGATAAGCCTTGCTGATCAATTCTTGCGACTCAGGTGAATCAGTTTTCAAGCTCTTCGCGTCCCAGGTGACTTTTTTACCGCTTCGATAGGCGACGTTTCCGAGCAATACGGTTTCGGTGAGTGCACCGCTGTAATCGAAATTGCATGTCGTCGGTGTGCCGTCGCGGCAGGCTGCAATCCACTCGTTATGGTGCCCAATCGAGTCTTCGATGGTCTTCGGTGGAGGGGTGAAGTCGGCGAATTTTTCAGTCGGAAACAGCTTGTAAGAACCGTAGTCCGCGAACATTTTCCCTTCGCTTCCAACGAACATAACGCCACTGGACGGCACCCTCTCGCCAGCCACTTTACGTGGCGTTGATTTGCCGTCGTACCAGGTCAGTCGCAAGGCTGGTGCAACCTCGGTCTTCGGGAAATCGTAGTGGACAATCAATCCCTGCGGTGCCCATTGATCATTGACCTCAGGTCCCTCCGCCTCGATGGCCGTCGGGTGACGCAAGTTCAATGCCCAAAAGGGAAGGTCCATGTAGTGGCAGCCCATGTCGCCGAGAGTCCCTTGGCCAAAGTCCCACCAGCGTCGCCATTGTGCTGGGTGGTATCGCCCTTTGGCGAATGGGCGCTCGGGGGCAGGCCCCAGCCATAGATCCCAGTCAAGATTCTCTGGCACTGCATCTTCGGTCAGCGGGCGTTCATCACCACCCCAACTCTTGCCGACCCAGACATGCACTTCGTTGACTTCACCAATCGTACCCGCTTGAATCACTTCGACAACACGCCGGTAATTATCGCCAGCATGAATCTGAGTTCCCATTTGCGTTGCCACGCCAGCCTTCGCAGCAGCTTCGGCGACGATCCTGGCTTCTTCAACCGTGTGCGTCAGAGGCTTTTCACAGTAGACATGTTTGCCCGCAGCGATGGCATGCATGGTCGCCGGTGCATGGTGGTGATCCGTTGCCCCAATCACAACTCCGTCAACCTTATCACCTTCGGCGTCGATCATCTCGCGATAGTCTCGATACAACCTAGCGTCCGGGAATTGCTTGGAGGCTTTTTCCAAGAAGTTCGAATCGACATCGCAGAGTGCGACAATGTTCTGGCTCTTGACGCCTTGAATGTCCGCGTCGGCGCGGTTGGCTGTACCAACGCATGCAAGGTTCAGTTTGTCATTGGCAGCGTAACAACGCGTTGGGTCGAATGCGACAGGCAAGGCGATCGCCAGGCCGGTTGCCGCTTTCATCATTTGACGACGAGAAACTTGTTTCGATGATGCAGGAAGCTTGTCGGTCATGGTAAATTGAACTCGTAGTTGAATGAGGCAGTGTCTTTGATTGGGCTGGCAAAAGGTTGGTAGGAAAAACGAGTTTAGCAAACTCGATCCG
>CAYPLE010000101.1:0-21925 GCA_964411445.1 uncultured Pirellulaceae bacterium
GTCGCGCCCTCACGGGCGCGTGGATTGAAACCGTGCCTCCCTCGTTTTCGCGGTCTGCCCACTCAACGGTCGCGCCCTCACGGGCGCGTGGATTGAAACTTGTTCTGTAAACTTGCCAGCCAGAATGGCCCGCCGCGTCGCGCCCTCACGGGCGCGTGGATTGAAACGGACTCAAGGGGCGTACCTGACCGCAGCAAAGGCCTGTCGCGCCCTCACGGGCGCGTGGATTGAAACGGGTCAGTTGAGGTGAGGAGGAGCCCTGAAACGAGGAGAATTTTCAAAGTTCGATTTAGGATGGGGATGAGGGCTGGAGATTTGAACGGACGAGAGTCGGCAAAACGTGGGCGGTGCGGCAGAGGACCTGGGTGGATTCCCGGTGAACTAAAGTTCTAACGTGGCGACGAAAATTCGATGCTGGAAAGGGCTCGATTTGAGCTAGCAGAATCCAGGCGCGAAGGCGGCAAATGGCGAGACGACCTGCTGGGCAGGTGAATTGAGAGAGGATTGTCGATGTGGAAATATGTCGGAACTAGGAAGCCTGAGTTCGCTGAAGAAGCGGGACCGGGACAGGAGTCGGTCTGGGATTACCCGCGACCGCCCATGTGCGTTGATGATCGCCGAGAAATCTGCGTCCGCGTCGCTGGACTGCTAGTCGCCAGAACAACTCGTGCTGTCCGAGTTTTGGAAACAGCCAGCCCACCAACCATCTACGTGCCTCCCGATGATGTAAACATGGAACTACTGCAACAAGGCTCCAACGGCTCGATCTGTGAATGGAAAGGACGGGCGACCTACTGGTCCGTTCTCGCCGATACGCGGCTGCTGCAAAATGTTGCTTGGAGCTACGAAGCTCCGACAACTCGGTTCACTAAAATCGCGGGCTACCTTTCGTTCTACCCGGCAGCACTTGACTGCACCATCGACGGCCAAGAAGTACGCCCTCAACCGGGTGGATTCTACGGGGGGTGGGTCACCGATGAAATTGTCGGTCCATACAAAGGTGAACCGGGAACGGCCGGCTGGTGATGGTATTGGAGCCCAGAATCGCGACTAAATCCATATCTAGATCTTGGGAGATGTAACCAGATCCGCTACGGGAAATGGGGATCACGGATCTGTTATGAAGAAGCGGGGAGGAGCGAGTGGACCAACTGGGCGAGTTTTGCGGCCGAGACGCGGATGTCGAAACGTTGTAGGGTTGATTGCTGTGCATCGCGCAGGTTTTCTAGAAAGCCTGCTGGCGGGTGGTCCAGTGTCGCCAAGGCAGCACAAATCGATTCACTTAAGCTGGAAACATCCTTCGGCTGGGCAGGCCAGAATCCAGTTTGAACTGACGGTCCCGTTTCGAGAACCTCGCGTGCTCCACCAACTTTGGTTGCAACAATCGGCTTGGCGAGCATCTTGGCTTGAATCAACACCAACGATAGACCTTCGGAGTGCGATGGATGCACGACCAAATCCGAAGCATCGATGAGGGCATTGACGTCGTCGCAGAAGCCGAGCAATCGAACTCGCCCTCCAACTCCCAGCTCGTCTGCTTGGCGACGAAGCTGTTCGGCCAACGGACCGGAGCCAGCAATTGCCAGGATGAGATCCTTGCGTTGTTGCATGGCAAACGCCGCAATGAGTTCGGCATGTCCTTTGACCTCAATCAAACTACCAACCGCCAAGACAAGCTTTTCATTATCTTGAACCCCAAGTTCGTTTCGCAACTGGGATCTTCGGGAGGTCACAATTTTTGGAACGGGACAACCGCCGTGCACAACTGTCGCATCGAGTGTTGACAGTCCTCCATCGACCACGACGCGCCAGGCAGCATCGGACACGCAGACAACGCGATCGCTGAGCCAACGGTATTTTGCGGCACTGCGAAGCGGAAAGATTGTATGCTTGTAGGCCAATCGTACCGGTGCGGGCTTTCGCATCCACCACTTCGCGAGACCTGCTAGGGTGACCGAGTGAGTATCGTTGAGAACAATTGCATCGGGAGACCACTCGCGCAATTTCGCTCGCAATCGCAGCCAGTCGGCAACGCTCCCTTGGCGACTACGTGAAGCGTAGAGCACTTCGCCGGGATGCTCAGAGAGTTGCTTGAGGACTTCGGTGTCACGTCGCGCGACCCACGCAATGACGTGCCCCTGCTGCTGCAGCTCGAGAGCCAACTGAAGCATCAATGCCTCACCGCCTCCCCAATTCTTCTGCGTGCTAACAAAGCAGAGTCGCATTCGTACGAACCAGTCCTATGTTGAACAATCCGGGTAAACAGACAGAGTGATTAGAAACGCTGATCGGCGGCTGCAGTACCGATCATTGGCCGACCAACGAAGGGAGGCTGGACTGAACTTTTGGGCTGCAGTGTTGGGCGTAGAGCATTGCAGCAAGGAGCATTGCAGCTTGCGGTATCGGGTGGTTGAACCTCAGGCTGCTCACGGTCGGGCCATTGCATACTACGGATTCCCCCAGGATTCGGCTACAGCAGCTCATCAGCCGAAGCGATATAGGGGAGCGCCGGAACACTTCCAAATGCCGCTCGTACTTAAAATGCTGGCTTCCTGCCACGGATGTGGTTTAGACTACCTAGACCTAACAACCAGAAATTCGCAGCTTCAGGTGTGATTGCTAGCAAAGCCTGGACGATGAAGCTTACTCACTTAGTGCGTCGCAAAGTCTCCTTTAAAGTGGCTACGGACAGTTCACAACCTTTCGACAAGGAATGTGGCGCACCGCTCTTGACCCTGATCAAGCAACTGTCCTATAAGTGCAATAACCACTTTACCGCAGGGGAGATTGACCCAACATGCAAATTCAAGGTTTGCAATCATCTGTAGCGTCCCAACCGATTCAACGTGCGGCAAACAACCGTCCGAGTGAAAGCGGTGCGCAAGCAACGTCGTCAAATGCGAATCCTGTTGACCAAGTGAGCTTTTCGGCCGAGGCCCAGCAGCTCATGAAGGCTCAGGCATCCGGCGCGACGGAAGCGCCAGCCGCAACTGAGGGCATTCGTGTCGACAAGGTCGCGGAAATTCGTCGAGCCATCGCTGATGGTTCTTACGAAACTGAAGACAAGATGTCCGCTGCGCTGGACAGACTTCTCGACTCATTCGCTTAGCTGCATTCGCTCAACTGACGGATGCCCAAGGCAGTTTCTCAAGCCCCAAATTTCTCTTTGACGTCCGACGGAGATTTTTGGGCAAACGCCCGTTCGCAGAGTCGTTTCTATGCGACGTCTGCACCATGGCTATCTTTGATAGGTGAGTTCCACCTCAGCATCGTTGCCGCTTTCCTCGCAATTTTCGCATGCGCACCAATGGCGGCTGGGTCCAAGACTACCTCAGGTCAACAGCCCCTAAGGCTGCGGTGCCCCTTTTTTGATCAGGGCAGCGAGGATTCTGATAGTGCAAGCAAAGGCCGTGCCGCGTACAATTTAGGCGATTCGCCGCGCACGCAAGTTCCGCTGGCCTGCTGCTCCCGTTCCATCAACCTGACGAGCCGAATTTGATTGTGAGTAACCAGGAAGACAATTCCGACGAGAAATCGCTCGGCAGAGTCGAAGTATCGCAGACTCCGATCGAGCGGTTTGAAGAGTACCTATTGGCTCGCGGCCAAAGGAAAACCAAGCAAAAGGCTTACTTGGTCGAACAGGTGTTCAGTCGTCACGAGCATTTTGACGCGGATCAGTTGATCGACCAACTGCCAAGCAAGGGGGACGAGAACTATGTCAGTCGCCCAACTGTCTATCGAACTTTGAAGGAGTTCGTGGAGGCGGGACTGCTGAGAAGTTTCGAGCTCAATGGTCGCAGCGTCTATGAGCACGACTACGGCTACCCAGAGCATGATCATTTCTACTGCATTAAATGCAATGAACTGACCGAGTTTCAATCAGAAGAGCTTGCGCAGTTGCGTGACTCGATTGCTCGCAATCATCGATTTCGGGTGCGAAGCCACCGTCTGATCATTCAAGGCATCTGCCATGAATGTAGCAGTCGCCGGAGCAAGCGACGCAGCCAAGACCGCGTCTAAAACCCACCGATTCGCCGTGGCGTTTGCCACGACACGTTAGCTTCAACAACCGCGGCGCGCTGGCTTCAACAACCGCAGCGCGCTGGCTTCAACAACATAGTGTTGTCTAGCAAGGCGTTGAACCGCCCTCTTCGGACTCCATGCCAAGCCGCATGGTCAGTTGCTGAAATTGCTCATACATTTGATCACTGCTGGTGTGCACGTGCTCTGCTTCAGTGATGAAACGAATGTCTTCATCAACGTAGACATCGTGAGCGATCAAGACACGTTCGTAGGATTCCAGTGGTGAACCGTATGCGATGACCAATTTGTGTTCATCGAATTGCACTTCTTGCTGGCGCTTTGGATTTAGCACGGCAATTCCGGTGCAACCGTCGTTCAGCAACATCTCTTCGAAATCGTAGAGGATGCTTTTCAGCACAGGCATATCGATATGTTCGCGATAGTGATCTTGGTGACCACCGGAGTGGTAGTGACTGGTTTCCAAAACCACGTCAACCACGGGTCCAAGCGTATCGATCATATCGATGAATAGATCGAACAAGCGTTCTTTGGACGCAGACGCCATAACAACCGGAACTTTGGCCTGGCTAGTGGGGTCAACGTACGTATCGTGCCGAAAACCTTGCTTGGGCACGATCTTAAGGTCAACCGATGGGCGAACGGCTCCTGTAAGTTCAAACACACCATAGCAAGAAACCTCCAGGTGAGCCTCTAATTGCTCATCGGTTAGGCTTCCGAAACTAGTAAGAGCGTCCGCCTTGGGGCTATTCGCCGATGCGGAGCTTGTCGTTTGGGAGCGTTGCTGCGAGCCCATCGTTTCTTCTCTTGGTTAGGTAATTTGGTTGGGGGGAAGCTGGACTTTCGTGATCCGACCTCGGACCATCTGTCGCCTTGTCAGCCACACCAAAAGCTAGGTCACTTGAAATGTGGTTGATGAAGAAGCCCAAAAGTTGCGAGTTTTCCAAGACGCTCTGAGCTAGTTAATCAGCAAATGCCTCACAATCGGCCTCGGGGATCCGGCCTCGTTGCCTAAAGTCAACCTGCGGTGGCTACAATTGATACCGATTCGCATCACCGTGATTAGCCTCAAAGAAACTGTTCCCTCCGCTACCACAATTGATGGGTCGCCACACGTGCGTTGGACTAGCAAAAAATTCGCCCTTTCCGCACTTGCTCTCTTCGTTCTGAGCGGGTGCACTTCAAAATCAACTCCGCAACCACCAAGCAGCGGTAGTGGCACCGAGGACACGGCCGATCTTTTGGCGCCGTTGAGTGAGCGGTTGGCCGCTCAGGCGGAGCGCGAGGCAAAAGAAAAAGCTGCAAACGAATCGTCCGAAGAATCGCCAACAGATGCGGAAGCTGCCAAGGGCACGCTCGCTGAGTCAGGAAAAGCGGCTTGGATCAAAGCCGATGAACTGCCTTGGAATGCCAGCTTTCTTCAGTTTGTGGATGGCCGCAGGATCGGTTACACGGAACTGAAAGTTCTGCCACCAGCCATGACATCCAGTCGTCGCATCAATGTGATTCGAAATGACTCGGTCGAATTCACTCGCGCGGGAAGCGCAATTCGCGTTCAGGTCTCACTCGACGGCCTCGAAATCAATGACGGACGGCTCGACTCATTCACTGAAACCACAATCAACGGCGAACGCAAGATTGTCACCACTGGAAAGCTCTCGCGTGGTGTCTTGACACTCACGACCACCATGGGGGAAACGACCAAGAAAGAAAACATCGACGTTGAAATTGGAACTTGGGGGCTAATGGGCCTTCAAGCTGTTTTGATGAGCGATCCGATGAAGCCAGGTCAGAAGCGTCAAGCCAAGTACTATGTACACTCGCTTCGCAAAGTCGTTGAAGCCGAACTAACGGCACTTGAACCTGAGATGACCGCCATGCTCGACGGTTCCAAAATCGAACTCATTCCAATCGACGTCATTCAAAAGGCGAGCGAAGACAATGGACTCCGCTCGCGAAACTGGGTCAACGAACGTGGTGAGCTTTACAAGACGGTCTCGTTCAGCGGTCTGAATATTAGCTGGTTTCGCACGACCGACGATATGCTCGACAGCGTTCGTGACGGCTATCGAGTCCGTGGTGGCGAGTTTGAATTGACCATGCCAATCAAAGGCAATGTGGACTCGATCAGCAAAGATGTTCCACGGATTGTATTCAATGTCGATGGACTGAAAGACGATCCGTTCCAAGCCTTTGCGTCCGAAGGCCATCAACTGCTCCGCTCCGTAACCGCTCGTTCGAGCACGCTGACGACCGTTTCGGCTCCGGCCGACAAGCTGCCAACCAGCAAGCCGCCTGAAGATATGCAACCGTATCTAGCCGCTTCTACGACAATCGATTCCGAGAGCAAGGCTTTGGAAAAAGTTGCCCGAGAGTGGATCGGCGAGAACCCTGAGGCCCCCGAGGACGCTTCAGAACAAACCTCTACGGCAGAAAAAGCGGCTGCGCTCGCAAGTGCATTTGCAGCAGAATTTGAAGAGCTAACCGAAATCCAACCCGAGGTCCGCACGACGTACCAACTGACCACATCGAAGAAGGCTGACATGCTGGAAGCTGCTCGATTGTACGCAGCGATGCTTCGAACACTGAAGATTCCATCACGCTGTGCCGCTGGCGCAGTCCTGGATACGGACTCCTCGACACTCAAGCTCTCAGTTTGGACCGAAGCATGGGTAGGCGACAAATGGGTCGGATGGAATCCAACGACCGGTGAACAAATTGATGCTCGGCATATCAAATTTGCGGATTCACCTATGGACACCGCGAACCCTTACGAGCTCTTGTTCAGCGTCGCAGATCAATTTGCGAACTACGAATTCACGATCAGCAGTCAGGCCGAGAGCGCGAACTGAACATCTAGTAGCAAGTCCTGTTGGGCCAGAAATCTAGTTGTCCGCCGCACGGTGCTCTGCGGCGCGGTGCTCTGCGGCACGGTGCTCCGCGACGGCAGCAATGAGCGGGTCGATGGTCTGTGCCTGAATCGACTCGGCGGGCGGCCAAGCCATCCATTCGTAGCCAATGTGTTCGGTCAGTTTGATTTCGCAGGCATCGTCGACAAAGCCTAAGAAGTACGTTGAGCGTTTTAAGTAGTCACCGCGTTTCTTGCCGCTGACCTCGTATTCGAGCCAAAACTCGAAGGACTCATCTAGCGCTATCTTCTTACGTTTGATGCCAGTCTCTTCTTCGGTTTCGCGCAGCGCCGTTTCGACCAGCGTTTCCCCTTTGTCAGCGTGGCCTTTGGGCAAATCCCATCGATTCTTGTGCTTCATTAACAAGAATCGCGTCGGTGTGCTGCGCGTCATGAGAAAGATACCGGCAGCGTGAACTGTTTCTGATCGCATGGCTGGTCACCGTCATATCGTCTAAAGTAAAAGCCAGTCAGTCCGCCTGGAAATCTCAGCCAGCCCGCCGTTTTGGGCCCAAAAGCGTCTGGGGCACACAGCCTAGAGCAAGTCGAAAGGTTCGAGGAGCCCCGGCAGGACACACGACTTCCAGCCTTCCCGCGAAATTGCAAACGATTCGTAAACGCATGAAGATTTACACCAAAACCGGTGATGACGGTACCACAGGTCTTTTCGCCGGTGGTCGCGTCTCGAAAGTACACCCACGCATCTGTGCATACGGGACCGTCGACGAACTAAATGCGGTGCTCGGGGCAGCCGTCACGCAACTTTCGACGGACGAGAACCGCCCGGCCGATGTTCTTCCATCGATGAACACCGCCGGTTCTGACGCGGATTCCCTGACAGCTCGCTTGCTGCGAATTCAATCGGACTTGTTTTGCCTCGGCGCAGAATTGGCAACTCCCAATCCAGATGAACATGGCATGCGGATGTTGCCGACGTCCAGTTTAGAGGCCATTGAATCGACCATCGATGAACTGGATGCCGTGCTGCCGGAGCTAAAGACGTTTATCCTGCCTGGCGGAACCCAGCTAGCGGCTGGACTTCATATTGCCAGGACCGTTTGCCGCCGTGCCGAACGCGAAGTCGTTGCCTTGTCAGCGGAAACGGAATGCGATTGCGAACAAGTGCTGATCTACCTCAATCGCCTCAGCGATTTGTTGTTTGTGTTGGCAAGATGGGCGAATCACGCGGTCGGAATTCCAGACACCGCCTGGGAGGGAACCTAGTGCGTTTCATGCCCAACTGTAGCGTTTCTCCGCCTTTTCGAGCCAGCGATTCCCCTGGGGACCTCCGGAGCTTTCGAGTTTGAGACGCTGTTAGCGCAGAGCTACGCCGTCCTAGAGGACCTCAGCGGCCGCCGCGACTGCGCCCCTGTTCTTAGGGCAAGTTTTTTGATCCTAGGACCGCAAGTCCCAATTCGAAACAAAGCCCTCGCACGACAAAGCAAATCACTCTTACACGCTGGCGAGCACTTATCCCGGAAAACCGCGAGCTTAACGCCCTACGGCTGATTTCTTAGATTCAGATTCTGATTTGCTTGCTGACTTTCCCCCTCCGATTCCGAACCTGCCATCTTGCGGGTAAACTGTCTATCATGGAAAGCGACAGGTGACGGAAAGAGACCGTGGACTCGCCGGCGGGTCGATTTGTCCTTGAAACTCAGTTTGCTTCCCGACCATATTGCACTCACTCGAGATTCACGCCTGATCAGGCGATCGCGAGACACTCAGGAATTGAATTCAATCCACACGGCGTAGCGCGACGCCCGTTGTAGATTGCGGAGACCAACAGCATGAAGAAAATCGAAGCAATCGTTCGGCACTTCAAGCTTGAAGACGTAAAGAATGCTCTGACTGAACAGGGCATCCACGGAATGACAGTATCCGAAGTCCGAGGTTACGGTCGGCAGAAGGGGCATACTGAAATTTATCGTGGTACCGAGTACGCGGTGGACTTTGTCCCCAAAGTGAAAATTGAGGTCGTCTGCACGGACGCCAATTTGCAAACCGTCATCGACACGATCCTCTCCGCCGCTCAAACGGGCCAGATTGGCGATGGAAAGATCTTTATTACGGACCTCAGCGACGCGGTACGGATTCGAACCGGCGAAAGTGGTGAAGAAGCGATCTAGCCATTGCGTGGCGTCTGAACGCCTCTCCCGTAGGCCTGCTTTCGCTTTCGTAACTGGCCTTCGCCTCAGCAGCGGAGCGCCTGCCACACACCAACTTGCGTCGGGGCGGAGGTTCACTGAAGCAGGATAGCACAGCGGACAAATTCTCCTATTACGCTGCGGACGCATTAAAATTCGCGGCCGATCCAGCACTGCGGAGCCGCCGAGCGATCTCCAACAACAGGGTGTAACTGCATGTCCTCTGCCGGTGGGTTACCTCCCGAAGTACTCGAGGCTCGAAAGCGGATCAACGACGGCCGCCTGAGGCTACGCGCCCAGCACGATGCCGGAGCCGGCGGCTTGCATATCTGTGTACGCATGACCGATCTTGCCGACACGGTGATACTCGATCTCTTCGAAGCCGCGTTGCGAAAGGCTGGCGTTGGACCGGATTCCAGCAACCTGACGTTGGTCGCACACGGGGGATACGGTCGACGCGATCTCTCGCCGTTCTCCGATATCGACCTTATGCTCCTGTATCAAAAATCTGGAGAGTCGCAGGCGCACGAAGTCGCCAAGCATCTTTCTCCGTGGATCACCGACGTTGGCTTTCAACTCGGTTTTTCCTTTCGCTCCCCCGCCGAATCGTTGAAACTGGCTTGGCAAGACGCGAAAACGTTTAGCTCTTTGGCCGAAAGCCGGTTCCTGGCTGGAAGCATTGACCTATTTACCGGATACATCAAATCCCTTCACCAAGGCACCAAACGGCGTTGGCGAAAACTGACCAACAGAGTGATCGCAGCTCGGCGTGAAGAACAACGCAAGTTTGGTGAAACTGTTTACCTACTGGAGCCGAACATCAAACGCTCGCGTGGCTGCTTGCGCGACATTCAACTGGTTCGATGGGTCGGCTTCGCCAAGTGCCAGGAAACGGACTTAGAAGAGCTCACGCAATTGGGGCATCTACTGGTCGAAGACTGCCAAGCGCTTCGCAAAGGCTACGAATATCTTCTGCAGCTTCGCAATCAAATGCATTTCGATGCCGGGAAAGCCCAAGACCAATTGGATCGCGGGCTGCAAATGCGATTGGCCGAACGCATCGGCTTTGAAGGCGAAGATGGCATCCTGCCAGTCGAACAGTTCATGAAACGGTACTTTGAACACACCAGCGAGGTTCGATACTCAAGCTCCCACTTCGTCAATTCCGCCCGCCGCCAGTCGCAGATGGCCAAGACGCTTGGGCGAACGCTCGCATTCTCTGTCCACAATGACTTTCGAGTTGGATTCCGACACGTGTTTGCGACCAAGAGCGGCATGGAGCGGTTAAAAAGGGATCCAGCTAGCGTATTGGAATTGATGAACATTTCCAGCCAATACGATAAACCTATTGAACACCAAACTTGGCGCGAAATCCGCTCTGCGATGAAGACTCGCGAAGTCGCTGAGATTATCGACAGCGTTACGATCAAACGATTCATGGAGTTGCTATCGAGTTCTGGCAATCTGGCAGAACAACTCCGCCGGTTGCACGAGTTGCGGGTTCTGGAACAGATTATCCCCGGCATGACGCACGCTCGTTGCCTGCTCCAGTTCAACCAGTATCACAAATACACCGTCGATGCTCATTCGATTCGAGCCGTTGAATGTGTAACGGATTTGGAAACCGACGGCTCACTGTTGGGGATTATTTACCGCGGGCTGAAGAACAAAGCCATTCTGCACCTTGCGTTGCTGATCCACGATCTCGGCAAGGGTTTTCCGGAGGACCATAGCGAGGTGGGGCGGCGGATTGCCGATCAAACAGCCCAGCGTTTGAAACTGTCCGAACAAGACAGAGAGACGCTCATGTTTTTGGTACACAAGCATTTGCTACTGGCACACACGGCGTTTCGTTTTGATCTGAGCGACAATCAATCCGCCGTCAAATTTGCGGCGGTGGTCGGTTCCAGCGAGAGACTTCAGTTGCTGCTGCTGCTGACCTACGCGGACTTGGCCAGCGTTGGGCCAGACGTAGTCAACCAGTGGAAGGTCGACTTGCTGCTGCAACTCTACTACCAAACAGATTCTCACTTTCGCGACGACAAACCCGGCGAAGGATTTCGTGGCGAAATCTCCGCTCGACGCCAAACGATCCTCAAAGCCGTGCCCACCGAGCTCATAAAGTCAGGCGACGAGGCCACGGGAAGCAAGTCGTGGTGGGAGAGACAGATTGCGGAACTGCCAATCGGCTACTTGATGCGAACCGCGCCGCAACGCGCCGTACAAGAAGTCGCCAAGCTTCGCGACTTGGATGAAAACTCCTCCATTAGCTGGGGACGCTACGTCGAATCCTTAAAAGCGGTCGAGTACACCATCGCAACTCGACAAGCTGGTCGCCCAATCGGAGTTTTCCACCGAATCACTGGTGCAATAACCAGCCTTGGAATGCGGATCAATGCTGCAGATATTCACACCCAACCCGGTGGGATTGCCTGGGACCGATTCCTGGTCGAAGACGAACAATTCGAAGGAGCCCCGCCCGCAGGACGCATTGACGAAGTCTGCGCAAAGATCAACGTGGCGATTTCCCCAGACAAAGATTTTTCGCCGACGTTTCCGGCCAACTGGTTGAGACGAAAACAGCAGTCAGAGAATCTGCGAACTCAACCCACGCAAGTCCGCTTTGACAATGCGACCAGCGAGAACCATACGATCATCACCCTTTTTGCTTACGACAAGCTCGGACTGCTGTATGCAGTATCAAAGGCGCTCTACGAGATGCAGTTGGTCCTACATTCAGCAAAAATCTCAACGCACCTCGACCAAGTTGTTGACGTCTTTTATGTCTCTGGGATGGACAACGAGAAAATCACCGAAGGCACTCGCTTGTACATGATCCGCCAACGCCTTTTGCAGGCAGCGGACAATCCACTTCGACGGTAGCCCCAAAACGAGTTGCTTCCAATGGCGAATTCTTGACAACGGATCGCATCGCAAACTCGACGTTGCCCAGCAGCCTTGCCCAACCCGCAGCATCACCGCGACCCCGCATGACGACATAACGACGGTCCCTTTCCCACGACAACCGACCCGACCGCCCGCGAGCGAATGCAAGAGAATTTCCTCTGAGAAAATTTGCTCCGTAGCTAGTACGGTGGCATGCTTGATCGAGCACCAACGATGCCCGCTGCAACACCAGCCTTGCAGTCTCTAAGTGGTTCACGTTACCACGCATCAGGGAATTGTTCGTGGTGCCCTTTCCACAATGTGTCAGTTCATTGAGTGACCTTGCGAGGGCGAACCGTCTGTTTGCCATCCAGCACTCGCCACGGATTCGGCCTTGCCACACTCGCGTGAAGGGTACCATTATGAAATTAAAGATATTTGCGTTCAGCATTGCACTCTCTGCAATGACTCCGGGCTTCGCATGCGCTCAACAGAGCGGCTCTCTCGACTTGGCCCCTGCCCCATCGGACCTCCAATTCAGCGGTTCGTCGCGTGCAGCGGAAATCGGACCTGCTGAAGGATTTTCGGTCGAGCCATCGAGTCCTTCGGACATTCTCTCCAGCGAGCCACGATCCTTGCCAGTAGCCGTTCATGGACAAGAACACGTTGGAGACGCGTTGGACGCAGCAGCCCTCGCCAACGTGCCTCACGTCTGTGACACTCCCGTCGTTTGGGGCCAACAAGTTGCCCAGCCACCGCAATACCGCTCGGCAATCATGCATATTCTGATGCGAGACGAATGCAACAGTGCTGCACTTTGGGCAGGTTATCCGGCCGAACGAGCCGCAGAGTGCGCGCACATGTGGTCGAAGCTGAATCGTGAAGGCGGCTGCAAGTCCTGCAAGGGCGGCTGTGGTTGCGATTCCCAGACTGTGCAGCTTCCGAAACGCGACAAATTCCGCCCGCTGAATCGTTATCGCCAGGAATCTTGTGATTCGTGCGACGCTCTCGCTCGCGCTCAAACGTCTCCAAACCATAACGCGCAACTAGCGTCTCATCCAACGCATTCCGCAGGCCAACAGCCTGCTCATCAACACGCTCGGTCCGCAGCCGTGCCTCATCCCACGTCTGCGATCCAACCAGCGTTTCCTAGCCAGGCACCTACTGCTGGAGCAATGCCTGGCCGCACCTCCCCGACACAGCCACCTGCTTACACAGGCCGTCCGCCATACACGGCCTCTGTAGTGCCACACCAGCAAGCGGCTGTGCCCGTCAGCTACCGTCGCTAACGTCGACACGCTTTTTCAGAGAGAGCCTGGTCCTGCTGAACCGCCACTCAGCGTTTCGGATCAGTCAAGCAAATTTTCCAGAATTGCTTAATCTCTCCGGCGAGCTCTAGACGATACAGGTAGTACCACGGATTGGGAGGGTGGAACAGATTCTCAGATTCTGTTCCAGCGACTTAAATGGTCATGGTGTGACGATGGAGCGGCATATCATGACCATTTTTTTATGCGCTGCACCGACGCAACTCACTGCTCAACCAAATTGCTTCACTGAACAAGTTTCTTGCCAGCAACTTCGTTCCATTCCGAGAGAAACTTCTCCCATCGCTCCCTAGCTGCTTTACATTAACGCCTTTGCTTCGGAGCTCTTCGTGGTTCAGCCTGGTTGCAGAGTGACCGACACACAACGCACAAATCCTCCCCCCCGTCACCGTATTTAGGCTTTGCTAGCGACTACGGAAGACCGCAACAATGAGCGATCCCGATATCCTCTTTCGACGCCACTTGCCATGGATCGGCAATGGCTTAACCGTCGCGAATGTATGCGGCAACGGATGCAGAAGGATTTGGCTATGCGCACTTTTGGATTGGTCTTCGCTGTTACGGTTCTTATCGCCTCGAGTCGCTGTCATGGACAAGTAGGCGATTACATCTCTGTCCATTCAGGCTGGGCGCTGCTCGATCAATACAACGGCAATCAACCACAGCCACCAGTGCCACCACCGCCGCCAGTGCCTGTTGCCCGAACTGGCGAATTCAAAGACGGTTTCAATCTTGGCGGAGCCATCGGATGGTACTGCTCTGACGACTGGCGAGCCGAACTCGAGTTTACCTATCGCAACAATCGAGGCGACTGGTGGCGAGCTGGACCCGTAGGTGGGGCCGCCATGACACAAGACTGGAATGGAAAGATCAACAACTACGCCGGCATGGTGAACTTGTACCGCGAGCTCGGAGCATTTACGCTGTGTGACTATATCACACCCTACATCGGAGGTGGGTTGGGAGTAGCCGTGCAGGACGGGCAACTTTCCACCGCTACGACGAACTACCGTTTTGACCAAGCGGCGTTCGCGTTTCAGGGTATGGTCGGTCTAGATGCAAAGCTATGCGACAGATTAACATTCTTCTCCGAATACCGCTTCTTCGGCAATACCGAAACGTCTCTTGAGAATGCAGACATCGCTCCACCAATGGAAGACGAAATCGGGCGTTTCCATTACTCAGCAGACAATGTATTGTTCGGACTGCGTGTCAATTACTGAGCGCGGGACCGCTGGTAGTAGATTCAGCGATAAATTCCTGCGTTATAACGCTGCGGTTCAGCTCGTCTTTGGCGTAGGGGAGCTGTAGCCAGATCCACTACGGAATGGTTCATGATTGGCGTTTGGCACGCTTAGCCAGCCCCCAGGCATGACTCCGAAGATCGATTATCCAACGCGGCAAATAAAGCACTTCAGATATTCGCTCTCGGGGCAATTGACGTCGATCGGGTGATCAAAGTCCGCGCCGTGCGTTTCCAAAATCTGTATACTTCGGCGACTTCGCTTGGCTACCGAGGCCAACATGCCTGAAAAGTCCGATCGCGTCACACGTCCCGAACAGCTACATGTCACCAGCAGTCCACCGCGAGGCAATAGATTTACGGCTGACAAATTTAAGCGGTGGTAGGCGCGGAGAGCGGCAGAGATTTGGTGCCGATTGCCTGCCATTCGAGGTGGGTCCAAAACGATCGAATCAAAGGTCGCTTTCTCGCTGGAGAGCTTCTCCAAATAGTCAAAGCAATCCGCTTTCACGAACTCGATCTGCTCAAAACCGTTTTCGGCGGCGTTCTTCTGAGCCTGCTCAAGTGCTGCCTTACTAGAATCAACCGCGACCACTCGCTCCGGTTGCCCGTGACGACATGCGGCCAAGGCAAAGCCACCGGAATATGTGCAGATGTCCAGCATGCTTCCGCCCTGAATCCATGAGGCCGCATGCATGCGATTCTGGCGTTGATCCAGGTAGTAGCCAGTCTTCTGCCCGCTAGCAGGATCCATGATTAGCTTTACGCCATTGTCTGATATAACAATCGGTCCTTCCGGAGCAGCGCCTCGCACGTATTCCGAAGTGATTTCGAGCCCCTCGTTGGCGGCAGTCTTTTCATCGACCCGCACCTGAATCCCCTTCGGTGCACGATTCTCCTCCAACCAATCCAGGATCGGCTCCAACCAGACGTTCATGGCGTAAGATGTGACCTGCACTACCAAGTAGTCTCCAAACTGGTCGACGATCAGACCGCTGAGCCCATCGCCTTCGCTATTGACCAGTCGCAAACACTCCAAAGAGCCAGCCGCGTACATGCGTCGGTCACGCATCGCGCAAGCGTCACGGAGCTTGCCCAGCACCCATGCTTCGTCCAGTTCCGCCTTTTGGTCCCATTGGTATAGGCGAACGCGAATACGGCTGGACGGATTGTAGATGCCACGACCGATCCATCCGCCGCCAGGCAGCATCAATTCCACAACCGCTCCCGGCTCCAGGGGTGCCATCGGCTCAACAACCGAATGGTTCAGAACCCAGGGGTGATGCCCCGAGAAGAATTTCGCTTTCTTGGGGTTCAGAAACAGTTGTGCGATGTCTGGCATGGTGTTTGACAAAGAAGTGACAAGGTCGAAGCCTCAAATGGCTTCCAAAGACCATAGCCTAGTCACTCTGCCTAGATTCGTCGACATTGCACGCTAGAAGTGTTCAATAGTGCGGCCGTTCATGCAGGATTTGGCCGATTATTCACCAACGGTCATCGCCAATGCGCGATGCCAAACCGCAACGCAGCCACGCGGGTCCACGGTGAGGCGGACATCAAGCTAGCTACGAATGTCGTGATCAAAGGATCAAGCGAATAGCTGCGGGATTACTTCACCATCACGGACGAGGGTAATGGGGCGGCCCGTCTCGGTGTGAAACTCCATCTTGGGATCGATCCCAAGGCTGTGATAGAACGACGCAGCAACGTCATCCGGCTTAATCCCCTCGTGCTTTGGTCCGGCTGCTTTTTCGTCACTTTCACCAATTACTTGGCCACCTCGCACGCCGCCACCGGCCATCAGCATAAACATGCAACGTGGATAGTGATCACGTCCGCCTTCGGCACTTCGAGAGTTAATCTTCGGAGTCCGTCCGAATTCGCCAGTTGTCATAACGGTTGTCGTGTCGAGCAGACCACGTTGCTCCAAGCCTGTGTAAAGTGCAGACAATCCAGCGTCCAACTGCGGCAACTGCTTGGTGCTCAAACGCGTGAAATTATCCGTGTGAGTGTCCCAGCCGCCCATCGACAGCGAAACGAATTTAACACCTGCTTCAACCAAACGAATCGCCAACAAACAACTCTGCGAAAACTTATCTTCTGCGAATTGCGCGGCGAATGTTGGGTCTTCCTTGGAAATGTCGAACGCCTTGCGGGCTTCCGGGCTGGTGATCATCTCAAACGCTTTTTGGTTGAATTGATCCAGACCAACCAGCAACTGTTCGTCTTTCTGCACCGACGCAAACGTTTGATCCAATTCGCTCAACAACCCTCGCCGCCGCTCCAACTGCTCGACCGTCAACCCTGAGCCAAGCGAGATGCCGCGGACACTGTAGGGCTTGCCGGCCTGGGGAGCGCTGCCGGTATTCAGCGGCGCGTACTGAATTCCAAGAAACCCCGACCTTTGATTTCCTCGTTCCACCGCGACGAAAGGCGGTAGTTCGGGACGTGCCTGCATCTGGCTCGACACAACCGCTCCGTAGCCAGGATATTCCAGCGAGGCGAGGGGGCGTGTTCCGGTGTTCACGTACTCCGAACCAAGTCGGTGTGCCGCCAAAGTGTGACTAACACCGCGAAGAATCGCATACTTGTCTGCACAACCAGCCAACTTGGGTAGGTGCTCACTGATTCGGATTCCGGAAACATTCGTCTCAATCGGCTTGAAGGTGCCGCGAATTTCTTCCGGTCCCTCCGGCTTCGGATCGAAAGTATCGATATGCGATGGACCGCCCGGCAGATCGATGAAGATTGCAGCCTTGGCGGTGGCCTTCGACTCAACCTCACCAGCCTGTGCGGCTCGCAAATAATTCGCCAGAGTAAAACTGCTGGCAGAAAGAGCTCCGACGCGCAGGAAATCTCTGCGGGAACGACCGTCACAGGTGCGATGTACTGTCATTTGTATCAACTCCGTAAATAGCGGCATGCCGCGCAATTGTCTGCTGTATTGAATGCGACTCTCGCAAGCGCCCCAGGAGGCTCACCTGCCGACGTCGAATAATTATGATTCGGCTAATGATTGAGAATGAATTCCTTGGTATTCACTAAACTCCAAAGTAGTCCAGCGACTGCATCGGTTGGATTCTCTTCTCCAAGTAAGTACTCCATCGAAGTATTGAGCTCTTCATCACTAGGATCACGACCAAGGGTTCGCAAGTAGGCATTGTTGGCGATCCACCGAGCTTGTTGGCGATCCATTTTCGCTGGTTCGCCACTGCCTTCCGCGTCGTCCACCGTCGTATGCTCCTGAAGCCAAGCGTCGAACTCGTTGGCAAGGCCAATCTTCTTGGCATTCTTTCGCAACGACTGAACCTGCCGTTGCCAGTTTGCTTCGACCTGTTTCAAACGGCGGTCGTTTCCGCTGTCGCGCGTAGCCGCCTCCAGCTCAACGTATCGCTCGTACTGTGTTTCCAAGCGATCAATGATCTGGTTCAGTTGCCGTTGTCGACCACTTGTGGAACCGCCCGCTGGCGCCGGCCAATTGTACTGAGCGGCAACCTGGCTGACCCAACTGTTATTTCGATCATTCAACCAACCATGAACGGATTTATCGTTTAACAAATAGACGGTCTGCAGCAAACTTGGCTCTTCGCTTCGTTCGCAATCGCAATTTGATTCGCGTTCACTGCGACCGAAGACGTTCAGTGCGTAGCTCATATCGTCGGGCCTGGCCAGCATCTTGGCACTTGAGCCAGCGACCAAATGAGCACGTGGAACATCAAATTCGACCGCTCGCGTTGCATACTCATCATTGACCATTGCCATCCGAACCGCGTCCATGGTCGTTTCCGCGGGAAGTCGTCGCAACAAACTGCGACTGAAATTGTGCTTATCGTTCGCATTGGTTTCATTCGGCTTCCAGCTTCGCTGGTAGGCCGCGCTGTTGAGAATTTCCCGGTGCACCCACTTCATATCGAAACCGGACGCGCGGAAACCATCGCTGAGATAAGCCAGGAGCGGTTCGTTGCTGGGTGCATTTGCAAGACTAACATCGTCTGCCGGATTGATAATCCCAACAGAAAAGTACTGCGCCCACACACGATTCACAAATGCTTTCGCAAAGTAGGGGTTCTCTTCAGCACGGAGCCACTCCATCAAATGCTCTCTTGCATCGCCTGAATCCATCTCAACCCATTCGCCGCCCAGCAGCTTCGCTTTCTCTGGGGTTGCATTTTGTTTCCGTTTGCCATTGTTGTTGCGTGCACGCGGCTGGCCAATCGTCAACTCGGGAAACGGAACAACCTTTCCAGCCTTGAGCATCTTCCCGAAGGCCGCCCGCAGTTGATTGCCTTTGAGACCACTTTCTACATCCAACTCCGACAGCAGCTCTTTGTACTCTTTTGAAGACTGCTTATCTTTGGCAACCGTGTTTTGACGTGACTGCACGCGAGTGAACAGTTTCTCAAAGTTGTCGAAATCGTCCTTCGACCACTGGTCAAACGGGTGCTTGTGACACTGAGCACATTGAATTCGAACACCGAGAAAAGAGTAAGCGAAGCCAATCGCCCGGTCTTCGGGTGTCTGAAAATTACGACGCGCCCAAAAATGCGTCAGACCGGGTCGATCTGCGAACGACTCCCCGGACTCATCGCGACTCGCCGCGCTCATCGCTTCGCAGTATTCCCGATACGATTCGCCAGGCAAGCGACTTTCCGCCGTCACGATCCCTTCGACGATTTGGTCGTATGGCGTGTTGGATTCAATGCGCTGCTTCACCCACTGATACCATTGATTCGACGGAGAAGCCCCCGGCAAAATGTTCCTTAGTTGGTCTTCGTTGTTGCCGGTCATATCGCAGAAGAATGTCGTCCAACGAGCCGCATAGCCAGGACGCGTCAACAACTCTTCAATTTTGCGTTGGCGTTTATCGGGCGACGAGTCACTACGGAAGGCCTGAACTTCTGCTGGCGAAGGCAATGTCCCGGTTACATCCAACGAAGCCCTCCGCAGGAACTCCATGTCGGTACAGATCTCCGACGGAACGATGCCAAGCTTTTCATGTTTTGTCGCAATCAATTGGTCAACCTGCGACATCGCTCGACTAGGCGGCAAGGCTCGCGAAGCAACGCGATAGGCTTCCGCATCGACAACGGGACGCAGAGCCTGCACTGGCACGACGGCACTGTCATAGGAGATCACCACGTGGGTATCGCCCGCTTCGAGACTCGTCACCAAACCGCCGTCGGAAATCTCTGCAATCGCCGAATCATTCGTATAGAAACGGCTCAAACAAGTCACGTCTTCGCGGCTGCCATCTTCCCAGTGAGCAATCACTTGCAATTGCTGACTTTGACCGGCGGAACTGAATAGAATTTCAGATGGTGTCACTTCCAAACGCTTGAGCTTTTGGATTTCCGCAGGACGATACTTGGCCCCCGCTTCGACCCATTGCTTTAAAACCCAATATTCCCAGCCTCCTTCATCGAATCGCTTTCCGCCGCCGTGAGCGTCTGCGTCTAACGGATAGCTGACGATTAGGCTTTCTGCAGGATCATCCACATCGACCCGACCACTCGATTCGGCCATCAACGCGTCAAAATCCGCTTTGAAGTCGTAGCCAAAAAGCGATAGCTGAAATCCGCCTTGCCCTTGAAACGACCCGTGACAAGCGCGACCGTTACACCCAAGTCTGCCGAACAGCGGCGAAACGTGCTTTTGGAAACTTGGCACTTCGTCGGTCGGCGGTTTCTCGACATTGCCAACTTTGGACGCAAAACGCTCAAAGATTGGAGCCGCGACTGGCCCAGTATTTCTACCGTCGATTGGACGTTCACGCTTACTCTCGCCATCCGCGGCGAAAACTACGTTGACCATCGATGACATGAGCATTAACCACAGCAGCATTCGTGCCGCGGCAAGGCTTCTAACAGCGAGAGGCGATTTCAACATACTTGGTCCTCAGACTTTGTAATCCATCAGTGTATTGCGGTGTACCACCCAGACTCCGGTTGCGTCCTATTTTGACGCCCCAGAATCTTCGGCACTCTTCTTTGTTCTCTGTTTGCTGGCCAGCTTGGCCCGTTGTTGTTGCCGGCGAACTTGCCCAGACCAACTCTTCAAAGATTTTTCAACAGCGGCCGGGCTCGCGGAACGCCGATCTTCGATCTGGCCTTCGATCTTCACAAGCTGTTCTTCCGCTCGCTTTTTCAAGATGGAAAGCCGCTTGAGCTCAAATCGGTTTTCGCGATCAACCAAGGGCTTTAAACGCTTTTGTGCATCCTCGGGTGAAACCTCCGAGTCGATCGCCAATTGGGCAACCAAGTGCCGCAACTCGGATCGAATCATCCAGAGGCTCAATTCCACTGAGTGCAACTCGGGATCCCGCTGCTCAAGATTCGTCAGGCGCTCAACGGATCGCCCCAGGTCTCGAACGGCTGCAGCATGCTGTTCGGGACTCTTGCGCTGCAGCACCTTCAAAAGACTGAGCAACTTCGGCTGATGCTCCGAAACGAACCGATGCACCTTTTCCACCAACTTGGCATCTACCTCTTTGGCTGGCCGACTCTGTTCGCGAGCTTGTTCGCGTCCTGCTCGATCCGCTTTCGATGCACCGTCACGTCCCGGCCTAGCTTCGCTCCGGCCAGACTGCTGGCTTGGGGCTTCGGACGCCTGGAATGCTGCGGAGTGCTTTGGCGTTAGCGTTCCGCACAACAGCAAGCACAAACAAACACTCGACAATCGGCGACCGACCGGAAGAGTATGAACTCGGACAGTTTGAAGAGGACAGCGAAAAACTGAGCAAACGATTTGATCTAGCACTAGGCTTCTCCTTCATCGTAGGCGAGCAAAATCGCGTCCAGCATCCAGTCATCCGATTCAGCCTCTCCATTATCAGGAGTGACGAAGCCGATCAATTCGACGTCGTCTTCCGTCGATTCACCGAGGACAGCAATCCACGAATCGGCAACCATTTGTTCAATTTCTACATCTGCGCCAGCCACCATTTGCGATTCTGATGCATCCCAAAGGCTTGACTGTACAAACCAACCCAAAGCCACCACTGTGGCAAACGACAAGGAAACAGCCAGAGGCATCATCCATGAAGTACGCCCAACTTGCGTCGGTAGAGCAACTTCTGGATTGGCGATATTAACGGAGCCTGACTGCAGCGTGAACGAACCACACCTTGCGGCAGCCTGTTCAACCCGCTGCAACCCGAGCACTGCGTCAGCCACTCGTTCAGCGAACGCTGAATCACTCTCCATGGCCGCTTCGATAGCGGCTCGCGTCGCTTGAGGTAGGGCCGAGGCGTCCAGCAGATAGATTTGAATGTCTTCGTCCCTCAAATTCATTGCAAACTCATATTGTCTGTAGAAAGTCTTGTCTGTAGAAAGTCAATCACTTCATCAGAACTCGCAGTTTCTTCATTGCAAGC
>CAYPLE010000102.1:0-21609 GCA_964411445.1 uncultured Pirellulaceae bacterium
CCACTCGCGAGCGCTACGCCTCCCAACATCGTTGTCATCATGGCCGACGACTTGGGGTGGCGAGACTTGCACTGCTACGGCAATGATGCGATCGACACGCCCTTCCTTGACCAGTTTGCCAGTGAGGGAATGCTGTTCACCGATGCTTACGCGGCCGCACCGGTGTGTTCTCCGACGCGTGCCGCAATGATGACGGGCCTTGCGCCAGCCAGGATTGGTTTGACGAACCATGCGCCTGGGCATCGCGGATTGCTTGCCTTGGAAGGTTCAGACTTGCAAGAGGCGGAGTGGGTCCGCAACCTACCGCTTTCATACACTACCATCGCCCAACGCCTCAAATCAGCGGGATACGCAACGGCCCATATAGGTAAGTGGCATTTGTCGCATGTCGATCCCAAAGACGATTCGGGCGTGACGGAGCGGCAGCTTCGTCCTGAACATCGCGGCTTTGATATCAACATCGGTGGCACGCGCCGTGGTGGCCCGCCAAGTTATTTTGCACCTTACAAGAATGATGCCTTGATTGACGGCCCCGAGGGAGAATACTTGCCGGAGCGCATGGCAGACGAAGCGATTCGCTTCATTTCGCAACAGCACGAGCGGCCATTTTTCTTGAGTCTATGGCCCTTCAGCGTTCATTATCCAATGGAAGCACCGGAAGCACTACTTAAAAAGTATCGCGATCGGCCAGGCATCAAGGACCATGCATACGCGGCGATGATTGAAGGCATGGATGCAGCCCTGGGACGCTTCTTAAAGGCACTCGACGCACAGGGGCTTCGCGACAACACGCTGGTGATTTTCAAGTCCGACAATGGTGGCTACAACGGAGACAATCGCCCGCTACGCGGCATGAAGGGTATGATCTTCGAAGGCGGGATTCGCATACCTTGGATGGTCCGCTGGCCCGGTGTAGTTGATTCTGGCACAAAGTGCACTACCCCGGTGATCAGTATGGACTGCTACCCCACCATTCTCGAGGCCGCCGGCGTGCCACTTACCAAAGGAGAAGGTCAGGACGGAAAGTCGACCTTGCCACTGCTGAAGCAAACCGGGAAATTCGAGCGAGAGGCGTTGTACTTCCACTACCCAAACTACGCCTTTCACAAACGCAACCGTTTGGCAAGTGCGGTACGTGTGGGCGATTACAAGTTGATCCATCGCTACGATGACGACTCGCGCGAACTGTATAACTTGCGTAACGATATTGGCGAACGCGAGAACCTTGCATCGCAACAGCCGGAGCGCCTAGAGAAAATGAGCAGCATGCTGACCGACTGGCTCAGCAATGTGGGCGCGAGCTTCCCCACGCATCAGCAGCCCGAGTAGCCGACGGCTGCTCAATGTGCAATAAAAGCAGAGGAAAACAATTGGGCCGCGACCGAAAAGAACTACGGAAATAAGAAAATCCGCTGCAGAGCAGGCTCCGCAGCGGACTAGATGTGTCGTTCGTTCGTGAGTCAGAGCTTACTTGTCGTCTTTGACTTCGAACTCTGCGTCAATCGCGTCGTCGTCGCCACTGGAATTAGCTGAAGCCGCTTCAGGTGCGGATTCGTCTCCGCCAGCGCCAGCCTTTTCATACAAGGTCTTGCTGAAGGCCTGAGCCGCTTGCTCAAGTTCGCTTGTTGCGGACTTGATAACTTCAACGTCAGTTCCCTCTACCGCCTTCTTGACTTTCTCGATCGCAGCATTCAGCGGCTCACGGTCCGAGTCAGAAAGCTTGTCGGCATTGTCCGTCATCTGCTTTTCAAGCTGATAGACCAGATTCTGCCCCTTGTTGCGTGCCTCCGCAATCTCGAACTGACGACGATCCTCTTCCGCATTTTCCTCGGCGTCCTTCTTCATGTTCTCGATTTCATCCTGGCTCAGCCCTGAGGATTGCTCGATACGAACAGAAGCTTCTTTTCCGCTGCCCAAGTCGCGAGCGGAGACGTTCAGGATACCGTTTTGGTCGATATCGAACTTCACTTCAATCTGCGGTACGCCACGTGGAGCCGGTGGAATGCCTTCAAGATTGAACTCTCCAAGCAACCGGTTGTGGCTTGCCATCTTGCGTTCGCCTTGGAACACGCGGACAGTTACAGCGGTTTGGTTGTCCGCTGCCGTCGAGAACGTATTCTTCCGCTCTGCAGGAATTGTTGTGTTGCGTTCGATCAGGGAAGTCATCACACCGCCCTCGGTTTCGATCCCGAGAGTCAGCGGGGTAACATCCAGCAGCAGTACGTCCTTGCGGTCACCGCTAAGAACACTACCTTGAATCGCCGCGCCGACAGCAACCACTTCGTCAGGGTTGACACCTTGGTGTGGATCTTTACCAAAGATTTCTTTGACAATTTCACGCACCTTTGGCACTCGAGTCGAACCGCCGACCAAGACTACTTCGTCGATATCACTAGGCTTGAAATCAGCGTCTTCCAAAGCTTGGAGGACCGGCTTCTTGCAGCGTTGGATCAATGGATCGATCAATTCCTCGAACTTGCTTCGAGTAATCTTCATCTGCAAGTGCTTTGGCCCGCTTGCGTCGGCAGTGATGAACGGCAGGTTCAAGTCGGTTTCTGGTACGCTGCTGAGTTCCTTCTTTGCCTTTTCACAGGCTTCTTGCAAGCGTTGAAGACTCATCGCATCACCGCGAAGGTCGACCCCGTTTTCCCTCTTGAATTCGTCGGCAACATAGTTCACCAACGCCTCATCAAAGTCGTCACCACCCAGGTGCGTATCACCACTGGTCGAGATGACTTCGAAGACCTTACTTTGATTCTCGCCTTCGCCCGTTGAAGCAACTTCGAGAACCGAAACGTCAAACGTACCACCGCCGAGGTCAAAGACCGCAATCTTGTGATCACGTTCTTTGTCCAGGCCATAAGCGAGTGCGGCTGCAGTTGGCTCGTTGATGATCCGAGCGACTTCCAATCCGGCAATTTGTCCGGCGTCTTTTGTTGCTTGACGCTGTGCATCATTGAAGTAGGCAGGAACCGTAATGACGGCTTTGCTCACGCGATGTCCAAGGTACGATTCGGCCGCTTCCTTGAGCTTTCGAAGGACGGTCGCTGAGATCTCCTGCGGAGTCAGTTGTTTGTCACCCACGCCAATCTTGACGTAGTCGGCGTCGCCGCCAAGGACCTCGTAGGGAACCATTTTTTCTTCACTGGCAACTTCGCCGTGGCGACGCCCCATGAAACGCTTGGCCGAGTAAACGGTCCGCTTCGGATTGGTGACCGCTTGCCGTCGAGCTGGCTCGCCTACAATCACATCGTCTTTGTCTGTGTAGGCGACAACGCTTGGCGTGAGACGGTTTCCCTCAGCATTTGGGATCACCTTAACCTCACTGCCCTCCATTACCGCGACCACGGAATTCGTTGTTCCAAGGTCGATACCGATGATTTTTTCGCCTTGCGACATGGCTTCTCCTTCCGGTGTTCAAAAGGCGAACCACCCGCGGCTTCGCCTAAAATATTCTCTAGCCCACGACGGCGACGGAACGTATCCGAGCCTTTGAGCTTCTCAAATTGCAGTTTTCCAATGCCTTCTCGATCCAACAAACTTTGCTAGTGCCGTTTTTGCTGACGAGAAGTTGTTTCTAGCTAAATGCAAGCCGTGTGCCAAAAGGCGACGAATCACTCAAAAGTCGGGTTATTCGAATAATTCGCGTTGGAATGCGACTTCTACAATCAAGGCAGCCCTACTGCACATTGAATTGAGCTGCGCGATACGTTTGAGGCCGAAACTAGGAATTGAAGGCCCAATTTTGGGCTCTGGCTGAATTGTCAATTTGGCAGAATGTGTCTAGCGCGGCCTAGTCGCGTGGACTAGCATTGCTGTCGCGTGGCAGTTAGCCGTGAACGAGTTTTTCCTTTTCGAGCGATCCAATATGGGCGGCAACCTAGACGATTTCGACCGCGAACTGCTTCGTTTGCTCGAAGCCCGCATTGCGGCCTGGCAAGAAGATTCGGCAACGCCCTCGGATGTGATGGATGCTCCGCATGGAGTCTCGAAAGCAGACTTTCGCGATTTGCTCAGACACTTGGACAGCCTATGTCGCAAGGCCAAGTCAACGGGACCGAAAGTAACTTATTTAGGGCCAATTTACTCCTACAGCTATCTTGCCGCGGTGCATCACTTTGGTCTCGCAACCACGATGCATCCCGTTTCTACGATCGGCGGTGCTTTTGACGCCTTGCTTCGAAAGCAGTGTGACTACGGCGTCGTCCCCATCGAGAACAGCACCGATGGGCGCGTGGTCGATACACTCGGCATGCTAGCGCGAGAGCCGGTGCGCATCTGTGCCGAAGTGCTCTACCCGATCCATCACTGCTTGTTGGCCAACTGCCAGCACAATGAGATCAAGGAAGTGCATAGCAAACCACAGGCCCTGTCTCAGTGCCGCGATTGGTTGGCCACTCACTTACCCAATGCAAAACAAGTAGAAGTCTCCAGTACGGCCGCCGCTGCAATTGCCGCCACGAAGACAGATGGTGTGGCAGCCATCGCCAGCAAAGAAGCTGGGATTCACAACGGTTTGGCTATTGTGTCGGAGAACATCGAAGACAACCAGACGAATGTCACTCGATTTGCCGTTATTGGTGATGCCGAGACGAAGCCCAGCGGGAACGACAAAACGGCTTTAATGTTGCAACTGCACCATCGGCCTGGAGCGTTAGCTCAAGCCATGGAGGTATTCAACACACTGCACCTGAACCTAACATGGATCGAGTCCTTTCCAATGCCAGGCGCGCCGAACGAATATCTTTTCTTTGTCGAAGTAGAAGGACACACCGCCGAGGAAGGTGTTTCTCAAGCAATCACCAACTTGCGAGAACAAGTCCTGAGGTTAGAAGTCCTGGGAGCATACCCACGCGGCTAGCTGATTCCCGCGAGCGACTGCGTTACCCTGAACAACAAGCTGGTGCTCCAGCCATATTTAGATTTGAAGCTGAGGGCAATTCCCCCCTGTATGTTGCATACCAAGGGTGAATTCTGTTTGCCGCCCAAGAATGAAAATTGGTGGAAGCTCTAGTTGATTCTGGCTTGCCAGTTTTCGAAAGTCTGTTGACTGACCCAAGGAGCGAATTTCTTGGCGTCCCGCTGGGATGGCGGAAGGCTCCGAAACAGGGCCGCTGCTTCCTGCAATTCTTGGTCACGCTGACGATCTGACTCCAAGTCCGCTTGGAGAAGCCTAGCCAACATTGCGTGTTCCGGTGCAATCGATGGATCTTGAAGGACTTGACGCAGTTCCTGTTTTGCTTTCGCAAGACTGCCGCTCTTCTGACGTAGTTTTGCGATCTGAATCTTGGCGAGATCGACCCAGTATTTTTCGTCTTCTGAATCAGCGTGATAGTCGACCACGGCTTGAGCTCGCTCAAGCGACGCGCTACCCGAAAGTAAGGCCGCTTCGTACTGAGCACGCGCGGTGTCTTCGCGCTTCGTGGATGTGATGTCCTGAGCATCAGCTAACAGGGGCGGCTGCGACGCGCCCCAAAATCCCAATGCGAAGGCCAAAGCGACGCATGCCACGGCGAAGGCCCAACGCAGGTGACGATTCTTCGTCAATCGATTGGCTTTCAATCGTTCGGCCAAGACCAACGTTTCGCGGTAGAGTCCAGCCTGTTTCTCAAGCCGCACACCGGGCAGTGGAACCGTTTGTTCCGGCCAGAAGCTTGCCAAGTCTCCGGAGCGTGCCGCTTGCAAAGCGGCGACGACTTCTCCAGGCGAGGCGAAGCGATCATTGGGCAATTTGGCGAGCAGCTTGTGCACAATCTCGGCAAGCGAAGTGGGCACGTCCGCCCTGAGTGAGCTGAGCGGCGGCGGCTGTGCCTGCACGTGCTGCATCGCCAAAGCAAGCGGCGTATCCCCCTTGAATGGTGGCCCTCCGGCTAGCATATGGAAGAGCGTGACACCAAGCGAGTAGAGGTCGCTGCGTATATCGACCTCACCGTCCTGAATCTGCTCGGGGCTCATGTACATCGGCGTCCCAAGCGTAGTACCAGCCCGAGTCAAATTCGGGTCGTCGCCAAGGAGCACGCGAGCCAAGCCGAAATCAGCCACCTTGGCGTCGCCCTCGGGAGTCAACATAATGTTCTCGGGCTTGATATCACGATGTACAATGCCGGCCTTGGCTGACTTATCCAGTGCCGCCAGGACTTGCAACGCGATGCTCAGCGTTTCGCGGATACCGAGCTGACGATCGCGCCGTTGTTCATGTAGTCCCAGGCGGCTGGAACGCGGGACACTCGATTCTGTGTCGTGTGTGACGCCAGCATTTGGATCGATCGAAGGGCCTGCGGAGTCGTTCTGGTCGTGGCTGGCGTTTTCGGATGAGGCAAGCGTTACACGAGGCAACATCTCTGGCTCAGTCACCTGTCCGGCAATATCAAAAGACTTCGCCTGTGATTTTTCGCGACTTTCGCTCAAGTACTCGCGGAGGTTGCATCCAGGAATGTACTCGCCGGCAATGTAGTGCAGGTTTCCGTCGCGCCCGACGTCGTAAACCTGGACGATATTGGGGTGAATCAGCGCGGCAGCCGCTCGGGCTTCTTGCATGAAGCGTTGCAAGTGCACTTCGTCGGTTGCAAGTGAAGCACGGAGAACCTTCAACGCTGCTGGGCGGCTGAGCTCTTGGTGCACGGCGAAATAGACTTCCGCCATCCCGCCACTACCGAGCTTGCGTTCAACGACATACGCCCCCAGCAAATCACCTGGAGACACGTCTCCCGATCCGTTTGCTTTCCGGGGTTCATCTGCCATCAGTCTGCCTTGAACAGTTTGAGTGTCCTCGTTCCGAAACCACTCGTATTCTACTTGTTAACTTTGGTCTCTGCGCAACGGAAGGCGGTTTAGAACGAACGCGATGTTCCGAGCCCGTAGATGACGTTCATGGTCAAGCAAAGAGGCTTTCGGCTAAAGCGTTTCGCGCTTGCGTTTTTTATCCGAAGCGGCACTTTATTGGATATGCGTATTCTTCGCGCTTTTGGGCCACATGCCAGGCTTATTTTTCATCCGAAAGTGCGTCGCTACGAGCGTAAACCAGCTTCGCCAAGGCAATGAACTGGTCCGGCGATAACTGCTCCGCTCGACTCGTCCCATCAAACCCCAACTCAGCGAGGATCTCGTCAACGTCGCTTTTCTCCAAGCTGCCTTTTACAGCACTGGCGAACGCGGAACGTAGGAATTTTCGCCTGTGAATAAAGATCTTCCTTACCAAGTCGTGGAAACGATCGGGCTGGGGAATCCGCTGCCGCAGGATCTTCTGAGGCTGGATATCGATGATCGCCGAGTCGACTTTGGGACGCGGCCAAAATACGCTGGGCGACATCAAACGAACAATGTTCACCTTGCACTGAGCCTGCATCCAAACCGATAGCGCGCTGTAGTCCCGCGTACTCGTTTTTGCAGCGATACGTTGACCCAGCTCTTTTTGAATCGTAGCTACCATGCGGGTTGGATAAGGCTCGATATCCAGCAGGTTGGACAGTATGGGAGTGGCCACGTTGTAGGGCAGGTTGGCGACCAGTTTGATTCGTCCGCCGCGAATCTCCGCACATCGGTCAGTCAGTACTTTGACGACATCCGGCGACAGACAATTCTTGCTCTTGAGGGCATCTTGTTTCAACAGAGTGACGTTATCCAAGCCATCCAACTCGCTTTCGGCCAGGGGAGCGAGGTGGCGGTCGATTTCTACCGTTACGACATGCCCGCATTTGGGCGCCATAATCGAAGTCAATGATCCCATCCCCGTGCCAACTTCGAGCACCACGTCCCGGGAAGTGAGTTCTGCAGAATCGGCGATCATGTTGAGCAGGTTTAGGTCAACGAGAAAGTTCTGCCCAAAGCGGACTTGTGGCTGCACGCGTGCCTGAGCAAACTTCTGTTGGATGTAGCTGAGAGTTTGACGTTCTGTCATTCAGACGCTGGTCGAAGGTTGTTCGTTTCTCCGACGCCCCTTTTCGTTTTGGATTGCCAAGTGCATGTGTGAACGGCCGCTACCACGCCACCGGGCGGATTGTTTAATTGGGTGAAACGCGGGCCAGCGTGGACGCCAATTGTCGACCAACGTATTTTGCAAGGAGATCCGTCTCCAGGTTGACCACATCGCCAACCTTGAGCTCCCCTAAAGTCGTTTCTGCCAAGGTGTGAGGAATGAGGGCAACGGAAAAATGTTCATCGGTAACATTGACCAGCGTCAGACTGACTCCCTGGACGGTAATGGAACCTTTGCTTGCCATCTGACGCATCAGCTCGAGAGGAGCTGAGAAGGTCATATCGCACCATTCGTCGTTGTTCTCACCTGCAACGTTCTCAACAGCCTCGACTTTGCCCAAGCCGTCAACGTGCCCAGTGACCAAATGCCCTCCAAGTCGATCGCCAAGGGCTAAAGAACGCTCGCAATTCAAGAAGCTGCCAGTTTGTAGCTTGCCGAGGATGGTTTTCGAGAGCGTTTCTTCCCCTGCTTGAAAGTGCATCGCTTGGTCGTCAATCTCGACGACCGTCAGGCAACAACCACTGCAGGCAATGCTGTCGCCGAGCGATACGTCATCGAACTGCGACGGACGCTGCACGACTAGTCGAATACCAGCTCCTTCGTCACGAATCTCGCGTATCTGGCACTTCGCCTCGACCAACCCCGAAAACATACCTTTTCTCCCCAACCGCCGACGCTGTCGGCAAGCCGTCATTTCTTTACTAAACAGCACAGAAGCTTAGCAGTATTCCGCCGCAGCGGCGAGGACTGGTGTGCTCAACGGCTTCACCGTCTTGGCCTCCTAGAAGTTTTGGCGACTTCGGCAACAATATCAAACCCTAGGACCAATCAAGTCGGATCAATGCAGGCAGTGACGGCAGGCAAATCCCATGCAGTCTGCCAGCGAAGGTCAGCAGATGACGTTTGTCTGTAACTTGTGTTGGCATCCTAAACTCGGCCAGGCACCTGGACTCGAGCCGCAAAATTGGGCAGAAGCAAGCCCGGCGGCTGGATTTAAGCACCGCAGAGAGTGAATTGGCCCAACCGAAATCACACAAAACAGCTCGGCGTCACAGGTTGTCGACGCCGCCCCATCTCGTAATAGCGTCGCGACGCATTTCCCTTATTCAGTGAAAGAGAACAAACAATGAGCCTTATTCAGTCGGTCATTGGCCGCCAAATTTTGGATAGCCGAGGAAATCCTACGGTAGAAGTCGAAGTTGAATTGATCGACGGCTCCATGGGCCGCGCCGCAGTACCCAGCGGTGCCAGCACTGGAGCTCATGAAGCCTGGGAGCTGCGTGACGGCGACAAAGACATTTTCCTTGGTAAGGGCGTCACTAAGGCAGTAGATCACGTAAATGGTGATATCGCCGATGCCCTGATTGGCCTGGACGCTATTCAGCAACGCGAGGTCGATGCGATTCTGCTCGAGGCTGACGGCACACCGAACAAGAAAAATCTTGGCGCGAACGCAATCCTGGGTGCGTCTCTGGCGGTTGCCAAAGCTGCGGCTGCTTGCACGGGCCTTCCACTTTATCGCTACCTGGGCGGTACCGGTGCTCACATCTTGCCAGCCCCAATGATGAATATTGTCAACGGTGGTGAACACGCTGACAATTCCGTCGACGTACAAGAATTCATGGTTATGCCTCTCGGCTTCGACCGGTTCGGTGACGCACTTCGCGCCGGCGTCGAAATCTTCCACAACTTGAAGAAGGTTCTCAACGGTCGCGGACTCAACACGGCCGTTGGCGACGAAGGCGGCTTTGCACCCGATCTGGGCAGCAACCAAGAAGCCCTCGACTTGATCATGGAGGCCATCGATCAAGCAGGCTACAAGGCTGGCGAACAGATCTACATCGCGCTCGACGTTGCTGCGACTGAGTTCTATGACGCTGACGCAAAGACCTACAACATCGACGGCAAGAAGCTGAGCGGTGGCGACATGGTCGACTTCCTGGCCGGCTGGGTCGAAAAATACCCTATCTGCTCGATCGAAGACGGATGCTCTGAAGACGACTGGGAAAGCTGGAAGTTGCTCACCGAGAAGGTCGGCCACAAGTGCCAGTTGGTTGGCGACGATTTGTTCGTAACCAACGTTGAACGACTTCGCCGCGGTATCGACGAAGGCATCGCCAATAGCATCCTGATCAAGGTGAACCAAATTGGTAGCCTGACCGAGACCATCGATGCTATCCAATTAGCTGCTCGCAACGGCTACACGTCGATCTCCAGCCACCGTAGCGGTGAAACCGAAGACTCCACCATTGCCGACTTGGCGGTTGGCTTGTCCACTGGACAGATCAAGACGGGTTCCGCCTCGCGAAGTGACCGAATGGCTAAGTATAACCAGTTGCTTCGAATCGACGAAGAGCTCGGCGAAACAGCAGTTTACGGCGGCCCGATGTTCCCAGGCATCAAGTAAACCAAACACTCCGTTGCACCTCTTCAACTGACACAGAGAAAAATCTCCTTTCGCCATGAGCAGCCTGACTGCTTATGGCGTTTTTTGTACCTGAGGCTTCCACTTGCACGGCTCAAGGCGACGATGGACTACTGAGTTACACCGAGTGACTTGGTGAAAATCCGCACCGTTTTGCAGCGACGCGAGCTGAGGTTTTCGATGCTCTTGATCATTGGCACATTGCTTTCAACGATGAGCGACATTTCTGCTTCGTCAAACCCCAACTCTGCGGCCTTGCGTATCACGTGAACGTACATTGCTACTTCGTAACCCCGTCCACGGTGTCGCGGTAGAACGCCCATCAGAAGCATTCTAAAACGCTTCATTTTTTTGACGTCTTTGAGCAACCGCAAGAACCCGAATGGCAGTAGTTTGCCTCCTATGGCATCCACAATCGGATTGATGTCGTAGATTGAAATCGCAAGCCCAACTGGCTTTCCGGCGACGGCAACGATGCAGGACAACCCAGGCACAACGAGTTGCTTGAGGCCCTCTGCCATCGACCAAAACTCGGACTCGCTCATGGGTACGTGCCCCCAATTACGCTCCCAAGCTTGGTCAAAGATATCCTTCACCAGCGCAGCTTCTTGCTTAAAATACCTTTTGTCCAAAGGACGCAACTCGAACTCACTTTGTTGCTCGAGCCGCTCGACAAGGCTTACCAACCTTGGTGACAAATTGGTGTCGGTTTCTCCCCGCCGTCCTCGGTACGCATACCAGTCGATGGCTTTTTCGAATCCGCAAGCAGTCAAGAGATCGGCGTAGTAAGGTGGATTGTGAGTCACCATGAAAGCCGGCGGTGTCTCAAACCCATCCACCAATATGCCAAGTTCATCGTAGACAGTGAAGGAAAACGGCCCTTCAATTTGGTCCCTTCCTTCTGCCAGCAAGTGCTGTTGGGCAGCATCAAAGAGTCCCCGGGCCGTGTTCGCATTGTCTTCGCACGCGAAAAAGCCAAAAAAACCTTTCTTGCCCCCCATGTGAGCATCGTAACGATCGCTGACATGCGACGTCATTCTACCGACGGCTTTACCGTCTCGCACAGCAAGCCACAGTTTGGCCCTACCACTTTGATAGAATGGACCAGTGCGGGGATCCAGGAGTTTTCGCTGCTCGATATACAGAGGGGGAATCCAGTTCCCTTGGCCACCGTGCAACGATTCCGGCACTTTCAGGAACCGATTGAGATCGCGACGCGTCTGCACCTCCACAATTTCCATTCGTTCAACCGCGGGAGCTTGTTTCAAGCGTCCTTGGTCGGCCGCTGAGGCCCCAGCAGCATGAATTTCTCGCGGCTGGACGGTGGACATGGAAAATCTCAGTCGAAAAAAGGCGGAAACACACTCCTTCGGCGGGCTATTATACTCTCTATCGGAACGGGATCTGGGGCCATCTGTAGCTAGAATTCGAGGATCCTGTCAGTCATACTGAGTAGAGCACGCAGAAACCAATCAGAACGAAACCAACGTGAACGTGATACGGACAAGGACCCCCCGGATGCCTCGATACACCTCAACGCTGGCGATTGCATTCCTATTGTTTCTTGCCGGTTCGGTTTCCCAGGCGGTAGCTCAGGATCAAAGGGGCCAGAATTCAAGTAATGGGGACAGGTCGGTAATGCCAATGCAGCCGATTGGCGATATCGGTGGTGCAGGATTGAACAGAGGCCGCGCGGTCAGTGGGCAACCGGCCCAGCCCCCGCAATCATCAAAACCAACTACCCCGAACCCCGCTGCTCAGCAACCCACTGCACCTGAAATCTCCATCACGGTCGATTCGTCCGGCAAGCTGATTATCCAGTCTGACGATCCAGCCGCTCTCGATCGGCTGGAGAAGATCATGCGGACGAATCGCCCTCCACAGAAACCCTACGATGTATTCGAAGTGAAATACGCTCGTGCTACTTGGATTAAACTCAACCTGGTCGAGTACTTTGAAGAGAACGATGACGGCAGCGACTGGCAGCGAATGTTCTTCGGATTCGACTTTGGCGATACTGACAAGGATAAAGAGCGGCAACTCGGTAGCCGTCCTCCACTGCGTTTCATTGCTGACAACGACACCAACTCGATCGTAGTGATCGGCGCCGATGACTTCGACCGCCAAACCATTCGCGACCTGATCAAACTGTGGGATGTCCCCGAACCTGAAGATGATGTCGACGATGGGCGTTACACCGAGCTTGTCCCAGTCAAGTACTCGCGAGCCGACTCGATCGCGGCAACTCTAAAGGAAGCCTACCGAGACTTGTTGAGCGCGAATGACAAGGCGTTCCAGGGCGGTGACGGTGAAGAATCGAAACGCGACAGCGGTGGTTCCGATGTCGGGTTCAGTCTGTCGTTCAAGGGCAAGCTATCACTCGGCGTGGACAACGTCACCAATTCGATTCTTGTCTCCGCTGAGGGACAGCAGTTACTCAAAGTTATCAAGGATATGATTGAGCTCTTGGATAACGCTGCGAAAACCGAAAGCGAGATTGCTGTCGCTCGGGTTCCTGTTTCGATGAACAACGATTCCGTACGCGAAGCTCTGATGAAAATGTTTGCTAGCCAGAAACCTGATAAGAACAAACAGGCTCAACAGCAGCAAGAGCAACAACAGCAGGAGCAGCAGGCTCAACAACAAGCCCAGCAGCAAATGCAGAATTCGCAACGTGGCAGGAACTCTCGCCCAAGGCGCTAGAGCGATCCAACTCGTTCTTCATTCGTTTGAATCGCATGGACAGAAGTATCCATCTCGCAATTCGGGCAAAGCCAGTCCATCGGCAATCACTCGGGTACCTTCAGGGCTAAACATCGTTCTGATGTGCTGTTCTATGAAGACGTCGTGCTGGCGGCAAATTCTGGGCATATCATTGCCAAACTCGGCTTCTTCGCCATGATGGAGCGGCGTAAATGCCCAGCTATCCTTAAAGCTCCTCGGTTCTCGGGATTTAGGAAAGCCGCTCGGGCGTTGCCACCGTTGCGGGGAGCCCCGCTTTTACTTCTATCCACTTGGCATCCCTGCGGGTTAAGGGATTCCCGGCACTGCGGTTCTTCTTCATGGAAAACAAGTCAGTCGAATCCGAGCACAAGCTCAGTCACGTCGATCCGCAGGGACGGGCGAAGATGGTGGACGTGGGAGCCAAACAGGCTACCCAGCGGCAAGCCTCTGCGAAAGCAATTGTGAAACTGGGCAGGTTGGCGGCTGCGGCAGTTAGGTCCAACGAAATTGCGAAAGGCGATGTGCTGGCGGTCGCGAGAATCGCAGGCATCAGCGCCGCGAAGCGAACGGACGAGTTGATTCCCCTTTGTCATTCACTCCCGCTGGACAGCCTAGAAGTGGAATTCGGTTGGAATGCCAACGATCTTCACATCACGGCAATAGCGCGGGTGACGGCAAAGACGGGAGTTGAGATGGAAGCACTGACTGCGTGTTCTGTTGCAGCGTTGACTGTTTATGACATGTGCAAGGCTGTCGACAAGAGTATCGAGATCAAAACAATCCACCTTGTTGCAAAATCCGGTGGCAAGAGCGGAGATTACCGGCGCTTTGAAACCTAGCGGCCTTGTTCGCGGAAATGCGATGGATACATGATTGACCGATTCACACCAAACACTCCCGCCCCGACATTAGAAGCAAATCAAACGGCGAGCTTCCTCTCCGACTTGAAGCAGTTTTTGTCGGACGATCTAGTACGGGTCGAGCGGAGAATTAGTGGCAGCTTAGTCGCGGACGCGTCGTTTGCTCGATATGCAAAGCAGGCGGGTGTGATGGGCGGCAAACGACTTCGCCCAATGCTCACCGTTCTTTCCTTCCGCGTCTTCGGCGAAGAGGGGACGGCTGCAGATCTTGAAGATTTGGCAAGTATCGGAGCTGCTGTGGAGTTGGTCCATGCGGCGAGCCTGGTGCATGATGACGTTCTCGACGCGGCGGAGACGCGGCGCCATCGTCCGACTCTGCATGCTCAAACCGGCAGCCGCACAGCAATCTTGCTCGGCGACTTCGTTTTCACGCGCGCCTACGACTTGGCCGCTTCCTGCCGATCTACTTTCCCCGCTCGAGTCATCGCTGCCTCCGCGGCAAGCCTTTGTAGCGGAGAGATCCGCCAGCAATTGACCAGCGGAAACTGGGAGATGTCCATCGCCGAGTATCGTCAAATTCTTGTTCAGAAGACGGGCGCACTATGCGGAGCGGCTTGCCGACTGGGAGGCTGGAAAGGTGGCGCAAGCCGGCTCGAACAGCGGCTACTGAAGCGGTTTGGAATCCTGCTTGGGCTTGCGTTTCAGATCTACGATGACTGGCTTGACTACTGGGGCACCGACCATGTCGGCAAGACGCTTGGCACAGACTTAGAACAGGGCAAACCGACTCTGCCGGTTCTTAGATACCTGAGCAAGTCAAGCGATGAAGATCGGGCAACCATGCTAGAGCTGCTCGCTTCGGACTCACGCACTCGATTCTCTCAAGTTCGTGGAATGCTCGACCAGTCCGACGCGAGCGAGTATACGCTTCGCGTGGCACAGCAATTGTCCCAGAAGGCAGTCGAAGTGCTCGAGCCGCTACCTAATTCCGAATCGCGGCAATTCCTTGGGGCGATTGCCCACTTCAGTGCTCAGAGAAGTGCGTAGCAGCCCATTTGGGAATCTCAGTTATATCGATTCAATATGCAGGCTGCGACGACGTCGTTCCTCTCGCCGGACGTCGTCAATTAAGCTGGCGATCTCTGGCACTTTATCGATGCCCCTGAGAACGAGCTCCGGGTGCGTTCGGTCGCTGCCTGTGATTCGGATCGTCCCGACGCCGAGCATGCGTTGAATGACGCCCTGCGTATAACTCACGTCATCAATATCGATGACTTCGATGCGATCGGTCTGCCGAATCAGCACGCCCGCTTGGTGAACGAAACGTTGAGTCGTCAATTCGTAGTGCATACTGAATCGACGGTACAGATAGGTGCCGATTGCAAAACACCACCACAGGAGAATTGCGGCTCCAGCGATGTACCAAGCGATGGCTTGGTCGTAGGCAAGCAATCCAACGCCGATCAACGCAGCAACGGTTCCAACGCCCGAGAATAGCCAAGTGCCGTACATGGCTTTGGGGGAATAACCGCCGGTCCACAGGCTCTTTTCCGCGGGTGTCTCCCGAACCGACTGCATCTTTTCGGCAGCGGCTCCCTGAAATCGGTCTCGTGCTGGTGAATCGGATCCACCATTCTCAGGTTGCTCTTCGGAAGACATGTTGACTTTCTCCTGGCCAATGAAATGAACTGTCGAACGAACTACCGAATGTTCGGCTTCCGCGCATCCTCGCATCAATGCCGTATTCTAGTCATTCCGACGAGAGTTGACATGCGGGACCTATTGATAGCGGCAGCAAATGAGGCTTTTGTGGGCGCTGCTTAAACGCGGAGGTTTGCGTAGCTTTGGTCAATAGCGCATGCCAGATTACTGATTCGGATAGGGCGCTCGGAGAGCGTTTTCGATTTGCCGCAACGGCATGCCTCTGCGGACTGGCGGGAAGCGGACTGGCGGCTCGAACCGTTCTGCCTGTCGGAATTGCAGGGTCTGTCTTAAGTTGCATGTTTCAGAGAGGTTGACACTTGCTGCAAGCCGTTCGTTGCGACGCTAGCCTAGTCGCATCTAAAACGATAAGATGAACGGAGTCCGTTTGTCCTCTACTGCAATGAGCTCTCAAGATGCGCTGTCCCCACTGCTCGGCTGACAATGACCGTGTCGTCGATTCACGCGCATGCGAGGACGGTCGTGCAATTCGCCGTCGGCGGTGCTGCAATCAATGCGAGAAGCGGTTCACCACTTATGAACGGGTGGAACAACTCTCATTGCAAGTGAAGAAGAAAGATAACGTCAGAGAACCGTTCCAACGCGAGAAGATCGAAAGAGGTCTTTCGCGAGCCTGTTGGAAACGAAAGGTTTCGCCCGAGCAAATCAAAGAAGTTGCAGCCGCTATCGAAGCGGAGATTCTTGCCGATTACGAAAGCGAGATCCCTAGCAGCATTATTGGTCGAATCGTGATGCAGCAACTGGCCGAGCTCGACCAAGTCGCTTACGTGCGATTTGCCAGCGTCTACCGCGAATTCAAAGACGTCGAAGATTTCGTCAATGAGCTCAAACCGCTTCGCGATAGCGATCAGCCATCCAAGCCGAAGCGCCGGTAGCCGATCTACTTGGCGATCGCTTAGCGGTGCGACGCCGTTCGCACTTGCATTCGTCGCCGAGCTGGGTTGATGTGCCGCGCCATTGGATCGGGAGCTGGTGTTGGGACGACTTCTTTTGGCTCCACTTCCGACTTGGCTGGAACAGGCTGCATCGCTGGTGCGCTGTTCAGATGCATTGGCGTGCTGTGACTTGTATGGCCGCCGCTGTCGCAGCCACATCCACCACCGCAGCTCCCGGAGTCACATCCGCAGGTCGGACCAACCAACTCGGTTGGACAGCAAGCACCGTAAGATCGGCCCCAGAGCATTTTCAAGAGCGAACGGACAGGCGTACACTGCTTGCAGTGGCCGCAGCCGCCACAGGAATATCCGCAATTGTCGACCGTCGGCGGCTCGCTAATCCACTCATCCACATAGACATCGCCGCAAGCGCCACGACAGCTAGCCAGTTTGGCAAGTGGCCCACCACCGCAGGTTCCACTAGAACAACCGTCGTTGCAGCCACCACAGCTAGTTGATGCATAAAAACCGCTGTCACAACTGGCGCCACTTGGCAGCCCTTGAACGCAACAACAGCCTGAAGCAAACAGCGTCATTGCACCTAGCATGAACACAGTCAACGAAGTGCGTAGCATTTGTGATTTCCTTACCAATAATTCAAAATCACTTGGCGGCTTGATACCGCAAGTGTCAGGAGGTGTTTCCGCTTCGGGGATTGACGCGGCCGTTCATTGACGGCAAAACGTCTCCTGGTCAAACTCCGAAACGGGTTGCCCAGTCCTAAAAGATCTATCGACCGTTAAAGTCAACGCATCCAGCAAAATTTGCCAACACGCGGCACAAGGGATTGCCAGCATTGCAATTCCCGAACGTGCAAACCTCACCCACCAAATCGTCGATCATGGCAATTCACGAACAGCCCAGAGAAAACCTGCTTCGCGAAGCGACCGCGTTCACCCGTCGATATCGTTTTGCTGGCGATCGAGTTGAGGTATTTTGGGGTGTGAAGGAATCAGGCCCCTTCAGCGTTTATTTTGATGAGCAGCCGGTGCTCCAGTTCACTGAAGAGGGAGCTTTGCGAAGAGCGTTCGCGGACGACACTCGTTTTGCAGCAGAGCAGGGCAGGCTGGTCAAACTGATGAAACCGACCAAGGGCGGTCACGTCCAGCTTCGTCGGGAGCCGCTTGGCGAGACGAATCAGCAGTCGCTCCTTCAGACGTGGACAGATCTACTCGAGGACTTTTCGAGCGGGTTGGCTTCTGGAAGTTTTCGACTGACCGGCCTATCCTCCTCATCGGCTGGCATCGTAGAAGCCTTTTCCGACGAAGACTACCGAACTGCGTTTGCGGCTAGCATCGACCAGATTGCTCCGATGCTACAGTCAGCTCTGCCGCTGCGTGTTGCCAAACATCATTGAGTGCTCGGCCACTCCATTACCCGAATTGAGCTTCTGCCTACCTTTTGAAACTTGCTGTATGATTCAAGTCCCTAATGATGCCAACGCGACGTTTGCCAAGAGCATTACGCGCGACTTGACTGACGCGGGCTACCAAGCTCTTTGGGCGGGAGGCTGTGTACGCGATTTCCTGTTGGGTACGCAGCCCAAAGACTACGATATCGCGACAAACGCAACGCCCGACCAAGTGCGAGAGCTTTTTGGGCACGACCGAACGCTTGCCATTGGAGCCAGTTTCGGGGTCATTGTAGTTTTGCCACCGAACAAGAAAACTGCACAGATCGAAGTCGCAACGTTTCGTACCGACGGTGGATACAGCGACGGTAGACGACCGGATTCGGTCGCGTTTTCTACTGCCGAAAACGATGCTGCACGTCGTGACTTCACCATCAACGGAATGTTCTTCGACCCGTTATCCGAACAAGTGATTGATTACGTTGGCGGCCAAGAAGACTTGGAACGCCGCGTCATCCGTGCGATCGGAACCCCCGAAGAGAGAATCCGAGAAGACAAACTTCGAATGCTGCGCGCAATTCGATTTGCAACTCGGCTGGGATTTTCCATTCAGGCGGAAACCGAAGGTGCGATCGCGCGCAGCAGTGCTGAGCTTTCGGCTGTCAGCGGTGAACGCATTGCTGAAGAGTTGCGGAAGCTGCTTTCCAGCCCCAATGCCCACTGGGGTACTGAACAATTAGTCGAAACGGGGCTGATGCAGGAAATCATCCCGCTGTTCTCATTGCGATGGGATGCCGGCGGCGAGCTCGCGCGGCCTTTGGTGTCCCAACCAAATGCAACTTGGCTTCAACGATTCTGCGGCCTAGCCTTTCACCTCTGCCACGTTCATTCTGCCGAATTGCAAATGCTGCTTGCGTTACTGCGTGAAAGACTGAAGTGGTCCAACGAGGAACTTGCGGCAACGCAATTTATCTTGGAATGTCAACAGACTTTCGAGTCGGCATCACAACTGCCGTGGTCAGAACTTCAACCTTGGCTTGTTTCTCAATATGCGGCGGCCGGGATTGAATTCCTGCGTCTCCGGAGCCTTGCCAATGCGAAAACTGATTGCCTAGCCACCCAAGCTAGATACCTGCAGCAAAAAATGTCGCTTCCCGCCGACGAACTCGACCCGCCGAGTCTGCTAACGGGCAACGATTTGAAGGAGGCCGGGTTGCGGCCGAGCCCAGAATTCCGGCGACTGCTTCAAAAAATACGCTCCCTGCAGCTCGACGGTGAACTGTCCTCCAAAGCAGAGGCACTCGAGTGGATTCGCACCGACCAGAACGAATCGACTAAAGAACAATCCAACTAGCCCGAGTGCTTAGACCAATTTACTTTGTGAGCCACTTGCCACATGGGGGCGAACCTAAGATTGCCCTCGGCTTAGAACGCAAACAAGCCAAACGAGTTCCCTCGCTTGGCTTGTTGATTTTGTTGGTCGGTTCAGTTATTTGCTTCTAAGCGGCCTATCAGGCTGGCCTAACTAGTGCGAGTCACAGGGACATATCGCGTTTTAACCTCAATGAATCGCCCCTCTCAAATTGGCGAGGAAACGCTAAACACAGGCTTGAATCGCTCTAACGTCGTGCTACGCGTGCCCCACGTTGAACAAACACTTTGGGATCATCGACGATCCAAGGTGTCGTCCAATCGCGACCGTTGTCACCATTGACCACATTGTAGAAGAAGGAACGGAAGCGCTCGCATCGATAGCCGTACGGATACTGACTGGTGATATAGTCTGCTTGCGTCAGGTCTTCCACGCCAGGCTTGGCGTAGTAGTGGACCATACCGTTGCTGGAGAAGGACATTCCGAGTGTCCACCAGCCAGTCGTCGTGATCTGCGGGCCTTTGAAATCTCCACCGCGTTGGTTCGCACGAACACGGAAGTATGCGAAGTCGTTCTCTTTTCGCGTTTGATGCTTGCTCTCCAAGACAATGAAAAGGCCGGGCCAGTAAATTTCGTTCTCTGTGGACGTCGATGAAAAGAAGAGTTTCTTCTTTGTTTCTGTCTTGGTGGTTTCGACAGCCGCTCGGAAGGCAAAATGTGGTCCGCTGCGCTTTTCCCACTGCTCGATGGGAGGCAAGTAAACTCGCGTCGTCACACTAGGAGCGCTTCCAACCGAAAGCGGGCCGCCCATGCGATACTGCACATTGCCGATAAAATCCTCTTGGTGCATTTTATTGCTCGGACGATTCGGAATACCAGTGTACAGAGATTGCAGCAGCAATGCTCCCTTACTGCCAGGTAGCCCGCCTGGTGGCGTCTCGACACGCTTCACAATGTCCGGGTGACCGCGTTTGATTCCTTCGAACCAACGTCCATTGTTGGATTTGCCAACTGGCGTATTCTGCCGCTCATTGATGTCTTCGGTGCTCTTTGGGTTGTTGGGTATGTAGGCCCAATTCGGATCCTCAAAGTCGTCACCAACCTGCGTCAATTCTGTCCCAGTCCCAGGAACAAACGCGCTGCTCTGTGCCTCTGCGCGTTGTCCAAGACCTGCGACGGCAAGCAAGGAAAACGTTACCCAAAACCTACGCATCATGCTCTCCCCAGTGCACCGATTGCCGCCTGGGGAAGTTGCTCCAGGTGACAAGAAGAATTTCAACGTACCCAGCAGAAGCAGGGCACCCCATGCAAGTATCGGACGCTCGGCGCTGTTACATTTGGAATAATCCGTCTGGCCCAAATCCGCGCGTCAAAGTCAACCTGTATTGCCTAACATCGCACTGTTGTGCTAGCTTCATAGAATTCACGAACCGTGGCGCAGTGATGGATGCTTGTTCGCCGCAACTCAAGAACCAATGGATTTAGGATTTGGCCATGACGGATGCACTGTTGCAGGTGGACGACATACTCGAGCTTCACGAATCGACGGTAGCCCTTTGGCATCAACAGGAAATTGCAAACACCTACTCAGGCGTGCTTGAACTCGTTTGCAAGCAACATATTTTCAACTACGAACTCTGGCACCAAGAAGACATCGCCCGAGCCAAAGATGTTAGCGACGACCAGATCGCAACCGTAAAACGCGAAATCGACCGTCTCAACCAAGCCCGCAATGACCACATCGAAAAGCTGGATGATTGGATCACGGAAGAACTTGGGAAACGTCAGGTTTCTCCAACTGCGCAGGCCAAGCTAAATACAGAGACGCCCGGCAGCGCAGTTGATCGGCTGAGCATTATGGCCCTTCGCCTGTATCACTACGAAGAACAATTGGAGCGGGACGACGCTAGCTCGGACCACGTTCAGAAAGTTCGGCAGCGGATCGATCTGTGCAAAGAGCAACGTAGCGATCTTGCACAATCACTGAAAGAACTCTTGGCAGATATATCGGCTGGCAACAAGCTTCATAAGACTTATCGTCAGATGAAGATGTACAACGACCCTACGTTGAACCCGTATCTCTACAAAGCAGCTCAGGCGCGACGAACGACCTTGGGCTGATTCGATTTCTTGCCCTTTCGAGTCTGCTCGACGGGCTTGCTTGCTTTCGTCTGCTCGACGGGGTTGCTCGCTTTCGTCTGCTCGACGGGCTCTGGCGATAAATCGATCTGGGTTGCGATTGCGG
>CAYPLE010000103.1:0-21153 GCA_964411445.1 uncultured Pirellulaceae bacterium
GGTGGAGATCGTGGAGGCGACCGAGGTGGTGGAGATAGAGGCGGAGACCGTGGAGGTTTTTCGCGAGGCGGTCCTCCAAGCGGTGGTTTTGGTGGATTCTCCAGAGGGGGACCAAGCGGTGGTTTTGGTGGATTTTCCCGAGGTGGATCCAGCGAGGGTTCCTCGCGGGGGGGCTTCGATCCAGCAGCCATCCTTGGACGATTCGACCGCAACGGCAACGGCATGATCGAGCCCGAAGAAGCCCAAGGTCCGGCACAATTCTTTCTACAGCGGATGGCTCAAAACAATCCCAAAATTGACCTCTCCAAGCCCGTGCCAATCTCGCTGCTATCGGGCGAAATCAGCCGGATGCGTGGGGAATCGGGCGGTTCTTCAAGCTCATCGTCGTCTCGCGGTGGGTCGACGGCATCGAACGAAATTGAGCCGCTGGTGCCAGGGTTTGCGAATGATTTAATTCCCGAACCTTTACCTGGGTTCGGCGCGACGGCTGATGCCTACAGCGTGCGAGTTGAAGAGCGTGACCTAAGCGAGGCTGACGAGCGGTTACGGCGCTATGACACGAATAAAGACGGCAAACTGGATGCTGGGGAACTTCGACAAGGACGCTGGTCGGACGATCCAATGTCGTACGATCGCAACCGCGATGGCATGCTCACCAAGAGCGAACTGGCCGTACGGTACGCAAAACGACGAATTGCTGAAGAGGAGCGACGCGATAATTCCGATGATTCACGCAGTCGCGGCTCCGACCGTGGCTCAAGTGGCTGGGGACGTTCTGGCGGATCAGGTTGGTCTCGTGGCGATGGCAAAGAGGAAGAAAAGCCGAGTCGATTCGGCGATGCGAAGAGCTATCGAGTTGACATCAGTGCCGATATTGCGGGTATGCCGGAGTTTTTTGGACAGCGAGACGCCAATGGAGATGGCCAAGTGCTGATGAGCGAATACAGCTCGTCATGGAACGCCGAAACGCTGAACGAATTCATGAAATGGGACGTCAATGGCGACGGAATCATCGAGCCACGTGAGTGCTTAGCGGTCGTCAAATTTGGCGACGAAATGACGAGCAGCAGCTCTTCATCCTCGAAGAGTGGTTCGTCTGGAAATCTGAATCTGGGCGGAGCCAATATCGACTGGGCCAAGCGTCAGATCGGCCGTTATGACAAAGATGGTAACGGCAAGCTGACGGTCGACGAGTGGGAAAACATGTTGATCAAGCCAACCGGGGCTGACTTTGACGGCGATGGGGCAATCACCGTCGAAGAGTACGCAAAATATCGCAGCGAAAAATAGCGATTCCCAGCGAATTGCCAGCCTCGCAACTCTCTCACTGCTTGCGATTAAGGTTGGATGGTCGATCCAAGCAGCTCGAGGAATTGCCGCATCCAAGCTGGGTGGGCGGGCCAAGCGGGAGCTGTGACAAGGTGCCCGTCGGTGTGAGCGTTGTCGAAGCCTTCCGAAGCGTCAACGTATCTGCCGCCTTGCATGGTGACTTCGGGGCCTACAGCCGGATAGCAACTGCACTGCCGATCCTTCAAGACGCCTGCCGCGGCTAGAATTTGAGGGCCGTGGCAAATTGCTGCGATTGGCTTTTGCGCTGAATCAAACTCCCGCGTCAGTTCCAAGACGCGTTGGTTGAGACGCAAATACTCGGGGGCTCGTCCGCCAGGCAAGACCAAGGCATCGTAGTCGGCGGACTGCACATCGTCGAAACTCGCGTTCAGTCCAAAGTTATGCCCGGGTTTTTCGGAGTACGTTTGGTGGCCTTCGAAATCATGAATGGCCGTCGCTACGGATTCCCCCGCCTTCTTTCCTGGGCAAACTGCGATGCACTGGTGGCCAACCATCGCGAGCATTTGAAAGGGCACCATGACTTCGTAATCTTCAACGAAGTCACCGACGATGAAAAGAATCTTTTTCGCAGCCATGATCACTCTCCTTCACGCGATTCACGAGTTCGCTCCTCGACGGACTGGCTCTCTCGTTTTTGCAGGTACATCTTAATGGGTACTTCGCCAAACGGCAGGTTGTCTCGACAGACGTTGATCAAGTAGCGGCGATAGCTGGGCGGGAAACCTTGCGGCATGTTGCACATCATGATGAGCGTCGGAGGCTCGGTCGCGATCTGTGAGCCGAAGTAGATTTTGGGGCGGCGATTGAGATAAAGGGGTGGTTGTTGTTTCTGCATAGCGGCAGTAATCAACTTGTTCACCATCGGCGTCGGCACCCGCGTCTGCGCTTGTTTGAACAGCATTTGAGCGTGGTTGAGCAGTGCCTTCATATTCTTGCCCGTTTGGCCGGTGATGAAAGCGATTGGGCAGTAGGTCATCGAATGGAAGTGTTCGCGGAGGTACCGCACCCAACGCTCGGTTGGTACGTTGCCGGCCACTTTGTCCCATTTGTTCACCACAAAAATGCATGGTTTGTACTGTTGTTCAATGTAGTGCGCGAGCTGCTTGTCGACCTTACTGATCGATTCCATGCAGTCGAAGAACAATAGCGACACGTCGGCGCGACGAATGCTTCGTTGAGCTCGGTGTAGTCCGTAGAAATCGATATCGGTTCGGATACTCTTGTTGCGTCTGAGGCCGGGTGTGTCAATGGCGACAAATTTGTGCCCGTCCAAATCGAAGTGAACATCGACGCTGTCACGGGTCGTACCGGGAACTTCGCTGACGATGCAACGTTTTGCTTGTGCAAGCGAATTCACGAACGTGCTCTTGCCGACATTTCGGCGGCCCACGATGGCCAACTTCATCCTCGGTGCCTCACCGACCGGGTCGTCACCTTCTTCTTCAATGTGCTCGGGAAGGCGTTCGAATATCGCGTCGAACAATTCGTTGCGATTTCGATTCTGTTTTACGCTGATGGGAATCAGCCAACCGCGGCCAAGTCGGTGGAATTCCAATGCCGAGTCATCGAGTCCTTCGTGATCCGCTTTGTTGGCCAACAGTAGGACGGGCTTTTCAACTTTTCGCAGGCGTTCAGCGACGACTTCATCCAGGGAAGTGAGTCCGGCGCGAGTATCCACGACAAACAGCAACAGATCTGCTTCGGCGATACCGACTGCGATCTGCTGTTCCACGTCCTTGGTCAAATTGTCGGCGTCTTCGATGCCCATCCCGCCGGTATCAATCAACTCAAAAAATCGCCCCTCATTTTCGATCAGGGTGACCAGACGATCGCGGGTGACGCCAGCCATATCGTCGACGATTGCCAAGCGACGACCGTCGAGCCAGTTAAAAATACTGCTCTTGCCAACATTCGGGCGGCCGACAATTGCTACTTTGGGGACTGGCATCGAATCAGGGTCTGTAAAAGGTGATTGTGAACATGGAATCTGCGGCCACCACACGAAAGAAATGGCGTCGAGTGGGGGATCCAAACTGGAGGCTGCTTGCCTAATGTACTTGCCGCTGGCATGATAGGCGAGCGGGCTCCAGGACCCCTGAGGGGAGCTGCGGCCATCTTCAAACGCGAAAATCCCAGCGATGTGCTTCAGGTTAATCGGCAACTTCGATGACTCAGACACTTGATCCACATACACTCCGGCGACAATTGACCCAAGTCCTCGAGCACCTCAAACGGTCGGGCATCGGACACATTCCAGCACTTTTGCCCGAGGATTTGCCTGCCGATATCGTTCAAGCTGTCGAGCGGGCGACGAGCGGACAGGCGGCTAATTCCGCCTCGGCGTCGAATTTGTCGCCAGCCTCTACCGCTCTAGGAGCTTCATCTTCGGCAGGCATTCAGCCTAACGAGACCAGCAAGCCAGCGGTTTCTGCTCAAGATCGGCCGCATGCGGGCGAACTGGCATCGCAGCCAGCCCAGGCCGCGGCCAGTCCGGCTCCGGTCGGCGTGCCCTCGAGCTGGCAATTGCCAGTCCTACCGCTGGGAGACCGCGAAGGTGCGATTTTGCCCATCGATACGGAAGTGAAAGATTGTAAAGAGTGCTCCGAAATCGTTGGCTTCCGTCAGCAAACCGTACTTGGCGAAGGCCGCTTGGACGCGCAAGTCTGCTTCATTGGTGAGGCCCCGGGGGCGGATGAAGATCGAACGGGTCGTCCGTTTGTCGGCAAAGCCGGGCAGTTGCTCACGAAGATCATTCTGGCCATGAAACTCGAGCGGGAGGACGTTTACATCCTGAATGCTCTCAAGTGCCGACCGCCACAAAACCGCACCCCGATGGCCACTGAGATTGAAAGCTGCCGAGGATTCGCGCAGCGGCAATTGGAGATCATCCAGCCGCAGTACATTGTATGCTTAGGTGCTGTGGCAGTTCGCAGCTTGCTGGGTGTCGAACAATCGATCGGGCGGCTCCGCGGACGATTTCACGCGTATCGAGGTGCAAAGGTCGTCGTCACGTACCATCCGTCGTATTTACTTCGCAATGAGAGTGCGAAACGACTGGTCTGGGAAGACATGAAAATGTTGATGGCCGAGATGGAAGCCGACGGCAACGGCGTAGGTTCATAGCTGCGTTTCCGCCAGCGCTCGAACGTGGCACAGCGCCGAAGCAGGCATATGCTCCAAGTGGTAGCCTCCTTCCAACAGGCTGACCAATTTCCCGCCTGCGTGTTCTTGCGCGATGGACTGCACCACTGCGGTCACTTCCGTGAAGTCTTCCGCTTCGAGACACAGTCCTCCAACTGGGTCCAAACGATGGGCGTCAAAACCAGCGCTGACCAATACAAGCTCGGGCTTTATCTTGGCGGCAAACTGCGTCAACTTGCGCTCAAACTCCTCAAAGAACTGCCGTTTCAGAATACCTGCTGTAACAGGCACATTCATCGTCGTTCCAAGTCCTTTGCCCGTGCCCGTTTCATCGGCTGAACCAGTGCCAGGATAAAACGGGCTACGATGAATGGAAAAGAACGCAACTTGTTCGTTCTCGTAGAAGGCGTCTTGCGTTCCATTGCCGTGATGCACATCGAAGTCGACGATCAAAACACTCCGCAAGCCCATCGCAATGGCTTGGGCCGCAGCAACAGCAACGTTGTTGACCACGCAGAAGCCCATCGGCCCTTTCGGAACCGCGTGGTGACCGGGTGGCCGCATGGCACAGAATGCTGTCAGCGACTGCCCCTCGACCACCCGACGCGTCGCGTCAAGTGCGGCGCCCGCACCTATCAGTGCTGCGGGCCAAGTCCCAGGGCTGACGAAAGTGTCGGCTTCGATCTGCCCGGCATCGGTTTCGCACCACGTTTTCAACTGAGCCAAGTAGTCTGGCTCATGAATGCGAGACATTTCTACCAATGTGGCTTGGGGCCACCGGGCCACTTTTTCGATCCAATGCGCAGCCCCCGACAACTGGACGGACTCCAGTGCAGCATCCAGTTTCTCGATCCGAGCGATGCATTCCGGGTGTTTCTTCGTATCGTGCTGGCGGAAGCTGGGATGCGAATAAAGTAGCACGTTCGACTCTTTTCGAATGATTTTAGAGAATTACAACGATTTTCGAGAATGGCAACGCGTCGAGTTCTGTTTCGATGCGGTCGAGGGGCTCGTTTCAACGCGTAAATTGTAGCTAGATCGGCGATTGTGAGCGGTCGGGCAGCAGAAAGTCAGACGAGTTGAAATTGGAGAAGGGCTGGGGGAGCACGAAATTTCTCTAATGAGCTAGACTTTAGATTGGAAGGGGCGTGAGTTGGTCCTGAAATTGACGCGAAGAGCGATAGAAAACGCATGAGCGAGCCAGAATTCGAATACCTAGGCCCCTATCGAGTGCAAAGTACGCTTGGGCGTGGCGGCATGGGAACGGTCTACAAAGGTGTGCACGCCCGCAGTGGAGAGGCCATTGCAATCAAGGTAATCGCTAGCGGCGTTGCCAATTCTTCGCGGTTTCGGCGTCGTTTTGCTTCCGAAATTGAAACGCTCCAGCGACTGAAGCACCCACACATCGTCTCTCTGGTTGGCTTCGGAGAAGAGCAGGGGCTGCTCTTTTATACAATGGAGTACGTCGACGGGCATTCGCTCCACGAGCACCTTCGACAGCACAACAAAATGCCTTGGCAAGAAGTGGTGCAAATTGGCATCGAAACGGCTTCTGCTTTGAAGCACGCTCACGATCTTGGCATCATTCATCGTGACCTGAAGCCAGCCAACCTGATGCTAAACACCAGCGGCAAAATCAAGCTGACGGACTTTGGCATTGCAAAACTCTTTGGTTCCACTGACATGACGGCGGCTGGCAGCGTGATCGGAACAGCCGACTACATGCCACCTGAACAGGCGGAGGGAAAGCCAGTCACCGTGCGCAGCGATTTGTACAGCCTCGGTGGAGTTCTGTACGCTCTGCTGTGTGGCAAAGCCCCCTTTGGTGGTAAGAGCGTCCCCGAAGTCCTATACGCTGTTCGATATAATACGCCGCAAAGTATTCAAGAGATTGCGCCTGAGGTCCCGGACGAATTGGCGGAGCTCATTCATGAGTTGCTGCGGAAGGACATTCAAAAACGACCGCCAACTGCACTGGTCGTCGGCAATCGCCTCAAAGCCATGCTGCAAGGTTTAAGCAAACGTCAAACGGCGCAGCCCGATGCTGCAGCCAGCTCCGATGAACCACCGGCGTTGCCCGACGAGACACAGATCGGCAAAATTGGCACCCACCTCACCAGCCTTGATCTCTCAGACGTTGAAGACGAAGACCTGAAGCTCACCGGTGAAGTCCTGAGTCAAATGGGCTTGGCGCCTGAGGAACCGGCAGACGCGGCGAATGAGGCGACTAGCAAGTCTTCTGCCAAGAATACAGAAATCCCTGCCGGCGAACCAGCGAACAAGGCAGACTCATCTGCGTCTGATGACACGCGTCTGGGCAACGATGATATCGGCACGCGCGATCAACAAACCATGCTCGCCCCTGACGACCTTGAGTTGCCTCCTCTGAATCCAGAGCCAGGAGAAAGGTCTAAAGTAGAACGCGTAGCATCCAAAGAGGTTGAGCTTTCGGGGGAATTTGGTGTTAGTGAACCGATTCCATCCACGGATGCAACTTATACGGGCATGGCAGGCAAAAGCCACTACACCTCCATCGAGGACAAGATGGCTCAACCGGTTACGCTTGGCATCGCAGATGAACCGAAACAAGAAGATGCGACGGATTGGGTGCAAGTTGGTTCGATTGTCGGATTGGTGGTTCTGCTAGTCGGCAGTATTGGATTTGGCATTTGGATGCTGCAACCCGTTTCGGCTGACGAACTGTACGACCAAATCCAGATTGCTGCAGACTCCGGTGACGAAGGTCAATTGCTGGCGGCTCGGAACGAAATCGAAGCTTTCCTCGGCCGCTTCCCCAATGATGAGCGTGTACCGGAAGTCCAAGCTCTAGCAGACGAAACCGAGCTCGCTCGATGGACGCGTGTGCTCCGCCGCCGAGCGTCCAGCACCCTGGCTGCAAATCGACTCAGTGCCGTTGAGCAGGCCTTTCTTGAGTGCATGAATGCTCGCGAGCGTGGTTCCCGGCGAGAAGCCGAGGCTCGAATGGATGCTTTTTTAGGGGTCTTTGGGCAAATTGAAAACCTCGATTCTCGCGAAGCTCGTTATGTGCGGCTCATCGAATTCGCTCAAAAGGCTGGCGGCAAGCCGACGGCGAAGACCACGAGCAAAGCGGCCGAACAACTGGAACAGTTGGTGCAAGCGGCGGAAGAATCTTTGGATGCAAAGCAATTGGAGCGATACTACAAAGACCTGATACTGCTCTACGATGATAAAGACTGGGCGGCCGAACAAATCGATCGGATCCAGCGTAAGTTATCCAGCAAGTAGCCTGGACCATTCGAGTGTCTACGTTGCCGCTCGCTTTTCAGTATTTGGTTCTGGTTCGCAGTAAAAGGATGAGCCTTGGTTCACAGAATCCTCTGCTGCAGCGGTTCCCTGGAAGGCGGAGGCAGCGAACGCCAGCTTTGGCAGTTGGCACGACATCTCAACCGCCCGGACTTTTTGCCCTGCGTTTATCTGCATTATCGCAGCGGTCCGTACTTGGACCAACTGCCCAGCGACTGCGATGTGCATTCGTTCTGGGATTCGCCATTGGCCGGGCGTTATCGATGGGCGAACCACATCCCCGGCACAATCCATCGCAAACAAGTTCAACATCTGCGATCGATCTTAAAAACGGGCTCCGTCGACTTAGTCTACGATCGCACCTTTCATATGACACTCGTTACCGCCAAAGCCTGCCAGGCTGCTGGCGTGCCGAGAGTGTCTGTGATTGTCAGCCCACCAAGCAAAGATTTTGCGGGCAGCAACGAACGTTTTGCAGCATCCAAGAAATCACTACTCGCCAAAGCCTACGCGGCCCCCGAAGCTTGCACATTGGCAGTTAGCGAAGCCGTTGCCGATGACGCTTGCGAATACTATTCGCTGGATCGGAATAAAATCAAAATCGCCCGCAGCCCAGTTGATATCACTGAGATTCAAAGGCTTGCAAACGCTTTCCAAGCGTTCCCCAACACGCAATCCAACATTGTCGTTGTGGGACGATTGTCCAGCGAGAAAGGGCAGGGCAGGGCGATAGAAGCCTTTGCCAATCAATGCACTCCCAACCGCTCATCGCGATTGCACATTGTCGGCGACGGACCGGATCGTAAGAAGCTTCAGCAGCTTTGCGATGAATTGCAACCAACAGTTCAATTCCATGGGCATCAAGCAAATCCTTATCCGTTTATTGCCCAAGCGGATATTGTGGTCATTCCCAGCATTTATGAGGGGCTGCCCAATATCGCGCTCGAAGCGATGGCACTCGGAACGCCTGTCATTGCCACAAAGTGTTCCAAGAGTGTTGAGCAGCTCTTCGCTCAGCGGCGAGGCATTTTGGTCGAGCCGGACAGTGCAGAAGCGATTCGGTCTGGACTGGACCAGTTCTTCACATTGCCTCAAGACAAAGTGCAATGCATTGCAAATCGTGCCAAAGCGTATGTCGCAGAGCATCATGCGATGGACCAGTGGATTGACCAGATGCAGGCAATTTTCTCTGAACAAATTGCCGCCCACCGAGTCAAGGTGCGAAAATGACAGAATTTCGCACTGCTCGAAATGTGGTCGTGGTGACTGCTTTGTCGCTTGGCCAAATGCTGGTGCAGTTCTTGATCACCAGCGTCTGGGCTTCTTACTATCGACTCGGCAATGAGTCCGACGCTTTGGCCGCGGCAATTTCAATCCCGACCTTCGTCACCGCGGCCATCACTGGATCAATCGCGTATGTATTGGTGCCTGAGTTGATTGAGCGTTTCAAACACAAGAATGATTCTGAAGGCTGGAGATTTGCCAGTGCAATTGGAGCCATTGCTTGCGCAGCATCTGCCCTGGCTTTTCTGGGGGTCTACTTTTTTGCAGATACCATTGCGGAAACGCTTTTTCGCCAGCAGAACGATGAGACGCGACAGTTGACGATTCAGTGCCTGCAAATCCTTGCCTGGCAACCATTCTTGACCGGCATCGTGAGCTGGGCAGCAGCGGTTCACAATAGCCGCCATAGCTTCATCGTTCCAGCACTGGCCGGCGTACTAGGGACAGCGGTATCTTTGGTGTTCATCGTCTTGCTCGGGAATCAGAACATTCGTGTCATTGCTTGGGCGATCAATATCGGTTCTGCAGTCAGCGTAGTGGTTCACTTGTTGCCAATCGCAAAGCACCTGACAAAACCTTCGCTTGCGGGAGTCAATCTGCTTGCACTGGGCGGCGCTTATGCTCCTCTGTTGATTGGCACGGCTGTCTTGCGTTTCGATCCCGTCATCGATCGTGTCCTAGCAGACGCACTAAGCAACGAGGGTGCAACGGCAACAATCAACTTCGCCCAAAAAATCATGCTGGCGTTGTTGGCATTGGGTACGAGCACTCTTTCTTTGATCGCTTTCTCGCAACTAGCTGATCGCCATGCGACCGAGGGGCTGACTGGCTACCGAGAGCACTTTGCACTTGTCTGGCGGCGTCTCTTGCTGCTGGTGATTCCAATCACGATCGGTGTTAGCGTATTTGCTCCCGAGATTATCGCGGATCTGCTTCAACGCCGCGAATTTACTGGCGAAGATACTTTGGCGGTCGCGTCCGCGTTTCGATGGATGATTGGTCTTTTCCTGGGTGCCAGCCTAGGAGAGATGCTCGCAAGGTCCTTCTACGTACTTGGCGACACGAAGACACCAACCGTCGTCGGCATCGCGAGTCTCTTCGCTGGTTGGATAATCAAATGGCTGCTCCTTGATCCACTCGGCGCTGAAGGCATCGCGATTGGCATCTCAGCCTACTACCTACTGTCCGCGACGACCATGCTGGGAATATTGGTATACCGACAAGGGCCAAAAATCCTTACTGGTGCTATAACCGCTACAACTCGCGCTGTTGTGGCGAGTTCCGTTGCTTGCGCGGCCTGCCTGGTCGTGTATTGGATTACGATATTGAGAACGTGGGGTGCCGCGCCGGTTGGTGTAGCAGTTTACGGATTGGTGATGCTCCTACTGCGCGAGCCCGATGTTTGTGAAGCAGCGCGAGTACTCAAGCAGCGACTGTTGCCCAATCGGTCGCAGGATTGAGCTTGACCGCTGAATGTGAAACGAAGAAGAGTTTTGGAAGTGGCAGCAGAAAACACAACGCGAGAAATCGACTGCTCAGCTCTGTCTGCAGCCGAATTGCGGGCGCTCCTGAAGCAAGCCGGCGATAGCGAGACGCTGTTGCTCACCGGCGGTTCTCACGCACATGGTGCTGCACTATGTGGCGATTGTTCGGACGCAAGTATTCGCGTCGCATTTCCGCTTGGCGATTTTGCGTGTTTGATGGGCAGCGTTTCGTCCATCGAAATCGAAGCCTCGGTGAAGAACTGCTGCGGTCATTCCTTTCACGCAGGCTCTTTGATTGTTCGAAAGACGGTCGGAAGCTACTTTGGACTTTCTGCTCAATCCGGAATGCTCGCATCGCTCGGCACGGCGGGCGATTTTGCCGGAGCCAACTTGGCTGGTGCAGATGTATTCGTCCGAAGCGCAGCGGGCAACTTTGCGGGACAAGGAATGCAAAACGGCACGCTGGTCTTGGGCAATGGCTGCGGCAATGCCCTGGGAAGCGGCATGCGTGGCGGCGTCATCTACGTTCGAGGCGATGTGGTCAGCGTATCTCAGGACGTCAAACTGACGCGCATGAAGGATCCTGACCTCATGCGACTGTCCTTGTTGTTAGCCCGAGTTGGAATCAAGAGCGACGGCAAGGACTTCAAGGCATATCGAGCAAAAAGGGCCGTAGCGTGATGAGCCCATCGGATGAAATATTTACGCAAGCTGCGATGATGTCGTCTGCCTTAGCGGGCGGCCTGCCAGCAACAACAACGGCTGATGTAACGTCTTGGCATGTTGGGCGAGACGATGCGACGAAAAAGTTTCTTGCCCCGTTTTTCTTTAGCGGAACGGCTGCGTCGAAAACGTCCAACTGGCCCTCTATCTGCAGTGCGTTCAAGAAACACGGCGTCGTTGTCCAGGCGAGGGCGGATGCTTTTGAAAAAGTGGCTGCAGCAGACTTGCCGCTCAGAATTGCAACGGCATATTCTTCAGCCGGGTTGGACTTCGACGAATTTACATCAGCCGATTTAGTGCAGGTCGCTTGCGAGGACGACGCAGGAGTCTTGAGCTGGCCAATTGGCTGCACGGCAAAGAATCTGCATCAGTTTGTGGAGGCCGTTCGGTTTGGGGCTGGTGGAGACTGCCCGACAGGCATCGCCATCAGCACCGCTTCGCATCCGAAAGACCTGGAAGCAGCACTCAGTTGCGGCGGAGACTACATAGTTCTGCGATCCAGAGCTGAAGGGCTCACCTATCAAGATTTGATTTGCCTTCGCCGACTTGCCGAGGCAAACAACCAAAGCGAGAAGCCAACAACGATTCTGGCCGATTTCCCCTGCCTTTCGGCCAAGGATTTCTTCATTGTCGCTGCGCTCGGGGCCGCGGCAATATCCATCGACCGAGTGATGCAACCGGCCATTGAGACTTCAGCTCCTTCGCAGGGGCAATCCGAAGGAATGCTCAGTTCGCTTGGAATCGCTGGATTGGAAACGAAATCCGAGGCGCCTCGGAAGTCATCCACTCTGATCGATCAAGCCATCTCGGAATTGAAGGCCGAGATCACACGTCTGGTTCTACAAACCGGGGCTTCCAGCATGTCCGAGCTCGACGCTGCCATGCTGCGAACCACATCGACCGTTGCGTCCAAGAGTCTCGGAATACCGGCTCTGTAAACACACGGTGTCGGATGGTTTCGAACCTGCGGATTCATTTGCGTGTAAAAACGCTAGGCGTCCGTAAGACTCGCACTAAACAACGCCTGGTTGCTCTAGCCGAGGCCGACCAATTTCAGCAACTTGAGTGCATTGGTCGTCGGCGTTGGACCGGGACGCATTTTGAAATCGAACTGCATTTCTTCTTTGCCGTCAACATCGACGAAATATTCACGGAAGTGCACAATCTGGCTCATCTTTTCAACCGTTGGCTCAACAGCCAGATCAAGATCGTGCGTCGAAAGAATCCCTTGTGCACCAAAGGAATGAAGTTGCTCGAGGACGGTTGCTACGGCGATTTGACGCTCGCGACTGTTCGTTCCCTGAAGAATTTCATCCAGTAGATAGAACAGTGGTGCGTTTCCGGCCGCCTGGTGATCTGCCGCTTGGTCGACGACCTCCTTGAGTCGTTTTAGCTCCGCCATGAAAAACGACACCCCATCACTGAGGCTATCTCGCACCCGAATGCTGCTGGCAATTTCGAATAATTGAGTTGTCATTTTCTGTGCGCACACTGGGCCACCCGTTCTGGCCAGCAGCAGGTTCAATCCGATGGACCGCATGAAAGTGCTCTTGCCCGCCATGTTCGATCCTGTAACCAACAACAGCGGCTTGGATCGAATCAGTTGGATGTCGTTTCGTACACAACTGGACGGACTGAGTAGTGGATGCCCAAGCTCCGACGCAACAATCAGATCATCATCAGAGGCGGGCGGCTGCGGAAAAGTCCAGTCTTCGTAAGTTTCATCCGCCAAAGTCGCAAGACTGGTCACTGCCTCAAATTCCCCCAGAGCGTCAAACCAACCTGGAACGTGACTGCCAAACCGTTGCTTCCATGCTTCCAGACGTCCGAGGATCCGAACATCCCAAGCAGTGAGGAGCTGCAGCACCAAGTAAACCAGGTATAGCGTCGGATCGCGTTGCAAATTGGCCTTACGCACAAGCCTCAGCAGGCTGGAAAAACCAGCCATTGCAGATTCGGGCCCTTGAGTGGCCACTTGCCTCGCGTTCTCGAGGATTCCAATTTCATCCGACTCGCCGTCTTCTACACTTCCTGCTGCATCGGGGCCGTCTTTGGGCAGAACCGCCATCTCTGCGAACACGCTCGCGAGACTTCTGGCAGCACCGTGACCACCGGTAACCTTGTGAAAAATTCCGTGAATCCAACTGCCCCAGATGACAGTCAGCAAGATGTTCACCAGAAATCCTGCTCCGAGCACAGCCGCTGAACCCGTCATCAAATTCCGGTTCTCGGCGCCGGCGGTGAAGACCAAGCCAACCAACCCCGCGACGACTAAGATTGGCCCCAAAACGCTTAACGAATATGCCAGTCGATTCTCACGAATCCAATTCGGAGATTGAGCCCAGGCAGGCAAACCATCGACGTCTTCGGAACCATCGGCCGACTGACGAATCGTCTTCATCAGACGCAAACGCAGGTCTCGTTGTGGCGTGAGGGCTCGAACGGCCCTCTGTCTTCTCTGAACGACCGGCCAGGTCGGGACTTTTCCAATCCAATTTTGCAGCGTCTTTCGTCCCGGCAGAGTTGTGGCCAAATTCAGGAACGACAAAAGACCGTTTTGCCCCGCAACATCAAGATCGTCTGCACAGGATATATCGACGCCCGGCAGCAACTCCTCCGCCGGCAATTTCGCCCACGCCCGATCGAGTCGCGCCAGCAATTGCTGATAAAGTTCCGCCTCCCGGCGATAGTACACACTTCTTAGTCGCAGATGTTCGTTCGCGACAATTACGACAAAGAACACCGCAGCGGATCCCCATCCTGCCGCCCAGTACCACGCAGGTGCATTGGCCTGTATGAAACTTGTCCCGAGCAAAAATGCAGCCAGTAGGAACAATCCAGTCCGCACCCAGACCAACTTGCTCAAGTAATCTTCGAATCGATTTCTGCTTGCGATGGAATCCGAAAGAAGCCGCTGATATTCGTCACGCGCTGACTGTTCCGCCATGAAATACTTCCGTTCGCGCTCCTGGCGCGTTCATCGGTCGATTGGACAACATGCAGCCACGGGAGCTGCCTCACTCAATCGCGCTGGCCTGGCCCCGCTTAATAGTGTGGCTCGACTGCTGCTGCGCAAATGAAGCGACATAGCATATAGTGCTTCCGCAGTGCCAAACAGAGTGTCTTCGCTTTCAGAAGCCAGCTCTTGCTAGCTTGACTGTAAAAAACTGGCAACAAGTTAGGCAGCGTGGGATTTTGAATTCGCCGCCCGTAAATTGAATATGGACGAATAGGCAAGTGCAAAGCACTCCTCAAGCGACTTCTTCGTCGTCAATATTCGCAGGGATGTCTGCCATAGATGCATCGCCGGGCAATAAACCTGCATCCGAGGCGGAACCTGCATGCGAGGAGTTAAAATCTTCGGCTCCGGGGATAACCGAACCAGTTGTCGGCAATTTCCCTTCCCACTCTTCCTTGTCTGGCTTCGGCTCGGGAATTCTGCCTCGCTGAACCTCGATGCGATGTCCCTCTCGTTGGAGACGCCCAGCATGTCGAACAGGCAATCGAGTATGAATCTCGACATGGTCGTCATGAAACTGCTTGCTCACAATTTCCCCAACCTTGGCCAGCCAGGCCATGGTCTTGCCGTCTGAGACATCCAGTTGCACACTGAGAGTAACAAAGCCTTCACTGAGCGCAGCACTCACCGCCTTGGATAGATTGTCCAGACCAATTCCGTTGCGGGCACTGATGGCAACGCTATGCGGATAACGGTTTTGCACAGCCGCGACGCGCTCTTCTGCCCCGGGCACGTCAACTTTATTGACGACCAAGAGCGTTTGCTTTTCATCGATGCCAAGCTCGTGCAACACGTTGTAGACGGCTGATATTTGTTCCAAGACGGCCGGGTTGCTGGCGTCACAGACGTGCAACAGCAAGTCAGCCTCGCGGGCTTCCTGGAGTGTGGCCCTAAAACTGGCGACCAAATTGTGCGGCAAATCACGGATGAAACCAACGGTATCGCTCAGCAGCACGGGCCCCCAACTGGGAAGCGTCCACCGCCGGGTGCGCGTGTCCAGCGTCGCAAACAACTTGTCAACGGCTTCCACGTCAGCTTCAGTGAGCGCGTTCATCGTAGTGCTCTTGCCCGCGTTGGTGTAGCCGACCAAGGATACGGTTAAGTAATCTCGGCGGCCCGCCACCTCGCGTTCCTTCCGCTTCTCAACCTTCTGCAGGTCGACCTTCAACTCGTGGATTCGTTTCTCTACCAGCCTCCGGTCTACCTCTAATTGCTTCTCACCAGGTCCTCGCATTCCGACGCCCATGGTTTGGCGGGACAAGTGAGTCCACATGCGTTTCAGGCGTGGCAGTGAGTATTCGAGCTGTGCCAGTTCAACGGCCAACCTGGCTTCTTTGGTACGGGCACTCGACGCAAAAATGTCCAAGATCAACTCAGTTCGGTCGAGGACCTTGACGCCCGTTGCCTTTTCTAGATTTCGCGTCTGACTGGGCGACAGATTGTTGTCAAAAATGATCACATCAGCGCAGTGCATTTCCGTCAACTGCTTTAGCTCCGAGACTTTCCCTTTACCAAGGAAGGTCTTGGGATCAGGCATGTCGCGTCGCTGGACGACACCGCCGAGCACTTGGGTTCCAGCGGATTCAGCTAGCCCGGTCACTTCGTCGAGGGCGTTGTCGCCAGCCGAAGTGCCGAACGTCAGCAATCTTGCCACCACGCAACGTTCAGCCGCGACACTCTGGGATCGATGATGCTCTTGCACAGTAAGAATGGGTTTCCTGGATTGGAGATCATTGGAATTTCCGCCGTGCAAGACGTCCGCCTCGCCGTGTAATTGAATTATAGTCCGCATTCGAGTGTCCGTGTTTTGTAAGAGAAGCCCAGCAGTCACATCGTCAAGAATTCACAATCGATTCGGCCAGTCGGCGTGGATCGATAAAGCTGCTGAATTCTGAACGCTTGAAGCCATGCCGCAGATGGTCAGCAGTCGCTGCGTTCGCGAGCGTTTCTGTAGTACCAGTGTTTCTGTAGGTGCTAAAGTCGCCGATCCGCCCGCGGCGCAGATCGATTGGAGGCCGCTAGTACGAGTCGAACCTTTAGCGTGTTACAGCCAATGAATGGCTGACTCAAACAGACGCAGAAACGCTACCGCCGAACTGAAAACGCTCTCGTTGTGCTGCTAGTGAGACAGGCCGACGCGCTTCATCAACAAACCGAAACGTTTGTCTCACGCGCTATGGCACTGAAATTGAAATTGCTTTGAATGACGACCGATCTATGTCTTCATCGCTAGATTGCTTTCAACTTTGAAAGGTGGCAACATGCACAACAAATCAAGAATGAGTCCTCACCGTAGTTGTCGCGAAAGCGGTGGCACTCAAGAGATTTAGACGGGCAACGGTTGAGTGAGGTTCGCGTCTACGAGCACTTTTTACGAAAGCGCTTCGACTGGAGAAACCTGCGGCTAGAGCATCACGATTGGATTCGCAGGAATACAGAGAACCGGCAACGTCAAAGTACACCACCCGAGTACTTGTCGACCTAGCCCGAGCGTCCGCCGGTCATTGCTGCTCGGCGGATGCCTGAGGCCCATCAACAGAACAAGTAGAATCATCAACGAGAATATCCAAACGCGAGAGTATGCCATGAAGAGGATAGCGCCCGTCAAAGCAGCAACGGCAATCCAGAAAGACTTTCCGCCGAGCAAGCCGAACGTCACGTGCCCGCCATCTAGCTGACCAAGTGGCATCATGTTCAGTCCAGTGACTAATAGTCCAACCCAGCCAGCCATCAACAGCGGACTCGCTTGAGTATTGGAGACCATCACGAATTCGTGCGTGCGTTCCGGTGCCACCCAACCGGCCAGCCATTGGATCAGAAGGGGTTGCCCCATTGCAATCGTATCACCTGCAAGACTCAGACGAATCGGATCGTCATACTGAATCCCCAGCAAGATTACTGGTACCGCCACAACTAATCCCGCCAGCGGTCCAGCGATGCCGATGTCAAAAATCTGCCGACGGTCAGCCGTCCCGCTTTGCATCATGATCACCGCCCCCATCGTGCCGATTGGCGACAGGAATGGGAATGGAATGAAGAGCGGCGGGGTGCTAGGTACGCGATAGACAATCGTAAAAATGTAGTGTCCCAGTTCGTGGGCGGTCAGGATAGCCATCAATGCAAGCGAAAACTGAAGCCCACCCCACCAATTTGCTAGCAACACTTGGCGGATTGGATAGAGATTCTCAAATTGGAATGCGTCGAGAATTGGTGCCGCTGGTACCCAAGCCGCAGCGCCTGCCCAGAATGTAGAGATGACGGTTGCCAGGGCCAGGTAAAAAGCCAGCTTTCCATAGCCCTTGGGCCTTTCCTGCATCGCTTCGCGCGGCTCGGCGTTGACCTTTTCCGCGGCAGCGGAGGCTTTCAAGAAGTCTTGATCGGTGAAGGAATCGCCGAAACTATTAGAAGCTGTGTTCATTTTCCTGAAGCTTGAACGGCCTTGGGAAGACGTTTCCTCTTGATCAACAACCGGCTCTTTCGATACCTTTCCACCGAAAGATGGTCCGCGAGGTCGCAGCAATTCGCTCCCCGCGACTGGACACTTTACCTAGTGTCCCATCTTGGCGATACCCTGGCACGTTGTTCGCCAGCACGATGCTGGCAGGGTGCTAGGAAGACGGGATTCCAAAACAGGTGCGAAGGATTCGCAATGTTCCAAGCTTCGTATACGCGTGGTCTGCTCATCAGCATTATCGTTGGCAGCGTTTTCTTCACCGGACTGGGTGCCGCAAGGCTCTGGGATCGCGATGAACCGCGCAACTCGCGAGCCAGCCATGAGATGCTCGAGCGCGGCGATTGGGTTGTCCCGACGTTCAACGGAGAACTCCGCGACCACAAACCTGTCTTGCTGTACTGGGGCCAGATGCTGGCTTACCAGACGTTTGGAGAGTCTGAATTCACCGCTCGCCTGCCTTCTGCACTTGCCTCCATTTTGGCGGTCCTAGCAACCGCGCTGCTGGCCAGCCGGATTTCAGGTCATCGCAGCGGGATTAGCAACGAAGGTTTTTGGGCAGCCGGCGTACTCGCCACTTCGCTTTTGTTCGTCATGGCGACTCGCGCGGCCACTCCTGATGCACTGCTCATTGCATCGGGAACGATTGGCATAGCAGCTTTGGTGGTCAGCTCGCTCAAGCCTGTTGGTCCGTACTCCAGCGGGGCCGTTCAATCAGCTCGATGGTCTGGCAGCCTATTCGCCTACTTCATGTTCGGCGTGGCAATTCTGGCGAAAGGCCCCGTGGGCATCATTCTCCCCCTAGCCGTGGTTCACATCTGGTGGTGTTTTAGCTACGAAATGAACCGCAATCCTCAAATCCGCACGTCGACGGGCAGCATCACTGCAATTTTCGATCTCGCTCGCTTCCTCTGGAGAAGCCTCAATCCCGTCAGCAGTCTACGGGCTCTCTGGCAATTGAAGGTCATTCCCGGTGTACTTGTCGCCTTGGCAGTGAGTGCACCGTGGTATTACCAAGTGGGGGTAGAAACGAATGGAGCTTTCCTGAAGGGGTTCTTCTTGGACCATAACGTTGGACGTGCTGTCAGCAGCATGGAAGGCCACAGCGGGAACATCTTCTTCTATCCAGTTGCATTCCTAATTGGCACATTCCCCTGGTCCCTCTGGCTCATCCCAGTGCTACTGTGGATCCGCTCAGTTGTCTTTACCGCCCCAAATCCGGACTCGGGAAGCAAGAACTTGCACAGCAGTCCTGTTACGACTCAACTGCTAACTTTGGCGGCAGTTTGGGTTGCCGTCTACCTAGGCGCTTTCACGATCGCCAGTACCAAACTCCCAAGCTACATTTCGCCGTGTTATCCTGGCGCCGCGCTGGCCGTTGGTTGTTACCTACGTCATTTCGAAATGAACTGGTACGCGCCAGGGCGTTTCCTTCGCTACACTGCGTACAGCATCACAACGCTAGTCGGTGCAGCAATATGCTTCGTTCTCGTTTTCCTCAGCCGCGAACAATCGATGCCTATGCTGTCTTCTGCTGCAATTAGCGGAGCCGTCATCGCAGGCCTCGGCATCTTCGGTTTTGCGTGCGAAATCTTTGGTCGGTCGTACCATTGGAACAGCCGGGCAATCCCGGTTGCATGGCTGATCGCTGCAGGCTGCTTCAACGTTATCATATTTGGTTTTGGCACCAAAAGTGTCGACCAATATCGCGGCGACTTGGCCATCCTCCGTTCTGCGGCAGAGGCATCTCCGGAAGATACGCAGTGGATTTCTATTGGAGGCATGGAGCCGAGCTGGGTTTATTACCTCGATTCAAACATTGCTGAAGTTCGCCGCAACGCGCGAATGCCCGATGCTTGGGAACAAGTCAAAGAGCGACTCAACGAGCAAGGGGCAACGAACATTATCGTGGTCGGAGACGAGGCCATTGCCAAAATGTCTTCGGCGGCCAACCCACTGCAAGCATATCAAGTCGAAGAGCTCGAGCGAACCGGACGCTTTCTTCGAGAAGGCCAGTTGGCGATCTTCCAAGTCACAGCCACACAAGGATCCACAACTGCGGTGGCTGAATCGACACAACATCCAAGCGCACAAGAATCACCGACGATTGAAACAGCCATGCAAGAGATGCCGGTTGAGTTCAGTTTCTCGCAGGCGGCAAACTCCGGTTCGGCAGACCACCCCACTGTGGGAGAAGCCGCCGAAGAAACTGCAGCCAAGAATCCTGCCGACGAGGCGAAGGCACGTACGGCTGATCGCAGCCTTCGCAGCGGAACAGGCGGTAACAACGGCCCATACAATCCACTTCGTCCGAACGAGAACCGACGCGAAATCCGTTAAGCCCTTCGGGCACAATTCGCAACTAAGCTGTCTCGCTAAGCAGCTTGGTGAGCATCAAAGCCGTCTTGTGAATTGCTTCTGGCGGGATCGTGTGCGGGCCATGAAACTCGATGAAGTCGACTTCACAGCCACCATCGGTGAGCAATTCCGATAGCCATTTCCCAGTCTGCAGCGGCAAAACCGGGTCGATCGTTCCATGGGATTGTACGGTTGCTACGCCCGCAAACTTTGCCACAGACTTCTTCCATTGCCGCTCGCAAATCAATGCTCCTGAGAAAAGGCAGGCGATTGCAGGGCTATGCTCGAGTCCTCGGCAGATGGCATCAACGGTCAACATGGCTCCCTGGGAAAAACCACCCAAGCACAGCCGCTGGTGATCGAGCCCAAACTTCTCGAGCAACGCGTTGACGCATCCCACTAGCAACTCACGGGCTTCATCGATGCCCTCGGGCACCTCTTCACGGACCTCTTCGTAGCGTCCATCCTCCAAGGCGCTCATCAATCGCTGTATGCTCAACCGCCACCACGCTCTCCCACCGGGCATTCCCTCGTCCGTCAAGTCAATCGGAGCAGCAGGGAAAGCAAGGACGACGGGCTCTTCTGTCCCCATCGATTGCAACAACTCGCCAGCAATGCCAACCAAATCATCACCGCCTGCACCAAAGCCATGACAAAATACGCCCGCCAACTTTGGCGTCAGCGGTTCGTCCGATTCATTGATTGGAACGACCAGAATGCAGTCCAGGCCGCCGAGTTCTGTTCGCTCTGCGCGATATTTTAGTTGTGCCATTACACAGGTTCTTATTCTTCTAAGTAAGGTCGAGTTGGGACAAGCGCTCCAACGAATTCCGCCTTTTGCCTAGTTTCGCCTTCTGCTCGTGCAGAAGTTGGGCAGGGTGGCGGCCGCCGCGCTAGCGTAGGGCAAGTCCGTTTTCCAAGCTAGGAAGGCAACATCAGCCGACCCTTCCGAGAATTGCTTGGAATCGGCTCAGACAGCCGAGCTTGAATACTTCTGCAATTTCAAACGCTGACTTGCTCTGTGTGCTTGCGCAGGGCCACTCATTTATTCAAAGTAC
>CAYPLE010000104.1:0-20866 GCA_964411445.1 uncultured Pirellulaceae bacterium
TGCCCTCGCTCGAGACGACAACATCCACCATGGCGGTTTGCAGGAAGTACTCATGCTGGGGCTTGGTGTCTTCTGTAAGCGGTACGTAGATACATTGCTTACTCAGAATCGTCAGCATCCGTCGAATTGACTTGGCATCGAAATCGCCAATCAATGCAACAACATCGCCCGGATTGATGGCATTATTGAGTTCTGCATCGATCTCGAGCACGTCGCTCGGACGCAAGGAGTGGTGTTGGTTGATGAGTACCGGTTCGTCTGAATCTCGGTATCGTGATTGCAATTCGGAAATCAAGCTGTCCATAGCCTCATCCACGCTAAACGCCTCCGACATTGAGAATTTGCCCGCTTAGCATTCGGCTGTTCGAGCTGAGGAGGTATTCCACCAGCTCGATAATTGCATCCTTGCCGAATTTCGACGGAATGATCTGATGATTAACGATTGACTCGATCGCGGCGTTAGGAACACCGGCGATCAAATCTGTATCAATGGGACCAGGAGCGATAACGTTCACGGTCGTCGAAAAGTCTGCCATTTCTCTGGCAAAGCTCTTAGAAAACCCTTCAACTCCCGCTTTGGAAGCCACGTAGATGGACTCCCCTTTCAACGAAATAGGAACCGCGATCGTAGAAAAATTGACGATGCGTCCGATTTTGTTTCGGCTAAAACGCTTGGCTAACGCGACGCAACAGTTGATCGTGCCCAATAGGTTTGTGCGAATGATCTTTTCAACTGTTTCCGGCGGTGTAGTAATCGCCAAGTTCATGGAGGCGACGCCAGCAGCATTGATCAGTCCGTACAGTTCTTTGTCTTTGGCGGCTTCCGCAAATGCAGCTTTGACCGCGGCTGCATCTCCCACATCGCAAGCGATCGGCAAGCAACCTTCAGGTGCTTTGCCGCTGCGTGAAACTCCGTAGACTCGATAGCCAGCGTCTACTAGGCTTTCCGAGATCGCTTCGCCAAGTCCCCGCGATGCACCGGTCACAACAATTGATTTCAATGTACCGATTCCTAAGCAGCTTCACTGCGCGAGCTTGCAAGGTGATCAGCCAAAACACGTGCTGTCCTGAACGGACTGCGTTTCATGGACATGGCGGAGTCATTGGTCCAGTCAAATTCGACCTCGAGTTCATCCTCGGCATACTCTTCAACGGCCAGGAGAACCTCAACCAGCTCCCGAGAAGAGATCGCGGCCTCGCTGCCAATAAGCGAATCGTCTGCTGCTACAGCATTGTCATGACTTTCGCGAACCTCATTGATAATCGTTAAGAGCTGCGAGAGTACTTCTTCAGAATTTGCCACCTATTTGGCCCTCCGTGGATATCAGGTTGACGGTCTTCGATGGATTAGAGCAGAAACATGCGTTTCACGTCTATACGCGTTGCCGCTCAGTGACGATCGAGTTTGATGCGAGCTATCCGATGCTAGCATTTGAGCTTTATGGCTAGGCGGCCTTCGGCGTTTGCTTCGCGAGAGCATCTTTGGTGATGGCTTCTAAGATCACATTCATCCAGTCCTTGCCAGCATCGTGGGCACTGCGGCTGAATATGACAGATTTTCGCGATTGTTGACTGTCACGGATCGAGTTTCGGTTCGCAGCCAAGTTCAGCAAACACTCTGCGACGCTGACTGAGTCGTGAGGATCGAAATACTGCATCGAATCGCCCAAAACATCGAATCGCTCACGAAGTGACTCGATATTCGAGGACGCAATTGGGCACTCCCAGCAGAGTGCTTCTAGCAATGGATACGACCCTTGCTCGTACAGCGATGGCACGACAGTCGCAGTGGCATTTTGATAAAGCTGCGCGAGTTCCGCACGGCTCACCCGACCAACGTGTTTGACCTGCTCTTGCACGCCGAGCTCTTGGGCTATCGTTTGCAACTCGCTCGGCATCTCTGCCTCGCCGGTGAAAACAACATTCGGCGTGGCTCCATATTGATTTTTTATCGTGGCGATTGCCTCAATCAGGACGCGATGATTCTTGTAGTGCCTAAATCCAGAAGGATAAAAGAAGTACTCTTCTCCTAAGAAAGAAAATGCACTTGTTCCTTCATCCCGCTCGGAGCTCAAGCTTTGATCCTGAAAATCGTGGGGTAGCCACGGCTGAACCACGCGTGTCTTTTCTGCTGGGATTCCCAAGACGCCTCGCAAATCGACTCTTTCGATGAACTCGGACATACACGCGCAAATCGTCGACTGATCCGCCACTGCTTTTGCTAGCGTCATGACGGATGCAAGATGGTCACGCTCGAGCATCTCTGGAAAATGGGCGCAAACCATATCATGGATTGTCACCACAGTCGGTTTGGAAAATTGCTTGTCCAGCAGCACGTACGGGACGACCCACGCGTCACAAGCCTCAACGATCTTCTGCTCGCCGACTCTTTGAGAGCCGGCCAAGGAGTGCTTGCGTGGAGTGCCAACCACTTTGGCCCTTAGACGCTTCCACCGCTTTTCGATACTGCGTCGCAGTTTTGAGGTCTTGCGGGCAACTGTCGATTGTTCTGCTAACGGAACTGCTCGAATCTTCCCTCCGCTTTTGGCAATAGTCTCTTGGAGCAGGTGTTCGTCGCCCGGCAAGCAAACCAAATCGACACCACTGCAGTTGTCCTGCAGTGCCAAACTCAATGCAAGGCTATGTGCAAAGACACCGATACCAGCGTTGGCCCGCAAGGTCTCATGGTAGGCGCACCAAATGCCAACACGCTTCTTGTTTCTTGTCATCCTAGAACTGCCCTCCGTGGACAGGAAAGTCCGCGCAACCTTCGCGCATGTTTTTATGAAACACAGTCTTTACGAAATACAGACAGGCTGCAAATCCAACTGGCTACGATCAGCAAACGAGGCTACAGAAACAGCGATAACGGAACTTTTGTGCCAGCCAATAATGCCCGCAGATCTGAAAAGCCTCTTCCTATCGCATTCGGACCATAGAAGTCAACTCCGGCTTCCAAACATGAAAACCCACGCAAACAACTGGCTAGCAAATTGGAGGGATTTCGATACGATTTGACTTCGTCGTATCGCCATGTGCGAACTGTGGGCGATCCCTGGGATTAGAATCTGTGTTCTGCCATTTGGGCAGCAACTTACAACCCGAATTGCAAGCTAGCGTTATGCCAAGAGCATTAATCACAGGTATCACCGGCCAAGATGGTCCATATCTGCGTGATTTGCTCCTCAAGGTTGGCTACGACGTACAAGGTACGACACGAGGGGACGCAACCGCCGCCTTCGATCCGTCGCTACACACAGTTGGGCTATCAACGAAAGAGGATTGGAAAAAGATACTGACTGAGCTCCAGCCGGATGAGATTTATCATTTTGCCGCAGACAGCTTCATACCCAATAGTTGGGAGAAGCCGATTGAGAATATTGAGGCGAATTTGGTGGCGACGACGGCGCTGCTGGAAGCGGTGCGGGATGTTTGCCCAAAAGCGAAACTAATAAACGCGTGCTCGCGCGAGGTTTTTGGAAACCAAGTTCGTAAAACGGTAACGGAAGAATCCGCCATGACGCCCACAACCCCATACGGGGTTAACAAAGCTGCAGCGCGATGGATGTGCCAAACGTATCGCGAGCGATATGGGTTGTTCGTTGCATCAGCCATTCTCTTCAACCACGAATCGCCCAGGCGAAGCCCTTCGTTTGTGACACGGAAAATCAGCAAGGGCGTGGCTGCGATTGCGACCGGCCAAGCAGATTCGTTGCAATTGGGCGCTCTGAGCACTCAGCGTGATTGGGGCTACGCCCCAGAGTACGTGGACGCCATGTGGAGGATGACGCAAATCGATACGCCAGAGGACTTCATCATTGCGACTGGGCAGTTGTCGACGATCGGCGAATTTGCTGAAAACGCCTTCGCAACCGCTGGCCTCTGCCATAAAGAATACGTTCGTGTCGACCATCAATTTGATCGCGCTGGCGACGTGGCCACTGTGCAAGCCGACATTTCGAAGGCCAAGTCATTGCTAGACTGGCAACCCACGGTCACCGCCCAAGAACTGGCTCGTATCATGACCAAGCATGATCTCCAGGAAGCAGGCTGGCAGGAGTAGGCTGGCAGACTGGCGTTGACGATCTCATTGGGTGCAGAACGTCATAATTCCATGCGACTCGCACTTGCTAGGTGAGAGCGTCAGGGCTTGGGAAAACGACCTGAGCACCCAAGGCAGACGCAATTGCGGGTGGGATTGCGGGGGTCATGCCTGTCACGGCTGGTTCAAATTCATGATCGATCATGGACTGCGCCTCAGCATGAGTCGTGCGAGCGAACAAGCCGTTAGCAGACTGCGAATCGCCAAAGCTGATCCCGAGCCCCCGAGCTGCTCGAACGGCCGAGCAGGCAGGATCGATCGTCTTCAATTTGCCGATCGCGTTTTCAATGGTGCAACTAGAAATTTCTGGGCCCTCGTAAGTTACCATCTCGCCAAAGCGGCCTTCGCGGATCAAACGCACTGCGTGAACACCGAACTGCGTCGCCAGGAATCGATCCATGGCGGTCGGCGCTCCTCCGCGTTGAAGGTGGCCAAGCATCATGTTGCGTGTTTCCAGCGGCAAGCGTGTCTTCAAATCGGCCGCCAGGGCAGCACCGACGCCCCCAAGCCTCACTTGGCGGTCCTCACTGCGCCGCTCGAGTAGCACTTCATCCCCAGAGGGCAATTGAGCGCCTTCGGCAATGGCAATGATGCTGAAATTGCGTCCCGATGCACGTCGTTGGCGAATGTGGTCGCAAATCCCTTCGTATGTCCATGGGATTTCCGGCAGTAGGATTACATCAGCTCCGCCAGCGATTCCAGAGTGTAGTGCAATCCAACCGGCATGACGGCCCATGACTTCCAAGATCATAATGCGACCGTGACTGGAAGCTGTTGTGTGAAGGCGGTCAATTGCATCGGTGGCACAGGTGACCGCCGAATCGAATCCAAATGTAAACAGTGTGGATGACAGGTCATTGTCGATTGTTTTGGGGACGCCGACTACCGGAATTCCAACTTCGTGAAATTGCTGCGCGACGGCCAGTGACCCATCACCTCCGATACATACAAGGCCTTCGATCCCATATTGCTTGCACGTGTCTTGAACGCCCAGCATCAACCGCGGTTCCAAGTTTCTGCGGCTGCCATCGGCGTTGAGCGCTCCAAAGCGTCCTTTGCTGGATGCTCCCAAGATCGTGCCGCCTTGCACGAGAATGCCGCCAATGTTTTCTGGGGTTAGCTCGCGAGCTCGGATCGGATCCACCAGCCCTTCGTAGCCTTCTTCAAAACCAAAGACGCGGTAGCCAAGGTTGTGCGCAGACTTGACAACGCCGCGAATGACCGCATTGAGACCTGGGCAATCGCCGCCGCTGGTGAGAACTCCGATGGCTGGTTTGTTTGCTGTTTCTGACATGCTGCTAAATTGCCCCTAGCGGAAATACTGGATCGAGTTTCTGTCGCTTCCCAACGCTCGGCGAAGGCGTGGCGAGCGTCACAATCGCTACCACCGGAATCCCGTGGTCGCGCAGACTAACGAAACATAGGTCACGTTGCCTGAGAGGCGATTGGCAGAATCGGAAATTGCTCTCGGAGCTTGGTAGAATTGCAAGTTGGTGGCAGAAACGGCCGCTGCAGAAGAAGTGATTTGCGGCGATCGCTACGGTTTCGATGCCAGCGGAACCGGCCAAAAGGGGCCAATTCTCGGGTTCTGGCGTTTTTTCTGTGTTTCCGTGTTAACCGGCGGCGACTGGCCGGCATTAGTGGGTATGGAAGTAGACCGATCAAAATTTGATAGCGAAATTGTCGCCCAACTGACGCAGTGTCAGATGGCGATTCGCTGCTATGTCCAAAGCTTAATGCCTGGCGATCGTTCTGCGCCCGACGTGGCTCAACAAGCCAACGCAAAGATCTGGGAGAAGCGTAGCGAATTCGAGCTTGGCACCAATTTCAAGGCCTGGGCGTTTGCAATTGCCAGATATGAAGTCTTGAACTACCGAAAGCAGCAACTGCGAGATTCACGAATGCACTTCAGTAGTGAACTCGAAACGCAATTGTCTGAGGATATGGAAGTTCGCGAAGATAGCCTTGAGATGCGGCAAGAGGCGCTATCAAAGTGCCTAGAGATGCTCGACGAACGTCAACGTGAACTGCTCATGCATCGCTACGCGTCAACAGCAACGCTAGGCGAGGTGGCCTCACAGACGAACCGCAGCGTCGGCAGTTTAAAAGTCACGCTCCATCGGCTTCGCAGTAAGTTGCTCTCCTGTATCAATCGCCGAATGGCCGGAGGCGAAGCATGAGCGAAGCCCCAGAGCGAACGCGACAGCTAATCGATTTGGCAATTGACGGACTCGCAACCGAGGCCGAGATGGTCGAACTGGAAGCGCGATTAAGTCAGAATGCTAGTGCGAGGAAGGAATATCTGGATCGAATCGCACTGGACGTCATGTTGCACCTTGAATTTGAGTCGGCTGACGATCCAGGCAAATCGAAGTACCCAATCGCATCCGCGGGCGATCTTGGACAACAGGCGAACCGCCGCAGTCGCTTCACCTGGGGATTGGGTGTTACCGCCGTGCTTGCTGCTGCTGCGTCATTATTTGTCATGGCTTCACTTCTTTGGCCGCCAGATTCACAACAGACAATCGCGTCGGGCAGCAACGCGAGGCCCGAGGATTTTGTTCCGCAACGGAAGAACGAAGCTGAAGCCAATGCTACAGGGTTTGCAGTTGTCACTGGGCAGGCCGACGCGCTGTGGTCTGGCGTTGCTGAGAACATGACCGTCGGAGCACTACTGCCTGCCGGAGATGTTTCGCTCGACGCTGGCACGGTGGAATTGGAACTTTTCAGCGGCGTGTCAGTCGTAGTCGAAGGCCCCGCTGAATTCTCGCTGGTTAGTCCGATGCGAATGCATGTTCTTTCAGGGCGCGTTCGTGCTGTCGTTCCCGAAGCCGCACAAGGCTTTATTCTTTCGACTCGGGAAGGAGACGTGGTCGACCTGGGGACCGAGTTTGCTGTTTCCGTCACGGGTGAACGTTGCGATTTGCACGTGATTGAAGGAGAAGTTGAGCTCCCCAAGACGCAGCGTCTACTGCAGGCTGGGCAAGCAGCGCGGCTAAGCGACGGGAATGCGATCGACGAATTCCCTGCGGTTGAGAAAGATTTTATGAGCAAGTCTCAATTGGCAGCCCGCATTGTAGAGCTTCGTGCCAACCGTCTTTCTCAGTGGACTCGTTGGCAAGCAGAGCTCAAGAATGACCCCAGATTGTTGGTGCAATACTTGTGCGATGCACCGCAGGTTCAGCAGCGGAAGCTTGTAGCAGCCGGTCGGCTGAGCAGCAATGCGGCCATCGTCGCAGCGGCTCCTGCGGCAAATCGCTGGGGACAAGCGGCAGCGGCTATCGACTTCAGCCCAACTGGCAGCCGAGCAAGGCTTTCCATACCAGGCGAGCACAGCTCGCTTACTTTTGTGGCTTGGGTACGAATCCACAGTCTAGACCGGTGGTACAACTCACTGTTCTTAACAGATGGCCATGATCTACAAGAGCCTCACTGGCAGATTATGGATGACGGACGAATCTTCTTCTCGGTCAAGAAGCGAGACGAATTCGATCGCTCCAAAGGGCAACGCGACAAGCACATTTACTATTCGCCGCCGTTCTGGAATGCGCAGCTTAGCGGTCAGTGGATCATGTTGGCTACAACTTACGATCCTGAAGCCCGACGCGTACGGCACTACCTCAATGGTAAGATGCTCAGCGATGAAGCAATTCCGCCAGAGTACCTTGTCGAGACGGTCTCCATTGGAGCAGCTTCAATTGGAAATTGGGGGCAGCCTGAGCGTGACGACCCAAGTTTTGCGATTCGCAATTTGAACGGAAGCTTGGATGAGTTTGTAATATTCTCAGCAGCACTTTCCGCTGTGGAGATCAAAGATATGTACCTAAATGGACGACCCTAGAATGAAACCACTCAAGGCGGTTTGGACCTTAGTCTTTCTGGCTGGCGTGGTCGCAGTAAGCGGCAACGATCTGCAAGCTCAAGACACTCAGGCTACGTCAAAGCAGGACGAGCACTTTACGCTGAAAGTGCTGCCGGTTTTGAAGGACAAGTGCTTTGGTTGCCACGGTGCTGACCAGAACGATGTGCAGGGCGAACTGGACCTGACAACGTTTGAAGGTTTCACGCGAGGTGGCGAATCGGGTGATCCTGCGATCGAAATCGGCAAAGCGGATGCGAGCATGCTGATGGAGGCGGTTCGCTGGGAAGGCCTGGAGATGCCTCCCAAGGAAAACGACCGGCTCTCCGAAGAACAGATATCTGCACTAGCGCAGTGGATCAACGAAGGGGCTGTTTGGCCTGAGGAAAGCACACGGCAAGCAATCCTTGAGCGGGCCAGCATGGCGAAAGAGACCGACGAAGGGATCATCGTCGACACCAGCGGGGGCACATCGAAAGAATGGACGTTCAGGCGTTACAGCCCTGAGGATCTTTGGGCTTGGGAAAAGGTCCCGGCCAGCAGCGCACTGCTCCCACAAGACGCGTCCAAGAATCCAGTCGACTACTTCGTCAGTCGTAAGTTAAGCGAAAATGGCGTTACGCCTGCACCGCGGGCAACGCCCCGCGAGCTCGTGCGGCGAGTGTATTTCGACGTTCTTGGCATTCCGCCCACGCCCGAACAAACTGCAAGCTTCCTGAGCGCCTACCAGATCAATCCCGAGAACGCTTGGGAGGCGACCGTTGAAGAGCTCCTTGCCAGCCCACACTACGGCGAGCGAGCAGCTCAACACTGGCTCGACGTGACGCGTTATGCTGATACCGGCGGCATGAGCAACGACTACGAACGCTCCAATATGTGGCGCTATCGCGATTATGTCATCCGAAGTTTCAACAACGACAAACCGTACGACCAGTTTGTCCGCGAGCAACTGGCTGGTGACGAACTGGCCGATGCATCTGTAGCTAAACGACTCGGCAAAGACAAAGTGGTCGACGTCCAGCTAAGTGGTGAATACACACAGGAAGAAGCAGAGCAGATTGTTGCCACTGGATTCCTGCGACTCGGCCCCTGGGACAACGCGATGATCGAAACCGAGGAGGCCCGCCAGATCTTCTTAGACGATGTCGTCAACGTCGTGGGCCAGACATTCTTGTCGACCACCATGCGATGTGTGAAGTGTCACGACCACAAATTTGACCCAATTCCGACTCGCGATTACTACCGAATGTACGCTGCTTTCGCCACCACGCACATGGCTGAACGCAACGTTCCGCATTTGGAATCCGAATACTTGAATGGCTTTGACGAAGGCCGTAAACACGTCCGGCAGATGCTTGACTTTGCCGTCAGCGAAAAGAAGCGACTGCTTGATAAGCAAGAGACGGCGGCTCGAGCATGGTTCAAAGAACACGGCCTGGAGTACAAAGACGCTGCAGCTCGCAAGGATTTGCCCGACGACGAAAAACCACCTCGCCATGTCGGTTTGGATTACATCGACGAAGGTCAGTTGAAAGTTCGCGAGCAAGATGAGTGGATCTGGCAGCGACGGCTTGAACGATACCAACCGATGGCACAAAGTGTCTACAACGCTGGAGCCGCACAACTGGCGTGGAACGGAGCACGCAAGCTGCGCATCGACAAAAAGGCGGATCGTACGGCCAAGCCGGAGAATCACATTCTTGTCGGAGGAGCGTTGACTGCATTGGGAGATGCAGTGGGCCCCGGCGTCTTGAGTGCTGCGGGCATCATGACCAGTAGCAGCAACGATCAACCATTTGTTCTCAACGATGACATTGCGGGCCGGCGTCTGGGCCTGGCAGAGTGGATCACTCATCCGGAAAACCCACTCACCGCCCGCTCGATAGTAAATCGTATTTGGCAAAGCCATTTTGGTAGTGGCATCGTCGCGACTCCGAATAACTTTGGTGCCAAGGGGGCAAAGCCAACGCACCCAGACTTGCTCGACTACCTTGCTGCGGATTTTGTCGAACACGGCTGGAAGATCAAGCGAATCCACCGAATGATTCTTCTGTCGGAGACGTACCGCCGGTCGGTCTCGCACTCCGAGAAGTCTCAACTGCTGCAAAGCGATCCAAACGGAGACTTGCTCGCGTACTATCCAGGACGCAGGCTGACAGCGGAAGAACTTCGCGACGCGATGCTGGTCATTACTGGCGAGCTCAACCCATCCCAAGGCGGCTTGCCAGCCATGCCGGAGATCAACATGGAAGTCGCGTTGCAGCCACGTATGATCCAGTTTTCGATTGCTCCGGCCTATCAACCGGATCCACTGCCCGAACAGCGCAATCGCCGCACCATTTACGCCTACCGAGTTCGAGGGCAAGCAGATCCGTTCTTGGAGTTGTTCAATCAGCCGAACCCCAACGAATCCTGTGAACGTCGCGACACGGCGGCCGTGACGCCTCAAGCGTTCACGCTGATGAATAGCGACGTCATGTCAGACCGATCCATTGCCCTGGCGCGTCGCTTGGAGCTTGAGGCGGACACGCTGGATGCGCAGGTTAAATTAGCCTTCGAGCTAACGCTGGGGCGAGGAGCTTCAGCAGTGGAACAAGATCGGTTAGTTGCCTACGTTCGCGACATGACGGTCTACCACCAAGAGCACAAGGCTACACCGAGGCAGTACCCCGCCAAGATTACACGATCTCTGGTGGAAGAGTTTTCAGGAAAACCATTTGAATACACTGAGATTTTGCCGCGGTTTGAGAACTATCAAGCCGATGCTTCTGCGGCGGACGTCGCGGCTGAAACGCGAGCGTTGGCCGATCTCTGCCTGCTGCTTCTCAACACTAACGAATTCATCTTCATACGCTAGGAATCGAAAAAATGAAAATTTGCTCACGACCCTTTTCGACTCCGCATTCACGACGTGGATTCCTGTACGGCATGGGGGCTTCGCTAGGAAGCGTTGCCCTGACGAGCATGCTGCAATCGGAGCTTGCCGCTGATGAATCAAACAGCAAAGCCGGGCCACTCGGCGTTAAGCCTCCGATGCACCCAGCCCGTGCAAAGAATGTCATTATGCTGTTCATGGAGGGTGGCCCAGGACAAATGGACACCTTCGATCCCAAACCCGAACTCTCACGACTGCATAAGCAGGAGAGCAAGTTGAAGGGCGGCCAGGAGAAGGGGTTCAAATTCTTCGTCGGTAGCCCATTTGGCTTCAAGAAAGCTGGCGACAATGGAATCGACATGTGTGACCAATGGGTGCACTTGGCGGATCCATACGTAGCCAACGAACTGTGTAATTATCGCGGCTGCCAAGCGGAATCGCTCAATCATCCCGAAGCCCTCTTCCACATGAACACCGGCAGCCGTCTCGGCGGTGATCCGGCCCTCGGTGCTTGGACAACGTACGGTCTCGGTACGGAGAACCAGAATCTGCCGGGCTACGTCGTGATGACGGAGTTGGCCGCGCCGCAAGGTGGAGCGACGAACTGGAGCAACGGATTCTTGCCAGCGCACTACCAAGGAACAAGGCTTCGTGCCGAGGGTTCTCCGCTCCTAGACCTCGCCTCACCGGCGCACAAGTCACGCGAGCACCAGAGACGGGCGCTCGATGAACTGGCGTTCCTTAATAAGCAGCATTTGCAGCGCACGGAAGAAGACGACCGACTAGCAGCTCGCATGGAAAGCTATGAGCTCGCCTATCGAATGCAAACAGAAGTGCCTGGGGTCATCGACCTGAACCGCGAAACTGAAAAGACTCGCGAAATGTATGGTATGAATGACAAGGATACGGAGACATTCGCGCGGCAATGTCTGATGGCCCGACGGTTGGTTGAAAGTGGCGTTCGATTCGTCCAGGTGTTCAGCGGCGGTTGGGACAGCCACGACTACCTTGAACGCGGGCATTCATCGCGGATCAAGAGTGTCGATAAACCAATCGCGGCACTGATTCGCGACCTGAAACAGCGTGGAATGCTGGAAGACACGCTCGTTATTTGGACCGGAGAATTCGGCCGAACGCCAGACAACAACAAACGCGGTGGAGTCTACTCGCTCGGACGTGGTCACAATAACAACGCCATGACGATGTTGATGGCCGGTGGTGGCGTGCGCCCCGGTGTGGTCGGCGCCACCGACGAACTTGGCTCATCGGCGGTCGAATGCGTGCACCCCATTCGCGACTTCCATGTAACGCTCCTGCACTTGCTTGGACTTGACGATAACAAACTGACTTACTTCCACGGCGGCCGCTTCAAACAGTTGAGCCAGTTTGGAGGTCAAGTCATCGACGAGCTGATCGCTTGACGTCCCTGCCTATTCTGCAGGAGGGCTGAACGCGTGCGTCGAGTGTCGTTATTATGGTTGCCAAAGACAGGATGCGACCATGAAGCGACACGTTGCCCTCATTATTGAAACGTCGGGCGTGTATGGACGAACAGTACTCTCGGGCATCATTCGTTACATGCGCGTCCATGAGTCGTGGAGTGTCTTTCTTGAACAGCGCGACCTTCGCAAGCAACCACCATCCTGGCTCGATACTTGGCAAGGCGACGGAATCATCTCCCGCGCTACCACGCCTAGGCTCGCTCAAGCGATTCAGTGTACCGGAGTCCCACTAGTTGAGTTGACAGATCGGCACGGGGAGTCCCTCTTGCCCCAGGTACGCAGCGACGATGCGGCCATTGGTCGAATGGGAGCAGAACATCTGCTGGAGCGAGGCTTCAACCGTTTTGCATTTTGCGGCTTCAGTCGCGAAGCTTGGTCGCGCCGGCGCGAAGAAGCCTTCAAGGCTACCGTCTTGGAGCGAAGCGGCGTTGACTGCCAAGTTTACAACTCACCATGGCACGGGCCCGCCGCCAATAGTTGGGACGAAGAACGTTCCCAGTTGGAAAGTTGGCTAGCGAGTTGCGAAACGCCTCTCGGTATCTTGGCTTGTAATGACGTTCGCGGACAACACATTCACGAAGCGTGCGCGAACCTTGGCATGAGTGTACCTGAGCAGGTCGCCATATTGGGTGTCGACAACGATGACTTGATTTGCCGATTGTGCACTCCGCCGTTGTCCAGCGTGATGCCAAACGCAGAAGCAGTGGGCTTTCGCGCCGCAGAAACCCTCGCCAAACTGATGGACGGGCAGCAAGATGTCCAGCCGGTGTCACTCCTGCCGCCGATTGGCATCGCGACTCGGCAATCTACCGACGTTGTCGCGATCAATGACCGCGCCGTAGCAGATGCTCTTCAGTACATACGTTTGCACGCCTGCGAAGGATTGACTGTTGACGAAGTTGTGGGAGCCAACAAGGTTTCGCGAAGCACGCTGGAACGACAAGTTCGCAAGTTCCTGCGTCGCACTCCGCAGGAAGAGATCCGTCGCGTTCAGGTCAATCGTGCTCAAGAACTGCTGATGACGACGAAGCTATCGCTTGAGAAGATTGCCCCAATGTGCGGATTCGAGCACCCTGAGTACCTGCATGTCGTGTTCAAACGCGTAACCGGCCAAACCCCTGGTGAATTCCGCAAAGACGCGATCTCCAACGAGTCCACTAGTTCGAGTCGCACGGACGTTTAGCGTTTTACATCCGATGAATCGTGGACTCAGATAGCCGCCGAAACGCTATGCCCGGGCTAGCATCGCTCCAGTAGCATCTACATGCTTGGTCGCCCTCGGGCAGGGCAAATACAGATCGACTATCAAACGGTCGCTGGGAGCGTTAGTCGTCGATGAAACGACGTGTCAAATCGCCATAGGCATCGATGCGTCGATCCCGCAAGAACGGCCAATGTGTGCGAATCACATCGCTGGCTGCCAGATCGCATTCGACCATCAAAATCGATTCGTCTCCATGGCAGGCCCGATCGAGAATTTGCCCATGTGGTCCAGCTACGAAAGAAGCTCCCCAAAACTCAATGCCGCCTTCGCTACCAACACGATTTGCTGCACCGACAAAAATCCCGTTGGCGATGGCGTGAGCTCGCATGGCGGTTTCCCAAGCATCGTGTTGGCCGACGCCAAATTCGTCTTTCTCCTCATGGATCCAGCCAATGGCTGTCGGGTAGAGCAGAATTTGGGCTCCACGTAAGGCGAACAAGCGAGCTGCCTCAGGGTACCATTGGTCCCAACAAACGCCGACGCCCAGAGTTCCGAAACGCGTCTTGGCTACGGTGAAACCGAGATCGCCGGGTGTAAAGTAGAACTTCTCGTAGTACAACGGATCGTCTGGGATGTGCATCTTGCGGTACATCCCAGCCAACGAACCATCGACATCGAAAGTAACCGCTGTATTGTGATAAAGGCCCGCCGCGCGTCGCTCAAATAGTGAACACGTCACCACGACCGAGTGCTTTGCCGCGATATCGCTAAGTCGCTTGCTGGTCGGCCCGGGCAACTCTTCAGCCAATTCGAACTGAACGTGATCTTCGCTTTGGCAGGGATACTGCGTGTTGAACACTTCTTGCAAGCAGACCACATTGGCACCTTGGCTGGCTGCCTCAGCGATTCTCTCTTCCGCTTTGCGAAGATTTGCTTCTTTGTCAGCGACACAACTCATCTGCACAAGGGCTAGCTGGACGGGTTTGGTTGCTGTCATATTCACGAATCCAAGATGGTTGTCGGGGCGAGCGTCTGGGCGATAATCCAATTGCGAGACATGCTAACAACCAAAACAGCTTCGGCAAGCATCCCAGTATTGCAAATCCTCCTCGGGAGATGAAGTTTTGTCAGATTACCGACAGCAGCCAGACTTTGGCCCAGGTTTGACTGTACTGGGCACCGACACCGAAGTCGGCAAAACGTACCTGAGTTGCAAGATACTCGATCTGCTTGCCGAAGCTGGCATCCGCGTCGGAGCATACAAGCCCGTGGCCAGCGGCTACTCGATTGACGATCCCGACAGTGACCCGCAAAAACTCCTGCGGGCCACACAGACGCAATTGCCTGTTAGCTTGGTTTGCCCTCAGGCGTTTGCTGCACCATTGGCTCCGCCCGTAGCGGCACGCCAGGAAGGCCGAGAGGTTTGTTGGGAGCAAATTTGCGGCGGACTTGAGGCTTGGAAGCAGCACGCAGATTTTGTGCTCGTCGAATCCGCCGGCGGAGTGCTTTCGCCAATCGCCTACGACAAAACCTCGGTGGATTTGGCCATGAAAGCGGGCTACCCAGTTGTGTTGGTCGTGGCAAATCGCCTGGGCTGCGTAAACCACTGCCTACTCAGCCTCGAAGCTCTCGTAAGCCGCCACATCAACGTAGCCGGAATCCTCCTTAACAATATTGCACCAACACCACGCGACAAATCGGTTGAGACGAATGCCGAGTTGATTCGATCCTTTACCGATACCGTGATTTTCGATAGCCCAGCGCATCTTGTCGAATCGCTGCACCTGGGTGGGGCATCTGATTAGGAAGATTGTTGGGAAGGGGATTTGCAACCAAATCCACCACGAAATGAACGGGAATGTGCCGTGGTGCGCATGAGAAAAGCCGCTGGGGATCACTCCACCAGCGGCTTTTGATTTGAAATCCAGCTAGTCGATGGGACTACTCTTTGGATTCAGCAGACTCTTTGCCAAATAGCAAGAAGCCAAGACCACCGCCCGCTGAGGACGATTGGTTGTAGACGTAGTCGGCGTCTAACGCTTTTTCGATGCGTTGAGAAGCCTCCAACAAGTGAGCCTTGGTGTAAGGGTCCATGGCCTTGCCAGCAGAAGCAAGTTTGGCATCGATCGATTCTTTCAGCTCACCCAAGTGCATAATGCTCAGGTTCGAAATCGCTTTATAAGCCGCACTGGAGCCACTGCCTGGGAGCGTCAAATCGATGAGCCGCTCCATGTGCTCACGTTGCAGATTCCGACGCAAGCTACTGATCAGCGGATTGCGGGCAGAATACTCGCCATCAGCGTCACCCTCCAGCTCGGACCAAATTTCGTCACCAATACTGCTGAGTAATTCAGGCAGGGTGAATGCGTCCTGATCGGAGGGAATGCGGAATTCGTTGTCATAAACACGTCGCAGCGTGGTTGCATTCATCAGCATCGTAAGAGCAGACGACTGCATCGACAGGATTCGGTCGTGAACGGGCCATGTAGGCTCGCTACCGAAACCATCCATGAAGTCCTTCGTCAAACGGGCCAGCAACTCAGGTGACAGAGCGTACGCATCGTCACGGAAAGTCGTTTCCAAAACGAAAGCCAACGCCTTACGTTGTTGCTCAGCAGAAACAACCTCAATTGGAAGTCGCTCGCCGGGATCGCCCTTCTTGTCACGATTCACGTGAGCACCGCCGACCCAGTTGGACATCATGCTGACGTTCTTCATTTGAAGATTCAACGTCAATTCGTATCCATCACGCGCCTTGCTCCAGCTATCGCCCTTCTTGACGTAGTCTGTCATCAGACGCTTGCGGAATCGCTCAATCAGACGCGATTGTTCCTGGGCAAAATCCAAAGGATCCTTGGCAAAGTCGTAGCGACGTGCCAGTGGATCGGGACCGCTCGTGTCTTCGTCGGTTGCGAACTGCAATTCCGGCTCACCGACTCGGGACAAGATCTTTGGCAAGGCCTTGTCGTCGAACGAATAGCCGTATTCGATCGCCCAGTAATCGTATGGGCCGATTCCGATCATGGCATAGTCACCTTGGACTTCGCCCTCTTCAATCTTCAGGTTCAGCGGCAGGTAATCCATGACGCTACCCGCGAACGCCTTTTCGCCCTTGAGCTTCTTGCTGTTGATTTCCTCAAGCGAGTAGAGGCTACTGGCTTTGAAATTGTGACGCAGGCCGAGGGTGTGCCCAACTTCGTGGGCGACCAAGTCTGCCAAGAGTGGGCCGATGAACGACTCAGGCATTCCGTCCAGCATCGACTCGACTGGCTTCTTCGCCTGGTCTTCGTCCTTCTTCGAATCTTCGTCGCCCTTTTCGTCATCGGACTCTTCATCGCCGTCTGCGTCAGATTCATCGCCGTCTTCTTCAGCTTCTTCTTTGGCGGCCTTGCGCTTCTTTTTGCCTTTCTTGGCTTCTTCAGCTTCATCGGCCAGCAGAGCGTCAGGGCCCATCGCGAGGATCATCCGCATCATTGACGTATCAACACGACGACCTTGAGCGGCCAAGCAAAGACCGTTGACCTGACTGGTACGACCAATCAAACCGTCGAAAGTCTCGTCGCCCATCATACGAGTCTTCAGAGAAGCGCTCGAGTTATCAATTCCGGGTGTGCGAAGTTGTGCGCGAAGTTGCGCGGAAATCTGAGCTCGCTTGGCAGCGTCGGCAAAGCGAATTCGTGGATCCCAATTTGGGTGTTCGGCCAGCCAAGCAAGCGTCTCGTCGCTCATGCCTTCCGTCGCAATGATTGGCATGTAGTCGGCAAATTCTTCATTGAAGTACCGAATCCAACCATCGGTGAGGACGATGTCAGCATCTAGAATTTGCCCAGTCTCTGGGTGAACGCGACTTGGACCGATGGCGGTCGAAACGTTATTGTTGAGCCAGCGGATGAAGTTGTAGCGGACGTCCTCTGGATCTTTGTCCATGTGTTTGTCTGTCGCCTTGTCTTGATAGACGACTTCGATAGCGTCCGAGATTCCAATCTTCTCAAATGCTTTGTTCCAATAAAGAACACCCTGCTTGACCCAGCGGCGGTAACGCACCGGTGTGGTGTGTTCCAAATAGAACTTGATCGGTTCATTCGGTGGCGAGAGCGCCAGCGATGGATCTCGCTTGGTCAAGTGCCAGCGGTTGATGAAGTTGATGTCGACTTCATCGTCCTTGTACTTGCCGTAGTCGGAGTAAGATGTTGTAAAGTAACCGATGCGCTGATCGGCAACACGCGGCTTGTAACCAGTGCTCGCCGGAATCTCGCTGATCGAGTAGTAAAGCGTTTGTAGTTTGCCACTCGTGGATGGCATTTCGAACGCAAGTTCAACGTTCTTTTCGAATGCCTTTTGCTTGACGATTTTAGCCAAACCGGGATTTCGGGAACTGCCGCTTGCACCAAAAAATGTTCTCGCGTTACCAACCAACAATTGGTCACCGTCGATGACGGGTCCGCCGCTTGGCGAAAGCGTAATGATTGGCAAGTCCAGAAGTACCTGTCCGGTAAACAGTCGATTCACCGATGACTTTGATTCTGAGTCGCCACCGGACCGAATATTCAGCTCGGGCGCGATCAAGGCGAGTCGCTTGTTGTACTGACGCCACTGGACGTAGTAGTCACCGGCTTGCAGCCCTGAAAAGATCTGGCCGCTGGCTACGGTCAGTCCAATGAAATACTTCTTCGATGCGAAACTCTTTGGCAGCTCAATCAGCAACTGCCCCTCTTTTTCCTTGCTGTACAACGTGTACATCGAGCTTTTTGCATCACCGGATGGCTCAATCTTCGTGTAGCCCTCGGTGACTTTATCAAACGGCGGATAGTCCGCTGCTTGGGCTGCGGCGGTGAAACCACAAGTCAATAGAAACGCCGATACAACTGGACCGGCAAACGATCTCCACTGCATAGCAGGTGACCTTTCTGAAGTTACAACATTACTGGAGGTGGGAATAATGCGCCTTGGGCAATCGCCTAGACGTCTTTCGTCTTCAACCAAACATCCGTCTTTTTGTCCGCTGCCGTTGATTGACCGCAACCCCCGACCGCTTCTCTCACAGCTCATATGTAGCTCTGCGAGGGACCGATCGCGCTTAATGTGATTGCGAACAGCCGCGACTATCCAGGCCAATTCCGCCAACAGGGGAGATTGTGTGGATTGCGAGGTTTGTAGCACACAGAAAAGATAGGCAGACGGCCGTCTTCATATTAGCGTCCATTCGATGGTCCGGCCATTCGCTGTCGAGTATTTCTTGCAAGGTACTGTCGGCCGCGGGCAGTCTTGGAAAATCGAGCTTTAGAAACCACCTGGCAGAGGAGGCTGCCTTCGCCAAACGAGGCAGACAAGCCGTCCGGGCGCGACACAATCCGTACAACTGGTTGCTTTTGCCTAGCAGTCGAGATCATGGATGCAGTTTGCCGATGTTGCTAGCTAAGTACGCCCGATATCTAGCCCTGGGCTCTCGTCCCGATTTTTATGCAAGCATGGACTCCCACTCGAGGAGAAGCCGGACCGTGGATATTGACCGCAACCGTTATTTTATGATTGGAATGCTGCTCTTCCTGCTTGGTATCCAATTCCGCACTGTTGAGTCGTTCGTTTTGAATGAAACCAGCACGCGCGCTTTGGCTCGCATTGCCAAGGATTCACAGTTGGCCAGCGGAGATATTACGACGGACATCTACATGACCGTGCATCCGGAGCCCAAGAAGAAAATCAAGCCGCCGCCATGGTTGGGTTGGGCTTTGCTTACCAGCGGTGGGGTTATTTGCCTGCATGCCCTGGTGCTCCCCAGGCCAAGATAGCGCACTTCATCGCAATTTGCGCCTGATTGCTGCCCCGCAACCACTCAACAATGCAGATCCCGGAGGGCATTTTTCATGAATCGTTCAATGCACAGGACTTTTTCAAACTGGCTTTCCACAGCAGCAATAGCGTTGCTGATGGCCGGCGGGACACTCAAAATATCCGCGATAGGGCAGGAAAGCCTTGCTACCACGCCCGGAAACGCCGCAAAGTTGATGCGGGAAGGCAGCCGTATTGAGGCCTCGGTGATCAAGTTTCGAGCCGCTGGCGAGCGACTTACAGCCCAACTGGCCGATCAGCGGACTGTGACTGCTCTGGAGAATCTAGCGGCTCAACGGGTTTTGAAAGCTGTGATTGAAGACCCGAAAGATGATGAATGGAAAGTGACGGGGACCATTACCGAGTTCAATAACCGCAATTTTCTGCTCCTCGAGCACGTCAAGCGCGGCGGTCGCAAATAGGTGCTAGGCTCCTAAACCTTGGAATTCACTGCGATATCAGCGCGATAAGACGAGCGCATAAAAATGTCCCGCGTCGATCGATCCATGAATAATGCCGACCGCGGGACCTGAATAGGAATCAATACTTTGCAGGGTTCGGGCAATTCACCCGCCTGCGAATAATCTCTAACGAACTGTGTGCATCAAATCTTTACGCACACAATGCCCCCAATACGAAGGCCGATACAAGGCACAGTAGAACTTTCACGGCAACGTCTCTCAAAGGATGCAAATTCATGAGGGGGCAATCAAGTCGTCGTCTCGCATCAGATGCAATAGCTGTGCCAAACTGTGCCGTTTGTGACGATTCTATCGCCAGCCCTGGTTTTCACCTGCTGTAGCTGGATTCTGAGCCGTTTTTTGGCCTCGATCCTTTTCTCTCGCTATGTTTCACGCTGGGACAGTCCGCCTCAGGATGAGAAAGCACGCGCGATAACAAGCCGCATTTCAACTCGCACTCTCTTTCAGAAATCACCTAGCTTGTTGGGCAATGGGCCGCCGTAGGCTGCTAAACCGGCAGAATCGCAAAAATCGATGCTGCTTAGGAACTTGCCTACCCACGGCTTCGTCATAGATCCAATGCGATTCGTTGACAGGTGGGGGACCCGAATTAGAATCGAGACTGCCTTTTTACCTAAGCTACCTGGCTTGTCTTTCTTTCCAGGTCGCGAGTAGGGGGATCTGAGCCACATTTTGGGCTTGGGCAGGTCATTTCGACGCAGCTCAAGTCATCGGGAATGTGGCCCGGCGCGATTCAATTCGCTCCTTACGCTAGTTGATCTCAACTTGGGTGAAATCAAGGGCATACGAATCTGGCGACTGGTTAATTTTCCCTGGTCGACGGACACCCCAACCTAGATACGCTTCTCTTAATCGGCCGTTCGACCCAGCAGAGGACTATAACGTGAAGTCTCGCAAGTCAGGATTGTTTGGCACGCGCACATCAAAAAAGCGCAGTGCTTCAGCATCTTCGAAGAAATCCACCCTGCGAAAAGGCCTAGTCGAATCGCTCGAAAAGCGTGAGCTACTGGCGG
>CAYPLE010000105.1:0-16635 GCA_964411445.1 uncultured Pirellulaceae bacterium
CAGCAAGTTGGTTCTGATTCAGAAGGCAGTGAGGTTGCCGGTCGGCTGGATTCAGAGCCGAATGTTACCTTCGAAATTGAGGTTTTCTATCAAGATGCTTCCGGTGGCCAAACTGTTGTTGGGTACACAGGAGTTGCAACTGATAGCTCAGGGTACGGATTCTGGCTGCTTGAATCTGCTGTGGTTATCCCTGCCGGGGCACGTGTCGCTGCCGCCGCACACAAAGCGGGGGTAACGACGTCTGAGTGGTCTTCGTCGACTGAAACAGTTGGCAGGTTGGACCTTCAGTCCGCGAGATCGGACGTGAATGAAGATGGCGGGGCAGTCCAATTTACAATTGCGCGCCCATCGGGGCTCAGCGGTAGGATTGCGATCGACCTGGAAGCAAGCCATCCGTCACAGGTCGCGTTGCCTGACGAAGTTGTTTTGCCTGAGGGGCAAGATTCGGTGCAATTCGATGTGCAAATCATTGACGATAATGTGGCTGAGCGTCCCATTGAAGTTACCATCCTTGCCCAAGCTGGCCTTGGGGACGCTCAGTTCGTCGGCATGGCTCAAGTGCAGATCATTGACGATGATCTTGCTTGGCACAATGTGATTCAGCCCTTGGATGTCAACGGTGATTCGTTTGTCGTGCCAACAGACGCGCTGCTGATTGTGAACTACATCAATGGTGAAAACCCAGCGGATGTATCTGGAATTGAGCCGCCGCGACCGAACTATTATCTGGATACCAACGGTGACGGATTCGTTACGCCAAGCGACGTGCTCTTGGTCGTCAACCACTTAAACAGCGGTTCGGGTGAAGGCGAGATGGGCAGGCCGGAGGACCTTGTCGACACGGCTCTAGGGGCGATCGATTGGTTCGCGGTCGAGCAGGAGCTCAAGAAGAAGCTCACATCATCAGCCACGTAGGCGTTGATAAGTTTCGAAGGCTGAATTGCGTGATGGCTGTGTTTGGGTGGGCGCATAAAAAAACGGCCCGCTTAGCTTTCGCTTAGCGGACCGTCTTTTATTTAGACGCACCTGGAATCTACCAGGTTCTCTAGTCCCGAAGGATTAGCGAACGTATCCGGTAGCTTGGATGACGCGTCGGTTGCTTTGCAGGTATGCACTTGGGTCAACAACTGGTGCTGGAGGCATAGGAGCTGCTTCGCCGTTTACTGCAGGAGCAGCAACTGGAGCAGCAGAGCTGCATCCGCAAGGAGCAGAAGCACATCCGCTGTCGCAAGCGATTGCGTCGCAGCAGCTGTTACCACGCTTCTTGAAAAGCTTGCTCAGCAGGCCACCGCACTTCTTCTTGCTTCCGCAGCCGCAGCCACTGTCGCAAGCAGCGATTTCGCAGCCACAGCTAGGAGCTGCACCGCAAGGATCGCAAGCAGCGATTTCGCATCCGCAAGTTGGAGCAGCGCCACAACCGCAAGCGTCAGCAGTTTCGCAACCGCAAGTTGGCTCGCAAGCTGAAGCACATCCGCTGTCGCAGCAAGAGCTCTTCTTGCTACGAAGCTTCGCGAGAAGCTCCATCAGAGGACGACGTCGAGCTTTTCCGCAGCCGCTGTCGCAGCCACATGGATCGCAAGCAGCGATTTCGCAGCCACAGCTAGGAGCTGCACCGCAAGGATCGCAAGCAGCGATTTCGCATCCGCAAGTTGGTGCTGCGCCACATGGGTCGCAAGCAGACTCGCATCCGCAAGTAGGTTCGCAAGCGGAAGCACATCCGCCGCCACAAGCGCTTTCACATCCGCAGGATGGGTCAGCGATTTCGCAACCGCAGGTTGGATCCGCAGAACAACCGGTGTCACAGCAAGCGCTGTCACATCCACTGCCCTTCAATCCAAGCATGCGATCCAACAATCCCCCACCGAAGCTTGGAGTGCTAAGCGTAGCGCCCAGCACGAGGGATCCAATGATCATGTTCAATTTCATCGAGCCACAACTCCCTAAACGATGAACTTTTCTACTGGCGAGGTTTTGGCCTTACGGGGGTGTAGTTGGCCGAGACCGGTTTCGACGTACGAAGCCGCCGCCGAAATCGCCCTCCAGCCGGAGACCGGCAACGAACAGGTCGCGTTCAGTTGAGCCGAAGCTGTCACTGTCTACTTCCCATTCAACTTCGTGGTGCCGATGACGGTTTTTCACCTGCGAGGCTGAATTCGCGGGTGATCCACACTCCAAAACGTAAAGCTTGGGTCATTTGCGCCAGTTACCGGACGAGCCATTCCTTGGACTCTGTGTCTTTGATCCGGCTATCGAACTGAGCCAAATTTCAACCTGCTTGCAAACAAACAAGAAGCTCAGTCAGTCACAGGGTATCGGTCCGGGTGAAGAAGCCGCTTGAGGCGGCGCGAGGGTTTTTTGCGCTTCATGATGAGCGTGCATGCAGTGGTATTTTGGGCTGTCTAAGGCGGGTTTTTGGGTTGCCTTGGGTTTGTGGTCGCGATTCTTTGCGTAGTCGTCAAGGTCTCTCAGTGGGCGAGCTGGTTGGTGTGCGCATGAGCACTTATTTTGCGGGTCCCTGGCGGCGAGAATCAGCCTTTTCACAGGTAACCGGCAAGGGCGCTTGCAAGCGTTTCATCCGGAACTGTCGTTAAGGTTTCGCATTTGCCCCCTCCTCAGATGGCTTGAAGGGCCCCTTTCTCCAGTGTCAGCCAACAAATCTCGGTACAGAATCGTCGACTTCAATGCCTTGGCAGGAACTCCTTGCCCCTGCGGAACCGCTCGACGGGGCTTGATGGATGAGGAATCTGTCCCATACTCTTTGCATCTGACGGAAATATCCGTTGACGCGCGAGTCCACTTCCACAAAAAGATTACCGAGACGTACTTCATTTTGGAGTGCGGACCAGATGCAGCCATTGAGCTCGATGGCGAAAGGCTGCCGGTCAAGCCGCGGATGGCAATCATGATTCCTCCCGGAACGCGACATCGGGCTGTCGGTGAAATGAAAGTGGTCATCGTCGCCAGCCCGAAATTTGATCCTGCCGACGAATGGTTTGATTAGGCTACTACCACTCTGCCTTCCGACTTATCTGCCCTCCTGCTATTTTCCAATCGAGCATTTGGTTTTGACATGAAGAAAGAACTTCACGCAGTTGGCCTGATCCTGATTGCCTTCTTCTCAGGAATGGTGCTCACGGCAGTCACGGCGGGTTGCGATTCTCCTGAGACGACTCAAGTCTCTAACCTGCCTTAGGGGGCAAGTTTGCTATGCCTCAGCATGTCGTCTTAGACGTCGGAAATTGCGCGCCAGATTTCTCGGCCATCAAATCAATGCTGACCAGCAACTTTGATTGCGAAGTCATGCAGGCACATGGCGCAGAGGATGCGCTGAGAATTGTCCGCGACAACCAGATCGCGTTGGTCTTGATCAATCGCAAGCTGGATCGCGACTACTCTGACGGGACAGACGTCCTCAAACAGCTCAAGGCCGACGAGTCAACCGCCTATGCTCCAGTCATGCTGGTGACGAATTACGAAGAGCACCAAAAGGCAGCCGTTGAATTGGGTGCCATCGAGGGCTTCGGTAAATTGGCACTCAGCGATCCCGCCACGCACGCAAAGTTGTCCGCCGTGTTGGCTTAACAGGCGGCCGCGCAACGTCGCCGAGCCATGTGAAACTCTGTTGGCGTTTGTTTTCGCCAGCGCCAGTGATTCCCGGAGTGCGCTTCAGGGCTACTTTGCAGAACAATTGTTTCTCGCAGTTTGGGAAAGCAAGCAAGATGGGAAACCAAAGTGGATAAACCCTGGATGGCGACATTCGCAGTCCTGTTGGCTCTGGTTGCAGGTTGTGTTATGGCAATGCAGCCCGCCGTCAATGGTCGGCTGAGCGAATTCTGCAGTCACAAGCTCCAAGCAAGCGTGATTAGCTTCGGCGTTGGTTTCGCTGTCCTATTGTTGCTGGCCTGCGTGCTGCGAATCGGCACGCCCGACGTCTCGCGGTTGTCCGCGGCGCCAAACTGGGCCTGGACGGGAGGGCTATGTGGGGCGTATATGGTGACGGTCTCGCTGTGGGTTGCCCCAGGTCTGGGCGCGACGCGTTGGATCGCTCTGGTGCTGGCCGGGCAAATAACGCTTTCCCTGATCTTGGATCATTTTGGGCTAATGGGGTACGATCAGCAGGCTTTCAACCCCAAACGCCTCCTCGGGGTTGCCTGCGTGGCCCTGGGCGTTTGGATCGTCATGAAGAATTGACGGCAACCGGATAGACTTTCAAATTCGATTGAGCAAAAAATAGGTTTGAAGCAAGCAGTAGCTGCTTCGTGAACGGGGATCAAAATTCGTGGCGAATCATATGACGGAACAGAACACGCAAAAGTTCTCTGGTAAAACGGCGATCGTTACTGGGGCGGCTCGCGGCATTGGTGCTTCGGTTGCAATCGAGCTGGCCAGACAGGGAGCGCATACGATTGTAAATGATATTCGCAGCCCAGATGAAACGCTGCGTGCGATCGAGGCAGTGGGGGGGACTGGGGAGGCGGCCATTGCCGACGTCAGTGATCGACAGCGAGTGTTCGAATTGGTTGAGGAAATGGACGCCAAGCACTCAGGGATCGACTTGCTGGTAACCAATGCGGCGTACAGCGATCGAGAACTTTTTTACAAAGCGGATTTGGGGGGCATCGACAAGACGATTGACGTCTGCATGTGGGGGCCATTCAATTTCTTGCGTGCTGTTTCGACGAAAATGATCGATCGTGGGATTGCAGGTAGCGTTGTTTGCATCAGTTCGCCTCATGCTTTCAAAGCAATTCCCGGAGCGATGGCTTACAATATGGCAAAAGCAGCGGTTGACCAAATGGCCCGAACAGCCGCTTGTGAGTTGAGTGAGTATCGGATACGAGTCAATATCGTGCACCCTGGGTGGACTGACACGCCAGGCGAACGAAAGTTTTTCCACGAGAACGAACTTTCTGAAAAGGGGGGAGAGCTGCCTTGGGGGCGATTGGCCGCGCCAGAAGAAATAGCTCGTGGTGTTGTCTTTTTGTGCGACGATGCCAGTGAGTACATCAACGGCGCGACGTTGTCCATCGACGGCGGCGCCTTGTTGCCTCACGAACAAATGTTTCGGGTCAAGGGGCGTCCGAATTGATCGCGGGTCAGAGGAGTTGGTGACGTCAGCCTACTTCCGATCGACAAAAAGATTTTCAAAGCGTTTCACATAGGCGGTATATCGAATGGATCATCAGTCAAGTCAACCTTCCGGTGCGAGTGAATCCACCCCTAGCAGTGAAACCAACGCCGAAGCCGAAGCGGCGCAGAAAATCGTTCAGCCCCTTGAGCCGATGCAACGACGGATCTTGGGAGTGCTGATTGAAAAAGCGCGAACGACTCCTGACGCCTATCCGCTTTCGCTCAACGCGCTGGTCAATGGTTGCAATCAGAAAAGCAATCGCTACCCACTGATGAGCTTAACCAGTGAACAGGTCGAAGACGAATTGCAGAAGATGCGAGAACAAGGCGTTCTGGCGGAAGTTCACGGTGGTGGTCGCGTTCCCAAGTACCGTCACTACGGATCGGATTACATGGGCACAAAAGGAATCGAAACTGGCGTCATGGCAGAACTATTGCTCCGCGGTGAGCAAACTGCCGGAGAACTGCGCACACGAGCCAGTCGTTTTGGTGCTATCGATGATCTGGGCGCGATGCAGAATATACTGAACGATCTGATCGGCCGAAATTTGGTGGTCGCGTTGACGCCTCCCGGACGAGGGCAGTTGTTCACCCACAACTTGTATCAGCCGCACGAAATGCAGCGGCTCAAAGAGGAAGCGTGCAAGGCACCGCCGCCGGGCAGCAGCTCGACTGGGTCTGCTCGTTCGTCCACGGCTGGAGAGTTGAGCGAACTGAAAAGCGAAGTCGATGCGTTGAAGGCGACGGTTGCCGACTTGGTTGCGCGAATGGAAAAGCTTGAGGGTTAGCCTTGGTAGAAGTTCCGTTGGAGTGGATTTGGTTGCAAATCCTCTGAACCGCCACCGCCAGCATCGTTTGCTCAACATTCTCGAGCAAGTGGGATTTAGGTGCAATCGAGTGAATCGTCTCAAGGCCCTTTTGTTGCTATCCGAATGCACTGGTGACGACATTTGGTCGCTTGAGTATTGCCGCCAGCGCGGCATTCCGGAGGCGTGGATTGAGCAACTGACGGATTGCTACGAATCTGGATTTCAAGACGACGCGCAGACCATCTATTTCATGGGCGAGATTACGAATCAGTTCGAAGGCATACGAGACGTCGACTTGGCCGTCAACTTCGCCAAGTTCTTAGGCATCGACGTTTCTCAATACGGCCCCTTTGCATCGACCCGCGCCGAACTGGTACAGAACATCCAGGACGCGGCCGAGGAGGGTTGACGATTGCCCGGTTTATCCTCCCCACAATCCCAGCCATCAGCCTAAAGTTGGTGCACTCTAGCGATGCTCCTCCTCGATCCTACACTCGTGGCGTTAGTGAAGATCCGTGCTGCTCGTATTTGGCTATGCTGGACAATCCCTGGCGATCTGTATGGCAGTAGCGGCTGGTGACTTTTTTTTCTGTCACGCGCTTGCTGTTCTAGTTCTGTGGGCCGAGAGCTTCAGAGTTGGTGGCCCATTTGCAACTTCTGGCAGAATAGGGCAGATACAATGAACGTCATGACATGTTACAACGAATCAACGCTGCGAGAGTACTTGGCTGGCTGGACCGACGAGCCGAGCAGCGCCCAAATAGAATCGCATTTGGCAGAATGCCAAGCATGTGAGCAGACGTTGGTGGCTTTGGAAGGTGATTCCGACACCCTAGTGGCTTGTGTTCAATTGGCTGGCAAAGCCGGCGCGGGCAAATGGGATTCTGCTCGCCTGTGTCAGGATTTTGGAGAGCATTCAAAAGTTCTCGAATCTGCCAAGCAATTGGTGGATCAAGACGCTACAAATCTCGGGGCGTCGGGTGCTAGCCGAAGCGGCGCTGCGCCTTCTGGATTATCCACGATGACAGCCGAGCGGATCGGAGAATATGAACTCCTTCGCCCGATAGGTCGCGGAGGCATGGGGACTGTCTTCGAGGCGCGGCATGTGCGGCTGGACAAGCGCGTCGCCTTGAAGCTTCTTCCGGCTACGGCTTTTCGAAATGACGCGTTCGCGACTAGGTTCGAACGCGAGATGCGAGCTGCTGGCAGTCTGTCACACCCCGCGATCGTCCAAGCAACGGATGCCGGTGAAAGTCCCCAAGCTCACTACTTGGCGATGGAATTGGTCGAGGGGTTGGATGTCAGCAGGATGCTCGCCGCCGTGGGTGGAGCCGTTGATGCTAAGCATGCTTGCGAAATTGGTCGCCAGGTTGCGTTGGCCCTGGCCTACGCGCATGAAAAGGGGATCGTTCATCGCGATATCAAGCCATCCAATGTAATGGTGTCCAACGATGGAAAGATAAAGCTGCTTGACTTCGGGCTAGCTACCACATCACTTTGGGATGGCACCACGGCCGAACTGACGACCGTTGGCCAGCTCATGGGAACACTGGACTATATGGCTCCGGAGCAAGCCGAAAGGCCGGAGTCGGTGGACTACCGCGCCGACCTGTATGCACTCGGAGCGAGCTTGTTTCGTATGCTAGCCGGTCGTACGCCACTAGCAGCATCGCCGACGCTCTCGCCGATCGCCAAGCTGCGATTGTTGGCGATGCATTCGCCGCCGAGCCTCGCGACGCTTTGCCCCGACTGCCCGCAGGAGTTGGTTCAGTTGGTTGATCGTCTGCTGGCACGACACCCGGAGGACCGCCCGCCAAGTGCGGCCCACGTGGCGGAGTTGCTTGAGCCCATGGCCAGTACCGATGGACTTGCAAGTTTAGTTGCTGAAGCGATGAAGGCCGCGCCGGAGCAGGCAGACAGTCTGCCATCGGATGCCAAGCTGTCGGTGGAGGTGCTGGCACGCGCCCAGGGCGAGATGCCAAAGCGGTCGAGCGGCTTTTGGACGCGTATGTTTGCCGCAGCAGCTTCTCTGGCGTTGATCGTAGCAGGCGTCGTTTTCACTATCGAAACGCGCAAAGGCGAGTTGGTGATTGAGTCGGACGTGCCCGGCGTTCAGATAACGATCCTGCAGGACGGTCAGGCCAATCGCGAATTGACGCTCTCCACTTCCCCTCAGAAAACGCGATTGTTCGCGGGAAGCTACGAAGTGCGTCTGAGCGAAGGGAGCGATCGCGTAGAAGTGGAGAATGGCGTTTTCACGTTGAGCCGAGGGGAAACCAGAATCGCCCGAGTCCGACTGCGGGATGCCAGCTTAGGGAGTGACGATGATCGATCCGTGGCGGGGCGGCGTTTGCCAGCTTCTACCGATCCGCTGAAACCCGGTGATCGTCTGGTGGTACAAAGTCTAACGGATCCAAACCTTGACGCGACGGCAGTCGTCCAGGCTGACGGGACGGTCAAGTTTCCGTATGTGGGCACAATGGATGGTTCAGGATTGAAGGTCTCGGAATTCGAGAAACAATTGGCGCTGGCGGCGGGCAAGTTTGTGAAGAATCCAGCGATTAGCCTGCGAAGGGACTTTTCTGGTTTGCGAGCCATCGAAGAAGTGATTCCTCCAGCATCCAGTGATCCAATGCAGCCAGGTGATGCGCTCTTGATTCGTTCTGCGGTCGATGACAGTATTCAATCACGAGTGGTGGTTCAAGCTGATTTAACAATCAAGCCACTGCACCTGCAGACGTTGGAGATCAATGGCTTGACCGTTGATGCAGTGGAGGAGCTGCTCAACAGAGAATACGGCAGGTTTATTAGAGAGCCGGGGATCGAGGTCTTTCGCGATTTTTCCACCCCCAATCCGCGTTGGCGACGGGCCGATGGGGAAGTTCAGGTTGCAGATTCGGCAATGTCAAACTGGGACCAAGCACTCTACGACGGCAAGCCGCTTGGCGAATGGATTGATCTGCTGGCTCGCGAACGCAGTTACGAGGGCGCCGCCGACGCGATCAACGCGATTCAAGCAACCTATGATCCTCGAGCGGCCAGCTTGGTGCAGAAGGCCGCAATCAAAGCCCTGAGGACCTCGTCTGGGCATGAGCAGCTTTTGGCAAGATTGTTGGGTAAAGTGGCCGGAGATGCTCCAGCCTATTACGAAATGTTGCATTCTGAGCTCGAGCGTGCTGATTGCTCCACCGAACAGCGGTCGCGGATGCTCCGATGGATGCTATTTATCAATCATGATGAAACACGCGAGCAAATGGCGCCGGTGCTCCAGTGGATCGAGGCGGATGTGCTGTCAGGCAAGCTGCCCGAGCTCGTTGACGCGGTGTTTGATACGTTCTTCACCGCATTGAACAGCCACGCGACATTCGGTTTTGAGGCGACCGAAGACGCGCCGCATCCCGTTTTTGAGATGCTCCGCAACAGTGAAGCGGTCACTGACGAAATGTGGATGCCATCGCGTATACACGGCGTGATATCGCGAACGGAACAAATCAATAAGATGCAAGCGCCATGGGCCCGAGAGGTGGCGAATCGGTGTCTTGCGATTCTAGAGGATGCCGCCCAGCGGCGCGCCGGAGGACCCAAGTCTCTTGAGGCAGCTTGGGTTCTAACTGCTTTGCTGGAGAAGTTTGGCCGAGAGCAACTTGATCTGTCTGAAGAGGTAAGTCGACAAGCTGTGGATGTGCTTTTGCAAGGTTTCGGTGGCCTCGACGCGCAGTTGAGGGGAATCGAGTTTGGCGATGACCATTTGGTAGGCGTGGCGAATCAGATTTCTATGCTAAACCACTCGATTACCGTGAGCAGGAAAGCTGCTGTTGAAATTCCGCTGCTCATTGCCATACCACTGGCCGAGCAAACGCTTGACGTTGAAGGTTTTTCGAATTGGCTACAGGCGCGCGCAAGGGAGCTCGTCTCCGCTGGCACCGCGATCTCACCGCAGGGGAAAATTATTGGCCCGAATCTACGTTCCTACTCAATTCAAACAAGTCAATTGGTCGGCGAGGAACCATCTGAAGAAATTCAACTAGCAAGAGTTTGCATCGCACTTGCGAGAATCTACGACGTTGCCGGTGCCGAGTTGCGTCGCGAATTATCGCTGCCCAACTGATTGTCTTTGCTGTGCGTCAAGGGTGGTCGCCGAGTTGGCTGCGGAGCCGACGGAGGATGCGGGATCGGATTTGACGAACGGCTGCGGCGGTGATGCCAAACTCGCTGGCTACCTGTGCTGTCTCGATGCGATCCATGATGCACCGGTGAAAAATCTCCCAAGACCGCTTGGAAAAGTCTGGTTCGATTTGCTGCATCGCTCGAGCCGTAATACTTTTCAGTTGTTCATCGCCCGTTGGTTCTTCGTCGAGATGGTGGGCGGCCGCGTCTATCGCTTCCTCATCACCAATCTTGTGAAGGAATGACATCGCAGTGCTGCCGCCGCGGCTGGTGGCCTGCCGCTGTTCTGCGGTTACGGTGTCGATGATCTTCCGGCGCGTAATCGTCCACAGCCAAGCCCGAAAGGATCCATGTTCCCGGGTGGGCTGGAATCTCGGCAGAGCTTTTAGAACCGCAGCGAAAACTTCTTGCATGCACTCAGCGGCCACGTCAGAGCGCAATCCACTCTTGCGGCACCAGTGCAGAATGAGTGGTCCATATAAATCGACAATTTGTCCCCATGCTGCTGAATCCCGCCGCGCAGCACGGCTCAGCAGGCTTAGCCGGGTTGCAGAGCTGGTTGGGTCTGTCATGTTTGAACGCCGTTTTCGACTAGGGATCCACCTATATGTACCGATTTTAGGCAGTTGCTTCCCTGCCGCGACCGTTTGCCCCAGAATTCTTTGCCGGATTTCGCGTTGCGAACCCGCCTGTTCGATGGTTTAGTAGGTAGGTTCGGGAGATCGCCGCGAGTGCGACTGCCGAAACGCGAGGATTTTCCGTCGAGAGCCTCGCAAGTAATCTGAGTTTTGAACAAGCGAAGACATGTCACTCATTCGAGCGTTGATTGCCACAAAGGTCATTTTGCTGCTGCTGTTGGCAGGCTGCGATGCGCCCTTGGCCAGCTTCGAAACGAATCGTTTGTACATCCGAACCATGGAGTTGAACCAAGGCGTTGAGATCTCTGGGGCCGACCAAGATGTTTCGGCCGCGGTGACCGAGTTGTTCGGCACGCCCGATGCTCCTAAGTGGCCTGAAGTATTGAGTCAAACGCCGTACAGCGATTTGGTCGATTTGGATCAGTTAAAGCGGGCAGCCGGTCCGGTTCGCAGCGATGAAGAAGACCGACACTTTGGATTGTACCGAGAGCACTGCGTTTTCTGTCACGGTATCACCGGAGACGGGCAGGGGCCAACTAGCCGGTTTTTGAATCCGTACCCACGGGATTTTCGGCCAGCGATTTACAAATTCAAATCGACCGAGGTTGGCAAACCGCCATTGCGTGACGATTTAAAGCGAACGTTGCACGACGGTATTCCTGGCACAAGCATGCCGTCGTTCAAGTTGCTCAAGCCCGAAGACGTCGATGCCCTGATCGACTATCTGGCGTACTTGAGCATCCGCGGTCAGGTGGAGCGAGAGCTGATTAACGAGGCTGCTTTCGAGCTCGATTTTGCCGCTGGAGACCGTTTGTTTGATCCATCATTGCAAACGAGTGATCCCGAACAGTACGAAGAACAGCTTGCGGTGATTGAAGACTACGTTGTGGGCGTGGCTGATGAATGGGTGGAAGCTCAGAAGGCTGCACCGGAAGTCGGCGGTCCGCCGGAGGGGGTTCCCCTGTACAGCAGAGAGGCTGGTTCAGAAGATGCAACCGTTGCCGCCGCCTTGGAAGAATCCATCGCTCTTGGGCGAGAGGTCTATCACGGCAAGATTGCCAACTGCGCAAGTTGCCACGGTCCGACGGGTATGGGAGATGGTCAAATGACCGACTACGATACTTGGACTAAGGAGTGGACAACGTCGGTATCCATTGATCCGAAAGATAAAATAGCAGTTCGTGAAATGTTGGCCTATGGCGCCCATAAGCCGAGGAATATTCTGCCGCGCAATCTTCGCAAAGGCGTGTACCGAGGCGGGTCGCGTCCGATAGATTTGTATCTGCGTATTGTGAACGGTATCGACGGAACCCCGATGCCTGCTGCCGCCATGCAGCCGAAAAACCCACAGGGATTGACCGAGGAACAGGTTTGGCACTTGGTGAATTTCCTGCTCAGCTTGCCTGACGAGCCGCTATGATTGGGCCAAGTGGGATGGGGTCGTATGAACTTCGATGTTCGGGTTCGCGTTGAATTGCAAAAGGGTGAAACTCGTGGCAGAGGCACGTGCTGACCAGAACGATTCGTACAATTGGGGGCTTCATGCGCTTGCAGTCACGTTGACGATTGCCTGTTTCCCGTTGATTTGGGTTGGCGGTCTGGTCACCACTTACGATGCTGGCATGGCTGTTCCCGATTGGCCCGGAACGTACGGCTGGAACATGTTTGCTTACCCGGTTAGCACTTGGTTGTTCGGGCCGTTTGATCTGCTTGTCGAGCACAGTCACCGGCTTTTGGCATCTCTGTCTGGACTGCTGACGATTGGCGTTCTTGTGCTGGCGGCCAAGACAGACTCGCGGAAGTGGTTTATTCGCTGGTGCATTCTCTTGTTGCTTGCGGTGATTTCTCAAGGTGTCCTTGGGGGAGCTCGGGTTGTCTTGGATCAGCGGACGATGGCGATGATTCACGGCTGCACGGGGCCGTTGTTCTTTGCGATGGCGACTGCGACGGCGGTCATGACGTCTCGTTGGTGGCATGAAAGATCTCATGCTGAGGGCGGGGTCGCACCATCACGTTGGCTGACACGCTTGGCGATTGCTTTGTGCTTCGCCGCTTATATACAGTTGGTCATGGGGGCTCAACTGCGTCACTTGACCGGCGCTGTGTCGCCAAAGTTGTTCATGGCGTTCGTGCACACGCACCTGACCTTTGCGGCCCTAGTGCTGATTTTGACTCTCGTTTGTGCGGCAATGACAGCATTCGGGGGTTCCCCGCGACAAGTTGCCCGACCCGCCCGGCTGCTTGGTTTGCTGGTTGTTGTCCAAATAGCATTGGGGATTGCAACTTGGGTGGTAAACTATGCTCTCCCGTGGCAGGAAATGACGGAATCCCTCGCTTCCTATACAATTTTGGCGAAGGGCTATTGGGAGAGCATGATTGTCACGGCCCATATGGCAACTGGCTCGCTCATTATCAGTCTGGCTGTCGTGCTGGCGCTCCGCGTTTGGCGAACGGCAGCAACATCCGAGGCGCCCGACGCGCAGCGGATTGACATGGGTGAAGTTGACGCAAGTCGTTTAGTAAAAGCGACTTAGTCGATGTGTTCGCGGAGCGGGTGACGTTTGCTTTTCCGCTCGATGGGTTCCCAACCCAGCTAAAGCTGCCGTTGGCCGACCGAGATGGTCCGTTTTAAGGCGAGAGTAAGATCGTGAAACCAGCTAAAGACCAGAGCGACCAGCCTGTTGCGATCGCCGCCGCTCTTCCGTGGACAGCCCGTCGCCAGCGTTTGTCCTATTACATCGAGCTCACCAAGCCTCGTATTTTGATCATGATTCTGGTCACGGTCGTGATCGGCATGGTCGCTGCTGGAGCTTCGGTCGGCTTGATGGCTGTTCTGCATGCCTCGCTGGGCACGGTATTGGTCGCCGCCAGTGCTAGTGTGATGAATCAGTGGATTGAGCAGGATCGGGACGGCGTGATGACGCGAACCTGCCGGCGCCCTCTGCCCGCCGGTCGCGTTGCCAGTAGCCAAGCCGCTTGGATGGGCTGGGTGCTCTTGATCGTGGGGCTGGCCTACTTGGCCTACTTTGTGAACATGCCGACATTTTGGTGCGGCTTTGCAACTTGGGCGCTTTATGTTTGGGTCTACACACCGCTAAAGATGGTTAGCTGGACAAATACGCTCGTCGGTACACTGCCAGGAGCACTTCCTGTTTGGATGGGCTGGGCGGCCGCTGAAGGATCTTTGCTTGATCTGGATGCCTGGGTCCTTCTGGGCGTCGTCGTTGCTTGGCAGCTTCCGCACTTCATGGCAATCGCATACATGTACCGCGAGCAATACGAAGCAGCCGGGTACAAAATGATTACCGTAACCGACAAGAGCGGTTGGGGGGCTGGGCTGCATGCAATCTTAGGAAGCATCGCGTTGATTGTCCTTGTTGTCATGGCTGTTCCTCCGGTTGGCATCATCGGAGCCATCCTTTGCGTGATGGCCGTCGCTGTCTCGGTATGGATGCTGGCCGTCTCGATTCAGTTCGTGCGTGCTCCCGACCACGGCTCCGCACGCAAAATGCTGCGTGTCAGTTTGCTGCATCTGCCCCTGACAATGCTCTTGGTGCTCCTTTCGCACTGTCTTGTCTAGAGCTCTGGGCTTGTTTGAGCTCTGGGCTTGTCTAGAGCTCTGGGGCCTAGATCGCGTCCTGGTGGGGTGCTGAGCCAATGACGGCGAGACAGTTCCGTGTCATTTTGCGGCCTCTGCCAGGCAGGGGCAGTCCTCCCTTTGGATAGACTCTAAGGCATTGTCGCCAGCGACATGGCATCAGAAAAGAAGTATCAAAAACAGTCGCCTGCATCGAGAGAAGGCAGTCGTGACATGTCGTTCGTTTGGAAGGCGACAATTCTGCTTGGCTCCGCACTTTGCGCGAGTTTGATTCTGCGAATGCAGCTTGGCTGGCAGTTCTGGCCCTCGCCTCAGGACATGGGCCTGGATATTCGCATTGGCGTAATCAATGCGCTGGCGCTTTTCGCCGCCGCATTCTCGGTCGCAAATTTGCAAAGCTCTGTATTGTCGGGTGACCAGTCTTCGCGCAGAACTTGGGTGTATCTGGCTGTCTTTTGCGGTGGAGTGTCGATTGTCTGCACCGCTCGGGAGTACCTAAACCGATGGCAGGAAAACGTCATCCCGGTGCCCTATGGGCTGTACGGTCAGGCGGATACGGCCTACTTGAGTGCTGTCACTCAGCGTTTGGTGTTCTTAAACGAGCAAGCATTCGCGGAGGATGCTCGGCAGTCGGCCTTGGCGGATCGAGCTAGCTCGGTAGAGCAGGGTGTAGAGGCTGAGGGGTCGCCCGGCAGCAACTCAGCCGCTGCGTTTTCTGCCGTTGAGGCGAACGAGCTTGCAGTTCTGCAAGCAGGCGAGGCGCTGAGGCGTGAGAGGGTAGCACTGACCACGCAGTTACTGCGATCCGCTGCCATTTGGACTGGAGAGTTGGTAGGCAAAGGCGTCGATCTGGACCAAGCACGATCTGCGCTTCGCACGCTGGCTGACGACATTCACCCATCGAGCTTTTATCGCGACGATGCGTCCGCGTACCGGCGGCTTGAGAGGGGGCTTCTGCGCGATCAGATCATTGCGCTTCAACAAGAGCAGTTGTCTCTTGAGCAAGCAGAGGCGACTGTCGCTGAGGCGTTGATGAAATTGCGGGCCGAGCTTGCTGGTTCTCAAGAGTCAGATCCGCAAGCGACCGTAAGCGACGAGTCAAAACAGGAGCGAGATTCGAAAACTGCTCAAAAGACAAAGGCCCTCAGTGAGGTGGCTGGTCGGTTAACAGAAATTCAACAGAGCGCATTGGAGGCATCGGTCCGTCAAGCCGAATGTCGATCGCGATTGGAATACTTAGGATTTGCTGAAGGTCGAGGGCTGAATGCAACGTATCCTTGGTTGCGATTGCCAGTTGCGGTGCATCGAGGCGATTCTTGGTCGGTGGGGTATTTCTTGCTAACCGGATTGCATTCGTTGCACGTCCTGTTTGGCCTGCTCAAGTTGGTGGCGTGGCGTCGGCAAAGCGCAGGGGACGGTGTGATTTCGATTCGCTGCGTCCTTCGGTATTGGAATCTACTAGCAGCAACTTGGTGTTTGGTACTCGTGTTCACTTATCTACTGTAATCAATCCTATGCAACGCAAGTGTTCTGAAAGTGCAACGGGCGAGCCAATCGAGACGATTGTCTTTGATTTGGGCGGTGTGCTAATCGACTGGAATCCGGACTATGTCTTCGATGAACTCTTTGGGGAAGATACTGCGCGAAAGGAGTATTTTTACCAGCACATCTGCACGCCGGATTGGAACGAAATGCAGGATGCGGGGCGGCCGCTCGCGGAAGCAACGGCCGAGCGGATTGGAAAATACCCCGACTGGGCCGCGGAGATCGCCGCCTTCTACGGCCAGTGGGAGAAGATGCTTGGAGGGGCCATTGAGCCAACAGTCGACGTTTTTCGGAAGCTGCGACAATGTGACTACCGATTCTACGCGCTCACCAATTGGTCATCGGAGACGTTTCCGATCGCGCAACAGCGTTTCGAGCTTCTGGCTTGGTTCGATGGGATTGTTGTGTCGGGTGTCGAGAAGACTCGCAAGCCTTTCACGGACTTCTTTGAGATCTTGTTTTCTCGCTATGACATCAACCCGCAAACTGCTTTGTTTATTGATGACAATGCCAGGAACGTTGCGGCCTCGCGCGAACTGGGGATGAGGGCCATTCACTTCCTCGATCCGGCCGATTTGCCTCGGCAATTGGCTGAATACGGAGTCGAATTGCCCAGCTAAACGAAAGGTTCCGATTCGCTTCGAACCAATATCGTTGTTTGCTCATAGTATGTCTGGACCCGAGGCACCGCTCGCCCAGCGTGGATTTGCCCAGCGTGGATTTGCCCAGCGTGGATTTTTAGGACACT
>CAYPLE010000105.1:16735-20690 GCA_964411445.1 uncultured Pirellulaceae bacterium
GCCCAGCGTGGATTTGCCCAGCGTGGATTTGCCCAGCGTGGATTTTTAGGACACTGGATGGAAACATGAGCTGCCGCCAGTAAGCGTGGAGCCAGTAAGCGAGGGGGCATTCCGCCACAGGTATCCAGGTATAATTGCGGTCGAACGACTGGTTGAGGAGTCTACAATGCACCTGTAGTGTTGGATTGCCCTTGAATCTGTTCGGTCATGGCCGAGTCGAATGTGGGCTTCGGGCGCGTTGGTGTGTGATTCAGGGCTGCTAAACGAGCTGACGTAGAGAGAGTTGTGATGAAAAATCTACTTCCAATTATCATCTTGCTCATTGGGGCCGTTGTGATCTGGTTCACGCTGCCGAAACGCGAGCAACCAGCACCTGGGGCGGCTGGAGTCGCGTTTACCGAGAATGAGGACGGTGAATTGGTGGCAGTCGACTCAGACCAAGAACCGGTTCGTGCCGTCAACGAAGATTTCGCGACTCGCGATATTTCGGCGTTCAATGCCATGCGTCGTCAGGCAGAGGAGAAGGGGCTCAGCAATGAGGAGTGGACGCGGAGCTTCAGCCTGATCGAGCGTTCTGGCAAGCCGTTCAAGAGCGAGCAACTCGAGGGGCAACCGTATGTCGCAGGGTTTTTCTTTTCGCTTTGCCCCACCATCTGCTTGAAGCAAAACCAAAAAGTGCAGCAGTTGCAGACCAAGTTCAGCGGCGAAGATATCCGCTTCTTGAGTATCTCGTGCGATCCGGAGATTGATACGCCCGCTCAGTTGACCAAGTACGCTCGCAAGTTCGATGCGGACGAATCGCAGTGGTTGTTTTTGACGGGTGAAATGGACCACATCAAACGCGTGGGCGGTGAAATGTACAGTCTCGCCGTTGAAAGGCGTGGCCACGCGGAGAAATTTGTTTTGGTCGATGCCGAAGGCGACATTGTTGGTTTCTACGCATGGGCTGACCCCGTGCAATGGCAGATGCTTCAGTCGGACATCAAAGATTTGCTAGCCGTTGGGGGCGTCTTTCCGAATAAGACTGGTTCCTAAACCGCATCGTAAGAATAGCTGTTATCCCTCCCGCCGTTTTTCAGTCTCCTGAGTAAAACACCGTGGTTCACCTACTTCCTCACGTTAACGTTTCCCTGAATGCTCTTGCCACGATTCTGTTGATCGTCGGTTTCGTATTGATCAAACGGGGGAAGATTCAGGCGCACCGAAACGTCATGTTGGCGACCTTTGGAGTTAGCGCTCTATTCTTGGTCTCGTATTTGATCTACCACTTCAACGTGCCTACCAAGCCGTTTCCAAAGGATGAGTCGGTGGCACCGGCTGGCATTCGCTACTTTTACTACGTTCTGTTGGCAAGTCACATTATCCTGGCGGCTGCGGTTCCGTTTCTAACCTTGCGAGCCATCTACCTGGGTATCAAGGGACGTGTTGAAGCGCACCGAAAGATCGCCAAATTTGCATGGCCGATTTGGTTGTACGTTTCGGTCACGGGGATCATCGTCTACTTGATGCTCTATCAAATTTACGTGCCTACGGAGGCGGCTGCTTGAGCGGGCGTTTGCTTGCCGGTGAATTCCGAGCGTTGGGTTCAAAGCCAGGCTTGTGGCGCTTTGGGTGCGCTTTCATCGTGTGGGCGATGCCGTTGATCGTGGTGAACCTCGTGCAGGCTGAGCAACCCTTGTACGCCCAGCAATTGGACGCTGCAAAGGTTGAGTTCCCAAAGTTGCCGTGTGCTGCGTCGTCTGATGAAATTCTGCTGATCGAACAAGTTGAACAACTGCGTCAGTCGAAGGCTTATCTGGAAGCAGCCAACGCTGTCCTGGAGCGATTGGATCACCTTGATGCAATACCCAGCGAGCAATTGCCGGTCGTAGCAGCCGGTGATCCACAGGCGGCAAGCACGTTGACAATGAAGCGGTACGTTCCCGTCGATGTGGTGTTCTCGCAGAGCCTCCAGCGTTGCTGGAGTGAAGGGGCTCAGGCGGTTGCCACGTTGGAAGGGCAGCTCCAACGTCGCTCCGCAGCAGAATTTGACGCTCAGCGATCCGAGGCGGAAGCGTCACGATTGCGAAGCATGGTGGCTCGGTTCGGCGGACTGCCCGATGGGTATCGTCATCACCTGCTGGCTTCAGATTTTGCGTTGGAGCTCGGGCAGCCCTTGCTGGCAATGAACTACCTCGATCGCATCACCCCGGAAATGCGTTTCGATCTAGCAGAGCAGGGGGGCAGTGCCGTTGGTCAAGCTGCTGGTGATAAGAGCGACTGGCGACCAATACAAACCCTGCATCGCCATGTTTTCGAGCGTTTGGTGGCGGAAGTTGGGTCAGAGCAAGTTGATTTACTGGAGGCCGTAGCGACGCAGCGCCGCGTTGCGCTGGAACGCATCGCGGATGGGCTGAGCGAACAAGTTGACTACCGATTAAGTCGCTGTCGCAGCGCGGTCGATAAAATTGACGCTACGGCCAAGCCCCCCGTTCCGTCCATGGATTTGCTATGGCCAGATCGAAGCGGGCAACTTCGAGCCTTTTGGTCGACAGGCGATAGTACCCCCGCCTCGCGGCCCAGGATGGGTGAGAACGGTGCAGCTTGTCTCCCGTACTTTCCCAGGCGGATTGGCGAAGGCGTTTGGGTCAACGAAATCACGCGAATCTGTCGCTATTCTCTGCAAGGGGCCGTAGCTGAGGAGTCGCAGTTGGTTGCTTTTGATGCGATGGTGACGCCCGACAGCCTGGCCGATGCCAAATACCCCATCGCCGGTGCTCCGCGTGGCGATCTCGCGCTCGCACCACCATTCTTGTACGCCCGAGTCGGCGGGTTGGTGAGCTCACGGATGGATGATGATGTTCTCGCTGACAGGCTGCCCAGAGCGGAGATTGTCGCCCTGGATATCTCCAAGCCTTCTGACCCACGAGTGCTCTTTGAGGCACGGTGCCAAGAGCTAGGGGTGTCAGGGGCGGCGCCGGAAAGGCTCGAATTCGAAGGGCCGCCGGTGGTGTTTGGTGATCTGTTACTGGTGCCCGTCGTTGAGCGTATGAACGTCGGCGTCAGCCGCATGGTAATCGGGCTGGATCGCTACAGCGGACAGCTTCGATGGCAAAGTCAGGTGCTTGGTCAGGGGGTCGTACCAGGAACTGAGCGTGCCAGTCACATTGGTTTCCAGCAATTGTGCGTGGCAGGTGGCATGCTGTTTTATGCGACCAATTTGGGCACCGTCTGTTGCTTAAATCCTGGCGATGGGTCGGTGCAATGGGTTGTGCAGTATGTGTCTCCGTCCATGTTCATGCCGGGCTCTGGAGACGATGGGCGGCCATTGAGATTTTTGTATCGACAGGTCAATTGTCAATGCAAGGCCGGGTTGCTCTACTGCGCGCCGAGTGATTGCGGTGAGGTTTTTGCCTTGGATGCGACCAGCGGTGATTTGGTTTGGTCAACCGCCGCCGGTGAAGTTCCTGACATCAAGACCTTCGTTGGATTCGCCGAAGATTCGATTGTTTACAGCGGCGATCGACTGGTTTGGCTCGATCGTTGGACTGGCTCTGTCCAATCCGTCTTTCCAGGCGCGAGAACTCCTGGAAGGCTAATGGCCTTGCATCGGAGCCGAGGAGTTGGGCAGCCTTCCTTGCATCGAGGCTATGTGTACTTTCCCACTTCAGAAGAAATCTTGGTCTTCAATGCCTCGCAGTCGCCTGCAAAATTGACCCAAGCGCAGCAGGGCGAGCAAGCGTCAGCTAGTCGTGTTGGTAAGTCTCCAGCGCGAGTCGCCGAGCCTATTTCGCGGATGGCGACCGGTAGCCGCGGCGCGGCTGGTGGCAATCTGCTTGTCGACGACGAAGTGCTGTTGATGGCCACTCCATCACGATTGCATATCTTCCGTCGTGATTAGAGCGGCTCAAGCCGAGGTGGAGAGTGTTTGCTCGCTTCCGATGGTCCTATCACGGCTCCGAAGGAGCCCGCGTGA
>CAYPLE010000106.1:0-20450 GCA_964411445.1 uncultured Pirellulaceae bacterium
CGCAACTCGTTCGGCGACGGCCTTGGAAGGCCACAGAACGACTACTCCAAGGCACAGTAAATTGAACTTTTGCGTTACTCTACCTGGGGGACGCAGTGTGGCTTTCCGAGATTGACTCCTGCGGTAAACTACCTCAGTCTATCTGGGTTCTCAGGGATCCCGCGGCCGAATTCGTGGAGGCAAGGTAGGCGATTGCTGACTATTTTTATCGTACTTCTTTCAACTTGCTTCCCCTCCCTTTCGCTCGCCCCGCCTTGCTATGATCGTCACCGAAGCATTATCGAAGCAATTCCAATGGGGCGGACAGGTCACCCAAGCCCTTCAGGATGTTTCGTTTGCGGTTAGCGGCGGCGAGGTCTTTGGCTTGCTCGGCCCGAACGGAGCGGGTAAGACGACGACGCTACGCATTGTTATGGGGCTTCTTCCCGCAGATAGCGGGTATGCTGAAGTCGGCGGAGTTCGCGCTGGTCCTGAAAATGCATCCGTGCGGTCCAACATCGGAATGGTCAGCACCAACGATGGCGTGTATCCGTGGCTGACCAGCCGGGAAATGCTCATGTACTTCGCCGACCTGTACTTCGTGCCGAAAGCGGAGGCCCGGCATCGACTCGAGCGCCTTAGCGAACAATTGCAACTGGGAAGCTTTCTTGATCAACGCTGTAGCACGCTGAGCACTGGGCAGCGACAACGAGTCATTTTGGCGCGCGGGCTCATGCATGATCCACCTGTCATGTTACTGGACGAACCAACGCGGGGCTTGGATGTCGTTGGCAGTCAAACCGTGTTTGAGTTCATCGCTCAACTCAAGGATATGGGGAAGGCAGTCTTGCTTTCGACCCACCGATTGGACGAGGCCGAGCGGGTGTGCGATCGCTTTGGGCTACTGAACCGTGGCGAACTGATGTACACCGGGAATCTTGACGAAATTCGTTCGGCAACCGGTGAAGAGCATTTGGCGGAAATGTTCCTGACCATGATGAAAACAAGCAGCGAACAACGGACTGGCACATGAGTTGGTTCAAAATCGATCTATCGCGCGTTGGACGACTGTGCCTCAAGGAGCTGCGCGAGTCGCTGCGGGATCGCCGCACGATCGTGACGCTCGTCTTAATGCCGCTGCTTGTTTATCCCCTGCTGAGTTTGGTCCTGAATCGTGTCCTGCTGAGCGGGGCCGTTCTGAAGGATCGCTCTGGATTCACTATCGGCATCGCTGCGGAGTTGAAAGACAGCGCAATTTCCAACGTTCTCGGTCTCGGCCTTTCCCTGTCAAAGGACCCAGAGTCTGCGCCAGCGTTCGTGTTACAGACCGTCCCCGAGCAGATAAGCTATCGACCGCCAGGTAGCAGTCCGGACCTAGACAATTCTGACGAAGACGTGGCGGTGAATCTGAGTCAAGAAAGTGGCGAGAATGGCGAGCCGAGAGTGAGCATTGCAGCCGCCGACGCAGCAGCCGAGCGGCAGCGAATGCTCGAAGATTCTTCGAAGCAGGAGATTCCGCAGCTCATCGTGTTGGCGGACGATGGTGTTAGTGCTCTGGCCAGTGGAAGTGTCGATGTCGTCATTACTGGACGAGAACCACTGCTGGATGATGGAGCGGGACAGGCGGTCATTTCCATGTTTCAGTCGATTGCCGAGGCGAGCGGTAGCGACTTCAATCCGAACGCCGCGCTGGCATTGCTCGGAACCTACGACCTGAAATATCGTCGAGGCGATCAGCAGAGTGAACGGGCCCTGCAGTTGGTCGAACGCATGCTTGCGGCTGTGAACAACGAAGCCGCTCGAGGGCTTGCCGGAGGACGATTCGACGCACCATTTCGACTTCGAGCCAGTCCGGTGCGCACTCGAGGGAATTACTCAGACCTGCTTGCAACCATGGTGCCACTCGTTTTGGTCCTAATGACCATGGCTGGAGCCGTTTACCCGGCGATTGACCTGACGGCCGGCGAACGAGAGCGTGGGACGATGGAAGCCATGATCGTTTCCCCCACTTCGGGCGGCCTCATTCTGTTCGCAAAGTACTCAGCCGTTGTGACGGTTGCCCTGCTCACGGCCATTGCCAACTTGACAGCAATGTCGATCACGCTGTGGGTGAGCGGCCTAGGAACAATGGTTTTTGGCGAAGGATCTTTGACGGCGTCGATGATCGTGGTTGTTCTAGCACTGCTGGTTTTGTTTACCATGTTCTTTGCAGCGCTCTTGTTGGTGGTCACTAGTTTCGCAAGAAGCTTTAAAGAAGCTCAGGCGTACCTGATCCCACTCATGCTGCTAGCGCTTGCCCCCGGCGTGATGAGTCTCTTGCCGGGCATCGAGTTCTCCGGCATTCTCGCCACTGTGCCACTCGTCAACATTGTGCTGCTGGCGCGGCAAGTTCTCATTGGGAATGTTGACTGGAATGCTGCGTCGGTTGCCATCGTATGCAACGGTTTCTATGCGGCAGCCGCACTTGCGGTCGCGAGCAAACTTTTTGGAACCGATGCCTCGCTGAGCGGCAGCCAAGGGAGCTGGCAGGACGCGATATCGCGCCCGATGAAGCGATTGCCCAAGCCTCGTTTGGATCACATGGCGTTGTTGATGGCAGGCATGTTTCCCGCCTACTTCGTCGCTTCGAGTCTGTTACCCTCAATTAGCGACGACATCCAGACCAAACTGTGGGCCTCTGCAGCCGTGTCATTTGCTTTGATTTTGTTTCTGCCGGTTATGTTTGCCGTGAATCGACGAATCAACCTGCGCGAAACGTTTCTGCTCAGAATGCCCGCTCCCGGCAGTACTGTCCTCTGGATAGCTGCGGTTCCGTTGATCGGATTTGCTGCTTGGATGTTCGCGCACGAAATCCTCTTGATTGCTAAGAATGTCGGGATTGGTTCCATTGGCGAGGAACAAATGGAAGCTGTGGCTGAGTTCCGAGATCGATTGCAACAAATCCCGCTTTGGGTCGTCCTTTCCGTTTTTGCCATAACGCCGGCGGTTTGCGAGGAGTTCCTTTTCCGAGGTTTCGTACTCAGTTCCTTGCACCGAATGCGTCCAGTCTCAGCGGTACTGACGTCTGCGGTGCTTTTTGGATTGATGCACGTACTCACCTCGAATGTTTTGGCCGTTGAACGGTTTCTTCCGAGCACCTTCATGGGGATCGTACTTGGCTATGTCGCAGTCCGTACAAGGTCGCTTCTGCCGGGAATCGCTATCCACGCGTTACACAACGGCTTTTTGCTCTCAGTGAGTCACAACTTGGATTGGATTAAGCAGTTCGGCATCCTGGTCGTCGACCAAGAGCATTTGCCGCTCGCATGGTTGGTTGGCGGTGGTATATCGCTCGCCCTCGGTCTCGCCCTGTTCGCCCTCGCAGGGCAAGCAAAACCACAATCGGAAAAGTAGCGGATCTGGTTCCTGCTCCCGTCGCAGTTGCCTGACAAGCATAAACGCTAATCGACGGCGCGGATGATCTCGATTAATTCGAGCATGGATTCCGTTAACAATCTACCGCGGCGCCACATGAAGACAATTTGCCGGTCTCCGAGTTGTTCTCGAAGGGATGTCACGTAGAGCGATCGGCAGAGTTGGCCATCGGTACGCCCAGCTAGAATGCCAACACCAATTCCGCTCGATGCGCAGGCAACGGTGAAGCCGCTGTTGTCGGTTTCGGCTGCGATGCGAGCCTCTAGCCCTGTGGCGTGAAGCGCTTGGTCCAACGCATCCCGACCGTGTGTCCCCGGAAGCGTGACAACCAAATCATGCTTAATCAGTTCCTGCAATGACTTTGACTTGTTCTTTGCAAAAGGGTGCGACTTCTTGGCAACGGCGATAAACTCTACTTTGTAAGCTGGTTCATACGTCAAAAGCGGGTTTTCTTTTTGGTACCCCGGAGCCAATGTGAGAGCAAGATCTGCTTCGTCGCTCAGCAGCAATTCTTCGGCTCGCGTGTTGTTGCCGTGGCGAAGAATCAGTTGAGAGTTGTTTGACTTGCGAAATGTGTCAATGTGCGGCGCCAAGTCCTCGATCAGCATTCGGACGCCACTTACCAATCGAATCGGTTGTTCGCCTTGGTTCGTTTTGGCTAAGGAGAATGTGGATTGGGCGCGAACCAGGATTTCATCGATGGCACAGTAGAGTCGTTTGGCGGCCGCCGTCGGCAAGACTTGGCGCCCTGACTTTTCGAATAGTTTTGTGCCGTATATGCGTTCAAGCGCGCGGATATGCTGCCAAACGCTTGGCACGGACAAACTGATTTGCTTGGCGGCGGCCGCGTAACCGCCCTTGTCCATCACAAACTTGAATGTCCGCAATTGCTGCAGGGAGATCTCCTCCAAACGCCCGACGTCGAGCGCGTCCTGAGTACTCTCGGTGCTTCTCGGCGGCCTCACCAAACTTTTGTCCTAGCTAATGTAGTTTCGACTTTGTTTTATTGTAACAAACGAGCGGAACGATAGAATGGCTCGAATCAAAATGCCCTCGGACGTCAGGCTTGCTGCCCTTACTAGAGCGCTTCAAGCCTAGGTGTAGCGCTGTGCGCCTATTTGAGCCTGCGACTCGCACCAACGTCTCCCCACTTGTCCAGAAGCGGAAATTTTGCGGATGGAAAACACGACTGCGACGCGCCAACGGTACTTCTTAGTGTTCTTGCTGTTTCTTCATACAGTGAACACGTACATGGACCGAGTTTGCATTTCGTCGGCCAAAGGAGCCATGCAGGACGACATCACAGGTCTCGATGACCAAATGATGGGCTACGTCTTCGGCATTTTCGCAATCGGTTACGCATTGTTCCAAATCCCAGCAGGATGGTTTAGCGATCGAGCTGGGCCGCGGCGTGCACTAACGATCGTAGTGATCATCTGGAGCATTTTCACCGCTCTCAGCGGTGCCGTTTACACCGCTATATCCCTTTTAGTCGTACGCTTTCTTTTTGGTGCGGGCGAAGCGGGCGCGTATCCCGGTGCGACACGAGCACTTTACAGTTGGCTTCCTGCCAAGGAACGTGGGCTCGGGCAGGGCATTTTTCACTCCGGGGCTCGCATCGGTGCTGCTGTTTCGCTGGCTGTCATGCCACGCATTATTGAAGTGATAGGCTGGCGGATGACTTTCTTCGCCAACGCCGCGGTCGGTATTGTCTGGGGCGTTGTGTGGTGGTTTTGGTATCGCGATCAGCCAAGCGAGCACGCGAAGGTGAACGCCGCTGAAGTTGAATTGATTCGAAAAGGCATCGAGGAAGAGCACGACGCACAGCAGGAAGCGGTACCGTACATTCACGTTGTCACAAGCGCAAATGTATTGCTCGCGATGATGCAGTACGCGGCCAGCAATATTACCTTCTTTATTAGTATCACGTGGTTGCAGGGGTACATCAAAGACACTTGGGGGGACGACCTAGCTTGGGCTGCCTCTATTCCGTTGCTCGCCGGTGCAGTTGCTCTTTGGATGAGCGGCTACCTTGTTACTCGGCTTCACAAATTGGGCTATCACACGCTCTCGCGCCGTCTACCCGCGATGGCTGGCTATACGATTGGGGCCATCGGTTTACTGCTGACATCCCAGACGGTTTCTTCAGAATCGGTATGGCCGTTCATTACCTGTTTTACGATTGCGATCTTTGGAGTTGAGATGACGCTCAGTCCGAGTTGGGCGTTTTGTATGGACATTGGCGGTACGCGAAGTGGTGCTGTCTCGGCGGCCATGAATATGATTGGCAATATGGGAGCAGCGGTCAGCGCAGTGCTATTCCCGTACTTTGTGGAATACATAACTCTTCCGTACATTGCAGAAGCCCCTGGAACGCCCGCCGCCTTTTTCGTGTTTGCTGCGGGAGTGAACGTTGCGGCCGTTATTGCATGGATATTCATGAATCCGCGTCGCAAGCTGAAGGCAGTTTCGGCACAAGCGCTGAAGCTGCGATTGATTACCTTCCTCTTGCTGGTCGTAACCGTCATCGGAGCATTGGTGTACACGAAGTTCTTTTTCGAGCCGCCGGAAAAGAAGGAAGAGCCCACTGCTTCAATTGTGCAGCCGTTTCTCGGGTGAGCCTGTTTCCAAGCCGCCTGTCATCCGGTACGCTTGCCAAACGAGTATGAGAACACCGATCAAGTACTTTTTCGTTGACGAGCAGTAAGGCACAAGGCAGGTTGTTGATGGATCTTGCACTGCGAAGCTTTCGCAACACAGATTTTTCCGAGATCGTCCGCGTTTGGAATTCGCATCATCGCGCCCTCGGGCCGCACTGCCAGATCGAAGGCGTTCAACTGGAGTTGTCCTGCCTGTCGAAGCCCTACTTTGATGAAACAGATTGTTGCGTCGCCACGGTCGGCAATCGGATCGTTGGCTTCGCACAGCTTGGCTACCAACCATCGGACCAAATGTTGGACTTGGATCCCGCGGGCGCCAACATCGCGGCAATTTGCGTCGAAGATGAACCGGAGAGTCCCGCTTCAGGTTTGCGAGATGAAGTCGCCCAGCTACTCATCAACGGCCTGAAGAATGCAGCACGAAAGCGCGGTGCCGCGCAAATTTCTTTTCGTGCCAGCTTCCCTTCAGTTGGTCTATTCCTCGGGCTTGGTCCTGGGGGATCGATGATTGGCGTCACCAATGCGGAAGCCCCACTGCTTGAGTGGCTGACAGGCGCGGGCTTCAACGTCGTCGAAGAGCTTTCCCTTTGGCACCTAGATTTGGCCAGCTTCCGCCCGCCCGTTGATCGCGAGCAGATGTTGATTCGTCGAAAGGCTCAGGTCAATCGCGACGTGGACGAGCCGTTGCTTCCTTGGTGGCAAGCATGTGTTCTCGGGCATACCGATCCGTGCAGTCTGCAGCTTAGCCTTCGTGCAGAACGTAGGATTGTTGGTGAAGTGCTCTTTTGGACTGTTGCCCCGGAACTCAAGACTTCACCAGAGACCTGTCTGTGGTTGTGGCCGCCTCGCGTGGAAAGCGAAGGCGCTGCGCATCTGCTATTCTTGATCGCAGAAAGCTTGCGAGAATTTAGCAAAGAGCGTTTGGACACAGCGGTAGCCGTGTCGTCGGCTCATCAGACGCAACTGAATGATATCTATCGTCGGTTAGGGTTCAACTGCGTAGAAAGTGGTGCTCTACTCGAAGCCTCATTGACGGACAACAGCATCTGAGTGCTTGAGTGCCGCCGACTCTTGATCACTGCGCAAAAGCATTGGCTTGGCCTTCATAGGAAAGTACTTTTTCAAGCGAAGCACTGGTTGCTCCAAGCAGTACCAACTGATGAGTGCCGCGCCGATCGTCAGCGCGAACATTGACGCCGGATACAACAGACAGGCCAAGTCCATGCTGCCGGTTGCTCCTGCCAGAATCTCTAGCGAGAGCACGCCGCCAACCAGCGGAATGAGTGGATTCTGAAAAACGTACATCGCGTACGAGTACTTCCCAAGCCTTTGCAGGAACTTCAGATTGAACACTTTGGACAGCAGTTGATTCGGCTTGGAAGCGATGAGCGCCAATAGGACGCCAGCCCAAATCATTGCCCAAACCGTGTGAGGAATGGTAAGCAGCCGACCACTGGTCAGTTTCATGGCCACGCCAACAATTGCGCAGAAGACGGCAACGCTGATTCCAACGGGTACGCCAGCCCTGAGCAGATTTGTGTTACGAGCCGCGATTGCCAGTGCGGAACCAATCAAGAGTGCATCGAAACGGAAAACACTGAGCACATCAGGCGCGAGGTCGTTGTTGGCGAGAGCCGTAAAGGCAACTCGTCCTACGGCCGCAAGCCCTGCGATGCCAAACGCGACCAGCAAAAGTCTGCGACTTGGGAGTAGAAGTACGAGGAAGGGCCAAAGGAGATAAAAATGTTCTTCTACGGCCAACGACCAAAAATGATCCAAGTAGCCGAAACACCAACTGTTCTCAATGGTCATCTGGACGTTAGTCAGATAAGTCCAAAGGTAGAACTGCCGGTCAGCAGCCTCGGAAAAAACACCGCGAAACGCCGGTGTTGCAGAGAGTATAAGCAGTATCGCTAGAGACAAATAGTAAAGTGGAAAGATTCTCAGTGAACGCCGAATGAGGAAGTTCTTCAGGATCGCAAGCGGCCGCTGCGGGCCACTGCTGCTCAGGGCGTCCAACAACACGCCGGTAATGAGGAAACCGCTGAGCACAAAGAACAGATCGACACCGCGTTCACCGAAGTAGAACATGCTACGCAACGCTCCGCCCACTGCGCTGTCGTGCGGGAGCGACTTGGTGAATCGGTAGCAGGTGACAATTAAGATCGCCAAACCGCGCAGGCCATCCAACTGCGTAACATGCTTATTGGGTTCCCAGATGCGGTCCATCGTTTCTGTCTACGAAGGGTTTTTTGCGGCGGCAACTTACTTGGACGTCGGACATCGCCAGTGTGCCGCTTTGAACGGCCAGCCTGCCACCTTGGGCGAAAAGTTGAGGCAAACGCTGTTTGGAGCGAGTCGATCGCGCAGGAGCACTCAAGGATAGGTTGCACTTAGGCTGGTCAAGATTGCGTCCGCGGCAAAACGCGGCCAGCCATCCGCGGGCGGACAAAAAGGCCTCACAACCGCTATATCACTTACGCCGCGCGGAGCATCTGAGAAACGAAAAAGCCCTGACCTAGTCGGAGACGCTGAAGTCTCTGACCAATGCCAGGGCATTCTTTCGACCAGGGCGGTAAGCCGTGGATTCTGGTTCGTTATCGATTCACCGGTTGATTCGGGAATTGAGGAAGTGCGATTTGCACACCTCCTTGTTCTTGGGTGCCCGTTGGTGGTAGTTGCGTTCCGGCCGGGGGCGTCGCACCTGCTTGTGGGTTGCCCGTAGGCTCGACGCCAGCACCAGCGATCGCGGCGTTGAGTGCTGCTGAGTCTTCAAAGTCCAGAACCAGCGGCGTTTCCAATCCTTCGATCTCGAGTGCGATTCCTGAGATCCGCCAAGCACCGTCTTCTTTGCGGACTTCGCAAACGATTTCGTTATTGACGGGCGTGGGGGAATCCGCTGTTGGAGGATCTGTCCAAGTGCTTTCAACAAGGGCAACGTCGGTGACGCCTTCCTCGAACGTGACTCGGCCAATCGAGAACCTGCCTTCAGGAGCTCCAGGTGGCTGAAGAACGAACATCGATTTAGCGAGTTCTTCGCGAGCCTTGAGGGTCAGAACCGCATTCGCGGCTTGCTCGTTCCCACGTCGCAGACTGTCTAGAAAAATGGCAACCGTTTCGCCGGCTGGTAAGGTCGCACCATTCTGTACGATGTTGACCTTCATTTGCGGCGTGGCTGCGGGTGTCGTAGTCGGCTCGCTTGTTGCAGCGGGCGATTGGGCTGTTTCAGTTGAAGAATCAGCAGCTCCACCTCCACCGCATCCAGCAACAACACTGCTCAGGGCTGCGACTGCTGCGAGTCCTTTCCAAGAAGCGATTCGCATCGACATTTCTGTATTCCTGTAACTTGTTCCGAAGTAATTGTTTCATCCTCGGCCTCGGGACATTTGGGCGGAGGTTTTTCTTTCTCAGCGAACGCGTCGGCGAACTTGCAGGAAGTGCAATCCAGCCGAACTCGCTACGGGACTTGTACAGGTTGATCCCGCCCTGGGTCAACGCCGATCATTTGGCTCGCATACATCACCCGAAATGCAACTGCTTGGGCGCGTCAAGTGAGTGCTTGCAATGGCTGCCACGACGCACCTGATAAAACTGACCCAACGGGTTTCTCTTTGCCCGTACGATGCGGCTGCCGAGCCGGTCGCTTTGCTAGCCAGTGCAAATTGTCGTCTTGCTCTATTGCATCCACCAGCAATTCGCCTCGCCCTTTGGGAGAAGCTATGGAGGAATGGCAAGCTCGTAGCTGTCATAGTTCAGTCGGGCGTCAGGCTTTTCTTGTGAGCCGTTTTTTCTTGTGCTGTGGTGGGTTAGCACCCACCCTACTTGCTTTTCATCTTAAGTAGCCAGCGTTGGTCAGCGTGGTGAAGTTTGGCCTAGCGATCGTAAGTGGCGAAGTGCTTGAGAGCTGCATCGCCCCTTGATGGCAAGGCCAATGCTATCGTTACGAGTGACGATGCGCAGGTGTTAGAACTCGCGGAATCGGCAAAGTTTGCCAAAACGCCTGCAGATTGCCGAACGCAAAAGTCGATAGTTCGAATCGACAAGCTGCGTTGTGCGCTTGTACGAAATGGATTGCGACTCTGCGGACGGAACGATGCGGCCAATCGAATCGGTAGAAAATCTGCGAAATCAACTTCGGCGCTCAGTGTCAGGCCTTGCTTTGGGAAGTGTGGCCGCCTGGACCGCGTTGGGCTCCAGCGCCCAAGCTCAATTGCCTCTCGAGCTGCCTGCCCTGCCAACGACCGGCTCGGAAGTCGCACCAAGCGTTCCATCAAGTCTGCCAAGTTCGGCGACGGCAGCGATTCAGGCGGAGTCTTTTGACGCAACGCCAAGTTATGTTGGGGCAAACCAGTCGGGCAAGAGCGACCGCAACAACCAAGTTCGCTTGGTCACGCGGGATGAATTGCGACGGGATGCTAGCATCGTTCGCGCAATGCAACCCAAAGTCATTGAACTTGAAGCGCTCGACGACGCAGAGTCGCCACCGGTCGTTACAGCTTTGGCGGCGGATTCCTCGGAAAGCTACTTGGCGATCGCTGGTGATGATCACGCAATTCGCATCTACAGCGTGAAACTGGATCGAGTCATTTACACCGGCGCTGCCCACGTCGACTGGATTCACGCACTCGCATTTGCTTCCAGTGAGGGCCTCCCGGATACACAAGTCCCGGAGCTCTACTCCGCTGGCGATGATGGAATCGTTTATCAGTGGAATCAGGGTGAGCCGCCGGTTGCGATTGCAGAATTCGGCTTTGCGATTCGCTCTCTTTCGTTGAGCACTGAAAAGCAGTTGTTGGCGATCTGCGGTTTCGATGAACGGATTGTTCTTTGGAATATTGCAACTCGACAATACCAGATGGTGATCGATTGCGACTGCGACGATCTCCGAACCGTTCGATTCAGCCCTGATGGTTCACGATTGTTGTGTGCTGGTCGAGACGGCCAAATTCACGTCTGGGACCCAACCACGGGCGCTGAGATAGCCCATTACACCCATCATCGCCGTCGCGTTCGCACAGCGGGATTCTCGGTGGATGGGAAGAGCATTACCAGCGTTGGCGATGACCGCCGACTGGTTCAGTACGATTTGGCGGCCGGTAATGCACTTCCGAAAACGCTGAGCATGCCTGCCAAGCTCAAGGCGATGTGTTTGATCAATGACAGCATTGTGGCGATCGCGGGTGCTGACAACTCCATTCAATTGTTCGACTTCACAACGGATCGTGTCGTCGCCAACTTGGAATCGCACGAAGGCACCGTAGCTGTGCTTTGTCCGTTTGGGAAGTTGCTAGCAAGCGGATCGTTTGACACGACCGTGCGAATCTGGGATCTAGAAGCACTGAGTAAGCTTCGCCAGAGTAAGCAGCAGCCGGTCAGTTACTCGCCGATCCAATTCGACGAGAAACTACGAGTTAAATAGAGATAGTACGGTAGCTTTTGCGAGTCCGGCATTGGATACGCGTGGAGCCGATTGGTTCCGAGCACACGGAGGTGACAGTTGTTCCTAAGCAACCCAGTTCAGAAGCTTGCACGATGGTTTTCAGGTAACCCTTCGTTGTGTGCGGCAGCCCTACACGGCCTTGCCCCTACAGGCACCCCTGCGCACTTGCGTCCAGCTACGCGACTGAACCGCCAACGCACGCCGAGCCGCGGAGCATCCAAGACGGTGCGACGAGCTGCCGTGCGGAAGGCAATGCTGGAGCACATGGAGCCGCGAATGCTGATGGCCGCCGACGCCATTCAGATTGGAGCAGTCTACATAGAAGAAGATCTAGGTAGCGACCTTCATGGTGATAACTTTTACATTTCCTTCAAAGGCGGTGCAGAAGGTACTCAACTCAAGACGCTCATCATCGATGGAGATTTGAACGAACCGGGCTTCGGACTCGGCGACTTGTTTTTTGACACCATCAATACGGGTGTTGGTGCCGACGAAGCATACCCTTTCAAAGTCGAGCAACTTACTTCAACGCGCGGCAACGCTTCGGTCACAGCCACAGTTGTTGATGGATCCACACGTCTGCAGTTGGATTTCACAAACTTTTACGCCGGTGATCTACTCGTCTTTTCAATCGACGTCGACGAAGTCCAGTCGTACGACCCGAATGAGACCGATCAAACGATTCTCAATGAGGGATTTGACCCAATTACGTCGGGCGTCGAATTCCAAAACTCCCTACTCGACGCAGAATTCATCGCGCCCCACTACGAAGACGTTCGCGGTTCAGACAAATTCCGGAATCGTTACGATGCTCGCTTGGATCCGGCACAGCTTCCGCTTCCGCGCGACAACGACGATGGAAAGCGTGACCGTACCGCAGGTGGTTTGGTGGAACTTCAGCAAACACCCAAGCCAATTTCGATCTCGGGTACGGTTTATCAAGATCGCGATGAAGATCTTGTCCTGGACGCCACAGATCGACGTTTGCCCGGTGTTGAACTTGAACTGTTCCGCTTCAATGGCAGCAGCTATGTGACGACAGGCCACAAGACACAGACAAATTCTAATGGCTTTTATGAATTTGGCGTTTCGCTGGGGCTGCAGCCAGGAAATTACCAGGTTCGCGAAGTTCAGCCGGCGGGCTATTACAGCGTTGGCGCTACAGAGGGGAATTACAGTCAGGGTGGAAAGATCGGGCAGTTGGTAGTCGGCAACCCTGACATACTGACTGAGATTGACATCCCACTAGGTGACACTCACGCTCGGGATCTCAATTTTGCCGAAAACCTGCCCTCTACGATCAGCGGGCATGTCTGCGTTGTTACGGATGGTTACGACTGCTTTTCACAAGACAGCACCAAGGCGCCGCTTTCCAATGTGACCGTCGAACTGCATGATGAAAACGGGACGTTGGTCGAGACGACTCGCACCAACGCGGCGGGCTATTACGAATTTAGCGGCCTGCGAGCCGGTGTCTATTCGATCACCCAGGTCACCCCAGCAGGGCTGATTGACGGCAGTGCACGCGTCGGCTCGGTCGGTGGAGCAGTCGACGGGACAAGCCGAATCACAACCATTGATCTAACGGGTGACACGCAGGCGATCGACTATGATTTTTGTGAATTGATGCCTGCCGAAGTGAGCGGGCATGCGTTTTACGATCGCAACGACAACGGAAACTTTGACTCCGGTGAACTGCCTCTCGAAGGAGTGCTTATCACCCTGTGGGACGAAGCGGGCAATCAGGTTGCAACCCAGCGGACCGACTCACTCGGGCGTTACATGTTTACGGGATTGCTTCCGGGCAAATACCGAATCACCGAAGTGACGCCTCAAGACTACCTACCCGGGCAGGCGGCCGTTGGTACCGTCAATGGCACGCTTTCGGGACGGCGTGATTCCACAGGTGACCTGTTGGCGGACATCATGCTGCCTGCAGGATCGAAGGGGATCAACTACGATTTCGGAGAAGTGCTGACCGGTAGCATCTCGGGCCGCGTCATCACTGACGTGAACGGTAACTGTATTTTGGACGCCGTCGGTGAAATGCCTTTGTCGGGAGTCAGGATTGAATTGCTGAATGCGTCGGGTCAAATACTCCAAACGACGTTTACTGACTCCGACGGCTATTACACGTTCGATGATTTGCTACCCGAGGTCTACACAGTTCGGGAAATTCAACCCGCTGGCTATTTCCAAGGTGGGCAGTCGGCTGGAAGTGGCGGAGGCGACGATTCAGTCATTGACCTGATCTCCTCCGTCCGCTTGGCTCCAGGCATGGATCTAATTGAGTACGATTTCTGCGAAGTGCCTCCGGGATCGATCAGTGGATTTGTCTTCAGCGATGGCGACGGTGACTGCTACTTCGATGATGGCGAAGATCCGATCGCTGGCGTAACGGTGTCGCTATTTGACGCCAGCGGCAGAGCTATCGCAACGACACAAACTGATGCCACCGGACGGTACGAATTCGTTGGTTTGCGTCCAGGCGACTATACGGTTCGCGAAACGCAGCCTGCTGGATTCCTGCAAGGCGGTCAGATAGCAGGCTCGGGCGGCGGCGACGCATCCATTCAAGATCAGATTTCCTCAATCAACTTGGGCGCCGGCGTCGATTTGGTTGAGTACAACTTCTGTGAAATCCTGCCTGGTTCCATCTCCGGCATGGTCTTCGTTGACCCGAACGGGAATTGCTTCTTCGACGGCGGTGAACTGACACTTGCGGGTGTTCGAGTCGATCTGCTCGACAGCAGCGGCAATGTTATTGATTCGACACTGACCGATGCGTCTGGGGCATACAGCTTCACCAACCTGGTTCCGGGCGAGTACTCGGTGGTGGAGCATCAGCCTGAGGACTATTTCCATGGCGGTCAAGTTGCACCGGCTGGAAACGGTGATGCGACGAAACGCGACGTTATCTCGAGTATTGACCTGACACCAGGCAGCAATGTTACTGAGGCAAATTTCTGCGAACTGCCACCGGCTGAGATCAGCGGCTATGTGTTCCAAGATGGACCGGTCATTCGCAATGCAACCGGAACCGTCCCCGATGATCGACGGACAATCCGCGATGGCTTACGAACCAGTGATGATACGCCAATTGCCGGCGTAACAGTGCAACTGCGCTTAATCACAGGGACTCTTGCTAGCCCAGATCTATCGGCGCTGCCGGGCATCTACGACGGTGACACGATCGAAGTCGTCACCGATGCAAACGGATACTATCATTTTACGGGGATCCGCCCCACAACTTACCACCTAACTCAAATCCAGCCAGAAGCATATGTCGACAGTCTGGATACACCAGGGACCACCGGTGGCTTGTCGCTAAACAGCCAGGACGAGATCGACCAGTTTGTTGATTTCAGTCCACTGGCTGGTGTATTCATGCTGACTGAGGCACAGTTGTTGGACGCTGTCTTGGCTCTCACTTTACAGCCGGGACAAATTTCAATGGAGAACAACTTCTCCGAAGTCCTCGCCGAAAAGAGCCCGCCACCACCTCCTCCTCCGCCACCACCACCGCCGGAACGTCCGGAAGTTGAGCCACCACTTTTCGCGGGTTTGCCACCGTTGACTAATCCTGTCTTGGGATACACCCCGCCGCCCATCGCATTGGGCGTTGGCGGAACTGCAACTCCGACTTGGCACTTGAGTGTCATTAACGGCGGCGTTCCACGAGGCAATCGAGCGGGCGAAGCAGTTGATGACTATGTGTTGGCCCGCAGTGCGGATCGTTTGAACATTGACACATGGGAAGTCTCTGGACTCACCCGCGACGGGATGTTCAAGTCCGTCAGCAACGTCGAAGGACGCGTCCCATACGAACATGTGTTTGACATTCCTGGTGCAATTCCTCTGGCTGGCGATTTCAATGGTGACGGTCAAGATGAGATTGCGCTGTTCGCTGACGGTGAATGGTTTATTGACGCCAATGCAAACGGCAACTGGGACGAGCAAGACATCTGGTTGCGTCTGGGTAACGCAGGCGACCAACCTGTTGTTGGAGACTGGGACGAAGACGGCAAAGACGATGTAGGAATCTTCGGACGTCGCTGGCGTGGTGACGGACGAGCCCTAGCGGCTGAGCCTGGACTACCGGATCCGGAAAATTCTGTTCGCGGTAAATACAAGAATGTTCCACCGCATCCAGATGAGGCTCCTGATCTGCCGCGTATGATCAAACGCAGTCGAACCTCAGAAGGACGAGCCAACGTCATCGATCACGTGTTCAAGTTCGGTGGTGACCAAGACATTGCAATCAGTGGTGATTTCAACGGTGATTCGATTTCAACAATCGGGGTCTACCGAGGCGGAAAGTGGATTTTGGACGTCAATGGCGATGGTAAAGTAACCGACATTGACCAAGAAATCGAGCTTGGTGAAGCCGGTGATATTCCGTTGGTCGGCGACTTCGACAACGATGGCTATGATGAACTCGCGGTGCTCCGTGGCAACAAGGTGCTTGTTGATAGCGACAACAATCATCAGTTCGATGCCACGGATCAAGTCTTCGAGCTGGACTCGGTCGACGGCACCGTCATCGTTGGTGACTTTGACGGCGACGGCTATGACACGCCGGTGTTGCACCAATCCATCGATCAGCAACGCTTGCTCTCGGCACGCAAAAGCGGTTAGTGCGATCCGCACGTACCTATTGCGTGTTCAGTCCCACGGATTACTGATTCTACGACGCTAGAAAGAGGCAACACTTCAGCTTGAACCTCAGAAGACAGGGTTGCAGGTGCCTAGTTTGGCTCCCAGACCTCAGGTGCTAGGTTGAATGTATCGATCTTGATCGGTGCGTTTTCCTTTTCCTGATGTGTCAGAATGGCCGCGATGTCTTGATGCCGATCCAGAAACTCCGACGCGCTCTGCCGTCCCATGACGAATAGAGCAGTGGCAAGTGCGTCGGCGACTGCCGCGCTCGGAGCAATCACGGTTGCACTGCAAAGGCCTTCTGCGGGGCGTCCAGTCCGTGGGTCGATAATGTGGCTATACCTCTTGCCACGGAAGTGGAAGAACTGCTTACCCGATCCGCTGGTTCCTAATGCTTCGTCGCGCAAACGCACGGTACCAAGGACGTTCTGTGGCTGAAACGGGTGTTTGACAGCGACTAGCCAGCCACCACCTGTCTTGTGGTGCGCCCTAGAACCGCCCGCAACGACCGAGCTGGCGCCTCCGTGCATCAGGAAGTTCTCGACTCGGTATTCGCGCAGACGCTGTGCTGCACGATCCAGTGCGAATCCTTTTCCAATTCCGCCCGGATTCAGTTGCGTGTTTGTATCGCGAAGCGACACCTGTTGTGCTGATTGCAAGAGTTCAATGTGTTGATGCCCAACGCTGGTTAAGGCATCGTCAATCTCCGTTTGAGTTGGCATCGCCCCCTGACGCTTGCTAAATCCCCAGATGTCCGACAACCGCCCTGCCGACATATCGAAAGCCCCGCTGGTTAGGACCGAAATAGCGTTCCCCAGTTCAAGCATGCGATAGGTCTCGATCGAAACGGGAATCGGTCGCTGGGCGGCAAAGCGATTGACGGTGGAAAGGTCACTCTGGCTCCGATAGACGCTCAACTTTGCCTCAAGTTCCTGGACTAAATCCAAGGCTTCTAGCGCCACGTCTGTCGCCTTTTCGTGCTGCCCGCGATTCAATAGCACTTCGAACTCGCAAGCCATCGCTTCACGGGAAACTGATAGCAATGGAAGGTCTTCTTGCGGGACAACACGATTAAGATTCGCTTCCGCCCCAGGCTTGTGATCACCACCTTCTGCCTTGACCGACTCCAACTCTCCCGCTGGCAGAGCGGGCGCAACTTCGGTCAGCCAATCAGCGAGTACAGAGTTTTCAGTGATCAAAGTGCACGTTCCGAGTTGGCATGGATTCGGGCAAAGCTAAAGGAGGGGCACGGGGCGGTCGGCGCCGGGCCGCGCGTCTACTTCTGAAGGAAAATGCCGCTCTGAACGAGTTCAAGGATCAGGGACTTAACAGGGAAGCCTTCCGGTTCAAGTCGATCAAGCATTGCTTCCATTTCCGTCCTGTCGCTGAAACGTGGAGCTGCACCGGTCGAGTAGGTAATCAACTGACGAAGGAGATTCCGGGCGAGCTGTCGATCGTCTTTGGCCAGTTGCTTCTTGAGTTCAAGAATTCCGTCAAACGACTCGCCACTTGGCAAGACACCTGACGCGTCGACCACGGGGCCCCAGTGGAAAATAAACGGCTGCCCATTCTTGCCATATCCGTTCGCCTTTTCCGTCTTGCGTACCAATTTCTCAGAATTTTGGTCCGACTCCTGCTTCGATTCTGAGGTGCTGTTCTCGTCGGCCGTTGTGTCTACCAAAACACGGTATCGTTCTCGATAACCACCTGCAACATCGAATGCTTCAAGAGCAAAACCGGCTGGATCAATAATCTTGTGACACGTGTTGCAACTGGCGTCCGCGCGGTGCCGCGCCAGTTGCTCTCGAATGGTAGTCGCACCGCGTGTATCAGGTTCAATCGCTGGTACCGAAGGTGGTGGAGGAGGAATGTGAACACCCAAAATTTGTTCATTCACCCATGCTCCACGGACGACCGGCGAAGTTGTCGATCCGTTGGCGGTGACCTTTAGCACGCTGCACTGCGTCAATAGTCCGCCTCGAACCGAGCCGTCGGGGACGGATATTTTTTCGAAATTTGTACCCTCGAATCCATCGATACCATAGTGCTTAGCAAGCCGCTCATTGACATGCATGAAACTTGCATCAACAAGATTATGAACCGGAAGATCTTCGTCAATCAGTGTCCTAAAAAAGAGCCGTGTTTCCTCTAGAGCCGAATCGACCAGCCAATCGTCTAGGTAGTAGTCGGGGTAGAGCAGTTCATCCGGCGACGTGTCATTGATGGAGCGGAGATTGAGCCAGTAGTCCAGGAACGCTGCAATGAATCGATCACTTTTGCGCGAATCCAGCAGGCTCGACGCCAGCTTTTGGGCAGCCTTGGCAACGGACTCAGAATCCTTGCTCGGTTGTGCTGGCATTTGCTCAGGCGGTTTGCGTGAATAGGGTTCGTTGGCAAGAAACAGGGAAACTCGATTCAGGGCTTCGTCTTGGTCTAGCTTGCCTGCAGTTTCCTTGATGCACAGAAACTCGGGTGAGCAGAGTGCAGCGGTGTAGGCCGCAATCATTGCGTCTTGAAAGCTCATTCCGCGCTTCAGCGCCTCCTGGTAAACGGTCACACAACGCTCCACTGACGCTTGGATAACTTCGGCCGAAGCCGAGCGAAACACCTCCCGCAAGAATCGACGAATCAGGCGACGCGAATCAACTTGTGGCGATTCACTGACAACTTCTGCACCAGAATCTGTTTCAACGATCCGTAGGTCATCGAACAACAGACAGTGGCCAGCAGTAGGCCATTGATCGACGATTGGTCCTTCGACTTCCATCCACTGAAATGCAACCCCGGGCATTCCATCTTCTTCGGCAAGCGGATTGTGCCACCCCGGAGGGCGTGACCTAAACAATCGAACGGCATCCGGCTGGATCGATTCGCCCTCCAAAAGACTGACATTCAATTCTTGAACAGAGGGTTTAACCTGAAAATCGAAATCGCCAAGTCGGCGGAGTTGCCTTGGGGGCAGGCGGGAGTAGATTGCCACCGGTTCGCTGCGTCGTCCCTTGGACGTGTTGTGACGATCCGGCCGCCACCACCGTTTCTCCTCACCAGCGGCCCAAAACGTGTACCCCTTGAATCGAAGTATATATCTTCCGCTAGCGGGAGCAAGAAAACTGGTGAATCGGATTTCAATCGGCTCATAGCTGCTAGCAACGACGCCAAACGCCTCTCGCTCACGTTTCTCCGGATCGTTGGCACCAACCGTGAATGGATGCTCTGGATCGTCCAACACCGCCACATCGGCCGTGTAGTCGATCAGAGGGAACGTGGCTCGTTCGGGGCTCCGATTGAACGGATTGAAATGCACTCGCCGATTGAACCCGCCTTGTTCGCGGGCATAAAATCGCTTGCTGATCGACTTAGGCGGTGTCGTCGCCTTCGCAATGACTGCTCGCAGAGCAAAATCTGCCGCTTGCATGTAGCGGGCCAAGTTGACGTGCGATACATCAAGCGCCTCACCAACCTTGTTATAGCCATGCAGCGTTCCGTCTACGGGCAGCATGTTCGCAAGGGGCAGCCATGGAGCGGCCAGCAAATCTCGCATTGCGTTTTGGTACTCGTCGCGATTCATCCGACGCCAACGCGCTCGTCCCTGGGATGCCACAATCCTACGGTCTAGAACTTCGATTCTTGGCCGAGTCGCGGCAGCAAATAGAGCCTTGTCTTCATCCGCGAGCCCTCCATCGGGTGGCATTTCTCCGGCGTTAACGCGATCGTAAATGGCTACCCAACGATCAATGTCGGCCGTCTGAAGTTCATCCGACTCCCATTGTTTGACCAACGGCGCCATATCGAGTCCGGCTTCAGCACCAGGTCCGCCGTGGCAATCGACACAAGCATTGAGTGTTGTTGCAACGTGTTGTCTAGTCAAAGCTACTTCGTCAGCCCGACAAAGCCCTGCAGTCATCACGGCAATTGCAGCCAAGCAAAATGTCGTACCGAATTCGCATCTATGGCGTATGACTGGGGATGATGAACGTGGCCGGGAGAGTGCAGCGGCGAACGAGAGCGGTGACATGCGTGGAGGGCCTGCTCAAACTCAAAGATGGGTACGAAACCACCTTATTATATTGGATATTGGGCTTCTTCGCAGATATACCCCCAAACCAATGCCGCGAATCAGAATCGGAATCTAGGTGATCAACCTCGCTACCGAACCTCCGGCTTAGAAAGCCGCATCGGTCACCTCCACGACCCTGCGGGGCAGGTCGCGAGGAACGGGGACTGGGTAAGAAACAAAGTCCAAGAGCGCTCTCCCTGCCTGATAACCAGACCTATCCGCAAGAAGCTGTGACGCAGGG
>CAYPLE010000107.1:0-7784 GCA_964411445.1 uncultured Pirellulaceae bacterium
CGTCGCGCTGAACGTCTGTCGAGAATTTGATTTGGCTACGGCAACTGATGAAGAGCTTCAGGCGTTGCATGATCGCCTGGGTGACTTTCCGCTCGGCTTCGATAAGAGTCGTATGCCTATTGAGTCGCGGGTCTCCCGGTCTCCGTTTGGTCGGGCGTTGAGGGATCGAAGTCAAACCAGCCGTCGGGATTTTCCCTCTGCCATCTTTTTTCGCCGCACTGGCGAATTGCTCGGAATACCCTCTGCCACAATAGAAGGCAGGTTTAAAGAATTGCGGCAAGCCGACTGGCAAGAATACTCTGTGTTCGCGATCGAAAACTTAGAGACGCTGGACTCCGAAGCTGAAAACATTGCGAGTGGCTGCTTGCGCGCAGGCGAAGACAGGCAGGCGGCTCAAGCACTGTTGGATTATATGCTCGCCGTTCCAGAGAAGCGGTCAGGTCTCTTGAGGATTCTCGCACGCGTGTCCGGTGTGCAGTTCTTTGAGAATCTTGTCAAGCTCCTAAGGCACTCGCCGGAGTTTGCTGGTGAAATCTCGCTACGATTCCTCGAGGAGTACGGTTGCGAGCGAATCCAGGATCTGCAACCGCTGTTGGATTGGGCCGACGAGGCGTTGGCTGATGCGGGCACTTCGGGAGTCCTGCGTGAGCATGCCAGACAATTGTTGTTGAGTATGTTGTACGACCGCTCCGTGCAAATCGAGTCGTTCAACGCTAGCGCGACCGCCTATCAGGCTGAAACACTTCCGATCCGTTACGAGTGCCAACAAGCGATCGTTAAGTTGTTGCAAAAACACAACGCCTTTGCGGATGACGAACTCTGGTTGACCCCAGTGTTCCGCGTAGCGCCTGACCGACAACCTGGCGGGTACCGCTACGATCAAGCCCTCAGGGAAACGATCACGGAACGAGCAATTGAACAATTGGCCACCTCGCCAGATTCCCCCGTTCAACGAACAATGGCTCTTGCCTGTTTGCGAAGTGTCTTGGCGACTGGAGACAAGTTGACGGCTGTTCAGATCGAAGCGTTTGAAAGCTCTCTTCGCAATCGATTGGAAGCAACGAAGGCCGACTTCGAAACAGCCAGCCAGCGTATCTCCCTGGATTCAAGCTACAGGCCGTGGGTGACACCCGTCATGCAGTCCGTTGTGTTCCGAGAACACCAGTCGTCAATATCTGACAGATCGCCTGCTAGGGCGTACGAATTGGTCTTATTGCTTCAAATTGCACGCGACTTGGAACTCACAGCTTCCGTGAAAGAGTTAATTGCAGAGATCCAGACCTTGGCGACGAACCGAGTTGGAACCTCAAGTGCTATTAACAACTTCAATACGAGAAGTGGTCAGTCCTTGTCTTGGAGTTCTATCAATGATGAAAAAGATTTTGCTCACTTGATTGCGGTGATGGCGGGGGAGATGTTGGGGCGCGATGTGAGCGAACTGCTGAAGTTGCCAGAGGAGAAGCAGAAAATTGCCAAATTGAAAGAATTCAATCAGGTGCGTCCGGGTGATACGCTGGCAATCTACATCGAAGCGGTCTTGCCGATGGACAAGCAGCCGTTGCCTGTCATGCAAGCTGGCACGAATAGCCCCGTCGTCGGCTACCCTGTTCCCGTGCATCTGTCTGGCGAAATCGTCTTGCCTCTCGTCGGTCGACTGAAAGTTGCCGACATGCAAGTCACGGAGGTTCGCACGTTGATTGAAGAAACTTACGTTTCCAAAGACATCCTCACCCAGCCAGTCCTTTCGGTGGAAATGTTAGCCAAGGCTGGATCCAACCTCGAAATCCGCGCTCTCACCAGCACCACCACCACTCCGCCTCCCATTAAGACGGCCCCCGAAGAATAGTGCGAGTCGCGCAGACGTTCTTGTCTTCTTCGTGGCTGTGGCCAGTGCGCGTGCTTAGCCACAAGAAAGACAAAGAGCACAAAAAGGACGCGTGCTTAGCCACGAGAAGGACAAAGAGAACAAAAAATTGGTTGCATCGGAGTCGTGAGGTTTTTGTGGTTCTTGTCTTTTTTGTGGCTGTTTCCAGTCGAGTGCTTTGCCACAAGAAGGACAAAGAGATCAAAAAATTGGGTGTGTCGGAGCCGGTTCGTGTCGATACCAAAGTAATCACGCTTGCTATGCTCGAGTCCGTGTGATCGCCTCTCGATCGCCTTCAATCAGAACCCGCGCCGGAGCACTTCCGCTGCCAGCGTTCTTGCTAGGCCGCGAACAAAATGCTCGAAACACATTGCCAACTTCGGTCTTAGAAACTTGCCCAAGTTGACTCAGAAAACGATGCTTTTGCAGCATTCCAGGTGCAGCGTTGGTATCTGCGACTGAATCACGGTCGGGAGTTATGCTGTGAAGATCTTGCTGAGAGGAATGAAATGCACTATCAAAATGCATCCCTTGGAAACTCGACAGGAGCCAGTCAGGATGCCAATCTACGAGTTCTATTGCCGTAACTGTCATACGATCTACAGCTTTTTTGCGCGGAAGATCGACACGGAAACAACGCCGAAGTGTCCGAAGTGCCCAAAGGGCGCGGGCGGCCGACTTGAGCGACAGATGTCGCGGTTCGCGATCTCTTCGGGCTCGCCGGATTCCGATGGTCCTCCGGACGATATGTCTGACTTGGATGAGGAGCAGATGGAGCGAGCCATGATGGAGATGGCTGGCGACATGGACAACGTGGGCGAAGACGATCCGCGGGCCATGGCAGCGATGATGCGGAAGCTGATGAATACAACTGGCATGAGCATGGGCGAAGGCATGGAGGAGGCCATTCGCCGCATGGAGGCTGGCGAGGATCCTGATAAGGTCGAAGAGGAACTCGCGGAAGTGCTCGACAGTGAGGATCCATTCACTAGCGGCGAGGGAAAGCTGCGGGGGCTGCACAGAAGGATGACCGAAGCCCCAAATGTCGATCCCGAAGTCTACGACATGTAGCTGAGCGACGATCGTTCTTGGCGGATGTTAGAGCGCTCTAAGCTGGTGTGACTCGCACTACTGGAGCGCTTCAGTGTCACCTGCGCTCAATTCGCTTTGCAAGTTAAAGCGACTGCACAGGCGCGGGATATCTTCATCGTGAGCGAGGATGACGACGCAGTCGCCTGATGAAAGCGGGTGTTTTTGTGGCGGGTTGAGGTGCACTTTCCCCTCGGCCTCACGAAGAGCGACAATCAGGAGTAGCGATTGACCCTTTGAAATTAGGTCTTCAATCGTGCCGCCGATCAGTGGTGATCCAGGCTGTAGTTCGAGTTCGTCGAGCCGTAAGCCGATGGAGGCAAGGTCGTAGTTCAGGCCTTCGGGCAATTCCGCTTGCTGCAGGAGAGATTCAGCACTCGGACGAAGGATCATGTTCGCGAGCCGATCCGCGCCAATATTGGCGGGCAGGATGACGTTGCTAGCGCCCACTTGGCGTAGCTTCTTAATCGTACTCGTTTGCTCAGCCCGCGCCAGGATTTCCAAAGCAGGGTTCAATTCGTGGGCAGTGATCGTGATAAACAGGTTGGCCACGTCATCGCTGAGCACGGTGGTCAGCGTGCTGGCCCGCACTACTCCCGCGGACTTGAGCGTGGACTCCTCCGTCGCGTTTCCTTCAATGGCCAAGCACCCGAATTCTCGGGCTTGTTCGACGCGGTCTTTTGATTGGTCAATCACGACCAGCGGCTTTCCGCGCGTTGCAAGGGCTTCTGCTAGCTTGCGTCCCATGCGCCCAAAACCGCAGATGACGACATGTCCGGTTAATCGATCAATGTCGCGTTGCATTCTTCGAACTCCTAAAACTCGACGCAGTTCCCCGTCGATAACCATTTGGGCAAAACCGCCAACGGTATAGATTACTGCCATGTATCCAAAAATGATCAGACCGATGGTCATCCATCGTAAGAAATCGGTATCCACCGGCCGGACTTCCCCGTAGCCGATACCGAAGATGGTGATGACGACCATATAGATCGCGTCCCCCCAGCTCCACCCCGCCATTACGTACAGCAGGGCTGCCGCAGCGACGATCAGCAGTGTGAACCCGACGCCGGTTAGGATCCGGCGCAGCGGCGAAGCTCCTTCGAGGGAGTAGCTGCGTCGGCCCCAATTACCGACGGCACTCCGCCGAACTGCTTCGTCTGCAAATCGCCGTACTCCGCTCAAGTTCCTGGTTTCCTAATCATTCGATGCACTATCTTGAATGGAATCCAGTTCGTTCAGCCAGGCGTCCGCGTCGGCATCGCTGGGCATCCGCCAATCGCCACGCGGTGAGAGGCTCACACTGCCCACTTTGGGGCCATCGGGAACGCAGGAACGTTTGAACTGGTTCGCGAAAAAGCGCTTGAGGAACGTTCTCAGGGTGGTGACAATCTCGGCCAAATCGTAGTGGCGACTAAATTCAGCGTGTTGCGCAAGGCCCGCAATCTTGGTTGGGCCGAATCCGAACCGCACCATGTAGTACAAGAAAAAATCGTGCAATTCATAAGGGCCAAGAGATTGTTCGGTGAATTGTTGAATCTCTTTTCCAGATGCAGGAAGCAGTTCTGGCGATATCGGCGTGTCGACGACATCCAGCAGGACTTTTCTTGTTTCGCCGTCGAATTCACGTTCCGCGACGTAACGAACGAGGAATTTGACCAGCGTTTTCGGTACCGAAGCATTCACGTTGTACATCGACATGTGATCGCCGTTGTAGGTGCTCCACCCTAGAGCTTGTTCCGACAAGTCACCAGTTCCAAGAACGAATCCTCGGCTCATCAGGATCATCGTCCGTTGGCGAGCTTGCACGTTCTCGAACGTCAAATCGGACAGCTCATCTTGTTCAAGGTCACGCAGTTGTTCTTCAAACTCTTGCAGCGATGAAGCAGCTTTCAAACCGAATGGTTCGTGACTGAGAGCGTGGAAGGTGTCCAGGCATAGTTGGCGGATATCAATCTCGCTGGACGTTACGCCAAGTAGTCGCATCAGCGATCGGGCTGAGCTAAGTGTCTTGGGTGTGGTTCCAAAGCCAGGCATCGTAACGGCGGCAACTCTTGAAGTTGGCCAGCCCGCCTGCTGACATGCCTTCACGGCGACCAGCAGCGCAAGGGTGCTATCCAGGCCACCCGAAACTCCGATATTGAGCGGCAAGTTTTCCGGCAAGCGGCTAACCCGTTTTTCAAGCGCGGCGCACTGGATGCCAAACACTTCCGCGCATCGATCGTCCAGTTCTGCGGTGATCCGCGGAACGAACGGTGTTCCCGAAATCGTTCGTTTAAGACTTGCCGGTTGTGCTTGACTGGCGGAGCTTGGGAATTCGGTTTCGATGTACCGAAAAGTTTTCTCGGACCGGCGCCGGCAATCGCTCCAACTGTTGGATTTGCGACGATCATGTTCGAGTCGTCCCAGGTCAATGTCGGTTGTGACCGATTCGTTCGGAGTTCTTGGTTCAGAAACGTCACCAATGATTCGGTCATTGGCGAGGATTTGCCCATTTTCGGCGATCAAGCAATGCCCGCCAAACACAACGTCCGTGGTGGATTCGGTGGGACCAGCGCTGGCGTAGGCGTAGGCGGCCAAGCATCGACCCGATTGCGCTTGTACTAGCGTTTCCCGCCAGGCTGCTTTGCCGATCAATTCGTTGCTAGCAGAGAGGTTGAGCAGCAAATTGGCGCCGGCTACCGCTTGATAGCTGCTGGGCGCCAGCGGCATCCACAGGTCTTCACACAGTTCGATGCCAATGCACAGCTCGTGATGTGATCGCGAGTCGTGAAGTGATTGTGGGGTTTTTGAGTGCGTAGGCCTGCATCGAAAGAGTAAGTCAATACCGAAGGGGACCGCAGCGAACGAACCGTTGCTACTGAATAGTTCCACGCTGGTCGGTTCAGTGCCGTCGGCAGCGTGGAACCAGCGACCTTCGTAGAATTCTTGATAGTTGGGCAAGTGCTGTTTGGGGACAACACCTAGGACTGCTCCACCACTCAAGACTGCGGCCACGTTGTATAACCGCCCTTCTGCTCGCAGCGGCAGGCCGACGACAAATATCTGGTTTGCTGGCGTAGCAGCGGCTACCGTTGCCAGAGCTTGTTCGCATCGACGAAGCAGCGCGGCTTGCGCGAATAGATCGCCACATGTATAACCGGACAGCGAGAGTTCACTGGTTACGATGACCGCGCTGTCCTGGTGCCGCTGCAGGAGTTCAATAGCAGCCGCAGCATTTTTTTCTGGGTTGGCAATGAACGTCTCGTGACAGGCCGCCGTAACGCGGACGAGGTCCATTTGGTCGGTGTTGGGGTATTTCAAACTCTCAACTCTGGTGCATTAGGTGTGTTTCGCCGGGGTTTTCTAACACGTTATTCCAGTTGTTGGGATCTGTAACCAAATCCGCTACGACGCGATTCCGTTGTGCGCGAAGACGGTGAGGCGTAAACCTTCGTTTCGACTAGGGATCGCGGAGCGTTAGGAATTTGCGTAGATGAGGTACAGTGAACCCACCACCAGTATAGCTATTAGCGCAGCATCGGGCTCGAAGACCCACCATCGCTTTTTCGGCTGATAAAGGATGCTCATCAAACCAATCGCGGTGACGCCCAGCGCACAGGCAGCGGTGATGGCATGTGTCTCGGAAACGACGCTCAATAGCGAGTCGTTGGTTGTGAAATCCAGGCAAGCGAATATGAGCATATTGAATGCGTTGCTGCCAAAGATGTTGCCGATCGCCATGTCCGGTGCGCCCAGTCGTACTGCCGCAATCGTCGAGACTGCTTCAGGTAAGCTCGTGACGGCAGCCAAGAGTAGGGTCCCGATAAAGGTCCGTCCCAGCCCGGTGACTTCGGCAATTTCATCCCCTTTGGCACTCAGGTAAGGGGCCGTAAAGTAGATCACGGCGGTTGCTGCAGCGAATCCTAGGCAGGCAATCAACAGATTGGGCTGCTTTGAATCTTCTTCGCTTTCGTCGGTTGATTCAGGTCTCTTGGCCTCTGGAGGGCCTTCCTTTTGATCCAGGAACACGAGCCGAGCGCATAAGATGTAAGCAGCGATCACAGCCCAGCTCGCTGGTCCGGCGCGATAGAAAATTTCGTCGTAGTCGGTCAGCAAACCGATCAAAATGATGGCGGCCAGCAAGAAGCCAACCGTCGCGCTGATTGCATGCGCTGAGGCGTTGCGGGTCAAAATCTGACCAGGTCGACGAGCGATCAAGTCGACTAGGGCAAGAATGAGCAAATTGACGAGCGAGCTGCCAAGCACTCCTCCCGCCGCCAAGTCGGGCGCGTCTTGAGAAATCGCCGCATAGCCAACGGAAAACTCAGGAAGGCTGGTCGCACCGGCCAGCAAGACCAAGCCCGTGACGCTGCCACCAAGCCCGGTGCGTTCGGCGATATCATCAGCAAATTTGGCCAATGTCATGGCAGCAGCCACGATGACGGCGGCTAATCCGACAAAAGTCAGCGATAAAACCATATAGTCTAAGCCTCAAATCGCGTCTTGCATTGTGTGATCGCCAAACTGGCTTGAGCGTGCAGGCGGGCCACCAATTTGAGGCCCGACTCTATCAGAATTCGTAGGAAACAACAGGTGCATTCGAAAACCGATTTGCAAGGTATTCGCCACACGCAGCTTGGCATTGGCAGTATTTCAATTGCGAACACGACCACTTGGCTCGCTCGACAGCCTCGCAGCAGTTTTGCCGCTGGTTCCGTATCGCTGCTCCCACGTTGGGTAGTATTTGCGCTGGCCGCCTCCGTTCTTTTGGCTCGCGTCGCTTCGGCAGCAGCACTGCCGGTATCCAGTCCGCAGTCGGCAGATGCATCTCAAGCTCCCGGGGATACCG
>CAYPLE010000107.1:7884-13081 GCA_964411445.1 uncultured Pirellulaceae bacterium
AGATAGTAATAGTAAGCCGCCGGTGGTGATTGGCTCCAAGAGCTTTACTGAATCCGTCATCTTGGGAGAGATGTTGTGTCGGTTGACCGAGCACGCTGGGCGAAAAGCGGAGCATCGTAGCGAGCTTGGCGGTACTCAGATTCTCTGGCAGTCGCTGCTCAAAGGCGATATCGACGCCTATGTTGAGTACACAGGCACGCTCAAGGAGGAGATCCTCAAAGACGAAGAAGTCTATTCGATCGATCAAATTCGCGAATCGCTTGCCGCCAAGGGCATCCACATGGGCCAGCCGCTTGGCTTCAACAACACCTATGCACTAGGCATGAAGGCTACGCGGGCAAGCGAGTTGGGTATTGAAAAGATTTCCGACTTGAAAGAGCATCCTGATCTAGCGCTGGGGTTTTCGGATGAATTCGTCGAACGCGGCGACGGCTGGAGTAGCCTCAAGCGGAAGTATCGTCTGTCTCAAGAGAATATTCGTGGGCTCGATCACGCTCTGGCGTACCGAGGTGTGTGGTCTGGGTCCATCGATGTGATTGATTTGTATTCGACCGATCCAGAGATTATCTCGTTCAAACTTACCGTACTCGAAGACGACCTTGCCCATTTTCCGATGTACGAAGCCGTGGTGCTGTATCGCGACGAATTGCAGTCTGATAAACGGCTGGCCGAAATGTTTGCCAAGCTGGCTGGGAAGATCGATAACCCAGCCATGACCGGTCTCAACAAAGCGTCGCGAATTGACCGTGAGCCGGAACAGCAAATTGCGGCCGAGTTTCTTCATGTAAACGTCGACTCAAGTATCGTGGTCCCCGATTCAGGTGGCAGCTATTTCGCTCGACGCTTGGCGCGATTCTGGCGTAACACGCTCGAGCACATTGTGCTGGTGTCTGTTTCGTTGGCGGGGGCAATTCTAGTGTCCATTCCACTTGGTATTTGGGCTTACCGTAGTCCTCGGCTAGGCGAATGGATATTGGGCACCGTGGGCATCATCCAGACCATTCCGTCGATGGCGTTGCTCGTGTTCATGATCCCCATTCTTGGGCTCGGGGCCAAGCCAGCGATTCTAGCGCTGTTTTTGTATAGTTTGTTACCAATCGTTCGCGGGACTTATACTGGTCTTACTGGTCTGGCACCCAGTATTCACGAAAGTGCTTTAGCGCTTGGGCTGCCCAGTAAGGCACGCTTGTGGCTAATTGAACTTCCGCTTGCATCGCCCGCAATTTTGGCGGGCATCAAGACAAGTGCGGTCATCAACGTCGGCACCGCGACCATCGGAGCACTCATCGGGGCTGGAGGCTACGGGCAGCCGATCATCACAGGCATTCGTCTTGCCGATTTTTGGCTGATTTTGCAAGGAGCCGTACCCGCCGCCCTCTTAGCCCTTGCCGCCCAGTTTGGGTTTTCCTTGGTCGAGCGGTTTGTTGTCCCCGCCGGCTTGCGAATCAAGGAGCAGTAGCGGCGACCAATCGATTTGTTCATCTAAGCGAGTGGTGTATTGTTGTTGGTATGGAGGCGCGGAGAGGGAGCCGCAATCAGATCCACAACCGGAGAGTGTGAAAGAGGTGCGTTTGGATTAGTAGGCTTTGGCGAAGATGGCGTATTTTTCAGCAGGTTGGCCGGTCAAGAAGCAAGTGCCTGGTGTGTCGTTGCCATCCAAGGGAATGCAGCGAATGGTGACCTTCAATTCGTCTAGCAATGGTTGGACGGCTTCTTCGGATGCAAAATGGCACTTGGCAAATCCGCCATGCAGCTCTGGTTTGTTCTGATTCTTAGGCGTAAAGTAAGCACGGAAATCGGCCTCGTTGTCGATGGTGCGCGTGTTTTCTTCACGCATCGCTACCGCGCGGTCAAAAAGGTTGGTTTGGATTGCGTCTAACAAACCAGTGAAATTTTCGAGCAGCTCTTCTCGTGGCATGCTAGTCTGCTCGCCCGTATCGCGACGAGCCAGGAAGACAGCGTCCTTTGCCAAGTCCTTGGGGCCAACCTCGATTCGCAGTGGAACACCACGTTTCACGTGATGCCACTTCTTCTCACCGCCTCGCAAGTCGCGGTCGTCAATCTCAATCTCAATGGCTCGGCCTGCATAGGCCTTTTGCGTTAGGGTTTCCTTGAGGTTGTTGCAATACTCGAGCACCGCCTGCTTACTTTCGTCATCGCGGTAGATTGGCAGAATAACAGCGTGGGCTGGCGCGATCTTGGGTGGTAGTACCATGCCGTCGTCGTCGGCGTGTGTCATGATCAACGCGCCAACCAATCGCGTGCTCACTCCCCACGACGTTGTCCAGGCAAAAGCAACTTCCCCGTCGGCGTCCTGGAACTTGATTTCTTGTGCTTTGGAAAAGTTTTGGCCCAGGAAGTGGCTTGTTCCGGCTTGCAGTGCTTTGCGATCCTGCATCATGGCTTCGATGGATACAGTAATGTCTGCACCGGGGAATCGCTCGCCAGCAGTCTTCTCACCTTTGATGACGGGTACGGCCATCCAGTTTTCTGCAAAGTCGGCGTAGACGTCCAGCATCTTGTACGTCTCTTCGAGTGCTTCTTCCTTGGTTGCGTGCACCGTGTGGCCTTCTTGCCAAAGGAACTCTGCTGTGCGAAGAAACAGCCGCGTTCGCATTTCCCAGCGAACAACGTTTGCCCACTGGTTGATCAGGATCGGGAGGTCGCGATACGACTGCACCCACTTGGCATACATGGCTCCGATAATCGTTTCGCTGGTGGGGCGAACGATGAGTGGCTCCTCGAGCTTGCCGGCAGGTCGCAGGCCTCCCTCAGGGTCCGGTTCAAGGCGGTGATGTGTGACAACGGCGCACTCCTTTGCAAAACCCTCAACGTGCTCCGCCTCCTTTTCCAGGAAGCTCATCGGGATGAACAGCGGGAAGTACGCGTTGCGATGCCCCGTATCTTTGAACATCTTGTCGAGCGATCGTTGCATGTTCTCCCAGAGCGCGTAGCCCCACGGCTTAATCACCATGCAACCGCGTACCGGAGAGTTTTCGGCCAAGTCTGCGTTCTTGATGACCTGTTGATACCACTCTGGATAATCTTCCAGGCGAGTTGGTGAAATTGCAGTCTTGGGTTTCTTGTTCATCAGTTCAATTTCTCTAACACAATTTCGGCGCGGCCGATCACAAGGAGTGTTGGTCAACCAGCGATTCGCCCATCGTTGGGCTTCGAAACAACCGGCGATCCAGCAAGAGCAAGAACGCTCAGAGGACGGATTTTATGGCAAGATGCCTGAAACTGTCAGCCCTGCCAGAAAGGGCGTTCAATTGGTATCCGCACACCTTCCTTGGCCCTGCTCGGGGAGGGGCGAAACCGCGATGCAAGGCCTGGGTGAGGGGAACGCCCGCGAGCAGGAATGCCAGCGAGCAGGAAGGTCCAGCAAGCAGGAAGGCCAGCGAGCTGCGGTTGAAGCACTGCCAGTCCAACTTCCTCAGGCGTCAGGAGCCTTCTCGGAGAGCTAGGCGGCTCGACGAAGTTCATCGCCAGCGGTCGGGAACGGTAGTAGCTCCTCAGCAGCTTCGGCTTCGGACATCGCACGATTGAGCCGCGCAATGGCTGCCCGTGTGACGGCACCGCCCCGAAGTCCCCGTGACCAAGCCGACGCTCGGGCCGCTCCAACAGCGAAGATCGATGAAAGGTAGGCCATCGTCGCAGCGACTGGGCCGCTAGAGGTGATTCCGTAGGCCACGCACAGTTGGGCCGCTTCATTGAGGCCCGTGGTGTCTTGTCGAGGAAATTCTTCGGTGTGGAAGCGATTGCCAGCCAACGTTTGGCAGTTCATCCCCAAAGACTGCATTAGCCAAGCCAGTTCGATGTCAGCCGAACCCAGTGACAGACCTTCGTCCCATCCACCGAGGGCGATCAAAGAAGATCGTCGATACAGTCCACACGAGAGCGATGGGCCAGCGTACTGCACATTGCCCAGCGCACGATCCGGCTTGCCACCGCGGATCGCATTGCTGTCGCAGCGAGCTAGCGGAGTAATGCCGGCGATCTTCTGTGATCCAGCTTTCCCGCCCACGCTGACGCTTGCAACCGTAGGATCTTCGAATGCTTCAATCGCTCCCTCACTCCAATCCTGCTCGACAATCGTGCCGTCACGAATGATAGCAATGATGTCTGAGGAAGCGTTTTGGGCTGCATGGTTGAGTCGACCGGCCAGAGTGCGTTGTGGGCAGGCCAACAATCTGACTTCATCTCCAATATCGTATGGGTCAGCGTAGGAGCCGTCATGAGCGACGACAATTTCGCAGGACGCTTGCTGTTGTTCAAGCAGAGAGACCAGGGTCGATTCCAGCCGCTGGTCGTTGTTTCGGTGCGGCACGATGATCGAGAGACTACCCACAGAGATTCCTCCGAGATGGCATTGGCCGGGGAGTTCGCGGAGGGTCCGAGGATGAGCTTTGACAGCCGTTATGCTCAGCCGACCATCCGTGGTCGTAAGCCTTCGTGGATCGGGTGGAAGGCTTCCTGTAGTTCGCTGTCAAAGTACAGGATCGGAAAGCTGACGCGCGAAAATCGACTAATTCTCGGCCCCGATTCCATGATGCGTCTTAGGGGAGCTGTAACGATTCAAAGCGACTCTCCACCCGGTTAGCTCGGAAAGATTCTTGAGTAGCTCCACGCCATAACCAAGTAAAAGAGCCAGAAAACGAGTGCCGAATAGGCAATGGTTACGATCGTCCACACGATTCGTTCCGCCGTGTTGAAACGTGGGCTTTTCCAAAGCAGCGGAATTCCCAAGAACATCATCGCGAAGAAAATGGCCGCCAAAATTCCCAACTTGCTGCCCAAGAACCGCTCCCAGATGCCTGCGGGCTTCGGTTTGCCGCAGTCGTCTCCTTGGGCGGGCTGGGGAGATTCGACTACTGGCGGCTGATGGATAATCGGCGGTTCGGCCATGCTGTGATTCATCCATGAGAGGCTGTCGAAGGAAGCGCGAGGCGAGAGCTTGGCAGACATACTAACTCGACCGAGCAAACGGGAAAAGCCTTTGGGAGAGCTAGATGGCCCCGTGAATCTCAGCCCCGTGAATCTCAGCCCCGTGAATCTCAGCCCCGTGAATCTCAGCCCCGTGCCCGATGGGGCGTCTTATGATACCGTGGGCGTCTCGCGCGCCCCTGGTCTTGCGCGCGACCAGTCTTGCGCGACCCGGACTAATCTTACTGAACCACTTGACGATGAATCATCC
>CAYPLE010000107.1:13181-20160 GCA_964411445.1 uncultured Pirellulaceae bacterium
CCAGTCTTGCGCGACCCGGACTAATCTTACTGAACCACTTGACGATGAATCATCCACAACAAACTCAGCCAAAACGAAAACCGGTCACGACTTCATCCTTGCAAGCCATGAAAAAGGCAGGCGAGCGGATCAGTATGTTGACAGCATATGACTACACCATGGCACGCCTGATCGACGAAGCTGGCGTCGATATGTTGCTGGTCGGGGATAGCCTCGCAATGGTTGTCCAGGGAAATGAGACAACCATTCCGGCCACGTTGGATGAGATGATCTACCACGGAAAGTGCGTCGTCCGTGGGGCTCGCCACGCGATGGTTGTTGTCGATCTACCATTTCCGCACGGCCAACTTGGGCCAATGGAAACCCTCAAAGTCTCAGCCAGAATTCTCAAGGAAACGGGATGCACTGCGGTCAAACTCGAGGGTGGGGCAGAGCAGGCTGAGACGATTCGAATTTTGGTTGCTGCTGGCATTCCCGTCATTGCTCACGTTGGTTTGCGTCCACAGAGCGTTCATGCCATAGGCGGTTACAAAGTGCAGCGGGAGCACGAGCAACTGATGCAGGATTCCAAAGCTGCGGAGGCTGCGGGTGCGTTCTGTGTCTTGATGGAATGCGTCACGGCTGATTTGGCTGCCGAAATCACTAAAACGTTGAGCATTCCAACGATCGGAATTGGCGCTGGCCGTGAATGCGACGGTCAAGTACTTGTATCGACCGACGCACTTGGGTTGACGCAAGGCCGCATTCCCAAATTCGTGCGGCAGTTTGCAAATCTGAGCGAGCAGGTGACCGAAGCCGTTAGTGAGTACAATCGTGAGGTGAAGGAAGGCTCGTTTCCTTCTTCAACGGAGAGCTTTCGCTAAAAAACGCGTGGCTTTATTCTAGCGGCCGTATTCTTGCTGGTGCATCGGTGATTTTAAGCATGTCTAGATTTTGCTTCATACTTCTGTCTGTGTTGTGTGTCGGCCCGTTTGGTTTGATCGCCCGCGCTGCTGTTCCGAAGCAACCCAACGTCATGGTTATCCTGGCCGACGACCTTGGGTATTCGGATCTTGGCTGTTACGGCAGTGAAATCAACACGCCCAATCTGGACCGATTGGCGGCTGGCGGACTTCGCTACAGCCAGTTCTACAATACGGCGCGCTGTTGGCCAACGCGAGCAGCAATCCTGACCGGCTACTACGCTCAACAGGTGGGGCGTGATGCACTGCCTCGTGTTCCCGGTGGCGCCCGAAGCGGTCGTCCTGCTTGGGCTCGGCTGCTGCCTGCGATGCTCCGTCCGCAAGGCTACCGCTCCTACTTAAGTGGCAAATGGCACGTGGACGGCAAGCCCATGGATGAGGGGTTTGATCATGCGCTGACCATGGACGATCACAATCGGTTCTTTTATCCAAACAAGGTCACCATCGATGGCAAGCCGCAACCGCCGGTCGCCAAGGGGACTGACTACTATCAAACAACGGCCATCACAGATCACGCGCTGGAGTGTTTGGATGAGCACTCGAGGGACTTTGCCGATCGACCGTTCTTTCACTTTGTGACCTATACTTCTCCGCATTTTCCATTGCATGCACCGGCGGGTGATATCGCCAAATATGATGGCAAGTACGCCCGCGGCTGGGATGAAATTCGGGCCGCCCGCTACGAAAATTTGATGGAGCTCGGCCTTGTGTTCGGGCCTTTGTCGAAGCTTGAACCTGAGATTGGGCCTCCTTATCGTCATTTTTCAAACCCAGCGGTCCAGACTCTAGGGGCTGACAAGGAAGTTGATTCTGAAGTGCCCTGGGATTCCCTTTCGCCATCGCAGCAAGCGTTTCAGGCTGCCAAAATGGAAATTCACGCCGCGATGATCGACCGGATGGACGCTGAGATAGGTCGGCTGATCGCCAAACTGGAGAGTATCGACGCTTTATCCAATACGCTCGTTCTGTTCTTGTCCGACAATGGGGCCAGTGCTGAAATCATGATTCGAGGAGACGGTCATGATGCGACTGCCCCACTTGGCTCTGGTGCAACGTATTTGTGTCTCGGGCCCGGTTGGTCATCAGCCGCAAACACTCCATTTCGTCGCCATAAGACGTGGACACACGAAGGAGGTTGTTCAACGCCATTGATCGCTCATTGGCCAGACGGAATCCGCGGCAAAGGAGAGATTCGGCGGCAAGTAGGGCATGTCGTCGACATTGTCCCGACCATATTGGAGCTGGCCGGAGCAGAACAGCCGAAAGAATTTCGCGGCGAGGCAATTCCGCAGGCCCCGGGCGAGAGCTTGGTGGATTCCTTTAACAGGTCGCAAGCGATGGAGCGGACGATTTGGTGGTTGCATGATGGCCACAAGGCATTGCGTCATGGCGATTACAAGATTGTCGCGTCCAAGGGCGAATCTTGGCAGCTCTATGACATGACGGCCGATCGGGCTGAGACGAATGACTTGTCGCAGAAGTTGCCCGATACGGCTCAGGATCTCCAAGCCCGCTGGCAGTCCATGACCGACAAAATGGAGGCCGCAGCCAAGCAACGCGCCGCGCAGAAGAAGCAACGCCGTTAACACCGCTTCAAAATGTCGTAGCTGGCTACCGTCGCCAAACGCGAAATGCGCCGAAGATGCGAGAGATAGATTTTCGACGCATCGGGGAAGCGTTGCTCTGATTGACCGCGATTCTGTGTTAGTGTCGATTAGAGAGATGAGTGTTCCCTTGAAAGGCTGCGTTGAACACTCAGCTTCACTGATGGGCACTGATCTTGGTTGTTGGCTCGGTCTCTCTTTTGTGGCTACTGAGTCAACCACTGGAGCCTTTGAGAATGCTGCGGTAGAAGATTCAAAGCGGCCTCACATGGGTTAACCAGTGAAGCCGCTTTTTCTCCGAGCGCTTGCGCAGCGTATTGAACAGCAGCGTTCTAGTCGTTAAACAACGCTGGATCAAACTCGATGGTGCCCAAGTCGTTCATGCCTGGCTTCAGTTCCACTTCCATGTAGCCACGGCTCCACTTTGCCTTCTTGCCATTCAGTTTGCCTTCGTCGAGTGACTTTTTCATGTTTTCGTGGACGAGTTTAAACGTCAGTTCACCGGCGGGCAGATTTTCGATGGTCACCACACCGTCTTCACCCGAAATACCAACATATGGGTGATCGCGGATGATAAGGTGTCCCTTCATCCATGGGTGAATGGTGCAAGTGATTTCGGTTGTGTTCGAGCGTTCGGTGTCACCAAACATCAATTCGATTTGGCTGCCAATTGGGACGATTTCGTTGATCGAATCGTTGCTGAACGGATCCAATTTGGCGTTGTGTCCACACTGGTCGCTGTTCTTAACGATGACTTTCTGGCCAGTCCGAACAAAGGCGACGTGAGGCTTAAAGAGGCATCCGTTGTTGTCAACAACAACCGGCTTAGCAGGAGCCTTCACGAGATCAGGGTGGAAGTCGTCTTCCTTCAGCTTGCTTTTTCGCATGTCCAGGATAAGTGCAAAGTTCGCTAGCTCGCCGTCTTTGCCGACAATCATCCGCTCATCGGGAAGCGGCAGCTTCGAACAGAATGGCTCCTTGCTGCCGTCAAGCGGCGCAAGCTTGGGGGCTTCGCCCGCGTAAACAGCCTTCAACTTCAGAGTGGCCCATTCTTCAGCATTGGCAAAGTTCGGGCACAGAACGGCAACGGCCAGTGTTGCCAGTAGACGCATTTTCATTGGTTTCTCCATAATCGTGCTGGGCTGGTTGTACCTTCTAGCCCCCTCTTCGGGTGGGCGTGCTGAGACGCTCGTCCCGTGGATTGGGAATCGATGGTTACCAACCGTGTTGTAAGTTTCAAAAGAATTGGAGTTTTTGCCTACAAAGTCGCTTAGGACGGAGCGGGTATGAACTTCAATTACGGAGCCTGGCAACCGCTTCGGCAAAATCACCTTGGCGGTAGCCGGAAGGGCAGTTAGCCCGGCGGGAGCCCTCAACGCTAGAGGACTGGACCGGAATTATAGTCCTAACCCCGCTTCAGGGCCAATCTCCCTTGGAATCCTTTCCATCTAGGTGGATTTTGCCCAGCAAGGCCCACTCTATTCAGTATTTACCGCATCGCCGGCATCTTACACCGCCGGCAACGCCCGCCGCAGCAGCGTGAGGGTTCCAATTAAGAAAACGAGAGGCCGATTCGACGAAGGATTGTGAAGCAAACCTAGAAGCAGGAACCCCCTGCAAGTACAGGTTTGTTGTTGTGTAGCCGAACGCATTTCTTGTTGCGATCGGATTTCTTGCTGGGCATATCTCAGACGCGTTAGTTACACTTGCTGGTGCTTCGGGCCGCATGAAGCGTGGGTGTTTTGTACCGATGTTCAAGCGTGTTATGTTGTGTTTCAGCCAGGGTGACTCCGGTTGCCGCTGTGTACGGATCAAGCCTCAGCTTGCGTGTTAATGAGCAAGACCGCTGCGGAGCACTTCACTGAATCACCTATTTCATGAGCGACAACTTCACGAGTTTAAGCACCAAAATGAGTTCATTACGTCGAAATAGGAAAGAGCACGGTCGTTATCGAGACAGTCATCGCGTTTCTGGGCGTTTGAGAAATCTGCGTGTCGAAGCGTTGGAAGACCGCCGCCTACTAGCAACCTACGTGGTAGCGAATACCGGTGATGCAGGAGCGGGGACTCTCCGCCAAGCTATCTTGGATGCCAATGCGCGGCCTGGGCCGGATAGCATTACGTTTCAGCTAAGTGCTGGCGACTTGAAGATCGCTCCTGAGAGCGCGCTGCCAATAATAACAGACACTCTCTCGCTTGACGCAACAACGCAGCCAGGCTTTGTCGACAAGCCAATCGTCGAACTGTCGGGCGAAAACTTGTCCGCAGAAGAGCATGGCTTGGATCTTTGGGCGAGCGATAGTCTCATTGCGGGCTTCGTGGTCCACTCTTTTCCCGGCAATGGGATTGGAGTTTATCGTGCCTCTAACGTTTTGGTGCAGCAGAATTACGTCGGTGTATCGGTGGATGGACAAGTTGCCAGGCCCAACGGTCAGTCGGGCATTGCTCTGGTTGAGGCTGATGAAAATTTGATTGGCGGCCCTGAGCTAGGCAATTTACTTTCCGGAAATAGTTGGGAGGGGCTCAGGCTTTGGGACTCAGATCGCAACTCCGTGCAAGGGAACCTCATCGGCACCGATGCAACTGGGCGGTCGGCGGTTCCGAATCAGCTCAGCGGCCTGTACGTGGCAAGTGGTTCGTTAGCGAATCTAATCGGTTCTGATGCTGATGGTGAAAACGACAGCGTGGAATCGAATCTGATCTCAGGTAACGGTGGAGACGGCATCAAGATTTCGTCTTCAAGAGCATTCCGAATCGCAGGCAATCGCATTGGGACTGACTCCAACGGGCAGTCGGCTATCCCAAATGTATACAGCGGAATATTCGTTGAGGATTCTGATATTGGTGAAATCGGTGTGTTGAGCAGTGACGGGGTTATTGGCAATCTGGTTTCCGGCAATGGTGCGCAGGGAATACGCCTCAACCGATCAGCCAATACGAACATTGTTGGGAATGTTGTTGGGCTATCGGAAGATGGATTTAGCGAGCTTGGCAACGAAGGATCTGGGATTCTCATTGATGAAATGAGCAGCGAAGTGCGGATCGGCGGTGTTGTCGTTAGGCAAGATGACCCTTACCGAAATGTCATCTCCGGCAACGGTTTCCACGGGGTTTGGATTTTTAATTCGGACGGAATCAGCGTTACCGCAAACGACATCGGCGTTGCTGCTGATGGTCGAACTGGTTTTGGCAACGCAGGCAATGGTGTAATGATTGATGCTGGTTCGACTCGGATAAGCGTTGGCCTGGCGGACCACCGCGGGAGCAATGTCATTTCTGGAAACTTGCTCAACGGAGTTCGTGTCGTAGCTTCACAAGATACAGAGATTGTGGGCAACAGGATTGGCACCGATGGAGAAGGTGTGGAAGCAATACCAAATGGAGTCAACGGAATTCGGACGGACCCAACCGCTGAGCAGGTCCTGATTGGAGGTGATACAGCTAGCGCAGGGAACCTTATTTCCGGCAACACGCGGGACGGCATTTTGATGGTGGGTACTTCAGGTGCGGTTGTGCAAGGAAATGTGGTTGGGCTGAGTGAAAATGATGAATCGTTAGGCAATGGTCGACACGGAATCTTTCTTGCTGGCGGAACGACGGATGTGGTTGTTGGGGCCAGTGACGAGACGAGTGTGGGAATCGGCATCGCCACCCGAAATGTCATTTCCGGAAATGCTGGTTCTGGAGTTTTGATCGCCCACGAGAACACAAAGAGGAACCGGATTTCCGGCAACTTTATTGGCCTCGATTCCTTAGGCTCTGCCGCTGTGGCCAATGGTGCATCTGGTGTCCGGATTGGTGGGGGAGCCAGTGAGAATATTGTCGGGACCGTCGAGAGTTCCCTGGCGGACTCGGTGTGGTCAAACAGGATCGCTGGAAACGACGAATACGGCGTGCATATTGTCAACTCCAGTGGCAACTCAGTGGCGGGCAATCATATTGGTTTTGGCCTCAATGAACGCACTGCTTTACCTAACGAACTTGGCGGCATCTATCTGAACGGTGCGTCGGACAATCAGCTTGGCGGGAACGGTCCAGGGGAAGGAAATCGAATCGCTGGCAATGGTGCTTATGGGATCGCCCTGGTCGATGATTCGAATGGAAATGTTGTAACTGGGAACTCGATCGGAATTGTCCGGCAAGAGCGACTGGACAATCAATTTGGTGCCGTGTCGATCGTCAGTTCGAGTGGAAATCAAATTGGCGTGAAAGGTGAAGCCAAGAATCGGATCGTATCCACTGCAGTTGATGTGGGGGTTCATGTCACCGGCACGGACTCCGATGCGAACACGATTATCAACAATGACTTTGAAGGCATTAACTTGCCAATCGACCTTGGAGCTGATGGCCCAACGCTGAACGATGATGGCGATAGCGATGTTGGGCCGAATGGCCTACAGAATTTTCCTTTTG
>CAYPLE010000108.1:0-19953 GCA_964411445.1 uncultured Pirellulaceae bacterium
TTGTGGCTGCTCTTCGTTAGTCAAACACCGAACGAACCCAGCGCGGCCAACACGCAACGTCGGCCCCTTCGGGCCCTTCGGGGCGAAGGATTGGTCATTTTCCGCTTCTCGGGGCTTACGCCCCGAGCTATCCGCACTGATCGACGCTAATTTTGCGTTGGTTGAAGTGGATTTGGTACGGGGGCGGAATGGGGCTGTTGAAGTCTCGCTATTGCACGTCGCAATGCGACGGCGTGATGTTTCCACGGATGTAATCCGGTGCAATCCCGTGGTTTCGATCGACGTGCGTCCCGATCAGTCCTGAAGGGACGGCAGGAAATGCGGCACCAACAATCACTGAATCCTGTCGTACCTTCGGCACTCGGGTGAATTGGATGCGGCAACCACGGACTGACGTCCGTGGCTAGAGCATGTCGTGCCTACGGCACTAAAAGAGTGTGGCTTCAAAACGGTGGAAGCGGATGGGCTGGGCGGCGTCAAGCAGGGTCACTCAGAGGGGCAGGGCATTGTGTTTTTTAACGGCTGAGCGAGGATTGGATGCGAGCAAGTGTGTCGGCTTGGCCGATGATAGAAAGCGTTTCAAACATTCCAAAACCAACTGCTTTGCCCGTCGTAGTTAAGCGGAGAGCGTGGATGATATTCTTGATCTTGACGCCTTCGAATTCAATGAATTGCTTCAGAGCGCTCTCGATTGATTCCGGGCTGAAGTCGTCGAGGCCTTCCAGTACAGGGACGAACTTCTGCAGTAATGCTACGGCAGCAGCGTCATTGGTGACTCGCTTTTCAAACGCTGCGTCGTCGTAATTCAGTTGATCGGCTGGGCTAAAGAAATCGTCGTAGTCGAGGATGTCGCCAGCTACTTTGATTCGATCGCCTGCCCCACTCACAATGCGTTCCACTTTGCTCAGTACGGCCGCATCGATCGATGAGTCAGCCTCGATCAGTCCAGCAGACTTCAAATACGGGAGGCACATTTCCGACCGTTGAGCCGCGGTCAGCTTGTGCATCCAACGGCCCTGGAAAGCCAGTAGCTTAGCCGGATCAAAGCTGGCAGGGCTCTTGGTGATGCGGCCGGTTGTAAAATGTTCTAGCATCTGGTCGATACTGAAATCTTCAGTGCTGTCGTCAAGTGACCAGCCCAAGAGCATGAGGTAGTTAAGCAGTCCTGCTGGCAAGAATCCTACCGCTTGATAGAAGTCGACGATAACAGGATTGAACGTCTCAGCCTCGGTCGGGATATTGGCTCTCTGGGCGATGCTCTGCCCCAACGTATTGAGGTCCGCGAACTCCTTGTTTTTCAGGTACTTCGACAGTTTGCGCTTGCTCAGTTTAGCGGTCCCGCCAGGCTCGGCCACAAAAGGCAGGTGGGCGTAGGTTGGTAGTTCGTAGCCTAGCGACCGGGCGATGAAAATCTGCCGAGGCGTGTTGCTCAAGTGTTCGACGGCGCGAACGACATGTGTGATCTTCATTTCGTAGTCGTCGACAACACTTGCCAAGTGGTAGAGGCATGAGCCGTCGGCCCGCTGGATCACATGGTCTTGCTCGTCGGCCCAGTCAAATTCTACCGTTCCGCGAACTTCGTCATCGAAGATACACTTGCCTTCGCGAGGCATCTTCAGTCGGACGACGGCCTGGCGGCCTTCTGCTTCGAATGCAGTTGCTTGTTCGTCGGTTTGCGCCATCCATCGACGGTCGTAAACGAACGTCTTGCCTGCTTTCTCGGCGGCGGTACGTTGTTCGGCAAGTTCCTCAGTCTTGGCGTAGTCGCGGTATGCGAATCCACCAGCCAGCAATTTTTCGGCGGCCGCCTTATACAAATCGCCTCGTTGCGATTGGAAGTAGGGGCCGTGAGGGCCGGTCGAGTCATTGCCGTCGGCCGTTGGTCCTTCGTCCCAGTCCAGTCCCAACCAACGAAAACCATTCAGGATCGGCTGCAGAGCTTCGGCCACATTGCGTTGAGCATCGGTGTCGTCGATGCGAAGGATGAATTGCCCGCCGGATTGACGAGCCAGCAGCCAGTTGAAGAGAGCGGTACGGACTCCGCCAATGTGAAGGTAACCAGTTGGACTTGGGGCAAAACGCGTACGTTTGGTCATGGTTCGGTGCTTCAAGGGCTTGATGGGATGTGAGCGTCAAAATGTATTCACCGCCAGCAAAGCGAAAAGCCCTAATGCGTCTGTCGGTAGATTAGGGCTCGCGATTGGCAGGCGGATTGCCCTGTCAGCGATCGTTTGGAAGAGAATGTGGCCGCAGGCGGTTGCCGCGTCGTTGGGCAGTCGAGCAGAAAACGAAGTGCATCGGGCTGGGGTTGGCCAACAAAAAAAGGCGTGGTGCGACCCAATCACACCACGCCTATCATCATTAAACAGAGCCTGCAGAGGCGGCTTAAGCACTTTTCTTCTGGGCAAGGTTGTTGAAGCACTTTACTTCACCGGTCGTCTTGTCAACGTCGATCGTAAAGACGGTGCCCTTGGGCTGTTCGGGCAAATCGAACATGACATCGAGCATGATGCTTTCAACGATGCCACGAAGGCCTCGAGCCCCGACGCTCTTGTCCATCGCACGTTTGGCAATGGCGCTAAGTGCTTCCTCGGTGAAGTGCAATTCGCAGTCTTCCATTCCGAACAATGCCTTGAACTGTTTGACCAGGGCATTCTTTGGTTCGGTGAGCACTTGTACCAAGCCGTCTTGTTCCAAAGGCGCCAGAGCAGAAACGACCGGAAGTCGCCCAATGAACTCAGGGATCATGCCGAACTGAAGGATGTCGTCGCTGTTGACTTGTTCCATCAGTTGGCCGATTGGCAAGTCATCGCTGTGCGTTTGGCCGGCTGAGCCAAAGCCAAGCATTTTCTTGCCAAGCCGCTTGCGAACGATTTCTTCGACGCCGACGAAGGTGCCGCCGCAGATGAAGAGAATGTTCGATGTATCGATTTGGATATACTGTTGCTCGGGGTGTTTACGTCCGCCTTGTGGAGGAACATTCGCAACGGTTCCTTCGAGCATTTTCAGTAGCGATTGCTGAACGCCTTCGCCGGACACATCTCGAGTGATCGAGACGTTGTGGCTGGTCTTTCCAACCTTGTCCACTTCGTCAATGTAAAGGATGCCGCGTTGGGCAGCTTCGACGTCGAAGTCAGCAGCGTGCAACAGCTTCAGAAGAAGGTTTTCAACGTCTTCGCCAACGTATCCAGCTTCGGTAAGCGTGGTAGCGTCACCAATTGCGAAAGGAACGTTGAGCATTTTGGCCAGCGTTCGGGCAAGCAGGGTTTTTCCACTGCCGGTTGGGCCGACGAGCAGAATGTTGGACTTCTCAATCTCGACATCCGAGCCAGACCATTCGCTGGTCAGACGTTTGTAGTGATTGTGAACCGCAACAGATAGCACTCGTTTGGCGGAGCCTTGGCCAATAACATATTGATCAAGATGTTCTACGATTTCCCGTGGAGTTGGGATTTCGCTAAACAGTTCGCTGCCTGTGCCGCGTCGTTTTTGTTCTTGGTCGAGGATTGACTGGCAGAGCTCAATACACTCACCACAGATATATACGTCGCCGGGCCCTTCAACGAGTGGACCAACGTCTCGGTAGCTCTTGCGGCAGAAGGAACAAAAAGCATTCTTCTTGTTCGATCCACTACCACCACGACGTCCAGAAACGACATCCTTACCGGAAGGCATACACGACTCCTTTGTTCGCTTCACCTGGCTCCAAATGCCATCGCGGGAAAATCCCGGACCGCTTTGCTCAGGTCGAATTGTTTAACACGTAATGTCGCTCGAATGGCCCTAGTGTTTGGAAGCGTTCATACGCTGCCGCAGCTAGGTCCGGGCATCCGTGTCCTCGGGGTCGAGCCAAAGTGTGGTTGGTTGCTGCGAGTCTCCCAGACAAGCAATGCGTGAAAAACACGCCCGTCAATCGGTTTTCGATTGGTTCGGTTCGCCAAGCACTGATTTTATTCTTCGGAGTTCAGCGTCGGTGATGTCACCTTCTCGCTGCATTTCCGCAAAGTTATTTGCTAGGTCGTCGACGTTGGTATCGCCTGTACCTGTCGAAGGGCGCAAGCTCTGCGCGATGTGGTATCCAATAGTTGCGATCACCATAACCACCACGACCGCCAAAGTGGCCATCACGGCTGGATGTTCTAGTACTTCCCACAGCCCGTCCATCGTCTCGCCCAGCAGTAACCTCTACAGTCCAAAAAGTCTCAGTAACCCGCTCGCAGGCTCATAGTACGCAATGTCTACCGCCAAAGTCCAGGAGCGGGCCGTAAAACAACCGAAAAACACCCTGAAACCCACGCTCAGAGCGTTTGGCACGAGACTCGGCACCCCATTTGGAGCCAGATATGCAGATTTCGGCACAAGACGCGTTGAAACACGCCAACAGCTTGCCTCGAACTCAGCAAGGCAATTTGCGAGAACGAATCCGACTCAATTCGCTTTGACTACTTTGGGGAGTTGGCCGGAAGGGCGAGTCTCATGACCGACCTGTTTTGTTAGTGAGTCCCCCAGCTCCCAGCGTTTGATATCCGCTAGGCGAGAGAGCATGGCGACCACGTCAGGATGCTGCGCCGAAACATCAGTGCTTTCGCCGATGTCTTCATCCAAGTTGTATAGTTCCAGGCCGCACTTCTTTTGAATGTAAGGCCCGGGAATTCCTCCACTGCCTGGCGCACCCTTGAGGCTGCGATAAGAGTGAGGGAAGTGGAGTTTCCAAGGGCCACTGCGGACGGCATGCAGTTCTCGGCCCCAGTAATAATAGAAAGCTTCGTGAGGACTGGTGGATCCGGGTGCATTGGTTAGCAGAGGCCAGATATTCTTGCCATCGATTTTCTTGCTGGGCAGTTTGGCTCCAGCGACCGCAGCGATGGTCGGCAGGACATCGATAGTGCCAGCAACTTCATCGCAAGACTTGCCTGCAGGGATCTTGCCGGGCCAATTGAATATCGTCGGTTCTCTTTGACCGCCTTCCCAGGCAGTCCCTTTGCCTTCGCGTAGCGGAAGAGCGCTGCCGGCATGATCACCGTAGGAGAGCCATGGACCGTTGTCAGAGGTGAAGATGACGAGCGTATTGTCGCTCAGGCCCTTGGCTTCGAGTTTTGCAACGATCTCACCAACACTCCAGTCGATCTCAGCGATGACGTCATGGAAGAGCCCCTTTCCGGTCTTGCCTTTGTAGCGTTGTGAAACGTACAGCGGAACGTGTGGCATACTAAATGGCATGTACAGGAAGAATGGTGCGTCGTCGGCTGAGTCGATGAATTCGAGCGCGTGTTCGGTCGCCCACTGGGTCAAATGCTCTTGGTCCTCGGCGGTAACATTGTCGTTCACGATGGTTTCGTTTTCGAACAACGGCAGCGCGGGAAATTTCTTGCTGGTTGGATGGTAGGGCCACATATCATTGGAGTACGGGAGGCCGTGGTATTGATCAAATCCGTGCCGCGTGGGCAAACCGTCGCCTCGATCTCCCAGGTGCCACTTGCCAAAGATAGCGGTCTTGTAACCCAGCGGTTTGAGAATGTCGGCAATCGTGTCTTCTTCGGTGTTCAGGCATGTTGTCGCACCGGGGCCGAGGGCTCCTAGGATGCCGATGCGGACGTTGTAGCAGCCGGTCAGGAGAGAGCTTCGCGATGCACTGCACACGGCCTGCGACGCGTAGAAGCTCGTCATCCGCATTCCGCCAGCGGCCAAGCGATCGAGATTCGGCGTTTGCATCGTTTCGCCGCCAAAGCAATGCAGGTCTGCGTATGCCAGGTCATCGGCAAAAAAGAGCACAATGTTTGGTTTGTCAGAATCTGCCGCAGTGGCTTGAGTCGTCAGACCTACGCCGGCCAAGGAAGTGAGAAGGCCGCAAAAAGTGAAATGGATGAGCAGCTTATTCATCGATGAAACTCTTCAGCAAAAGACGAGGTTGGATTTCAGGGTGGTAACTGCAAGCAAGTCGCTGCGAAGCGCGGTAACTGTTCGGCACGGCGACGGTTAGCCGCAGTAATTGTTAGGCGCAGTACTGTCAGCACGGCAACTGAACTAGACATGAGGGTAATGGCTCTATTGTCAGTATCTTACTGCGCAGCTACTACTGTGTGTTTGAAGGTAGGCTTGGGGCACGCAAAGAACGGATATGCTCCACAATAGTCAGGATCGTTGCGTCGTCGAGCGCGCGAGCGGAGGGGTGAGGCGTTCCGGGAATGCCAAGTTTAATTCGACGATACAGGTCCTGCGGTGCATTGCCTCCGCGCAACATTTCGGTGGCCAGATTGGGAGCTTGGATGGGCCGCCCCAGCGAGTCGTGGAAGAGACGCGGCTCAAATGATGCGGTTGCAGGCGAGCCATTGTTGGCAGGGGAATCACTGTGGCACTGGATACAGCCGGTTGTGCGAAAAGCGGCTTTGCCATCGCCGTTGGGTTGGTTGGTTGGCCCGCTGAACTCTGGCAACGCAAGCGGGGCATTTCCCAGCATCCGGCTGTTCACCCAAGAGTCCATGGGCGAGTTGGTTACTTGAGAATCTTCAACTTCGACTCTTTTCGAATCATCTTCTGAGCTGGATGTTTGTTTGGAATCGACCAACCGTTCGTTGTACTGTCGCTGTAGTCCAACGCGTTGGAAATGCCGGACAACTTCAACCAATTCAGTAGTCTGTTGGTCGGTTAGTTCTGCAAACGCAGGCATACCGCCGCTCGGTTGGCCTTGAACGATCGCCCGTCGCAGGTCGTCGTCTGAGGCTAGGGCGTTGGCAGAGGAAACGATTCGAATAGGTTCTTGCTGGAAATTTCTCGCGCCACGCTTGAGGTGCCTTGCGGCGCGACCGTTGCCTAAGCCTTGATCGCCGTGGCAGGCGGCGCACAATTCTTGGTAACGTTCAAAGCCGGGTAGGTCCTCCGCGGGAGAAGGGGTTGGAGGAAACCAGCCTTGTAGTTGGGCGAGCGTTGGGTGCTCCGGTGCAAATGCTGGCGAAGTGAGCATGTTGGTCTCATCGCGAAGCTGTTGGGCTTCCGGGAAGAGCATCTGTCTGGCGCGGACATCGATCAATCGGCGTGTTCGAGCCACTCGATCTAAAATGTAAGTAAATGCCTCGGATGCACTCGTGTTATTTCCTTGCATGGCCATTGTTGTTGCAGCCAATTTGGCTTGGCCAGAAAGCTCTTCTCCAAGCGTGCCATTGCCCTGCAAGTTGAACCGGAAGGCTTCATCGCTTAATCGCCGAACGGTCGACAGTGGATCCGAATCTCTTGCTGCGATGCTTGTGAGCGTTGCCGCTAGTTTGCCTGAATCGAATTCAATTGCTGCTTGCTCACGAGCCAGTTCATCGGCAGGCAATGCCGCATTGGCTAGGCCTTCGATGATTTCTCTCGACGCATCTAATTGTCCCGTCTTCCGCAAGACACTTGCCAGCTTTAGTTTAGCGGCAGGATTTTGCGGGAAATGCTCGGCGGTGTACTCCAAGACGGCTTGCGCTTGTGTCAGGTCGACATTGGGTGGCGTGGTGAGGATCTCGGCGAGCGCAATCGGCGGAAGTTCGAAGGCAGGGTATTCGCTGATCAGCTTTGCAAGTTCTTGTTGGCCGTTTAGCTGTCCGCTGCGGCGCTGGAGCATCAACTGAAGGTATTTGCGTTGTGCGGCAAAATTGTTGGGAGCGTCGGTTTCTTCCCAGGCGGAGATGACTCGTTCGGCGTCGGAGTATTTCGCTTGCTCGATGCAACCCCACGCGGCAGCTTCGTGAGCGTCGTCGGAACTGACGTCCAGTTCAATCAGCTTTCGCACTCGCCGTAGCGGACTGTCTTCGAACCGTCCCAATCGGGTGTTCATGAGCTCTTCGAGGGCTTCGCTCTTGGGCTGCCCAAGCGGCACGTTCATGGCAGCTTCGAAGCGGCCGAGCTGTCGAAGGCAGTTGGCTTTCCACCAAGCTTGGTCTGGTTGCGTTTCGTCCAATTGGCTTGCTAGGCTGCTGTACTGACCGGACGCGTATACAGCCGGCCAGTCATCGCTTTTTGACGGGCGGAAAGCCAGCCAGAGGGCAGCGAGGGCGGCGAGCAGGACGGAGACTAGAATCGCTTTTTTCAAGGAACTGGATGCCTTAACAGATCATTGGCTCTGCGGTTAGAACGTTTGGTTATACACTACACAGAGGGATCAGTCGTCGACTGCCGCAGTTTAACTACGATGAAAACAAACGCTGCCATGAAAAATATTCGGCCCACTTCAAACCGCAATTTCCTGCTGCACTTTTGCGGATTATTGTTGGCTACAGGCGGGCTGGTTGGATGTCAAAAATCAAACAATCAGGTTACCGCTCAGCATAAGGCAGCGGCCGAATCGCTTGTCGGAACGTTGGTGTCGAGCGAAGGTGATGGAGGTGTCACCAGTCCGAGTGATGCTGACGATGTTCCACTGCAGATTGCCGAATTCTGCAGCGACTGCCACAAGCTGCCGCAGCCGACGAGTTTTCCGAGAGACGTCTGGTACGAGGAAATTCGAAAGGGATACGAGTTCTATGCGCGGAGCGGCAGAACCGATCTCAAACCTCCACCGCCCGAGCAGGTTGTGCAGTTTTACCGAAAGCGAGCTCCTGAGAAAGTTGTGTTTCCAGAGGCTCAGGGGCTGAGCGATGTTTGGGCCGCAAGATTCACCACCACCAAATTGGACTGGAAGGATGGGACCTACTTGGCTCCCGCGATTTCCTCTGTTCAGTGGTTGGAATTTGAAGTCGCAGATCCTGGGGTCCAAGGCGCACGGGGGGAAGGGCAGGGCGAGGAAGCTCAGAAGGAGCTGGGCAACCAACCGGCAGCCACGGCCCGCCGCCAAGCGTTATTTGCGACCGATATGCGAGACGGAAGTGTCAGTCTGATCACGCCAGCTCGGGCGAATTCCCAGCGTTCTTTGATTGGTCGCCTTAGCAATCCCGCTCGCGTGAATGTCTGTGACTACGACAATGATGGGCTCAGCGATTTGGTCGTTTCGGACCTCGGGAGTTTCAATCCTTACGATCATCCTTACGGTGGCGTTGCTCTCTTGAAGCAAGTTGCTGGTTCCCAATTCAAACCGGAATTGGTTCGCAATCGGATTGGTCGAGTTGCGGATGCGATCGTTGGCGATTTTGTCGGTGACGAGCGACAGGAAGTGGTCTTTGCTGAGTTCGGGCATCGTGAAATGGGGGGCCTACATCTGCTTTCGGCTCAGGTTTCAGGTGAGTCGAATCAAATCGTGATGCAAGACGATGTACTGGATAGTCGCCCCGGAGTGGTCCGTGTCATTGCTGACGATGTTAATGGCGATGGGCTGCTCGACTTTGTAACGTTGACCACTCAGGAATACGAGTCGGTCGATGTGTGGGTGAACACGGGAAGCGTGTTCAATCGCCATCCCGTTTGGTCAGCGCCCGACCTCGCATGCGGAAGTGTGTCGTTGTCGTTGGTCGATATCGATGGCGATGGGGACAACGACATGGTCGTTACTTGCGGCGATACGTTCGACAATAATTATGCCAGTTTAAACCACGGGGTGTACTTGATTGAAAATGTTGGCGAGCTTCAGTACGAGTCGCGGCGATTGCTATTCTTGCCTGGTGCGTATCAGGTTGCACCCTGTGATTTGGACGCGGATGGTGATATGGATATCGTTGCGGTCGCAAATTTGCCAACAACGATCAAGCCGCTGCAGTTGCGGGAGCGGCAATCTGACTCAGTGGTCTTTCTTGAGCAGGTGGAATCGGGGCAGTTCGAATCTCATGTGCTTAGACATGGCCCAGCCCGGTTTTCCAGCGTGACAGCCGGTGATTTCGACGACGATGGTAGAGTAGACCTGGCTGTTGGTGTGCAGCTTTTCGGTACAGATCCGGCGGGGACCCCTGCAGCAGGATTGCCGCGAATCTTGGTGATGTGGCAAGATTGATTGAAGCGTCATGCGTTGCCCCTGCCTAACTTAGATCTTTCTGCCTACTCTCAATCCTCTCGCCTACTCAATTGTCAACGGGCTCAATGTGATGTGCCAGTTTGGTGTGTCATGGCAGGGGGCCAGGGTGAGGTGTGGGGGTGTTTATTGTCTGCTCGGCAATTAGGCTCTGAGGGTCCTGGGTTGTATGTTGGCCGCTTTGCTGAGGTGGGTAGATGGCGTTTTCAAGGCGTTTGGGTGCATTGTCGTCGCGATTGCTGCGAAGTTCTTTGGCAACGATTGTGCTGATCGGATTTTGCGCCTCGACGGGGAATCGTTGTAGCGGACAAATTGAGCTATTGGTCGAATCCAATAGCGCGGCCGCTTCGGCGTGGCGTGAAGCTCAGTTGCAAGCGATTGATTCGCAGTTGACCAACGCCGGTGGTGCGGCCGTTAGTAAAGAATTGGAAGCTCAGCAAAGGTGGTTGAAGGCTTGGTTGCCGGGAGGGCTTGATTCGGGCCCTTTGTGGAAGCAGCCGGTGCGCGTCGCCAAGCAAGAGCGTTGGGAGGAGCCGATCTTGGACCCCAACGATTTGGCGGCTGAATTGCGACAGAAGCTACTTGGTGATGGCGTCAAGCCAACGGAGAATGATACCGCGGCCCTTCGCAAGCTGCTCGAGGAGCATCCGCGTGATCTGGGAGTTCGGCAGTTGCATCTGCACTGGCTCGATCAGTACGTGTACCGAAAGGAGTACGCCGACGACATTGCTGCTTCGGCTGCATTCGTTCAAAAGCTGCTTGGGCAGGCAGGGGTTGAAAAAGACGTCAAGGATCGGGCTATCGCGTTCGCAATGTATCGCCGAGCGCGAGCTTTGGCTTATCGAGAGTTGCCGGAAGTTGTGGAGAAGCAACCGCTGCCGGATGCAGATGCGCACGCCGAGGAGTTGATGGGAGCGGCGGAAACGCTTTTTCAGTTTGCAGGCAAAGCTCGACAGGAATTCATCCTGCTCGAGATTCGCATGCTGCGCAAGCAGGCCATGTTTGGACAGGCGCTTGTGTTGATTGAAGACTATGGGAGTTGCGTTGAGCGCAAGTGGGCACTTAAGAAGCGACGAGACACCCTTGCGGATCTTGGGTGGGAATACCCGCAGGAAGAAGCAGCGGCCGAGTATCGCAAGGCGTTCCCGGATTCGACCGACTAGCAATACGCGGCAGAGCGAAACATCCGCGCAAATATGCCTCACCCGGGCAAATGGCGTTGTCAGAACCGAAGGTGGTCGTAATATTAAATGTCGTCCTGAAAGCACTGATTCGCGAGCCCGATTTGGCTCGATGACTGATGCTGAGTCGATGTATTTCCCTCTGTGTTTCTCTTGCCACTGAGATTTTTGGCAAGTGTGAAGTTCAGTGGGATTATTTTTGATCACCGCTTGTGAAAGTTTTCACAAAGTCGGCTCGTTGCTTTCAGAGGCTCCAGTGTGGCTTCGGCAGGTCTTTTCGGTTTCGCAGTGATGCTCATCGCGAGTTTCTGCGTGAGATACGATTGGCTGGAGAGCATTGTGGATTCAGCGAAATGTTCGCTGGGATCCTTGCGTTTGAAAGGGCGAGGCCCGTTTAGGGCTTCGGCGGTATTGGGTAGCGTTTCGAAGCTCGACATGAGTTTCGGCAGTGTCCGTTCGGCGAGTTGTGCAGTGCTCAACCATGTGCAGTGCTCATCCAGCCGTGTCCCACCTTCGATAGGTGAGAGGGAAATGGTAGATCGTTTTGAGATTGGTCGTGGGTTAGACCTTCCGATCAGCGGCGAAGCTTCGGCCGAAATCGACGTCAAAGAGGTCAGCCAAGTGGCCTTGGTTGCGGACGATTACATTGGCATGAGGCCGACGCTCCTGGTCGCAGAGGGCGACACGGTAGAGCTTGGTCAGCCGTTGTTTTCGGACAAGAAGACCGAGGGGGTTGTTTACACTGCGCCCGCAGCCGGGCGAGTTCATTCCATCAACCGCGGTGAGAAGCGACGATTCCTCTCGTTGATTCTTGACAAGGAAGGTGATGGCCAGCGGCAGTTCAAGTCACATGACTCGGGGGCTCTGCTAGATCTGCCTCGTCAAGAAGTCATTGATCAATTGGTCGAATCTGGGCTCTGGACAAGTCTTAGAACGCGTCCTTTCTCACGTATTCCGTCGCCCAAGTCTGCGGCTCAAGCGTTGTTCATCAACGCAATGGATACAAATCCGCTTGCCTGCGATCCGAGCGTAGTGATTGCAGATCGAAGCGAGGCTTTCGCGGCTGGTGTTTCGGTGCTAAGCCGTTTGGTTGAAGGGCCGACCTTCTTGGTTCGGAGGCCTGGCAGCGGGATTCCTGGCGAGTCGATCCGCGGCATTCATGTTGCTGAGTTCGACGGACCGCACCCGGCAGGTTTGGTCGGAACGCACATGCACTTTCTCAAGCCAGCGTCGGCCGGGCGAGTTAACTGGCACATTAACTACCAAGACGCAATTGCAGTCGGTCACCTGTTCCTGACCGGGCAATTAGATTTGACTCGAGTGATCTCGCTGGCTGGTCCATCGGTTAAGAAACCTCGGCTCGTTCGCACTCAGGTTGGAGCGTCGCTGTCGCAGTTGGTTGATGGCGAGTTATCCGGTGACAACGACCGGGTGATCTCCGGTTCAGTGCTGTGCGGTCGCGCGGCCACGGATCTGCAGGGATACCTTGGCCGCTTCCATTTGCAGGTTTCCTGCTTGGAAGAGGGCAGTCAGCGTGAGTTCCTGGGCTGGCAAATGCCTGGATTCAATCGCTTTTCAGTTACACGCGCGTTCGCTGGAGCCTGGGCTGGTCCTGAGCGTTTTGCTCTCAATACCAGTACTGGCGGAAGTGAACGGGCCATGGTGCCGATCGGCAGTTACGAAAAAGTGATGCCGCTCGACCTACTTCCTACATTACTTTTGCGGTCACTGATCTCGCGAGACACAGCAACGGCTCAAGAGCTGGGATGCTTGGAGCTCGATGAAGAAGATCTGGGGCTCTGTACCTTTGTTTGCCCAGGCAAATACGAGTACGGCGAAATTTTGCGTGACAACCTTCTAACGATTGAAAAAGAGGGCTAGGCGTTCAATGAAATTCTTGCGTGACACGCTGGACAAAATGCACCCCTTGTTTGACAAGGGCGGCAAATTTGAAAGGCTGTATCCACTTTACGAGGCTGCGGACACCTTCCTGTACACTCCCGGGATGGTTGCAAAGGGGCTGACGCACGTGCGTGATTCCCTGGATCTGAAGCGAATGATGACCATGGTCGTCGTTGCTTTGATCCCGTGCGTATTCATGGCGATGTGGAACACCGGCCTTCAGGCGAATCTTGCGATCGAATCCATGGTGGCAGCCGGGCTGGAGCCTGGCTACGACTGGCATCATTCGATTCACGAGTCGATTGGGCTGGGGCACAACCCGAACAGCTTCTTCGACAATCTCGTCTACGGGGCAATTTTCTTTCTGCCAATTTATATCGTCTGCATGACTGCTGGCGGTATCTGCGAAGTCATCTTTAGTTGCATCCGTGGCCACGAAGTCAACGAAGGCTTCTTGGTGACCGGCTTGCTCTTTCCGCTGACTCTTCCTCCGGACATTCCGCTTTGGCAAGTTGCCTTGGGGATTATGTTCGGTGTTGTCGTTGGTAAGGAAATTTTCGGTGGTACCGGGCGGAACTTTATGAATCCGGCCCTGACTGCTCGAGCCTTCTTGTACTTCGCGTACGCAGGGCAGATTTCTGGTGACAAGGTTTGGACAGCGGCCAAGGTTGCAACCGATGGAGGCGTTGACGGTTACTCCGGTGCAACGGCTCTTGGCCAGCTTGCCGCCGTTACGCCGAAGATGATGGACGACATGGATTACACTTCGGCCATGGAATCCTTGAATACAGTTTCAACCTCAGCAAGCGTCGCTGGCGGCGTTCCTGAGATGTCGCTCACTTGGATGGGGTCTTTCCTCGGGACGATTCCCGGATCCATGGGCGAAACCAGCACTCTGGCGTGTTTGATTGGTGCGGCCATTCTGATCGCTGCTGGGATTGGTTCATGGCGAATCATGTCCGGCTGCGTGATTGGAGCCGTCGCCTTTTCTTCGCTGCTGTACATCATCGGCAGTGATACAAACTATATGTTCGACGTTCCGCCGTGGTGGCATTTGGTCATCGGCGGGTTTGCCTTTGGTACGGTCTTCATGGCAACTGACCCGGTGAGTGCCTCCATGACCGAAACCGGAAAATGGTTCTACGGCGGTTTGATCGGTGCTATGACCATTTTGATTCGGGCTATTAACCCAGCCTTCCCTGAGGGGATCATGCTGGCCATCCTGTTCGCGAATGTCTTCGCTCCGTTAATCGATTACTTCGTCGTCCAGGCAAACATCAAACGGAGGGCCCTGCGTTATGCTTAATAAGGACTCCATCGCCAACACGTTCCTGGTTTCGCTGGTTCTCTGCGTTGTTTGTTCCCTGGTCGTCAGTGGAGCAGCCGTTTCGCTCAGGGGCATGCAGGAAGCCAACAAGCGGATTGACCGCTATCGAAACATCATCGCGGCCTCTGGGATTTCAGAAAAACCCGTCAGCGAGCTTTCTGGTTCAGAAGTTGAGGAGTTGTTCAACTCGCGTTTCAGCAAGGAACTTTTGGATCTTTCAACCGGTGAGTACATCAGCGATCCTGATGAGAACTACGAACCAAGAGAAGCTGCCAAGGATGCTGAGCAGAGTGTTGAGGTCACCGGTTACGACATTGGTGCGGCCAAGCGAGAACCCAAGACCTGGGTCTACCTGGTAAAGAATGACAGTGGCGAGACGGAACAGGTCGTGTTGCCCATTTACGGTATGGGCTTGTGGTCAACGCTTTACGGCTACGTCGCGATTGATAACGACTACCGAACCATCAATGGTCTGACCTACTACGAACATGGAGAAACGCCTGGGCTGGGTGGTGAAGTCGACAATGCACTTTGGAAAGCAAAGTGGGTTGGTAAACAGGTGTGGGCGAAAGGACAGCCGCGCGCCGACGAAAGCTTGCGAGTTGGCGTCTCAAAGGCTGCGCCGCCGGCGAATATGGCTGACTACATGGTTGATGGACTCTCTGGTGCGACGATTACCAGTCGCGGTGTCGATTCGATGCTGAAGTACTGGTTCAGCAAAGAGGGCTTTGGGCCGTACATTCGCAAGCTAGCCTCAGAGCAGGGCGAAGTGGCTCCTGCAGAGGATCCGAGCGCGTCAGAATCAGATTCTGACACTGAGAACACGGCGGCTGAGAAAGCTGCTGAAGAAGAAACTAATAACGAAACCGCTGAAGAAGAAGGAGAATCGGATGGCAGCTCCAACGGCTAAAGATGTCCTGCTAAAACCGATCTTCGATAACAACCCGATCGGATTGCAGGTTCTCGGAATTTGTTCCGCCCTGGCGGTGACGACGCAAATGACCGCGTCGTTAGTAATGAGTATTGCCGTGATTTTAGTCACTGGTTGTGCCAGCGCATCGGTCAGTCTGATTCGGCACCGCATCCCGAGCAGCATTCGAATTATTGTGCAGATGGTCGTGATTGCCTCTCTGGTGATTCTTGTCGATCAGATTCTCAAGGCGTTCTTGTTTGAGACCAGTAAGACTCTTGCGGTTTTCGTCGGCTTGATCATCACTAACTGCATCGTGATGGGACGGGCCGAAGGGTTTGCGATGAAGAACGGCGTCAAGATGAGTTTTCTGGACGGGGTCGGCAACGGACTCGGATACAGCTTCATCTTGATGACTGTCGCCTTCTTTCGTGAGCTTTTTGGATCGGGGAAATTGTTCGGCTACGCCGTACTGAGTCCTGTCACAGAAGGTGGCTGGTACGTTCCCAACGGCTTGATGCTGCTTTCGCCAAGTGCGTTCTTCATTATCGGAATCATCATCTGGTTGAATCGAACATTCAAACCGGAACAGGTTGAGGAGGCATAACGATGCACAGCTTTGAACATTACCTCAGCTTGTTTATGAAAGGCGTATTCGTCGAGAACCTGGCGCTTAGCTTGTTCTTGGGGATGTGTACTTTCTTGGCGGTGTCCAAGAGTGTGAAGACCGCTCTGGGGCTGGGCGTTGCGGTCATCGTGGTCCAGGGACTAACGATTCCAATCAACAACCTGCTGTATACCTACGTTCTGAAGAAGGGGGCCTTGGAAGGCATGCTCGGCAGCTCATATGCCGAAGTTGATTTGTCCTTCCTCGGGCTGATCACCTACATTGGAGTGATTGCCGCCAGCGTTCAAATCCTGGAAATGGTGCTCGACCGCTTCTTCCCACCTTTGTACAACGCGCTCGGGATCTTCCTTCCGCTGATTACGGTGAACTGTGCCATTTTGGGCGGTTCATTGTTGATGGTTCAGCGTGATTTTGATTTCAGCGAGAGCATCGTCTTCGGTGTTGGGTCCGGCTTTGGTTGGGCGCTTGCTTTGGTCGCCCTGGCTGCGGTCCGCGAGAAAATGCGCTACAGCGATATACCCGCTGGTCTGCGTGGTTTAGGGATCACCTTTATTACGGTTGGCTTGATAGCCATGGCCTTCATGGCGTTCTCAGGCATTCAACTGTAGTGGTTTGACGTAAGATTGTCAGTTGACCATTGTGTTGGCTGGCAAGATTGCAATTTAACTGTCCGATTCAAGATTGTGTTCTAGGGCACCGGTCCAATGGAAGTTATCCTCGGCGTAGCCGTCTTCACTGTTCTCGTGATCGTTCTCGTGACGGTCATTTTGTTGGCGAAGAAAGCCTTCGTGCCATCAGGCGACGTTGCGCTGGAGATCAATGGTTCGAAGACGTTGAGCGTTCCCGCTGGCGGAAAACTATTGAGTTGCTTGGCGGATGAAGGCATCTTTGTATCCAGCGCTTGCGGTGGTGGTGGAACCTGTGCGCAGTGCCTGGTGAAGGTGCATGATGGTGGTGGCGACATCTTGGAAACTGAGAAGTCGCACATCAATAACAAAGAAGCCAAGGAAGGTTACCGGCTGAGCTGCCAAGTGGCAGTGAAGCAGGACATGAAGATTGAAGTTCCACCAGAAGTCTTCGAAACGAAGAAGTGGGAATGCACCGTTCGTTCCAATCGCAACGTGGCCACCTTCATCAAAGAGCTCGTGCTCGAACTGCCAGAAGGCGAAGAAGTCGGCTTCAAGAGTGGTGGCTACATTCAAATCGAATGCCCTCCGCACACGGTTCACTACAAAGATTTTGACATCGAAGAGAACTTCCGCGAAGACTGGGATACATACGACGTTTGGCGTTACACGTCCAAAGTCGACGAAGAAGTTGTTCGTGCCTACTCGATGGCCAACTATCCGGGCGAAAAGGGCATTATCATGCTCAACGTCCGGGTTGCTTCACCACCACCAAGGGCTCCTGAAGGCACTCCTCCAGGCAAAATGAGTTCCTACATCTTTGGGTTGAAGCCAGGCGACAAGGTCACCATCAGTGGTCCTTACGGTGAATTTTTCATCAAGGATACTGAGAATGAAATGGTTTACATCGGTGGTGGTGCCGGGATGGCTCCGCTGCGAAGTCACATCTTCGAGCTCTTCAAGAATAGAAAGACCGACCGCAAAGTTTCCTACTGGTACGGCGGCCGTAGTTCGAGAGAGTTGTTCTACATCGATCACTTCCGAGGAATCGAAAAAGACTTCCCGAATTTCAAGTTCAATATTGCTCTCTCCGAACCAAAGGAAGAGGACAATTGGGATGGCTACGTTGGGTTCATTCACCAAGTGGTCCTTGAGAACTACCTGAAGGATCATCCGGCCCCGGAAGACATCGAGTACTACCTTTGTGGACCGCCAATGATGAACGCGGCTGTCTTCAAGATGCTTGATGATCTAGGCGTCGAGCCAGAGAATATTGCATTCGACGACTTCGGAGGCTAAGTTCGCCACTGGTGTGGTGTCTTCTAGCCGCCATCATTAATGCAAGATGATTGAAGCTGGCCCTGTCGCTGGGAATCGGGCCCTGTCGCTGGGAAGACTGAGGCGGGTGATGAAGTGATGGTATCCACCCGTTATCAACTGACAACAGTTTTAGGGCTTGCCGGCAGGATTCCATCTCGCACCGAATTCATCTCGCACCGAAATAAAGAGCACCATTAACCTTGAAGGACGACATGTCGAAACTGGTCCGTCCTCAAATAATCTTGCTACTTCTGTTCTGTCTGACAGGCTGTCAGCAGCAAGCTGAGAAGATTGAGATTCCCGTTGCCCAGATGATCCAAGGGCGGACGATGGGGACAAGCTACGTTGTCAAATACATGCAGCGTGACGGCGGCCCCAGTAAGCTTGCGGTTGAACAGCAGGTGAAATCTGTGCTGGAGGCTGTCAACGCACAGATGTCGACCTACATTGCATCCAGCGAACTGTCTCGTTTCAACGTTTCGGTTTCGACGGAATGGTTTGAAGTATCGGCCGATACGGCTCAAGTTGCCGCCTTGGCGAAGCAAATCTCCGAGAAGACTAGTGGTGGTTTTGATATCACGGTTGGGCCCCTTGTTGATTTGTGGGGCTTCGGACCGAGTCGCCAGCGTGACTCACGGCCGACGGATGACGAAATTGCGGCAACCCTTCAGAAATGCGGTGAAGCGAACCTTGAGGTGCGTCTGAGTCCACCAGCACTGAAGAAAAACCTTCCTGGCCTTCGGGTGGACATGAGTGCCATTGCCAAGGGGCATGGTGTCGATCGCGTGGCCGAGCAGCTTGAGGCGCTTGGTGTTCATTCGTACTTTGTCGAAATTGGGGGCGAGATTCGGGCTGCGGGATTCAAAGGCCCAAAGGCTCGTTGGCGAGCTGGGATTGAGAAACCAATTGAAACTGGGCGTGAGATCTTGACGGCGGTGGAGCTGGACGGTGTCGCGCTGGCTACCAGTGGCAACTACCGAAACTTCTACGAGCTTGACGGAAAGAAATACTGGCACACCATCGATCCGCGAACGGGGCTTCCGGCTGAAGCAGTTGTGTTGCAGGCAAGTGTCATTGCTGCCACGTGTGCTGAGGCGGATGCCATCGCGACGTCGCTGATGGTCCTTGGTAAAGACGCTTTGGCGACTGCGGAGCAGCATGGCTGGGATGTGATGCTGGTCAGTCGCCGAGCAGAGGGGTTGCAGGTCGATTCAACAAAAGGCTTTTCGAAGCTATTGCCAAGCGACTTGCAGGGGCGAATCGTTCTTGATGAACAAGTTGCTAGTGAAGCTGTCATCAATCCAGATGCGAGCTCTGGTGCTGCAGATGATTCAATAGAAGCGACTGGAGGATAGACATGCCGATGCTCCTGATTTTTGGAGTCACGTTGGGTGCGTTGCTGCTGGTGATTGCTGGTATGGCGGTTGGCGTGATGTTTGGTCGCAAGCCAATTGCGGGTAGTTGCGGTGGGCTGAACAACAAGACCAATCCCGATGGCAGCACTTCGTGTTCATTGTGCTCTCAGCCATCGGACGCGTGTCGCGAACTTCGCGAGAAGATGGTTCGTGACGGAACGCTAAGGCCTGGGCAGGACTCACAATCGGCAGAAAACTGCAGCCCGCATGGTGCTGGCTGTGAAAAGGACTGTGAGGCTGAGGGCTGTTCGAAGGAGATGATCGACGCCTGCAAAGGCCGATAGCGGGGGAAGGCTAGGGGAGTTCCTTTTTCTTCGATGCTGCATTAATCAGTGATAAATCGATTCTCTTCTGGAACTCCTCCAAGGAGACCAATGAATCTACGGAGAATGTTTCGTCCTTCAATTCTCTGTTAACGCTAAACCAATCTAGTTTGGCCGTCTTCTGGACGGTGAATCGCAGGTCTCCCAGTGTTCCTGGTGCATCGCTGACAATCAGTGAGGGGACATAAATCCCATCGTATTCTTCCCACTCAAATCGCTCCCACAGAGTTGGGGTCTTTCGGGTGTTCCCAGCATCCTTCCAGCGAAGAAATTCACGGTATTGCTTTGGCATTAACGTGTCTGCAGCTATGCTCCATTCGAGCGATCGTCCAAGTACTCTTCCGCCTGGCGGTTCATGAGTTGTGACGCTCAACCTTATCGAGTTTGATTGAGAACTCGCGGACTCAACTTGGTAGT
>CAYPLE010000109.1:0-19435 GCA_964411445.1 uncultured Pirellulaceae bacterium
TCTAGCGCGTCTGCCAATTCCGCCACAGCCCCGTGTTTTGTTTTGCTGAATCTTCTTCGACTCAACAGGTCTTATCATTTACTCATTCTGCTGCAAGAGCAGAGATTCTCAAGCTTTTCATTCCCTAATGACACCCAGATGATGATTGGGTTCGGAGGGCGAATGAACTAAGCAGCGGTTGGGACAACCCAGACCTTCAAATCGCACTCGATCTCTTGGTGCAAGTGAACTTTGACGGTGTACAAGCCAAGTTCCTTGAGTGGACCTTGCAGTCGAACCTGATCGTCGGTGACGGTGATCTGATTTGCCTTTAAAGCAGCGACGATTTCAGGAGCACCAACGCTACCGTACAAGTGACCTTCGTCATTCGCATTTGCTTCGATGGTGATCGACTGAGCCGCAATCGTGTCTGCCAGTTTCGATAGTCCACTGAGACGCGAACGCTCGATTTCCTTCAGCTTTGCCTTATGCTTTTCGACCATCCGCTTGTGATGCTCGTTGGCAACAATGGCCAGGCCCTGAGGCAACAGGTAATTATTGGCGTGTCCAGCTCTGACTTCGACAACTTCCCCTTGCTTGCCAACATTGTCGACATTTTGGATCAGCAGTAGCTCGATGCCACCGGTAGAGCCCTTAGGGAGTCGTTTGAATTGCTGGCGTCGAGCGCGAATCTTTGCAGCAACCATGATCGTGTCCGATTTTGTATTAATGCTAATTGATGATTGGTTTGTTTAACTGCCTCGCATCGGCGAGTCAGCAATTCAGTTAAAAGGGAATGTCGTCGCCAGCGATGCTGGGTGACTGCCCCGAATCAGTGCTCGGCGAGCCACCGCCACCACTGCTCGGAGGGCTACTCGAATTCTGTTCTGAGTAGCCGCCGCCCTGTGAGCCGGAGGACCGATTGCCGCCGTCTCGACCACCGAGCAACTGCATTCTGTCGCAAACGACTCGAAGCTTGTAGTTCTTCTGACCGTCTTTTTCCCAAGTGTCTAACTTCAGCCGTCCTTCAACGAACAGCGGCGAGCCTTTGCTGAGGTATTCCGAGGCTACTTCAGCGGTTCTTCCCCAAAATGTCACATCGACGAAGGTCGTTTCATCAACCCATTCGCCATTTTGATTCTTCCGACGGTCGTTTACCGCCATGCCGACTTCTGTAACGGGCGTTCCGCCGGGCGTGTAACGCAATTGGATATCACGCGTCACGTTCCCCATCAAGATGACTCGATTGTAACTTGCCACAATGTGCTCCTTTCGACGCTTCGCGCTCATCCAAGCTCAGCCCAAGGCGACTCGCCACCAGCGAACCTTTTGAGCGATGAACGATGGCGATGGTTAGCCTATCGTGGAATCTGAGTCCCTTCGCAATTCCGTAACAGTAAAACTTATTCAGCTTCGGCAGCAACCGCTTCTTCTTCGTCGGCCGTGTTGGTGCCCAACGTGTGAGCAACCAGGGCGTCCTTCAGACGAGGATCTACCTTGGTGACCAAGAAACGCATAATGCTTTCGTTCAACTGGCATACGCGGTTGAATTGCGACAGCTTGGTACCGTCAAAATTGAAATACGTGATCCAATACGTGCCTTTGTTGTGGCCGTTGATTGGATACGCCAACTTGCGTTCTTCCCACAGTCGGCTTGCCAGAATCTCGCCACCGAGGTCCTCGATCGCCTTCTGCGCCTCGCCAGCAACACCGCCTGGATCGCGATTGTACTTGTTGCTGTCAAAAAGAAAGAAACATTCGTAGCACTGATTAGCCAATGAAATACTCCCGTCGTCCGATTGAATCGCTGTGTTCTTTTGAGTCGTCGTGTACGTTTTGCAGTGTACTTAATCGTCGCCTACTTAGTTGTAAGTATTCATGCAGTGAGTGAGATCGTATGTGATCCAATCCTGCACAGCTTTCGCGGCTGTTTCCACAGCTATGTCAACTTCGGGCTTTTCCTCTTTCGAGAATTTACCAAGCACATAGCCGGCTGTGTCCCAACCAGGAGGCGTTGCTCCAATTCCGATCCGCAGTCTCGGTATCTCTTGAGATCCCAAGACTCGCAGAATGTGAGCTAGCCCCTTTTGTCCACCTGCCGAGCCCTTGGGCCTGAGGCGAATTTTACCAGTTGGCAAGCTCAAGTCGTCGCAAACAACGAGAATGTTCTCGGTTGCTGCCACCTTAAAAAAGTCGACCATCTGCCGCACACACCGACCGCTCTCATTCATGAATGTGAGTGGCCAAACCAGTATCACGGATTGGTCAGCAATTTCGTATCGTACAAATTGTCCGTCAAACTTACTTCGCGGCGTTGAATCACCCAATTGCCGATGCAGCAAATTGAGAACATCAAAACCGATATTGTGACGCGTTCCATCGTACTTCCTACCCGGATTGCCTAGACCGACGATGACCTTGATCGGGTTATCTGTCATGCCAGGGAACCTGCCGTGTTGGAAGTTCGACTACTCGCCTTCTTCCTCATCCTTGCCCTTGCTGATGACTTCAGGCTCAGCACCGGCTTCACCTTCTTCATCATCGCCAGCACCACCACTTGGGGCGGCAACTTGGACAACAACTTCCGAACCAGGTGTGACCAGTTCCGCCCCCTTGGGAAGAGTGATCTCGGAAGCGTGGATTGCATCCCCGACGTTGAGAGCCGAAACGTTGACTTCGATCTGCTCAGGCACTTCGTTGGCTGGGCAGAGAATCGTCAGATCATGGACACCAACGGTCAGCAATCCACCCGCGTTTGCACCGGGTGCTTCGCCGTGGATTTCAACCGGAAGCGTTACTTCGACCTTCTCCGACTTCGAAACGCGAGTCAGGTCGACGTGAATAACGTCGATACCGAAAGCGTCCCACTGGACCTCACGCACAAGCGCTGTGTCTTTCACATCACCCTGCAGGCTGACGATTTTCGTACCGTGCTTGATCAGGTTGGTGACCGCTGCAGCATTAACGCTCAGGTTCATATTGTCTTCGCCGTGACCGTACAAATTCGCGGGAATCAGGCCCTCAGCACGTAGTTTTCGGCACGCAAGTGATCCCAATGCATCCCGCTTGCTGACCTGGAGAGTTTCGCTGCTCATTGTTTTCCAACGTCTTTTGCTGTTCGCTGTCTTCTACTGTTCTGAACCACAGGCCTGTATGCAGGCTGTTATCAACGATTGATATATCTTCGGCAGCCCGTTAGCGGACTGAATTGAATTCATCGACAAGCTCGAACCCTTTGGTACGAGCATTTCACGCTATCTTATCTTGATCTCTATCTGATCTTGATCTCTTTTTCATCCCGACTTGTGTGCCAAACTGGCGCGGAAGCCGCGACATTTTGACTGCCGAGGGGCGGTACGGACCGATCTCCCGGGCGGGAAAACGGGCAAGTATCTCAAAACAGCGGTTTCTTTCAAGAGCAACATGCCGGAAAGATCGCTTCGACTGCAAAATGTCCACGCCCGGAGCCTCGCGCGGCTCCGGACCTGGGGCTGTCTTACCGCGCAGGAGTCCGGACACCCGTATGCTCCTTGCCGATTCCCACAGCCTCAAGTACGCTTGCCAGCCTCAATTTCTTCCTCGAAATCGCCCGAAAACCGACGAGCTAACGAATTCAATGGCAAAGAAGAAACCTGCACTTCAGTACATTGAGCCCATTGGTGGCCGAGTCTTAGTTTTGAAAGACGAACCCAAGCGGGAAACCAAAGGTGGTATTGCGCTGCCCGATGCGGCCGAGATCCCAACCATCACTGGACGAATCGTGACGATTTCGCGGCAGGTGCACCACGACGTCGAAATCCCGCTCCGTAATTACGATAAAGTGCTGTTTCACCCGAAGAACGCCATCCCGGTCGACTTTGAATCGGACAACCAACTGTTTGTTGTCCCAGTCGAAGATGTCGTGGCCGTCTTCCGCAAGGACAAGCCCGAAGACTTCGAATAACGCTCGACAAACACCAACTCTACGAAACCAGGCCAGCGCTACTTATCCTGCGGGCCAAACATCTCGCTGATCGACTTGTGGTGGTGAATCCGCTTAATTGCCTCAGCCAGCAGATTTGCAACCGAGACCACCTGGATGCTGTCTAGCTTCTTTTCAGGTGGCAGCGGCAGTGTATTGGTCACACACAGAGACTTAATTGGAGCTTTTCTCAGTCGATCAATCGCTTCGCCGCAGAGCACTCCGTGAGTAGCGGCAATGTGAATTTCTTTTGCACCGGAAGCATGCACCAGTTCGGCGGCGCCGCAGATCGAGCCGGCGGTACTGATCATGTCGTCGAACATCAGGCAAATCTTGCCCTCGACGGGGCCACCAATAATGTTTTCCTGCTTGGTCTCCAAAGCGTTCGCACGGCGTTTGTCGACGATCGCCAAACGGCCGCCCAATCGCTTGGAGTGGCCAATCGCCCGCTTGATACTCCCTTCATCAGGACTGACCACCACAATCTCTTCGGGCGGGTGGCCCATCTGTTCAAAGTACTTGTTTAGCACTGGGGCTGCGTACAAGTGATCGACGGGCACATCAAAGAAGCCTTGAATCTGCGGTGCGTGCAAATCCATCGTCAGCACTCGATCCGCTCCGGCCCGCGTAACCATGTTCGCAACCAGCTTGGCCGTAATGGGCACTCGCCCCTCGTCCTTGCGATCCTGTCGGGCATAGCCAAAGTAAGGAATCACGGCAGTCACCCGCGCGGCACTGGCACGCTTGCAACTGTCGATCATGATCAACAGCTCCATCAGATTGTCGTTCACGGGCGGACAAGTCGGCTGGAGCAGGAAGACATCGCGTCCACGAACATCCTCGTTGATCTTGCAGTAATTTTCGCCATCAGGAAACTTCCCGAGAGTGAGCGCGCCAAGATCCAAGTGGAGGGAGCGGCAAATATCCTGCGCCAGCTCTTTGTTCGCTTGGCCGCTAAGGATTTTTAGTTCACGCATTTGTTCAAACGCTCTCGTTGATTCGGTTTGGCGATGGATCGGCAGGGGAAAACAGGTAAAGCGGCAACGACCAAGCAGAAGCAACTACGCTTCGGGGTAGCCCATTTTGCGCATCTCGTCTTCGACCAACGCCAACTCGTCAGGCGTATTGATGCTGAGCGATTCACAATCCGTGAGCACGCAAGCTGCGTCGACGTTCTTGCCCTGCTTGAGCAGTATTTCTGGGCAGTCCGTCAAATAGTACTCGCCCTGGGCATTGTCGCTACTGAGCTGCGTGAGAGCCCATAGCAAGTCTTTGCAATTAAACAAATAAGTGCTCATATTCACTTCGCAAATCGCCCGCTCAGCCTCGCTGGCGTCCTTTTGCTCAACGATCCGCTCAAACTTACCGTCGCTCGAACGAACGATTCGGCCAAGCCCGGTTGGATCGTCTTTTTTGAGTGTCCCCAGCAGACATGCGTATTCGCCAGCTTGATAAGCTTCCAACAATCGCTCGAGCGACTGCGGCTGAATCATGGGCGAATCGCCCGCGACCACAAGAACTGGCCCGTCATGCCCTTCAAGCTGGTCTCGGCAGACCTGCACGGCATGCCCAGTCCCCAATTGCTCAGCCTGAATCGCAAAGGACACGCTGTCGCGATCCTTCAACTCCGACTTCACATCATCTGCTCGATAGCCAACCACACAGACCTTCTTTTCAAAGCCAGCCGTTTCGAGGGCATCCAGCACCCAATGCAGCATAGGGCGCCCCAACGCGGGAAAAAGGACCTTAGGCAAGTCACTTTTCATCCGCGTTCCACGACCGGCAGCCAAAATTACAGCAAGCGGAGCAGTCATGAGCGATTTTCCATCTTCGATGAATGAGGAGATGAGAGAGTTGTAGCGACAAGGCGGGCGCGTCCGAAGCCCCCAAAAGGCGAATGTTTAGCGTGCCAGCGGTGCTAGCAGTATCTTGACAAACGACCGACCAAAACGGAAGTACATACGGCCCGCCACCGCAGTTTCGAGCTTGAAATCGAAATTGCGTTGACCAAAAAGCGGCACCACATTAAGGTATGCAGCTTCGAATCGACGAATGAGCGAAAGATCGGCAAGCTTTTTTGGACTGCCGTGACATCGGACACGAAATAGTTTCCAAGTTTACAGATCATCAGGGTATTACTTATGGCAGGTTCAGAGCGCCGACGAGAGCTCCGACGACGACGTCATCGGAAGAAGCAAGTTGCCAAGCTAGTGAAGAAGGCCGAATCAGCCGACACCGCAGCGAAGGCTGTCATCGCTGGCAAGCTCCGCAAGCTAACCCCAGGCGGCGAAGTTATCATCGCTGCTCATGGCATCGAAGCCTAAACGCAAATCGAAGCCTAAACGCAAATTTCGATTTCGAATTCTTCGGCCCTCTACGGTCGAAAGTCGGTGACCTATGCGATAGTCGCCCGTTCGCTCAGCGAACGGACGATGGTCACGCCCCAAAGTGGCAGGCTTGCGGCGCCGCCGCCATCTCACTTGTGAGCGTTTCGGCGAGTTGCACCCTGCTAATCGAATCGGCGAGCGATTCGGCGACTATCAACCAACTCGCCGCTAATAGAGTCGCAATGAGAATTGGCGACTATCTGATAGGGCGACTTAACGTTATTGCCAAGTCGGTGACCTAGAATCCTCCTGGACTCTGAAAACCGGGATCGGCGAAATCGTCAAACTCGCTGTGGCGCTCAGGCGCACGGTCTTGAAAACGAGTGAACTCTTTTTCCCAAGTCAGTTCGACCTCACCGATGGGACCATTACGCTGCTTTGCGATAATAATCTCAGCTTGCCCAGCATACTCCGATGCTTCGTCGCCACGATGGTAGTATTCTTCACGGTGGACAAACATCACTACATCGGCATCTTGCTCAATCGCCCCTGATTCCCGCAGGTGACTGAGCCTTGGACGGTGATCTTTTGAGTCTTCCGCTTGACGGTTAAGCTGAGCAAGACAAAGCACCGGAACGTAGGCCTCCCGCGCGAGCCCCTTCAAGCGTCGAGCAATCTTGGCAACCTGCTCCTGTCGCGGATCCTTGGCATTATCGGGCTCGATAAGCTGCAAATAGTCGATCACGATCAGCCCCAGAGCCTTCTCGCGTTGCTTAATCCGCCGTGCCACAGCAGCAATTTCACTGACCGTTCGACTGGGCGAATCATCCACATACAGCGGCGCGTGGCTCACCTCCATGGCTTTCTCAACCAACCGCTTTCGGTCTTCCTGGGAAATGGTTCCATTTCGCAGTTGGTGACCATTCACCCGAGCGACCGAGCACAGCAGACGGTCCGCCAATTCAATTCCGGACATTTCTAAGCTCACGAAAAGCACCGGAGCTCGTCCAAGCAGAACTACATTCTCGGCGACATTCAACGCAAAAGCTGTTTTGCCCATGGACGGTCGAGCCGCCAAAATGACGAGCTCACCATTGTGCATCCCGCCGCTCATCGCATCGTACTCAGTGAAGTGCGTATCGACCCCACCGACCGCGTGCGTGCCTTGCATCCTGGCGTCGATCCGCTCCATCGCACTGGTCAACAGATCGCTAATCGAGTCGGCCGACTTGCTGCTGCGATCGTCCTGAATTTGGAAGACGCGCTGCTCCGCCTGGCTCAACAACTCCTTGGCATCGTGGGCCTCTTCGTAGGCGTCTCGCAGAATGCTTGTCCCGGCCTCAATCAACTTTCGGAATGTCGCTTTGCTTCGAACGATGTCTGCGTAGTAGACCGCGTGCGCCGCATTTGGGACACAATTCGCCAACTTAGCCAGATAAGCACTCCCACCCACCGCTTCATAGTCGTCTTCGGATTTCAAGCGATCGACCAACAGCGTCACGTCGATCTTCTTTCCCGAGTCGACCATCGCCGTCATATGCTCGTACAAGATGCGATTTGCATCGTCGTAGAAGTCGTCGGCTTTGAGGACCATGACCAAGTCGTCGCAGACGTCTGGCAACAGCAGGATACTCCCCAGGACTGCCATTTCAGCCGATATGTCACAGGGCGGCGTGCGATCCAAGATGGGCTGCGCAGCCTCAGGAGCGTCTTTTTTTCGCCACTTCTTTTTCTTGTCAGGTGCCGAAGCCATAGTCGTCTTTTCGCGAAGTGATCCGAGTCCAGCGCTTCAGCCAAGCGCCAGTACCCAGCGATGAAACTGGAAAACCTGCCGCTGAAGCAGTAGACGTGTTTATTGAAGCACAGCAAGTTTTTGCTGGTTAGGCTAGCCGATGTGACGCTCGACAATGCAAGCAACTGGCCCACCCCAGCGTTTTCAGCAGAGCCCCGTATTCTACCCACTTCGCCCGCGGGCGAGCAGCCTGCAAGCACATATTGTGGCCGCGCGATTTGACTACCAAACAAATTGTGTCTTGCGTTTTCAAGCCGCCGCGCTACGCCAACGCAGAGCCCGCAGCTCGCCACTGAGAATGGCTACTTAGCGGCTGACTGGATATTCAGCAGCAGGGGACGACTGATGGAAATGCGGCCATCAGGCATGGTCGCCTTCAACCAAAAACGCACCGGGCCAGCGCCTCGGTCGTCCAGCTTCACAGAAAAACTCGTCTTGGAACCCTCAAAGCGTTCAATCTGTTCCTGCTCGTGATACACAATGATGTTCTGTGCTTCGGGGCAGTTGACTTGGATCTTCAAGGTTGCGTCAGGCGGGGCCACGTACCAATTCGTCGCCCCGTGAAGCTTAAATTCTTCGGGCACGGGCTCTTTCCGCAAGCCGGGAAGCTCAAATTTGATCAGGTCAGGATTGTCGATGGCGACTGGCAAGACAAAATCGTTTCGCTGGGCAAGTGGATCATCGGCGACCAATCGCATCGTCAATTCATGGTACCCCGGAGAAAGGCCATTGAGCTTGATCGACAATCGCTTGCTGATTGGACCGGACTTGGGCCCCGCACCGTCGGTCAACATACTGACAGCCACCGGTGCAAGTCGATCCCTGCGCTTTGCACGCTCCAGTGGCTGCATTTCCCACTGCATGAATCGCTTCACCGTTTGCTTAAAATTAAAGACCAACGTGTCTGAGGTACTGAGCACTTGCGGCTTGATGCCAAAGTCGGTTGAAGGAGCGTGCGAGAATGGCTTGCAGAGTGGATCCCCAACGATCAGCAACTGATACGGGCTGGTGACACTCAAGTAAAACGCTTCAACCAGCGTGGCTCCTTGTGCGTAGTAAACGTACATGAGCGGGTGGGGGAACTTGGCTTGGATTGAGTAAGGTTCGGTGACAGTTCCGCTACTGCCCGCTGCTCCAGCCCGGATAAACTCAGAGAGCTTCGTCTGAGCGGGAGACGTCATCACGCCGCCAAAGCTAGTTAGATTGTCTGCGATAGCTCCCGGAGCAAACTTGCTGTCGGAGCTACTCCAGACGTATGTCGGAGTGCCGATTTGAGCCCCAAGGACTGATTGATCTCCTTGCGGCAACGCTGTTTTGATCACCTTGGCTGCGAAGCCCAAGTCCCCGAGCTTGTCGATGGCGATGTCACGTCCAGGCTTTCGAGTCGTCGACCGAACATCACTTGTATCGGAGAAGTAAAACGTTCCTTCCGGATACGTGAAGTCTGCCTTGCTGGCTCGTCGCAGGCACTCAATAGCTTCGTCAAGCGTCGTACCTTGTCCTCGCGTAACGCCCAGCACGATACTCAGCAAGTACCGATAGCCCTTGCCCGGATCCTTGATTCGCACCCCATTGGGACTCCAAACCGCCTGGGCCGAGAACCCTTTGGGAGGCGTTAGGCCAGAGGGATTTTCCTCCAGGAGAAACTGCAGGTTGTCGAACTCTTGCGTTCCGCGCAGGGAACTGAAACGCGAGTCGCCTTGCAATCGAGTGCCATCGGTCCAGCCTCCTTTGATTGCTTTCTGGAGCGCAGCCAGCGCCTTTTCCTTGTCGTAGGCAGCCGCATATTCGGCTGCAACGAGATACTGTATCGGAAACTGCCCTGGGTTGTCTGCCAGCAAGCTTGCCGCAGCAGCAGCCGCTTTGGAATGCCGTTGCTGAGTCACCAGATCTAGGATCTCGGTCCATTGCTCCTGCGTTTTCGTGCCAGCGGGCGAAGTAAAATAGTGATCGACGGGCAAACAGGCGTAACGATTTGCGTTGAAGTCAACGAAGCCTGGATCGTCCGTCATGACAAACTGATAAAAGAATGTCATCGCGTTGATCGAAGCTACGCGAGTAAAATACTTGGGCAATTCTCCCAATTTATCCATCAACTTGCCGACTTTAACTCCGGTCGGGAAGTCAGCCGAGTACGCGATGCACTGGACGTGCGAGGCTAAACCTCGGCGATCGATTTCTTCGAGTATCGGAGTCAGTATTTTTCTTCGAAAGTCATCAAGCTCGACGACCTCTTGAGCTGGCACGTCCTGAAGAAAGATGATGTTCTGCGAAGGAATCCCGCGGAAGGCAACGTAGTAGTTTGCCAGCGTCCGAGAATCCGCTGAGGCTGCATTGACGACCACGACAACGTCACTGGCTGCCAAGCCGGCTGTCGCAGGGCGTGCGAACACAAGCACAAGAGCCCAAGCGGTCAGCAACAGAAACAATTGTGCCTCCGCCGCTGAGGCACCGACGCGCCGGAAACTCCGAAGAAAATTTGTTTGCATCAGCTTGCTAAATTGGGGCATTGCAGAGACTTGCGACATCGCGGACGAAATTTGAGACTGATGAGGCTTCGATAACTGAAAAACCCGAGGAGGTTCAACAACGCACCGTTATCGTCGGTTCAATCTCTAAGTTGAACTGAGCTTATACTCAATACTAGCACGCCGCCTGTGAAGGTGTACCTGCCTGAGCGAGGAGCGGTTCATCCTGCCAGTCTTCTCGCTAATCTTTCATGAAGGCAGAATTTAGCGATTCCGGCCGTCGAGGAATCGTAGGGCAGACTCGCGATGACCTGACTTTTGGCAGCCGCCAGGGGATTGCTGGCGGCAGGGCAGTTGTGGCTGAGAATTGCCCTTCGAGAGCGCTGACGTTCAAAATCTGCCTGGGCCCTAAAATCTATTCGAGACTCTCTTGCGTTGCCTCGCACGACCCCTATAATCTGCTCCTTCATAATTTCGAGCGGTCGCTTGGCGATTTCGTGGTTGTCCGCCGATGGATGCTGTGTGAGTTGCTCAAACTGCTCGGCACATGGATTGCCTTGCGAACCAGCGATTGAGGGCCTACGGGCTAGCGTTCGAAATTGTGTGGCGATAAAAATTAGAGATGCAACAGAAGATCTCCTGGGCCTTTGGGTTTTAGGATGATTTGAATAAAAAAATCGAAAACGGTAAGCCGGTATTTTCACCGCGGGCGTAGCTCAGTTGGTAGAGCACAACGTTGCCAACGTTGTTGTCGTGGGTTCGAATCCCATCGCCCGCTCTTGCCGGGCTTACCGTTTTTTTCGTTTAGCTGGGCGACTGACCACGATTCCTCCCAAGTCGCCTTGGCGTCGACATCGTATCGCACGATTGAATTGCCGTTTAAGTTGAACTGCCGTTTAATCTGCGTGACCGCCCACAAGACCGGCTAACTGCCAAGAGTCACAGAATTACTTCGGAGCTCGGAAAGACATGGCTGCTACGGAAACGGAACAAGAACAGCAGGCTGAGGAAGCAAAGCAACCGCTCCAAATCGACACCCAAATTGAGGTGAAGAGCGCTTGCGAACGTCACGTTGTGGTGACAATTTCCCAAGCCGAGGTTGCTCGCTACCGCAAGGACACATTCGATGAAGTCATGCCCAAGGCAGAACTTCCGGGTTTCCGCGCTGGTAAAGCCCCTCGTAAATTGGTTGAATCCAAATTTAAGGAGCAAGTCACTGAGCAAGTGAAGAGCAGCTTGGTGATGGACAGCCTTCAACAAGTCACCGAGGGCGACCACTTCTCCGCAATTGGCGAGCCTGACTTTGATTACGAAGCGATCGATGTGCCTGAGGAGGGCGATTTTCGTTACGAATTCCGCATCGAAGTTCGACCTGATTTCGAAACGCCTGAATGGAAAGGTCTCGAACTCTCGCGTCCAACTTGCGAGCTGACCGACGAACAAGTCGATCGCCATCTGAACAAGACACTTGTCCGGTTCATGCAAGGCGAAGCTGTTGATGGAGAAATCGAAGCCGGCGACACGCTCACGCTCAACGGAACCTTCACACTCGACGGCAAAGAACTCGAGAGCTTCGAAGAAGAACAAGCTGTCGTCCGCGACAAGCTTGCATTCGGCGACGCCGTTCTGGAAGGCTTTGACAAGCTCGTTATCGGCAAGAAGGAAGGCGACAAGGTCACGACCAAGATCACGCTTTCTGACTCAGCAGCCGACGAAGAACTGCGTGGCAAAGAAGTTGACGCAGAGTTCGAAATCGTCGAAGCCAAGCGGATCGCAATCGACGAAATCAGCGGTGATTCGCTCGAAGGTCTGGGCTTTGACGACGCTGAAGAACTGCGTTCGTTCGTTCGCAATGAACTAGAACGACAATTCGACTACCACCAGCAGAAGTCGCTCCGCGAGCAAATCGTCGAAGAATTGACCAAGGATGCTGATTGGGACATGCCAGAGTCACTGATTCGCAGCCAAACGAATCGTGAACTCCAGCGAATGAGCCTTGAACTTCAACGTAGCGGCTTTTCTCAGGATCAACTGAAGAGTTATTTGAATGCTTCGCGACTGAATGCTCGCGAGTCAACCATTCGCGCTCTGCGTGAGCACTTCATCCTTGAGAAGATCGCCGAAGAACTCGAAATCGAGCCAACGCCGGAAGATTACGACAAGGAAATTGAGCTGATCGCTGAACAAAGCGACTCGTCGCCGCGCCGCGTCCGCGCCCGTCTTGAAAAAGGTGGCCAAATGGACGCCATCCGCAATCAAATCATCGAGCGAAAGGTGATCGAGAAGATTACCGAAGAAGGCAAAGTGTCTGACAAGGAAGACGAAGAGTTCCTGAAGGCATCAAGCGAAGACACTTCGAACATCGAAGTCTCGATCGGCGGCAGCTTTGATGACATCCCTGAGGCAAAGCACGATAACGAACCAGCGCAGGTTCCTGGTGCTCCCAAGCTGCCTGCGGCCGACAAAAACGATGGTGGCGAGTAGCCGTTGACGAAACGCGGGCAACGAGTTCGTTGATGCGAATCTGTTGTCACAGTACACGCGAGGCTCCCCCTTGATTCTTCAATGGGGAGCCTTTTTTGTGCTTCTAGCGGCGGTTCGCGCGGTTGAGGTAAGAGTGATCGAACCTAGTCTAGCGCCAAAACATCACACGCAATGATCGACAATGGCGGCTTCTAAAACGACCCTCTGGTGAGGTCATTGACTGGCCCTTAGCGGTACGACTTGCATAAACTACGTCTGGCAGTCGTAGGAAATCCGAACTTCGCGATCAAATCGGAAGAAATCTCGCGAGCCGGTTGCCATCAACCGATACTCCACTTGCGTAAAACCAACGGAACGAAAACATTGTTGCTTAGGTGCTTTGTAGCTGTCCTGAGCATTGGGCAAACCTTGCACTTGATATAAAGTCCTTTCCTGCCGCGTTGCACTGCGAGAGTGTCTGCACGGCATGAGGGCAAAGATCCTCAGAAACATCAACAGCACTCCACCGGGGACAGAGTTTCCCGCGATTGGTGCTGACAACGACGAAGGAGTGAGAGTTGAATTCCCCGCTGATGATCGATGAAATCACCAATTCGTACGCTGCACAAAGCTACCAAAGGCAGCGTCAAATGACCTTAGGTGATTTGCTGCTTGAGAACCGAATCGTGTTCTTGCAAGGCGACATTCACACTGGCAACGCGAACGAAGTTGTCATGAAGCTGCTTTACTTGCAGAGCGAGAATCGCCGCAAGGACATCCACTTCTACATCAATAGTCCTGGTGGAGAAGTGATCGCGACACTTGCGATCTACGACACCATGCAAATCCTTTCCTGCCCGGTTGCAACGTACTGCGTCGGACAAGCTGCCAGCGGTGCAGCCGTCTTGCTAGCTGGGGGCACCAAGGGGAAGCGCTACTGCCTACCGCATAGCCGCGTTATGGTTCACCAGCCTGCTGGCGGAGTCCAAGGGCAAATCTCGGACATCGAGATCCAAGCCAATGAGATCCTTCGCTACCGTTCGCTGCTGAACGATATCCTTGCAAATCACTGCGGCAAGAAAGCGGACGATATCGCTCGTGATTCAGACCGCGATTTCTTCCTGACCGCTCAATCGGCCGTTGATTACGGCTTGGTCGATGAAATCCTGACAAAACCGCCTGCTGATGGCGAAGAAGCTGCCAGCTAGTTCGCGCCCTCGTGTCGAATTAGCCGCCTCGAATTTGAGGCAAACCAACAAGTCCACAACAGCTTACAACACCGGAAACAATCACGATGCCAACCATTCCTTACGTTATCGAAAAAAGCGGCCGCGAAGAACGCGTCTACGACGTTTACAGCCGACTCCTGAAAGACCGTATCATCTTTTTGGGCTCTCAGGTCAATGACGAGATTGCCAACGCTCTCGTCGCTCAGATGCTGTTCCTGCAGTCCGATGACCCGAAGAGCGACATTCATCTGTACATCAATTCCCCGGGTGGCAGCGTCAGCGCAGGTCTAGCGATCTATGACACCATGCAATTCGTCTCCTGCGACGTCGCGACGTACTGCATTGGCCAAGCCGCTTCCATGGGAGCCTTGCTCCTGACCGCCGGCCATAAAGGCAAGCGTTTCGCGTTGCCCAATGCACGTATCATGATTCACCAACCTCTAGCGGGTATGCAGGGCACAGCCGAAGAGATCATGATCCACGCGACCGAGTTCAAAAAGACGAAGAAGAAGCTCAACGAGATCCTGCTCAAGCACACCGGGCAATCTCTTGAGAAGATCGAGAAGGACACCGATCGCGACCGATTCATGTCAGCCGAAGAGGCCGTCGAATATGGTTTGATCGACAAGTCAATCGAGTCCATGGCTGCTGCCACCACAGAAGGCTGATCGCAGAAGGCTGATCGCAGAAGCCTAGCGCCTAGCGGACACTATCGCAGCCGTTTCAATCAACAGCGCGGGAAACATTCCTTGGTGGGTGTTGCCCGCACTTTTTTGCGCTGTCACAGCCGCTCGACGTCACAGCCGCTCGACGCGACAGAATGCCTGGCTTACACGCCGCATCTTTCACCTCTACAACCCGCGGGGGAGGTCGTTCTCGCGTGCTGGATGGCTTACCGCAGCTCGAGCAGACGCTGATATTCAGCTTCGTACTTCTCGAACTGCTTGTCGAGCGAAAATACGCTCCGCGCCAGCGTTCGATTGTCTTCCCCACACGCTTCTCTCAGCGACGCGTCTTCTGCCAGGCGAATGATGTGCCGGTGCAACGCTTCGTGATCTCGCGGCGGTGCGGTTTGAAGTTCAGAGTACTTCAGATCAGCGACGAGCTCTCGAACGCCATCGACTTCGAACGCCACAAACGGTTTTGCCGCGGCCATGCATTCAAGAATAACGTTGGGCATCCCTTCATACTCACTCGGCAGCACCAATGCCTCAGCGCCTTGCATTAAATCCGCCGCATCGGCCCGCCAGCCCAACAAATGCACTCTGTCGCGGCAAGGAAGCTGAGCAATGACCCGCTGCAGTTCTTCACGTTCAGGGCCTTCCCCCACGATTGCAACATGATGCTCCGGAAGACTTTCCATAAGCGGTGCAATACCGCGCAGGTATCTTGCGTAGCCTTTCTGCGGGAACAATCGCCCGACGGAAAGCAGGACGCGTTTACCAACTGTCTCTTGCAGCCAGATGCTTGATTCTGACGGCTTGAGCGATGGAATCCCGATACCATTGGGGATCACCATCAATTTCTGTGGCGCAATCCCTTCAACGCTAGCTAAATGTTCCGCCACCGACTGGCTAACGCACACAACACGTTGCATCTTTCGACACGCCAGTTTGTGCACAAACGCACGTCCTCTGCTTGGATCGCTTACTCGTGCTCCTCCAACGAAGATTCGGCAGTCAGAAGGCAAGGCAAGGGCGGCGATACAGTCTGCATGGAAGAGCATTGACTGCACAACATCGGGCGCGAACTCCCGTAGTTTCCGTCGCAACCAACGAACGGCTTTGGCGCCGCGCACCATTTGAGAGATTCCGCTGGACGGTCCCAGCCCGGCGGTTTCCCACTTCACACCGCCAGAATCCATAATGTCGGTGACAATTTTCTGGCCGGAAATCGGTTCTGGCCCGAAGGCAAACACGCGAACGTCATGCCCGCGCTGGTGCAGAAAGACGGCCAACCGCGCCAAGCATCGTTCTGCACCACCGGGATCCAGTTCCGTAATTACAAGCGCGATTCGCATCGATTCGTGGTCATCTGAAAAACGTGGGTGCTCGGAATGCCTCGCGAGCGCTTCTTGGGCGTTTCGCATTCTAATCTTGCCGGTTATCTTTGGGGATCGCTTTCGAGAGGCCGATCTTTGGTTTCGCTAACAATCCCTTCTTGTGGCCTTTGGTCATCTTCGTCGGAAACTGGGCATGGAAGATCCAACAGAGAATTTTGATTCGGTTGAGGCCTATGACTTTGAGCTGCCTCGCGACCTGATCGCTCAGCATCCGGCCCAACATCGCATCGACGCCCGCCTGCTGCTCGTCGATCGCAAGGCTGGAACGCTTGAACATTTTTACGTTCGCGACTTGCCAGATCTCCTCAACCCTGGCGATTCCCTGGTAATGAATGATTCTAAAGTCATTCCCGCGCGCTTGCTGGGTTCACGGACGGCGACGAAGGGCCGCTGGGAAGGACTTTTTCTACGTACCGATGGCAAGGGAGTTTGGGAGATCCTCAGCAAGACGCGAGGCCATTTGACCGTCGGAGAGACGCTTACGCTGCTTGACCGTGAAGGCCGAGCGTGCGAAGCGCTGCAAGTTCTGGCAAAACTGGACGATGGACATTTAGCCGTACGACCTTTACCTGAAAATCTGCCAGGCAGTCCTGCTGAAGACGCATCGGACGACGCGACGCAATGGATGTTGGCGAAGTTCGGTCGAATTCCTTTGCCACCGTACATCCGCGATGGACAGATGGTGGATGATGACATCGAGGATTACCAAACCGTCTACGCGAAGCATCCTGGCAGTGTCGCCGCTCCAACGGCCGGCCTGCACTTCACCGTCGACTTGATCAAGCATTTGCAAAACAAAGGCATTCGAACGGCACCTGTCACGTTGCATGTTGGCATTGGCACATTTCGGCCTGTCAGCGCGGAACGGTTGTCCGACCACAAAATGCACACCGAAGTCGGCGAATTGCCCGAAGCATCTTCGCAACACATGCGTGCATCCAAAGATTCGGGCGGGCGCGTTGTCGCTGTAGGCACGACCAGTATGCGAGTCCTTGAGTCCGCGGCTCTTCAGACTGGACAGCCGCTAGCCCCCTGGAAAGGCGAAACGGACATCTTCATCCGTCCTCCGTTCAAGTTCCAGGCCGTGGACACGCTGATGACCAATTTCCACCTTCCGAAGAGTACACTGATTGCACTGGTCGCTGCCTTCGCGGGGTATGATCTAACGATGCGAGCCTATCAAGAAGCCATTGAACAACGCTACCGATTCTTTAGTTACGGCGATTGCATGATGATCGTGTAACAGCCCGATCAAGCGAATCACATTCACAACCAAGACAAACTGACTGGATCCATTGTGGCAGAAGAAGAAGTACTCGTCATTCCTGAAGAGCGTCTCAAGTTACTTGGAGCATTCTCAGGGTACCGGCCTTTCAATCAGCAAGCCTTCGAGGCCTTGCTGAACCCCGATTTCATGAGCTTCCGCCCCAGATCGACGGTCGAAGAAGACCCAACATTCAAGCAATTGATACCGTACGTCGTTCTGCAGTTCAACTCTCCAGCCGGCCCATCGGTCTTCCAGTACACTCGCGGGAAGGGGCAGGGCGAGAAACGACTGCATGCACTCAGAAGCGTTGGAATTGGCGGTCACATTTCGCGAGAAGATGCGGCGGGGAACAACGACCTGTATCGAGCAGGGATGGAACGCGAGCTTCACGAAGAGGTCATGCTGAATGCCGAGTTCCAGGAAGAGCTGGTGGGCTTCATCTACGATGATTCTTCACCAGTCGGCCGCGTTCACCTTGGCGTTGTCCACCGACTGATTCTCGATTCGGATGACGTCAGTAATCGTGAAACTGAAATTGCAGACAGCGGTTTCCAACCGGTTGCCGAGATGCTGACCAAGCTGGATGAATTTGAAACCTGGTCGCAACTCTGCCTCACCAACCTGTTCTAGCACGATGATCTACCTGGATCACCACGCCACGACCCCCGTTGCTCCAGAAGTACTGCAGGCCATGCTGCCGTACTTCAGCCAGCACTTTGGCAATGCAGGCAGCGTGACGCACCAGGTCGGCCGAACCGCCGCTGAAGTCGTGACTGCCGCTGTCGCGCAGATTGCACAGTCTCTAGGCGGTCGCCCAGACAACTTGGTCGTTACCAGCGGCGCTACCGAAAGCTGCAATCTGGCTATTCTAGGCAGTTGCTTGCACCCGAGACAAAAACGTCGCAAAGTGGTGACTGTTTGCACGGAACATCCCGCAGTCCTCGATCCCGTCAAGCGGCTGGAAAAACACGGCTTTGAAACGTGCATCCTCCCGGTCCAGCCCTCATCCGGGCTTGTTGATCTCAACCTGCTTTCTGAAACCATAGACGACCGGACTGCTCTCTGCAGCGTTATGCTTGCGAACAATGAGATTGGCACCATTCAACCCCTCGCCGATGTGGCTGAAATTTGCCGCTCCCATGACTGCATCCTGCACACCGACGCAACTCAGGCAGTCGGTCGCATTCCGGTCAACCTTGGGCTACTCGGCGTCGATCTACTTTCCTTTTCTGCACATAAGTTTTACGGCCCCAAAGGCATTGGCGGGCTACTACTGGCTGATCACCGACGCACGCGACTGCATCCTCAAATCGTTGGTGGTGGTCAGCAAGCAAACCGTCGAAGTGGAACGCTCAACGTGCCGGGAATCGTTGGCATGAGTGCTGCGCTTCGCTTGACTACCGCCAACTTACAGGAAACGGCCGAGCGAATGCATCAGCTTCGAGGGCAACTTTGGGCAGCATTGCTGCGGCATCCAATCTCAACGTTTCTCAATGGTCCCGACTTTGGCACTGAAACCGCTAAACCGGACCGTTTGCCTGGAAATCTCAATTGTGGGTTTGAAGGCGTCGAAGGCCAGAGCCTGATGCAACTGACTCCGGAGCTGGCTGTTAGCAGCGGCAGCGCCTGCACCAGTGCATCACCGGATGTGAGTCACGTACTTCGAGCAATTGGGCGCAGCGAAGATCAAGCTCGCAGCAGTCTCCGCTTCGGACTCGGCAGAGACACCACAGAAGACGAGATCGCGCGTGCCGCGGATTGGATTGCCCTAGCCATCCAACGGCTTAAACAAATGGGCTAGCTACTCTGGCGCGGCGTACAGTGTTTGGGCAACAGTGTTTGGGCAACAGTGTTTGGGCAACAGTGTTTGGGCAACAGTGTTTGGGC
>CAYPLE010000109.1:19535-19868 GCA_964411445.1 uncultured Pirellulaceae bacterium
AACAGATGGTTAGGCAATGATGAACGCGTTTAAGGACAACAGCGCTAGCGCGCCATGATGCACACTGAAAATGCGAATCACCAGCCGCAAAAGATTTGGCTCGCTGTGCCAGGAGGCAAGCAGAGATGCTATCATGCTCGCCCCAGCGGATGACTAATAGTAGTTTGTTTCGAGGCTGATTGATGCTTACCACAGTCCTTTCGTTCTTGTTCTTCACTGCCTTGGTTGGCTTTCTGACTTGGCTCTTCACAAAGAACGACAACCACGACTCAAGTGCGGGCTATTTCCTTGCTGGGCGGTCGCTCTCGTTTCCGCTGATCGCTGGATCACTGC
>CAYPLE010000110.1:0-11428 GCA_964411445.1 uncultured Pirellulaceae bacterium
GCGGGGCAACGTTTGCAGATTCGTTATGGCGAAATGCTGCATCCCGACGGTCGCTTGATGACTGAAAATCTTCGTAGGGCTCGGGCGACTGACTTCTACACTTGCAAGGGCGATCCCGAGGGCGAGACCTATCAGCCGCGATTCACCTTCCACGGGTTTCAGTTTGTTGAAGTGTCGGGTCTGACGATTGAGCCGACTCTCGACAGCGTCACCGGGTTGGCACTGCACAGTGACACGCCGCCTGCTAGCACGTTCGAGTGTAGCGACCCGATGGTGAATCAACTGTTCAAGAATGTCGTCTGGACACAGCGAGCCAACTTCCTGGATTTGCCAACCGATTGCCCTCAGCGGGATGAGCGGATGGGGTGGACCGGAGACGCGCAGGCTTACGTTGCCACGGCTGCTTACAACGCTGACATCGGCGCGTTCTACACCAAGTGGCTTCGGGAGTTGATGGAATCACAGCGTCCCAGCGGAGCATTTCCCGGCTACGCGCCCTTTCCGTTTCAGCATGGGTGGGACTTTGGTACTGCGTGGGCTGATGCGGGGGTGATTTGTCCGTGGACGATCTGGCAGTTCTATGGCGACACGCAAGTGATCGAAGACTGTTGGCAGCCAATGACGCGATTCATGGATTGGCGAAAGGCGACCAGCGTCAACAACCTCGGCGTGGTGCACGGCAACGCCTGGGGCGATTGGCTCTCCCAGGGTGAAGAAACTCCGTTGGATTACATTGACACGGTCTACTTCGCGATCTCTGCAAAGATGATGGCGGAAATGGCCGAAGCAACCGGTCGCGCTGGCGAAGCGAAATCCTATCGCGAACAATTTGCAGCTACGAAATCCGCTTTCCAAAGAAAGTACCTGAGCGACGACGGCAGCATCAACATCAAAACTCAAACCGCTCAGGCACTCGCCCTGTTCGCGGAATTGGTTCCCGATAAACAACGTGAAGCAACTGGCAGACATCTCGCCCAAATGCTTGCGGACAACGGCAACCACATGGCGACCGGGTTCCTGGGAACTCGGCCGCTGCTGCCAGTGCTGTCGGCATCCGGTCAACACGACCTGGCCGTGTTCCTGCTGCAGTCACGTGAGTTTCCGTCTTGGGGTTACGAGATCGCCAACGGAGCGACAACCATCTGGGAACGTTGGGACAGTTACACGAAAGAAGATGCGTTCGGCCGACATAACGCAGCCATGAATTCGTTCTCTCACTATGCGTTCGGCGCGGTTTGCGAATGGATGTTCGCGACACTGGCTGGCATTCAGTCGGACGGACCAGGGTTCAAGCAAATCGTTATCCGGCCGACTCCGCCATCGCGGGGTAGCAACGCGATGCACGAGCCAATCGATTGGGTGAGAGCTTCGTATGAGTCCATTCGCGGAATGATCCGCAGTGACTGGAAAGTCGATGGTGAGCAGTTTCACTTGAATGTGACCATTCCCGCAGGCACCACGGCCACGGTTTACTTGCCCACGTCCGACGCAAACAGCATTACCGAAGGCGGCGAGCCACTGGCCGACAGGAAACTGGGCAAAAACAAATATGTTAACTTGCTTCGCACTGAGGGTGACGTCGCGGTCCTGTCGGTGGAATCGGGGACTTACGAATTCACAGCGACCAGCGGCATCGCCGAGGCAGCCGTTGCAATGAAGACATCCGAGCCCAAAGACAACTCGCTGAACCCCGACGGCATCGACCTAACTGGGGCGACGCAGTTGGCCTCATGGGACTTCACGAATCCGTCAGACGTCCGCCAGTGGACCGATCGAAAAAGTGTCGCGATTGAGCAGCGAGATGGTAAACCCTACCTAGTTGCAACGGGCGAGGACTCTCAGATGGCGGTTCAACTCAGCGAGCCTGTCAACGGCAAGCTGGTGATTGAATTGAGAGCCATGCCAGAGAACGGCGCGACCAGTCAGTTCTTCTGGGCTCAGCCTGGGCGTGGCTTTAACGGACAGCAACAGACCAAGCGGACCCTTCGCGAATCGGATCAGGTGAATTCGTATCTATTCACCGCTGGAGGCGAAGGCGCTGTGAAGAAACTCCGTTTCGACCCGTTTGCGACCTACGACAAATACGCCAAAGTCGGTGGGATGATGGTCGAGTCGATCTCGCTCTATCGGCTTCCCTGACTACCTTACCTACGATGGCCTTCCAAGGCCGTCATACAGAACAACAGGATGCGTTGCGACGGGCTCGAAAGCCCATTGTAAATTTTTCGCAACGCTCTTCCGAGCCTCCCTTCAACTTCACCCCTCAATCTGCTGACGCGGGCCATCATCTCATGCGAAACTTCCTACAGCATCTTCTCGGCAGCCTGACTATCTTCTGGTTTTCCATCGCGTCTGTCGCCGCAGACAATCCGCAACCCAACGTCGTCTTCATTCTTGCCGACGATCTTGGCTGGAGCGACACGACGCTTTATGGAACAACAGACCTTTACAAAACGCCCAACATCGCGCGGCTGGCCGAGCGGGGGATGACGTTCACGCGGGCGTATTCGTCCAGCCCGTTATGTTCGCCGACGCGAGCGAGCGTGCTTACAGGACTCAGTCCCGCGCGGCATGGCATCACATCGCCAAATTGCCACTTGCCAAAGGTTGTGCTGAAGGCGACTGAGGTCATGTCCGGACCACCCAACAAGTTCTCCACTGTTCCCGATTCCGTCTCGCGCTTGGACACAAACTACTACACGCTGGCCGAAATGTTTCAGGACAACGGCTATGCGACAGGCCACTTCGGCAAATGGCACCTCGGAGCCGAACCCTACTCGCCACTGGAGCATGGATTTGATATCGACGTACCCCACCATCCCGGACCAGGTCCAGCGGGTAGCTATGTCGCTCCGTGGAAATTCAAAGACTTCGATCACGATCCGGACATTCCGGACGAGCACCTCGAAGACCGCATGGCCAAAGAGGCCGTGGCCTTCATGGAAGAGCATAAGAACAAGCCGTTCTTTTTGAACTACTGGATGTTCAGTGTCCATGCTCCGTTCGATGCCAAGAAGGATCTGATCGACGAATATCGCAAAGTCATCGATCCGAACGATCCGCAGCGCAGCCCGACTTACGCAGCGATGATTGAAAGTATGGACGACGCGGTAGGTACGCTGCTCGACACGCTCGACCGGCTGAAGATCGCGGATAACACGATCATCATCTTCGCGTCGGACAACGGCGGGAATATGTACAACCTGGTCGACGGCGGCACCGCGACCAGCAACGCACCGCTGCGAGGTGGCAAGGCAACGATGTACGAAGGCGGTGTACGAGGGCCAGCGATTGTCGTTCAACCAGGTTCTGTCGAAGCTGGCTCGCGTAGCGACGAGATCATTCAAAGCAGCGACTACTATCCGACACTTCTGGAGCTGCTCTCCATCGACGCCCAGCCGAAGCAGAAGTTCGACGGTGTCAGCATCGTTCCCGTCCTGCACAACACCGAAGTACGATGGCCTTCCAAGGCCGTCGAAACCGAACAGCACGCGGCGACGGCCTTGGAAGGCCATCGTACACGAGCTGAGGATGGCCATCGTCCGCGTCTCGCGCGGCAAGCCATCTTCACTTACTTCCCCCACGCCCCAGGTGTTCCGGATTGGTTACCACCGTCGGTCAGCGCTCATTCGGGTGATTGGAAACTGATTCGCATCTTCCATGGCGGTGAAAATGGCGGTCACCGTTACAAGCTGTTTAATCTGAAAGACGACATCGGCGAACAGAGTAATCTCGCCGAACAGTTCCCCGAGAGAGTGAAGCAACTGGACGCGCTCATCGAACAACACCTGAATGAAACGCAGGCTGTCCGACCGCTTCGCAATCCAAACTTCGATCCATCGAAATTCGACATCACCAAAGAAGGCAAGGCAGAACTGAAAGGCGGCGCAAGTAAGAAGCCGGCTGGCGGAAAACCAAAGCCTCCTGGCAAGCCTGTCGCGGGGTGGCAACCAGGAGGCACCTGCACTTTGTCTGCCGCAAACGGCGGGTTAGTCGTGAAGAGCACCGGCGGCGATCCGCACCTGAGTCATTCGCTCGCCGAACCGCTCCCTGCCGGTTCCTACACTGTGCAGTTCACGATGACTTCAGATGCGAGCGGAAATGGTCAGGTGTTCTGGCAAGAACAAGGGGCTGGACCCTTCAAAGCCGATCGCAGTATCAGGTTCGAAGTCGAACATGACGGAGAAGCACATACCTACGCGGTCGAATTTACTGCGACGAGCCCTGTTATTGCATTACGAATCGATCCATCGAACGGCGCAGGCAAAATCGAGATTTCCGACATCCGATTAGTTGGCGACGAAGAAACACTTCGCCTATGGATCTTCAAATAGCGTACGATGGCCTTCCAAGGCCGTCGAAACAAAACACCAACTCGCGACGGCCTTGGAAGGCGCCTTGGAAGGAAGGCCATCGTACAGGGCAGCATCAGCCATCGACGGCCTAATAAGTCCATCGTACGATTTGGGCGAGAGACGTCACATGAAAGAGACATTCAATCTTGATGCTCCGCCTGGGTTTCGCGGCCTGCATCCCGATCTGCCAATTCGAATGTATCACCGGCATCTGCCGCATTGGCGACAGGACGGTGCAACCTACGCGGTCACCTTCCGCCTTGCCGACTCCATCCCGCAGGAACAAATGAGAAGTCTGAAACGTTGGCGAGAACGATGGGAACAGTCCCATCCCGAGCCACGCAGCGAATCGGACTGGGACAAGTTTGCTCGAGAGATCACACATCGCACCGAAGCCTGGTTGGATGAAGGTTACGGTGAGTGCGTTTTCGCAGATGCCACTTTGGCCTGCGAGATGGCGAGTTCGCTTGTCCGCTTCCAGAACGAGCGCTATTTGACCTCCTGCTTTTGCGTGATGCACAACCACGTGCATGTCGTAATCAAACCGTTACCGCAATACGAACTGGAAGACACTCTTGGTGACCTGAAAGGTTTTATCAGCAGGAAAGTCAACACACATCTCGGTCGAACCGGACAACTTTGGGAACAAGAAAGTTATGACAGAATCATCCGTGACGAAGAACATCTATTTCGAGTCATTCAATACATCGGCAAGAATCCAGCGAAGGCAGGCTATGCGGCAGAGCAATGGGTGCGCTGGATCCACCCCGAATGGGAACAGGTTGGATGGGGGTTCCGTGATGCCTAACAGCACCGCCGTTCGGCGGCCTCTCAAAACTGTACGATGGCCTTCCAATTCCAAGGCCGTCGAAACAAAACACCAACTCGCGACGGCCTTGGAAGGCCATCGTACGGGGTTGTTCGCCCTGATGCTTGTGTTGCTCTTTCCCATTATTGCATCAGCCTCGGAACGTCAGCCAAACGTCATCGTCATCTACACCGACGACCATGGCTATTCTGACCTCAGCAGCCAGGGAGTCTTTGATGACGTCAAGACTCCCAACATCGACGCGCTCGCGCGGGGCGGCGTCCGCATGACCGACGGATACTGCACCGCACCGCAGTGTGTTCCGTCACGCGGTGGGCTGATCAGTGGTCAGTACCAAACGAAATGGGGATTGGAGTCGAACCCGCAGTTCCAAGATGCGGCGACAATGAAGCGTTTTGATGAACTCGATACGATTCCCGAGCGTCTGCAGAGCATTGGTTACGCCACGGGAATGGCGGGAAAATGGCATCTCGGACCAAACCGAGCCGCCGCTACCGCCGCTCACGGTTTCGATAAGGTGTTCCATAAGAACAGCAACGGCCCGGGCCATTGGAACATGAATCTGGAAGGCGAAGACGTCGAGTCCCAGGTGCAAAAGGGCGGCGGCTATCACATCGACATGATTTCCGACTTCGCCTGCACGTTCATCGATCGATTTCACGACAAGCCGTTCTTCTTCTACCTCGCCTGCCGAGCGCCGCACGTTCCGCTCGATGCACCGAAGGAATACCTTGATCGATTCCCAGGAGAAATGCCCGAGCGAAGGCGTCAGGCACTTGCGATGTTGTCCGCCGTTGACGATGGAGTTGGGCGGATCATGGCATCGCTGCGAAAGCATGAACTCGAAGAAGATACACTCATCTTTGTGATCAGCGACAACGGAGCACCGCTGAAGATTCACAAACTCGATGCGTCGGGCGGCGGTCCTGGCTGGGACGGTTCACTGAACGATCCGATGAACGGTGAAAAAGGAATGTTGACCGAAGGAGGCATTCGGGTTCCGTTCGTTGTTCACTGGAAAGGCACGATTCCCGGCGGACAAGTCTACTCGCATCCTGTCATCACGCTCGATGTCGGCGCGACAGCTTGCTCCCTGGCCGGACTCGCCCATGATCCGGTGCTGGATGGTGTCAACCTGATCCCCTTCCTGACTGGAGAAAACAAAGCGGCACCTCATGAAACTTTGTATTGGCGTTGGCTTGGTCAGTCGGCGATCCGCAAAGGACGATGGAAGTACGTCCGAGCAGACGAGCGCGAGTATCTGTTCGATATGGAAAACGACTTCGAAGAAACGAACGACCTGCTGCAAGACCCCAATGGCAAACAGACCGTACGATGGCCTTCCCAGGCCGTCGAAACAGAACGACAACTCGCGACGGCATCGGAAGGCCATCGTACAGATGCTGAAGAACGCCAACGCACGAATCGCGAAATCGCCGCGTCCCTTCACAAGGATCTCAAGGCCTGGGCCGACACACAATCTCCGCCTGGCATCTGGGCTCAACGATCGGAAGGCATGAGTCGTCAGGCGGCGAAGTACTTCGACTGGTACATCGAAGGCAAACGAGACACCGCACCTGCCGCCAAACCAGATCGCCGCAGTCGGAAGAGCGATTCGAAGAACAAACCATGATTCGCTTGACAACAGCTTACGACGGCCTTGGAAGGCCATCGTACAACGTGAATGGTAAGTTCGATCGGAAGGTGTTACCCAAAACCAACCTTCACAACCAATCGTAATGCGCATGAACTTCGTCAAAATCACTTTCGCTTTGGCAGCTCACCTGTGTCTTCCCGCCGTTGTGATGGCAGACAAACCCAACATCCTTCTCATCGTCGCGGACGATGTCGGTTTCTCGGACCTTGGTTGCTACGGTGGAGAAATCGATACTCCAAATTTGGACCGGTTGGCAGATGAAGGAATCCGATTCAGCGAGTTTCACGTCAATCCGATGTGCGTGGTGACTCGTACCAGTTTGATGACCGGACACGAGCATTCGCAGTCCGACAACTATCGCCGCTCGCTGCCGATCGCGCGACTGATGCAAGACGCCGGTTACGCCACGTCGATCAGCGGCAAGTGGCATCAGCCGGGCAATCCGCTCGATGCGGGCTTCGATACGTTTTATGGGTTTCTCGGTGGCGCCATCGATAGCTGGACCGGCATCGAACGTGGCAAGCCCGCGATTCAATCAAACCGACAGAAACCGAAACCCGTACCGGAGGGGTGGTACAGCTCAGATGCTTTCACGGATGATGCGATCAATCAGATTGATGCTTCGGTGACCGACGGGAAGCCCTTCTTCACTTATGTCGCGTTCAATGCTCCGCACAGCCCACTTCATGCGCCGCGCGAGAACGTCGAAAAGTACTACGACCGCTATATGGCCGGTTGGGAATCACTGCGCCTAGAACGATTCCAGCGAATGAAAGCGATGGGGTTGATCGATGATCGCTATGTGATGTCACCACCTGAGGCTGAAGTTCGACGATGGGACGAACTGCCTGCGTCGATTCAGCGACAGGAAAGTCGTCGCATGGCCGCTTACGCCGGGATGCTCGACCGACTGGACTGGAACGTGGGGCGAATCCTGAAGCATTTACGCGATCAGCGACTCGACGAAAACACAATTGTGATCTTCATGGCGGACAACGGAGGAGCGTACAGCAACGGAGACATCCGCACTTACGACCAGCAGATTCCCTGGAAAGCCGGCACGAATCCGTTTGCGTCCAATGGCTGGTCCTATCTGAAGAACACGCCATTTCGCTGGTACAAATCTTGTGCTCAGGAAGGTGGCGTTTCCGTTCCGTTGATTGTTCGAACGCCAAGTACGTTGTCCTTCTGGAATCGTACGATGGTCTTCCAAGGCCGTCGAAACAGCCCAACACGTCAGAGCGACGGCCTTGGAAGGCCATCGTACAGTGATGCAGCAACCGGCGACGCGTCTGGAAGGCCAACGTACGGCAACCAAGCTGGCGAAATTCGTACGCAGAGACTTCACGTCACGGACCTGTACCCAACTTTTCTGGAATTGGCTGGCGCGTCCTACCCAACCAACGACGAAGAACGAGAACTTGAACCATTGTACGGCAAGTCGATGCTTCCGTTGTTGCACGATGCCACGTTGCCGCACGATGCCATTCACGACGAGATCTTCTGGTGCTTCAACCAGACCGGCAAGGGCCTGACGAAAGGCGACTGGAAGATATCCAGTATCAGCGACGGACCATGGCGACTCTACAACGTCGGCCTCGATCCGGCAGAGTCGAAGAATCTTGCGGCCGAGCGACCAGAGATTGTTGCCGAGATGAGCGAGCATTGGTTCTCTTTCGCGAAGAATCACACTGCTATGCCTCGTTCATGGCGAGCCCCGCTCCAAAACCATCAGGAAGGTTGGGGCTTCCATCGCATTCGCATGGCCATGCCGGCATTCGTTCGAGCCGAGCCCGCATCGTCGGCGATGAATGTACCCTGCGATACGAACCTGAGTTTTTTGTTTTCGCAGCCGATCAGTTTCGCAAATTCAGAAGGCAAAACGATTCGCCTCTATGAAGCCGGCGACATCGACACCATCGTTTGGCAGGCTGATCCCGAGCCGGTACATCCCGCTGAAGGAACAAAGCGAATAACGTTCAACGATCTTCCTCGCCTGAAGCCCAATACCACCTACTTCGCGCTTTCGGATTCCGGCTGGATCAGTATGGGCGGGAAACGTGCAATCGGTCTGAACGACGGCGCGTTCTGGTATCGCTTCCGCACCGGCCCGAAATAGATCGGGCTTCTCACACATCGGTGTCTGATCTAGTCGATGGTACGAAGAGCATTCTGATTTACTTCTGTTGAAGCTTGATGAGCATTGCTGGCAAGAATACCTCCGGTAGAGAATCCAGATCACGTTGATCGAGAATCGAAACGTCCCAGCCCGATTGTGGCGCGTCTTCTCGGATCCGAGCAATGGCACTTTTGGCTCCATAAGACAGCAGCAACACGCCGTCTGGTTTCAAGTACTTCGACGACTCGGTCAGGAACGCGTCCAGCATTCGAAACCCCGGGTCGTAGTATGCCATCGATGCATCTGAGGTAACAGGTGAGTCTTCCCAGGGCGGATTCGATAGGATCAAATCAAACCGTTCATCGTTCCCAATCGGAGAGAAGGGGCCCGGCATAAGGCTATTTTCGCGTTTCGCGAAACGCACCTCGATCGACTTTTCCAGCCCGTGTTCGCTGGCATTGTATTGCGCGTTCTGCACAGCGATCTGATTTGCATCGGTGGCAACAATCCGCTTGGCTCCTAAACCGGCGCAAACTAGGGAGATAAGACCGGTTCCGGTACCAATTTCCAACACACTCGCGTCGGCAAGCTCGTTGGAGTCCTTGAGCCACGCCCGAAGTGTATCGGTGTCGGCGGCGTCCCAGAAGACAGTCTCGAACTGGGCGATCGGCTTCTCCAGCTCAACAACCGTGTGCCAAGCGCGAATTTCGATTTTGGTTTGCGTTCGAGCAGATTGACCCATTGCCTCAGTTACTGAGGCTTGCGAAGTCATCCGATCGAGAAGTCCAAGCCGCATTGCGATGACACCACAGGCGCAAGCAGTAGCAAAGCACAGTAGGGCTGCAATGCTCGCTCTTTTTATGCGTGGCTTTTTCTCTACCGGAGGCTTGTCACCGATCATCACCCAAACGCCAGTCTAAGCCAAGGTCGAGATTTGTTGCGGAGTGGGTTAGCGCTCCCACACTGATGCGATCCACGCCGGTATGGGCAATGGCGCCAATGGTGTCTAGGTTGACACCGCCCGACGCCTCTAGCAGTACGCCATCGAAGCCATCGTTGCGATACGCGACCGCCTTCTCAAGCGTGCTGCAATCCATATTGTCGAGCAAGATGATGTCGGGATTGGCCTGGAGCGCTGATAGTAACTGTTCCAGAGTATCGACTTCGATTTGAACGACAGTGTTTTCTGGGCTGCCATACTCCTTCAAGAATGCCCGAGCATGTTCCACAGCCTCTCGCGGTGTCAGCTTTCTGCCACTTTCATGCGCGCGGCACGCCAGGTGATTGTCTTTGATCAAGACCGCATCAAACAATCCGGTGCGATGGTTCGTTCCTCCACCACATCGAACCGCATATTTTTCTAACCGCCGCCATCCTGGTGTCGTTTTTCGAGTGTCATTCAGCTCGGCGCCGGTCCCGGAAATTTTCTCGACGTGTCGAGCGGTCCAAGTCGCAATACCACACAGTCGGCCGAGGAAATTGAGGATCGTGCGTTCACATGTGAGCAGGTCTCGAGCGGGGCCGGAGATCGTCGCCAACACATCGCCCTTCTCGAATGCCTGGCCATCCTGCTGATAAATTTTGCACTCGATCGGAGCGTCAAGATCTCGGACGATTGATTCCAGAACTGCAAATCCGGCAGCCATGCCTGGAACCCTGGCGACGATGTCGGCCTGTGCATTGAGCGATTCTGGAACCGTGCTGATCGTCGTCAAATCAACACCACGATCCAGGTCCTCTCGAATTGCCAGTCGCACTAAATGGGATAGATCGTCAAGCAACAGTGCATCTACTTGCACACTTTCATGGGTTCTCGGCATTCCGATCGGCCTTGGCATGAGGGGTAGTCTAGGCTAGCGCGACAGCAAGAAGGCTTGCGTCAATTTTGGTTTAACAAAGCACTGCTGTCCAACGCGATTCGCAGTATAGCGACACAAGTTGGGGCGTGCGTTATGTCAGAATCGCGAACGGCTTGAACGGCCTGGTCCAGCGGAAGTGAAACACACGAAATAAGCTCCGTTCCCTCGGGCGCGGTTTCGCAAGGACTCAATTCCTGAGCCAAGTAGAGGTCGACCGTCGAATAGATTGCAGCCGTAAAGGGATCTATCTTGCCAAGATGCGTCCAACGCCGAGCGGTGAAACCAATCTCCTCTGCCAATTCTCGATGCGCCGCCTCGATTGCCGATTCACCATCTTCAATCCCGCCACTGACCCCTTCAATTGTGTCACGTCCAACCGCGTAATGAAACTCACGAGTCAATTGCAGGTTTTGCTGCCCATCGATCGCAATCACGCAGACGCCCGACTTTAGCTGGACTGTCGCGTAACTTCCTGGTGCACCATCGGGCCGAGTGACTTCGTCGCGGCGCACTACAATCCACGGGTCGGAGTAGACATCGCGGGAAGATTCGATTGTCCAAGGCCCATGTTTGCCCTGGGGGCTAAGTCCTTTACCGTCAGTTTCGTTT
>CAYPLE010000110.1:11528-14579 GCA_964411445.1 uncultured Pirellulaceae bacterium
GTCAGTTTCGTTTCCGTCAGTTTCGTCTGTCATTCGTTGAGTCCCGATTCCAGCGTGTGCCAAGCAGCAACACTACCAACCACCTATCTTGCTCCAAGGGGATGCGCTGGGCAGAGGGGGCTTGTTCCACTGACGGCCCAGCCCTATTGATTGCCAGCTTGAACATTAATCATCGCCACATATAACAGCCAGACGAACCAAGCTGCGTAGGCGCTGGCGGCCAGGTAGAAGAGTTTCGTAGTTGGTTTGCGACTCTGCATCGAATCTGATTCCCACCTATCCAAGAATCGAAGCGAAAGCATCAAGGCTTTCGGTGGATCTTCCTGCTGTGCATATCTTCATCTTAGACAGTAGTATGTGCAGTTTCGGTAGGCTTGAGAAGCTCAGTTCAGTCGCATCGACAAGAGTCAGGCCACGTTCCGAGGCGATTTCGACGCGTTTTGATAGCAAGCAAACCAACAGAGAGCAAGATGAATGCAGAACTAGGTTCTGGGACAAACGAGATCTGCCCCACCTGTACCTGCGACGCGGCACTCGTCGTGTTGTCGCCAAAGGACAGAAAGCTTGGGTTGTCGTACGGGTTGAGAGCAGCCGGCACGCCTGAGGGGTTGTAGTTTCGCAGTGTTCCTGAAAGTAACTGGGAACCGTTTGCCAAGAGCGAGTAGTTGCTGCCTGCAACGCTCAGTTCATAGTCCGTCAGCGTGGCGGAAGTATCAAAGTCTGCCCCTTCGGCTTGAGTGAACAACGAATTGCTCCCTTCGCCAGCGGCAGCATAAGCCCACACTCGGTCGGCGAAGAAGCCCAATTCCAATCCCAACAGGTCTTCGGTAATCATCAAGAGGGAAAAACCTGCCCGATCGGAAAGCCCGTCGCCGTTGTCATCGCGGAAAGTGTGCGACTCTTCTACGACTCGCAGTTGAAATTGAAGTCGAAAGCCATTCTCCCGATTAAGCGTCGGCATGCTTGGCAACTGTAGCGAACCATCCAAAGGAACTTCCGACGAGTAGCCGGCTTGGTTGGCCTGTGCCGCCATGGTGTTGAGTGTCAACAAGCCGCCGGTATTCGATTGTGTCGCACTTCCGCCCACGACGCTCAACCACCCTTGGCTCCCTGGTAGAGTCCCCAAACCGGCGTCGTACAAAACGATGGCCGCATTGGCAGCTCCAGCCCCCACAATCAGCCAAGCGATAGCAACTAGTTTGATCATTCGCATCGGTACTGGTAAGTAGTTAAAAAATTGTCTCATTGCACGCTCACTAATTTGGGAGGCCAAGCCGCGAATCTGCCTTTCAGTTCTGGAATAGCCATCGAGGCTCATCTTCGTCACCATCTCCCGTTTCTGCAAGGTTCGACTGCCGCCCAAATTCCTTCTTCTCATCAACATTGGTTCGGTCGTTGATTTAGCTAGGCCTTGTAACCACCGTTGTCCGCAGGATGGTCACAAATCCAGACTGCAGTCCCTCTGTGACGTATTTCTACTTTCTTCATAGGGGAAGCACTGTATTCTCGATATGTTCAGAATGCGAAGCGGGGAGTTTGCGTTTTGAGTCGATCGCGTGGTATCCTAGAGACGTGTCTGGCTGCGGAATGTGGCTGGAGAGCCTATGTTCCGGAGAATACTGTTATGCCGAAGTCATTACTTGCCGCCCTCGCGGTCGCGATCGTCAGCGTCCCAACGGCTCACGCGCAAGTCGTCCAATTGCCGACGATGCGGAATTTCAGCATTCAAGGCGGGGCGTCGATCCCAGACGCAGGCACCGGAACCTACGGCGGTTATCGAAGCGGGCGCTACGGTAGCCGAGGTACTCCGCTCGGGCGGGCCTATGGCGGTTCCACAACTGCTAGCGGCATAGCGGTCAGTGTTCAAATCATCGACTTGAAAGCACTCGATGATGCCATCCTCAACCGGAACACCGATACGCCGGCAGATGTTGTCGGCGCGGATTCTCCTGCCGCCGATGGCTCGCGGAGCTACCTTGGGCCACTCGCACCGCAGCGGCCTCTGACCATGCAAAATCGCGCACGCCCAGATGCGTGGCACCGAACGATGGCCGGCTCGTCGACCACCGCGGCCCTGCACCCGGACCTCGCTGAATCGAATATCCGCTACTACCTGCGACAAGGAAAAGAAGCGGAAGCACTCGGGCGAATCAATGCGTCGCGGGTCTACTACAGAATGGCGATCCAGTCGATGACCCCGGAAATGATGCAACGCTACAAGAAAATCCTGGAAGACAAATCGAAGGCAAAGGCTGACGACGCGACCACCAAAAACCGCAAGAGTTTCTAAGTCATATTCAGCAACCGCATTCTCGGTGCTGGGTTATTCTTGTCGGTTGAGGCGATCGAAGTAGGCTTCGACTTGCTCCCTAAACTCCGGAGCAACCGCATGTCGGTTGCTTTCCGTTGCCTCGTCGAATGACTGCTGCTCGAGCTCTCCCCAACTTCCTTTGAGCCGGGCTACGTCTACGATTTGATACGCGGTTCCCGTTTGTGGATTGGTGTCACTCGTCTGGCTTTCAGTTGCGGTTCCTAGGTCGCCCTTGGATTTACCCGGCGGTGGCCGCCGATTGCTGCTCAGCGACTGGGCCAGTTGTCGAGCTTGTTGACGTAATGTTTGGGATGAACCACTGGAGCTCGATGGAGTGCCCGAACTGTCATCTTCACTATCGCCGAACGACTCACTCGGGTGCATCGCCTGATCCATCTCATCAAGTAGCTTGGCCAGCTCCGCTGGTTCCATCGCAAGAGCCAGCTTCTCATTCGCACTCGATGAATCGTTTTTCGTGCTAGCCAGGGTGTTCTCGTTGATGTTGTTCTGGTTGTTCTCCGCAGCACTTCCCTGCCTGCCGAGCAGACTCTCGATGCGAACCACGAGAGACTCTAGTTCAGATTTCCTCGAGTCGATGGTCGATAGAATCCGCGACGATACCTCCTCGCTCAAGACCGATGACTCAGCTTCACTGCGCGCTGCTCGATCGCTTGAACTCGCGTCATCACGTTTCGCTGCTACACTTGTCCCTGAAATTGGCCCTGAAATTGGCCCTGAAA
>CAYPLE010000110.1:14679-19793 GCA_964411445.1 uncultured Pirellulaceae bacterium
TCACGTTTCGCTGCTACACTTGTCCCTGAAATTGGCCCTGAAATTGGCCCTGAAACTTGCCCTGAAACTGGCCCCGCAAGCTGCCGCGATAGTGCCGTGTCAAAACTGTCTCCGCCGACGTCAATCTGGCGACTGAGGCTGGCGAGCAGCGTTGCCATCTGCACGTGGGCAAGCCGGGCTTCGTGACGGCCAGCACGCTCCAGTTGCTCGACCGCAGATTGCCGCCTTGGTTGGAGTCGCGTTGGCAAGTCGGTTGCCTGGATCCTATCTAATGCGACCTTCGGGCGTGGCGACTTTCCAACGGCCCTGGAGGTTGATTGGTAGAGTTCCCATTGCTGCTTGAGAATTCCCAACAACTCGGCGGACAATGCCGCTCCGGGGTTCAGCGTGTCGTCGGAAATCAAAATGTTTCGCGAAATCTGCGGCAGCGCCTCCTGCAGACTGCTCCTGGATTGCTGCAACTCAGCAAGTTCCGCCGTGTGGTCTTCCGGCCTGCCTTTCGCCTTGCTAGCGAGCAGGTTGTTCAGCTTGCGTTCTTGTTGTTGTCGCAACGTAATCAAACGCCGGGCCGCCTTGATAAGCGATTGCTGTGCGCGTCGAGCCCGATCGCGAGCGTCCCGCATCAGCGCAGCTTGATCTCCGGCAGACAATCCAAGCGAACGATCACTTGCCTCCGTGGCTTGTGCCTGGTACTTATCGATATTCGCAAGTGCGTCTGCGGGCATTTTGCGATCCGCAACATTGGCTCCGTTTGCTATCTCGCGGCTCAGTGACGACTGCCGTCCTAGCTCTGCCGCTTGGCTGGCCTGCTCTTGTACGGCAATTAGCACCTGTGAAAATTCTTCGTCAAAGTCGTGCTCAAACTCGACTTTGCGGCGGTGAGCCACAATGCGAGGATCGCTGCGGATAAAGTCTGCTTCTGCTGCGGCCAATTCTTCGGAGTTCTGATTCAACGATTCGATCGCGCGTTCAAGGCTGGCGCGAGCGATCGCGGAGAGTTCATCCTGCATTGGGATGGACCGCTCGAGCTCTTTCTGAAGGAGATCAACAAGTTCCTCTGGGGTGAGGTTGGCAAGCGCGGACAGCGATTCGGCTCGTTCATACGCAGCAGCTTCAGCTTGCTGCTCTGGCGGTGAATGCTCAGCTCCAGTTTGGGTACCGTTCTCACCACCTTTGTCGTTGGGTGGCTGAGCCGAAGCGGCGTCGAATCGCGATTCGTCACTCTGAGGATTTTGGGATTCTACGGCATGACTTGCGTCGGTCGACGACGATTCCAGCCGCTTCAAGGCTTCAATCAGATCGGCGAGCTGCAAGGATGCGTCGCCCTGGACGGAGGCTGCGTAAGCGAGGCCGGGACCCGTTTCGCGAGGGTCGTTCTTGGCTGAAATACCGTCCAGTGACTTAGCAAGATTCGCAGCAGCCGCGTCAACTTGGCGTCGAATCGCATCCGCCAATTGCGCTCGTTCGATTTCCTCTCCGCTCAGCAGGTCCTGACGTTCTGCAAGGTCCACTAGCCCGTCGTGAAGCAATGCAAGGCGGTTTTGTATCTGCTCTTCGCGACTGGCCAGACCAAGAATTTGCTCTTCCGCTTGCGTTACCACGTCTCGAGAGTATTCCGTGCTCAGGTCATTCGACGCGAGAGAAAGCTGCTTGGATTCGTATGCGGCAAGTTCGGCCTGTCCAGCAAGACTGGGGGCCAGTTCGTCAAGCTCACGCCTCGCTATCGCTGCCACTGCTTGCACTTCATTTGCCAAGGCCGAGATTTTGTTCCGAAGTTGATCCATTGAAATTTGCAAATTGGTGCCTCGCAGGTCCGACAAGCGATCACTCTTGAGCAAAAGCGGCATTGTCTGCTCCATCGTTGCATGCAGGTCTCGCACAGCCGACTTCAACGCGACCATAGCTTCTTCTGATACTTGGGGCGACACAGGAGCAATCCAGTGCTCAGAGTGAATCTGTTCCGCTGCCGCTTGGACGCAGCCGAGGGCCAGGCATCGATCCGTGGCGACAGAATCGCGGGGGCCCTTGCCTGGCCGAGCGATGAGCATTTCAGCTAGCTGCAGTTCGTATTGCGATTTCAAAATGTTCAATAAAGCTTGTACTCGCGGACCATGGCTCGCCAGATTCTCAGTGTTGTTGGCGACCGATCGAGCCGCCAATCCAAGATCACTTGAGTACTGACCAATTGCCAAGTTTGAACTGCGGACGATTGTTCGCCGAGTCGCCAAGCTTTCAGCCAGTGACTGAGTCGCCATCCTGCTGTCAGGACTCGCCTGGATTTTGCCTGCCGGGCCAACGCTGTCTAGCTGCAGGATCAATCGTGTGGAAGCTTGATACAGTTGCTGCCACTGCGGCACAATATCGTGCGGCCGGGAGAGCTTTTTCAAGATGGGGGCGAGCATTGACGCATTGTGTTGCAATGCATTCAAATTGTTGTTGCGGCTCTCCCGCCCGGCCATTGAAATGGCCGTGTCGAGGGCAGTAAGAACGCCCTGCATGCGTTGACTTGCAGAAGGCGCCATGGCCAACGTCAACTCGTCGGCATCTTCTTGAAATGCCTCGAGTTGCGTGATGATAACCGATTGCGTTCGAACAAGGCCAGCGATCGGGCTGGTGGCATTCTTCGGCGAACCAGCGCCATTGAACTTGTCTCGAAGGCGGCTCTGCGCCTCGTGTACCGGCAGAGCAGTTTCGGCGATCGTTCGCAAGCCGTAGCCCGTCATGAGACCACGAAAAGCAACAGCGAGCCCACTGGCCTGTTGCGATGCGGAGGCGAGCCTTGCACGAACCGCAGAAGCGTCGATGGATCCACTTGCTTGAAGTTGTGTGGCGGAATCTGCAGTAAAGCCCAACTCAAACGAAGATTGCAAATCGGCAACAGCCTCACCGACCAATTGGAGCTCAAGACGATTTACAGATGTGTCGTGCTGCGCGATCGATCGAAAGACTTCGTCGACGATGAGGCGAATGTCTGCCTGTAGCGACTTGGCTGTATCCGCGATCAGGGGCAGTGGTTGGTGGGCCGATGCCGCTAAGCTCTTGGCCTTTTCCGACAATTCGTCAATCATCGCCATGATTCGCAGGCGGCCCTGTTGCTGCTGGCGGTCCGGCACTGCAGTATCCGTGGCACGAACCATCAGAGTCCGTTTCTCGCTATACGCTTCATTGCCACCCCTGTCTCTTGAACCCAATCGCACTTCAATTCGATCGCCAGCATCCAAGGAAAGCTCTTGTAGCTCCAGCTCGACGCTCGACTTGGCCCGCCATTGCCACGCGGTGGGGGCGCTTTCAATGACGGCTGTTTCGACAACGCCCGACCGACGTTCGATGTCACCACTGCCAACACGAATCTCGATCCAAGCCTCTCGTAATGGCATTTCGTCCCGGACACTCCATTGCATCGCAAAGCTCTCGTCGCGATTAACCAACGTCTGCATCTCCTTGGGCGATTCCCAGCCAATCGTTGGCGGCTTGTCGGTCAGTGGGATGACCGCGATGCTTTGCGGTAGGGTGCCTTGCAGCCGAGATTCTTTGCCCAGTAGTGCAACGTTGACACCTAGCCTTTGTTTCACTTCGATGGCAGGTGATTCGTAGCGTCTTTCGGTTGGAATGAACCTATAGTCTTCTGACTTGTCCGCCGGAGTGGCTTGTTGTTCAGGAGTGGCGCCAAGTGTCGGATTGAGAATGAGCGTTGCGGCGTCGAGTTCGGTGTCCGAAGTGAACGAAAAAGATATTCGACTTCCCTGAATGACAACCAGGTCCGCTAAGGTATTCGACAATGGTACTTGATAAGCATCGATTCCGCAGTAATCGGGCGGAAGTACCATCGCGCGGAGGTCGTTTGCGCGTGGACGTGGCCGTGTTTCACAGTCATACCAAGGCGTTTCTGCGCCGTCAGCCACGACCCGAAACTTCTGCCTCGGTGCCGAAGCAATGAAGACCGATCGCGCAAGCTTTTGTTGTTCTGCATTGGGGCCTTCTGGCGTCATTTCCAGCCGCTGAACAGGTCCAGCTTCAGAACGCACTTCCAAAATCGCCTGACGTGACCAGTTGTTCGAAAACGAAGCGAGGACCGTGACTGGAGTTCCGCGGGCATACACTTCGTCGAAAACGTCTGGACGCAGCACCTCAATTCGAACACTGGATACTCGCCCAAGATTGGCCCATGGAAATGCAATTCTACCGACTCGGACTGGCATCGATCCAAAAGGCTGAATAAGCACGATTCCGAAAACGATTGCGATGATCAGCATCAAGCGTTTCGATGCTGCAACACGTTCTTCTGGGATGTAGCGATCCCACGGCAGCGACTGGCAAATCCGAACTGCCGACAAGACAGTTTCCTGCACAAATTCAGGGCTTGTACCTGCGACTACGGTACGACTCGCCATCCTGCTTTGGGTTGGTGGAGTTTGACCTGAGATCTCAAGAGCTGGCAGGATTCGGTGTCGGATGTCGGGGAAACGACGTTCGATTCGGCGCGCCTCCTGAGCTGGCTCGCCGCGTTGCAAGAGCGGCCGGAGTACGAAGACCACGAACGCAGCCACTGTAACGCCGTAGAAAACGCAGCTCGCTACCGTCCGGCCTGCAGAGAACGGGCCGGTTCCATCGATGACAAGGGCGACTAGCAACCCGACGCTGGAAACGAGCGATAGCCATCCAGCCCCAACTAGGGCCATTTTTACCGCGCGAATTCGCCAAGCACGAGCAAGTAAGTCGAGTAGAGTTTGAACTGGTGAGCTTTGTTCTGGACTCATCCTACAACAATCCACTTCGACGTCGAATGATCAATTCAGCCGCTAACGCACCGACCAAACATATGAATAGCGGCCAGGACTGCCACAGTGGCTGTTCAGAGATACTCACACGTGATCCACGAAGTTCGCCCAGCAATCCGATGAGTTCGTCCGGATCGTTGACTGCCTGGCCGCCACCGGCAGCCGCCAATCGCTCAAGGTATTTTCGATTGATTCCCAAATTCAACAGTTCAGTCGAGGGAGGTTCGAACACTACTATTTTCGCGGGGCTACCAGCAGACGCAGACTGCAAATCGGATCGAATTCTGATTGAGTAGTCACCCGCGGCCAATCCATTCACTACACCGGAGAACCGAA
>CAYPLE010000111.1:0-2553 GCA_964411445.1 uncultured Pirellulaceae bacterium
GTTGCGAGTGGACGAACGTTCACGAAAGTCTTGACAAACAAACGTGACTGAACGGCGTTGCACTGGAGAAGTCGCGTTGTGCGGGTCACCCGCTCGGTGGTTGAATCGAATGTGTTTTCGCAGCTTGCCAAATCGCGAAGCAGGCAAACAGAACAGCAAAAGCGACCAACCACACCAAAGCACGCGAGTCCGTTGCTGACGTACAGCTCGATCAAGAAGCCGAAGACATTCGAGTTCGTGTCGAGCATCCTCGTGGAGCCAAGTTTCAAGTTGTCTACCAAGTTTGGCGATTTATTCCAATCCCCAAGCGAGGAATCCGGATCAATATACCTCTGCTTGCGTGTGTTCTGAAAATAAAGATTTTGCCGTCTCGTCAATTGTGTCACCGCAATATATTGCAGTCAGTTTCTTAAGTGAAGACAACGCTCCCGAGTGCTCTGGGTGCGGTGGAACATCAATATAGAGCTCCTCAAGCTGCGATAACCTAGCAATACTGTTGTAGGCCTTGGACGAGACCCTGGTGTTGTTGATCGCCAAGAACCGCAGGTCGGAAAGATCGCTGATCAGCTCGACGCCTCTGTCGGATACTTGCGTACCCTCAACGTGAAGAGACTCGAGGGTTCTATAGCTCGCTATTTTCTCTAGCTCACTGTCGCCTATTGGAAGCGACGTCAGTGTCAGCTCTCGGAGGCAGAGCCCCCCCAGATCCGGAAGAGAGGAAATACCCGTACCCGCCAGCGATAACGTTTCAACTTTGCATGACTGCTCGAGTGATGCAACCGTTGCGGTGTGCAACTTAGTGCCTGCTAGGTCGATCGTCTTAAGATTAGTTAGCTTTGAGAAATTGCAATCCAACCGTGTCAGAAAGGTGAGTTTTAGGAGCTGAAGGTTGGTCTGCTTCGTAACCCATGCCCCAAACTTACCGTCAGTTCCTACACGAGAAACAGTTAACCCCCGGAGATCGAAGTTTCCCGGCAAATCACTGGTTTTGAGCAACAGCCCCGGCGGACCAAAGATCGCAAGCTCATGTGGCCTTTCGAATGCCTTAAACCGCGCTAGCGGGTTATTTACATCTGTAATTCTCTCCATTATCGGATATTCCCTTCTGCCTCTGGCCCGGCAGAATCAGAGGAGCCGCAAGATTCTTGCTCGGAGATTGAGTCTACTTTGAAGGCATGTATTTCAGCGATGTCCGACCGCAACGAAGAATTGTAGCGTGACGTTCTAGGCAAGTGTGTACTTATCGTCGAAGCAGGCACCATCGATTCGTTTAGCGACTTTCTAGACAGAATCGAAAATGGAAAATAGTTGGGCTTGACCTTCCGAAGTAGCGGTTTTTCGTCAACGTGGTGTATAGGGTGCGGCTGGCTTTGTAGTTACAATTTGACCGAATTGTCTCCAGGAAGAGAGGTCCCGTTTGAGTGCGTGAGTTCGCGAGTTGAAACGACGAAGAGCCGATGGTGACAAGTGTTTGAACTTTCTAATGCATCGAGAGTTGTATGCCTGCAAATTTGACGCCGCAATACCACAAAGCCGAGGCTGCATACCGCGCAGCAGAGACTCCGCAAGAAGAGCTAGATTGCCTGCAGGTGATGCTACGTGAAATCCCCAAGCACAAGGGGACAGACAAGCTGCAGGCGGATCTGAAAGCCAAGATTGCCAAGGTGAAGGCGGAGACTCAGAAGGCTGGTTCCACACCCCGACCGCTATCCAACAAAATACCAAAGCAAGGAGCTGGGAGAGTCTTACTGCTGGGGGCGCCGAACTCAGGCAAGAGCCGATTGCTGAGTGAGTTGACGCGAGCACAACCGGAGGTGGCGGACTATCCCTTCACGACGCAAACGCCAATGCCTGGAATGATGTTGTACGAAAATTGCCCTTTCCAGCTCATTGATTTACCGCCGGTGACGAACGATTTCTTGGAGGGTTCGGTGGTCGGGTTGGTGCGAGGAGCAGATTTAGTCCTGCTGACAATCGATCTTTCAAACGACAACTTGATTGAAGACACACAGGCGGTCTTGGATCGCTTTACTGACGGAAAAACGCGTCTGGGCCGCGAAACGGCGCTCGATGAGGTCGATGTGGGGGTCAGCTACACCCAAACGGTTGCAGTCTTCAATAAAATCGATGCACCGGGGGCAAAGGAGCGGCAGGAGCTGTTTGATGAATTCATCGAGCTGCCCTTTGACCGCATCGTTTGCAGTAGCGAATCGGGAGAGGGGCTCGACGAGATCAAGCGTGAGACGTTTGAGCGACTCGATATCGTTCGGGTTTACCTGAAGCATCCAAAATCAAAAGAGGCTGATCGCGAGAAGCCGTACATGGTGCGCCGCGGCGACACCCTGGTGGAAGTGGCCGAGCAAGTGCACCGAGATTGGGCCGAATCGATCAAGGGGGCTCGCGTTTGGGGCGAGAAGGTTCACGATGGAACGACGGTCAAACCGGACTATGAACCGGCGGACGAAGATGTCGTCGAAATGAACGTCTGATCAGCCGTCTGTTGACAGTCGCGGAGTTCAATTGGGGGCTGCGCGAAGTTTATCCGGCTGCATC
>CAYPLE010000111.1:2653-10702 GCA_964411445.1 uncultured Pirellulaceae bacterium
TGTTGACAGTCGCGGAGTTCAATTGGGGGCTGCGCGAAGTTTATCCGGCTGCATCCGATTGATTTTGGGTTGATTCGTCCGTGTCGCTTGCGTTATCTGGCGCATCGGATTGTCGAGGTAGTCCCTCGGTGCCGGGTTTGACTCTCGGTCCGGGAAGCGTGTCGTCGATCAGATGTTGAAGTTCATCGGCATCCATGACTTCTATTTCGAGCAATCGTTTGGTGACACTCTCGAGCGCATTGCGGCGTTCGACGAGGATGTCGCGAGCTTTTGAGAGCATGTTGTCGATGATACGTTTGACTTCTTCATCAATTTCGCGAGCAGTTTGTTCGGAGTAGTCACGAACGAGGCCTTCGCCTCCCCCGCCACCCAAGAAGGGTGTGCGACCGCTCTCACGGAAGTTGACGCGTCCCAGACGGCTCATGCCGAATTCCATGACCATGCTGCGGGCGATGGAGCTGGCGCGTTCGAGGTCGTTTTGAGCGCCTGTGCTGATATCTTGGAAAATGATTTCTTCGGCAAGGGTTCCGGCGAGCAGGATTTGCATCTGAGCTTCCAGCTCAGCTTGTGTCATTAGAAACCGTTCGCCAGCGGGCCGCTGCATGGTGTAGCCAAGGGCTGCTAGGCCACGCGGAATGATCGAAACCTTGTGAACAGGATCGGTGTTGGGAAGCGAATAAGCCACCAGTGCATGAGCCGCCTCGTGGTATGCGACTCGCGTTTTTTCCTCTTCGTCCATGATGCGGCTCTTCTTTTCGAGCCCGGCAGTGACGCGTTCCACGCCTTCGTTGAATTCAGCTTGTCCGACGGTATTTTTGCCGTTCCGCGCGGCCAGCAAGGCGGCTTCGTTGACAAGATTCGCGAGGTCAGCACCGCTGAAGCCGCTTGTGATGGAGGCGATTTGTTGAATTTCGACGTCGGAGGCGAGTTTCACGTTTTTCACGTGGACTTTCAGAATTTGCTCCCTTCCAGCCTTGTCCGGTCGATCGACGAGCACGTTGCGGTCAAAGCGTCCGGGGCGCAGCAAGGCCGGGTCGAGCGTTTCCGGTCGGTTGGTGGCGGCGATGACGATGATGCCCGTGTTCGCATCAAAGCCGTCCATTTCGACGAGCAGAGCGTTGAGTGTTTGTTCGCGTTCGTCATGCACACCAACTTGGCTGCCGGAGCGGCTCTTGCCGAGGGCGTCCAATTCATCAATGAAGATGATGCAAGGCGACTTCGCGCCCGCTTGTTGGAACATGTCGCGAACACGCGCTGCACCGACGCCAACGAACATTTCGACGAAGTCACTGCCCGACAGGCTGAAAAATGGTACGCCTGCTTCGCCAGCGATGGCTTTCGCAAGCAGCGTTTTACCGGTGCCGGGTGGACCAACCAGCAGAACTCCCTTTGGAATACGACCGCCCAACCGCTGGTACTTTTCTGGGTATTTCAGGAAGTCAACGATCTCTCGGACTTCTTCTACGGCTTCTTCGACGCCAGCGATGTCATCAAAGGTGATGGCCATGTCGTCCTGGGCATACAGTTTGCCTCGCGACCGGCCGAAAGACATCGGTGAGCCGACGCCGGACATGCGGCGAGCGACAAACATGAGGATGAGTAGGAACAGCCCAAAGGTAACCAAGATTGGCCCATACGAATCCATGAATCCGGGACCATCGGAATTGTCCCACGAGACATTGCTGGCCTCGAGGGCTGTCTTGATTTCAGCGGTTGTTTCTTCGCTCGAATCTCGATTCACGCGGAAATCGAAGTCGCGTTCGGCGACAACTTTGTCGTCACGCAAGCGTTCTCGGTAGACTTTCCCGGTGATGAGCGTCTCGCTGATGCGAACATCGCGAAGTTTCGAGACACGAAATGCCTCGCCGGGGGCTGTCTTGGATGGGATGACGAGTGCGTTGGGATACTCTCCCTCGCCAGCGGTGAATTGCTCACCGGCGGCCAACCGTTCGTTTGCCGCTTCTGGGACGCCTCGTTCTGAGTAGCGGGTCTGTGCGAGCAGTCGCATGAAGTCGGGATAGGCCATCTGGTAGACGGACTGTTGCACGACGAAGATGCCGACGCTCAGCAGGATGATTGAGGTGAGCACCAGGTACCAGACCCAGTTGTTTTGCTTGCCGTCGCCACGTTTTTCTTGATCTTCAGAACTGCTCATATTTGCTTCAGATTAAAAACTGTCTTCAAAGTCGCATCTGGTCGCCGGGCTCATTTTTGCACGTGGCGGCACTAAAGAGTATACGACTCAAGAAACTAAGCTTGCGAAAACACTGATTTCTGACCGGCAAATCTTGTCGGTTTGTAACGATTGTATTGCCCCCAATGGATGCAGGCTTTACTCTTACGCACTTGGACAAATTGATTCGTTGCGTCAACGGGAAATTCTCTGGCATGGAAAGTAATTCAGGTGCTGTCGCCGTTCTGGGGGCGACCGGAAGCATCGGCCGTGCCACATTAGATGTTGTGCAGCAGTTGGGGGAGCCATGGCACATCGCTGGCGTTTCCGCCCACTCTCGGGCTCATGCTTTGGCCGGAGAGCTGTTTTCGTCGGGCGAAGTTGCAGCGTCATGGATGTCGCCGCAGATCTACTGCGCGACTTGCCCAGAGTCGGCTGCCAAGATCGATCGCGACTTGATGCCCGCCGGCTGCGAAATCGTGGTTGGCGCTGAGGGGCTTGTGCAGATCGCCCAATTGCCCCAGGTTGGCACCGTGGTTGCTGCCGTTGTTGGTGCGGCGGGACTGGCGAGTGCACTTGCTGCGGCTCGAAGCGGCAAACGGCTCGCGCTGGCTAATAAAGAGGCGTTGGTGGTCGCGGGCAGTTTGATGAAGGATGCCCTCGAACAAGGTGGCGGTGAGCTCATTCCGGTCGACAGCGAGCACAGCGCAATTTTCCAAGCGATTCAAAGCGGGCCAGCAAAGCAGGTTTCGCGAGTCATTCTGACGGCCAGTGGCGGTCCCTTCCGTACTTGGTCCGCGGAGCAGATTCGTGGGGCTACGGTAGAAGACGCCCTGGCTCACCCGACTTGGGAGATGGGCCGCAAGATCACCATCGATTCGGCAACCATGATGAACAAGGCGCTCGAAGTCATCGAGGCGCGATGGCTGTTCGACTTGCCGGCTGAGAAAATAGAAGTGGTGGTCCATCCGCAGTCGATCATCCACTCGATGGTGGAGTTCGATGACGGAAGTGTCATTGCTCAGCTCAGCCCGCCGGACATGCGATTGCCGATCCAGTACGCTCTGACGTATCCTCAACGGCTACCCTGCCCTTCTCCGAAAATGGACTTCTGTCGAAGTTGGGATTTACAGTTGGAGCCCGTCGACTTAGAACGCTTTCCAGCTCTAAAGCTGGGTTGGCAGGTAGCCAGAGAAGGTGGCACAACCGGTGCGGTTCTAAACGCCGCCAACGAAGCCGCTGTTGAGTTGTTTTTAGATGATAAGATGCCGTTCACAGCAATCGTGGACAGTTGCAAACGAATATTGGACGAACATAATTTTTCGTCGAACCCTGATTTGGACGAGCTAATGCGTCTGGATCGTTGGGCTCGAGAGGAGATACACAAGTGGGCAGCCTGCTGATGGACGCGGCAATTCTCGAATCCCTGAGTAGTCTTGGAGGGCTGGATTCGCTTCTCCTAGCCGCCGAATCGACGTTTTTTTCGTCGTTGGGTGGTCGGCTATGGAATATCGGCCAAGTTGCTTTGGGGCTTGGTTTTGTAATCTTCATTCACGAGCTTGGGCACTTTCTCGCGGCGAAGACCTTTGGGGTTCGCTGTGACAAGTTTTACGTGGGATTTGACGTGCCGATTTCTATCGGTCCGATCAAACTGCCTCGAACGCTTGGCAAGTTTACCTACGGCGAAACCGAGTACGGCATTGGGATTATTCCCCTTGGCGGTTATGTGAAAATGCTTGGACAGGACGATGATCCGCGTCGACAAGCAGAAGAGAATGCCAAGGTTCGTGCCAGTATCAGCGTGGATGGCGACAACGCTCCGGCGGAAGATTTTGCTCAGGAACAGTTGGACCCGCGCAGCTATCCGGCCAAACCGGTTTGGCAACGGATGATCATTATCTCCGCTGGCGTCGTCATGAATTTGGTCAGTGCCGTATTCTTGGCGGCAATCGCCTATTGGTATGGCGTGGTCTACTCGCCGACAGTCGCTGGCTCCGTCACCGCCGGTGCACCGGCTTGGCAAGCCGGTGTTCAGCCAGGTGACCGAATTCTCCGCTTTGGTGAGATGACCGACGACAATCCGAATCTGCGGTACCAGGAGTTTTCTGGCGGAATACTCGTGCGTGGGTTGGACAAAAAAGCCGATCCAGTCGATTTGAAGATCGAACGCGGCGGGGAAACAATTGACCTGACCGTCGTTCCGACGAATCACCTAACGCCAAAGAAAAAGTTCTACTTGGTTGGAGTTGGTCCAGAGACTGCCCCCAAACTCGACTCAGATCCTTGGGATATGACCTCGTATCTCAGCAAGATCCAACCCGATCTCAAAGGTGGCGACGAGATCCTTGCTGTCGACGGTGAAGAATTGCCCAAGGATGACCGCTATGACGCTGTGCTGGGGCATGAATTGACCAGTCGGCTACAGGCCAATTGGGAGTCCGAAGTCACGCTCGACGTGAAGCGTAAAACGGGCAAAGACAGCCAAGGCGAGGATGCGTTTGAAGAGTTAAAAGTCAAGCTGCCTCCCACACCTGTGCGAACGATCGGCATCGGCTTCAAAATGGGCCCGATCACGGCAATCCAGAATAATTCTGCGGCGCAAGAAGCCGGTTTGGCCGTTGGTGATGTCTTGAAGTCCATCAATGGCTTGGCCGTCGAGAATGCTTTGAAGGTGCCTTCCGAGATTGGCCGTCTCGCGGGCGGTGGAACAATCGCTTTAGTCGTTGATCGAGATGGCACCGAGGTTGAACTGAGTGTCAATGCACCGGAGACGGCTGCGTTTGATCCGATCGCTTCCTACGGCGGAGCATTAACGCTGAACGGCATTGGGGCTGCGTTTGTGCCGAGCAACATTGTCAGCACTGTGACAGACCAGGCGAGCGAGCTGGGAGTCGAAGTTGGGGATGAACTGGTGCAATTTCACTGGAATGCATCGGACGAAACAAAAAAAGAGCTGAAGGATCGGTACAGTGATAAGTTCTTCGAAGAGACAAAAGTTGACGAAGGGATTAATATAGCGGTCCTTTATGACGTTTGGCAAAGCATGCCAGAAGGGGAAGAGTTGCTTTGCTTCTTCAAGCGTAGCGGCAAGACCGTCAAGGCAGAATTGCCGGTGGCCTATGCCGAGAATTGGTACTGGCATCAACGCGGAATCTTGCTGACGAAGCTGAAGGATACCCACTACGCAACGGGTGTTGGCGAAGCACTCGTACTGGGCTGGGGAGAGACCAAGAAACGATTCTTTGAAGTGCTCAAATTCTTGCGTTTGTTGGTGACCGGGAAGGTCGGGACGGATGGACTGGGCGGACCTTTCGAGATTGCACGCGCGGCCTCCAGCGAAGCCAGTCTTGGGGTGTCGCGTTTGATGTTATTCTTGACGTTCCTAAGTGCGAACTTGGCGATCATTAACTTCCTGCCAATCCCAGCACTTGACGGAGGTCACATGGTCTTTTTGACCGCCGAGGCGATTCGCGGAAAGCCCGTCAATGAAGAGCTGCAAGTACGCTTGACCATGATGGGCGTCCTCGGCCTTCTGTGCTTGATGGCGTTTGTCATCCTGAACGACATCATGCGAATGATCTCGTAGACGCTGGTCTTATAGCCAACGCGCTTTTGCGGAAGATTTGGCGTCTGGTGACGATCCGACGATCTACTGAAGATCTGAGCCTTGATACGTTCCGCGGGACTCGAATAGCTTTTCGAGTTCCTGCTTGATGCTTCCCTTCTTAAGCGCCCAAGCGGGAGCGATGAAGTTCTTCGGAGGAGCGTCGCCGGAGATTCGCTCGATCACAATGTCGGGTGGCAGTCGCTGCAGGAAATCCGCCAAGACTTCGACGTACTCTTCCATCTCCATGAGCTTTACTTCACCGCTGGCAACTTGGTCGGCCAGTTCTGTCCGCGGCACTGCGTACAAATTGTGAATCTTCACCCCGGCAGGTTTCCAAGCAGCAACTTGATCGGCCGTTTGCATCATCATCTCGTGGGTTTCTCCGGGCAGTCCCAGCATGATGTGAAGGCTGACGTCGAACTTTCTGCCTTCGCAACGTTGCATGGCGTCGATCGCTTCGGCGTGCCCGTGTCCGCGATTCATCCATTCCAAACTCGCATCATGCACGGTTTGCACGCCCAGCTCGAGTGAAACAAACTGTGATTCAGCATATTCGTCAACCAGATCCAGTACTTCATCTGCCACGCAGTCGGGCCGAGTGCCAATGACAAGGCCGACGACGCGGGGATCTTCAAGTGCGGTGTCCCATAGCATCCGCAGCTTGTCGAGCGGCCCGTACGTGTTGGTTGCTGGCTGAAAGTAGGCCAAGAACTTTTCGGTCTTGTAACGTCGTTTGAGCCCGTCGATGCCGCGTTGGATTTGGTTTTGGATTGCGTCGCGGCGAACTCGGCGACTGGGGCTGAAGGCTTTGTTGTCGCAGAATGTGCAACCACCTTTGGCGACCGTGCCGTCAACATTGGGGCAAGTGAAACCGCCGTCCAGGCTAATTTTCTGAACGCGACATCCGAATCGATCCCGCAGGTATAGATTCAGCGGGAAGTAATAGTGGCCAAGTTCCCGCCATCGGGTGGTCTGGTCGGTCGTGTTCATCCTAGCTACTTCACTTCTATATTGCGTTGGCGTTTCGCGGTCCAGGGAATTTCGTTTTCTGAGGCTGATCTAGTTTCCCAGGGCACTGTCAGCGGGCTGTTGAGCAAGCGTTTGGTGTGTCGTCGGAGCTCGGTTCGATTTTGGGTTCTCGCCCGTACAATGTGAAACTGTTTCGATGAAACTCTGGCTTACCCTCGGCTGGACGGCTCCGTAGTTTGACGAGCTGCTTGAATCTGCGTAAAGTGTATCTACGGGCAAAGTTAGCCCCATCATCTCTCAATCGTTCTTACTGCCAAACCCAATTCTGGCGTCCTCAGCGAGGCGTGTAAGTTGGCGGTTGGGCACCTTTCCGGCTTTTAAAACTGAGCGCGACGATGGCTGATCCTTCGAAATACGGTCAATTGGTGCCCTCCGGCGGAGGCGATAACATCCAACTGAAGAAGGAACGGCTGGTGATTGGTCGCCGTGAGAGCTGCGATATCGTTCTGCGGTTCAGCAATGTTTCCGGCCAACATGCTCGGATGACTTTAGAGCAAGGTTATTGGTTCCTCAAGGATCTTGGCAGCAGAAATGGGACGAAAGTGAACGGCTATCGAATTAGCCGTAAGCGATTGGACCCCGGCGCAGTGATCACTTTTGCGAAGAATAAGTACACCATCGAATACGTCCCCGAGGACTTGGGCGCGTTTGGGCCTCCACCGCCGGACGACGACCATATCGAAGAAGTTCTGCGGAAGGGCCTATTGGATCGGGCGGGATTATCACGTCGTTCTGAGGATGGGTTCGAGAACCGCAATTTGGCCGATGAGGACTAGGGGGAGGGGCTGGCGAGAATTCGTCAGGCGTCTCGTTTTCCTAAACAAGTTCGCTAGACTATGCGTCTCGACAGAACTTCTCAGGTCAACTTCGGAACGCAGCGATGAGCAAGCCTATTTCGCATACCGTATTCTTCACCCTTGAAGACAGCTCCTCAGCAGCGATCGAACACTTGGTCGCCCAGTGCAAAGAGTACTTGGATAATCATCCTGGGCTTAGCTATTTCGCTGTTGGAACAGTCAATCCTGATCTAAGCCGACCGGTGAATGACAAAGGCTACGACGTGAGTCTTCACACGGTATTCGAAGACCGAGCTGCGCACGACGTGTATCAGACCGCTGAGCGGCACGTGACTTTTATCGAGAATAACAAAGCGAATTGGAAGCAGGTTCGCGTCTTCGATTCAGATCTTCACTGATTCGCCTTGTGACTGTTGCCCTGGAACTTTGTTTCTGCTGGCCGG
>CAYPLE010000111.1:10802-16711 GCA_964411445.1 uncultured Pirellulaceae bacterium
TTCTGCTGGCCGGGCTTGTTCTCCTCCTGCCCGCCCGGCAAGAGTAACCCGCGTCACGCTTGGCTGCAGTGCCCTGCCTCGCCCACGCTTCGGGAGATCACCACTGGGCTGTTTGGCTCGGCATTCAATTAGTTGTGTGGTGCAGCTTTGTATCTAATTGCGCAGCAACCCGTGCGCCATGACTGCTGGGCGGTTCGCGCGGTCATTGTTTGGCGCGAGTTCGTCACCAACAGAAGCTGCCTCGCCGGGGTTTTGGGGGCCTTGCGGGGAGGGCGGGCTTTGCGGGTTTTGGCAAAATGTTGCGGAGGGTGGCTCGGCAGAAATGCGTTTCGGTTTTTTTGAAAAAAGTTGACCGCTGGTGCATGGTAGTGTTGCGCGACTCTTCAAATCTTCACAAACCGTTCAAATACTTCGGGTTAGGACTTTGGGATGGTCGAAACGGCGAATCCGCGTCACACCGGGAACGGCCGTGAGAGCCTGGAAAAAGCTGACTCTGCACAGTATTGGGCGGAATTTGACAGAGCAAGAAGATCCTGTAAACTCACGCTCAAACGCTAGATGTGGTGCTCGCAAATAGCCGATACACAATACATAGTGGTTGGTGTTCGGGTTGCCGCAGTCAGCGTTACGGAGTCTTACAGGGCGGAGATCCATACGGAAGTGCCCACTTAGAGACAGTTAAAGCAACCATGATGGCTGCACTTAGGGAATTTGTTCGTCTCAATCACTTACCAAGCTGACTGCACGGAAGCAACGCATGACTGCATAGCTGCGCACTCTTTCTCGATGCATCGCTGATTAACCATCACGTTCGCTCGAGTAGTCCGCAGGCTCACTTGCTGCCGCCAGTTTCGGATTGATTTTCGACGTCATATTATCCAGTGCCAAATTTCAACGATCGAAGGAGCTTATTAGGATGGCGACAGTTGAACTTGGACGTAAAGGCCGCAATGTGAAATCACAAGCTGGTCGACGGTCAACTTCCTCGAAGCCGCGGAGCAACTCGCGAGCTGCAAAGGCGACAACCGGTGGGCTCAAGATCGAGTCTCGGTTCTGCCCTGAAAACACGAATCCCTTCGACACGGTTCGTTACGAATTGCGTAGCGCCGCAATCAAGGATGAATCTGGCAAGGCTCTGTTTGAGCAGACCGATTGTGAGATTCCAGAGAGCTGGAGCCAGCTTGCCACGAACGTTGTTGTTAGTAAGTACTTCTACGGTGAACCTGGCACCTCCGAGCGTGAGACGAGCGTTCGTCAGTTGATCCATCGCGTGACACGAACGATTGCCGATTGGGGTATTGCCGACGGCTACTTCGAGACTGCCGAAGACGGCGACAACTTCTACAACGAACTGTCTTGGCTGTGCTTGCACCAACACGGTGCATTCAATTCTCCTGTCTGGTTCAACGTTGGGTTATTTCAAGAGTATGGCGTTACTGGCGCACCGTGCACTTGGAATTACAATCCTGAAACTGCCGTCGTTGAACAGCCAGAGAATCCGTACGAGTATCCACAAGGTTCGGCGTGCTTTATCCAAAGTGTTGAAGACAACATGGAGGACATCATGCGGCTGGCCAGCAGTGAGGCCATGCTGTTCAAGTTTGGTAGCGGAACTGGTACGGACCTGACCACCATTCGTTCGCGTCTTGAGAAGCTTTCCGGCGGTGGAACTCCATCGGGCCCGCTTTCCTTCATGAAAGTTTACGACTCGATCGCAGGAGTCGTGAAGAGTGGTGGTAAGACGCGGCGAGCTGCCAAGATGCAGTCGCTGAAGGTCACGCACCCGGACATCATGGACTTCATTCAGTGCAAGTGGCGCGAAGAGCAAAAGGCACACGCGCTGATCCGCGAAGGTTACGAGCGAAACTTCAATGGCGAAGCCTACTCGTCGGTGTTCTTCCAGAATGCCAACTTGTCTGTTCGCGTGACCGACGACTTCATGGAAGCCGTCCGTAACGATGGCCAATGGCAAACGACTTGGGTTAGCGAAAAGGCTGACGGTACTCCTCCGTCGTTCGCGGCTCGTGAAGTGCTCAAGCAGATGGCCGAGTGTGCTTGGCACTGCGGTGACCCCGGCGTTCAATACGATACGACGATCAACGACTGGCACACCTGCCCGAATTCTGGGCCGATCAACGCCAGTAATCCGTGTTCGGAGTACATGTTCTTGGACAACACGGCGTGCAATCTCGCCAGTATCAACTTGATGAAGTTCCGCAACGAAGACGGCACCTTTGACGTCGATGGCTTCACCGCCGCTTGCCGAATTTACTTTATTGCTCAAGAGATTCTGGTTAGCCACGCAAGCTATCCTACGCCTGAAATCGCAGAGAACAGCTACTTGTACCGTCCGCTTGGATTGGGCTATTCGAATCTGGGCAGCCTAATCATGACGGCTGGAGCAGCCTACGATTCGGACGAAGCACGCGGAATCTGCGGTGCAATCACTTCGCTGTTGCATGGTGCCGGCAACTTGGCCAGCGCTGAAGTGGCTGGAGTTGTTGGACCGTTCGCACGCTACGAAGCCAACAGCGAGCCGATGAAGCGGGTGATGAATATGCACCGCGATGCGGTTGAAGACATCGACGACGCTGGCCCCGCCTATCTCAAGGAAGCTGCTCGGGATCTTTGGGACAAAGTTGTCGAACTGGGCGACAAGTACGGCTATCGCAACGCACAAGCGACCGTCTTGGCGCCGACTGGAACGATCAGCTTCATGATGGACTGTGACACGACCGGCATCGAGCCAGACATTGCACTAGTCAAGTACAAGCAGCTCGCCGGTGGCGGCGTTCTGAAGATTGTCAACAAGAGCGTCGCACTCGGATTGGAGACGTTGGGGTACGACGAAGATCAGATCAAAGCGATCATCGAATACGTAGACGACAACGATACGATCGAGGGTGCTCCGTTCTTGAAGGATGAGCACTTGGGGGTCTTCGATTGTGCGTTCAAGCCAGAAAAGGGGACTCGCAGTATTCCCTGGCAGGCACACGTGCAGATGATGGCAGCCGCTCAACCGTTCCTTTCCGGGGCGATCTCCAAGACGGTCAACATGCCCACGGATGTGACTGCCGACGACATCGCAGACGCTTACACCTGGGGCTGGGAACTAGGTTTGAAGGCCATCGCGATCTATCGAGATGGATCGAAGCAGAGTCAACCGCTGAATACGTCCAGCAGCGAAGACGACAAGACGGTTACAAAGGAAAAGGTTGTCTATAAGCCGCGTCGTGAGCGTTTGCCCGACACCCGACAGTCGGTCACCCACAAGTTCAATATCGCTGGTCACGAAGGCTACTTGAACGTGGGACTTTATCCTGACGGTCGTCCTGGCGAGCTATTCATCACGATGGCTAAGGAAGGTTCAACCGTTGGCGGTTTGATGGACAGCTTCGGCACGGCAGTATCCATGTCGCTGCAGTATGGTGTTCCGTTGGAAGTCCTGGTGAACAAATTCAGCCACACGCGGTTCGAACCCATGGGCCATACCTCCAACCCTGATATCCGCATCGCCAAGAGTATGGTGGACTATATCTTCCGCTGGCTCGGTATCACTTTCCTGGCGGGCTATCGCGAAGCCACGCTCGGAAATACAGCAGCTCCAGCCGGTGCGGTCAGTATTTCAGCTAAGCCCGAGAAAGCAGAGAAGGCGACGCCTAAGTTGGGTGGAAACGGTGCCGAAGAGAGCCCCGAGACCAGAACGTCAGCAAAGTACGCCGGCGAGATGGCTAAGATCGATGCTGGCAACCTAGAGCGTGCCGGTGTAGCCGTCGCTGAGCCTCCGCAGGGGGATTCTCGCAATTCTCAGTTCGCCGGCTTTCAGTCCGATGCACCAAGTTGTGATAACTGTGGATCGATCACCGTTCGCAATGGCAACTGCTACTTGTGCCACAACTGCGGTGCCTCTATGGGCTGCAGCTAGTCCGGCGGAACCAAAAATTCGATTGAAGTGACATTTGTCACTTCGATCGCTGAGTCCTAACGAGGCCTCCATCGAGAAATTTCGGTGGAGGCCTTTTTCGTGCGTGCGCGACCAAAGCTGCGTTGCTGGCTTTGTAGACGGCGTTGCTAGACGGCGTGGCTAGACGGCGTGGCGATTGTCCTTCGAAGTTGCGGCCAATCGCAACACAATTCAATCTCTTGTCGCAATTCCCACTGCTGCGATGCCAAACGCGCTCTAGTATTTCATACGCAGCGGCTCGCTCGGTCCGGTGTAGGGCAGGATAAACAATACAAACGGTACAATCATGTTGCAGGCAGCGACTACAGGACATCAAAGCAACGAAATCGGCGCGGTTGTTGGACCGGTTGGTGAAGGCAACCTGTTGCTGGCCAATGAGGTTGCGATCGCGCTGCGCGTGTCCCGCTGCAAGGCAACCCGCTCGATCTTAAAATGGGTTCGCGACCCTGTGGATGCCGGCCGTCCAGGTGACTTTCCAGGCTTGGTAGCTGGGGTGATTGCTGAAGCAATACCGCTCAAATCCTCTCCCGCTGACGCGGGGCTGAAGAAGAACGCTGCTCTCTGGCTGTCGACCGCGGCTGACTACATCTTTAAGCACAGCACGCTCGATTCTGACTCACGCACGCGATTCGTCTTAGCTTGCTTGCTACCCCTGCTGCGAATCAACTCCGACAAGCCGTTGAAGGTTTGCTTGGATCAGACAAAGGACCGAATCGGTGAAGCCGTCGTCATTTTGGCAATCGCCGACCTGCTCGGTGAGGATTTTGATAGTCGGTTTCGCAATCGTTCCGCTGATCAGGATTTGCCTTGGACGTTCACCGACGACGCGGTGCAAATTGACTGTGCATTGACGGCTGAAATTGCAAAAGACTGTTCCGTCAAACTGCCGCTAGTGGACGATTACGATGTGGACGAGCAAGATTGGATTAAGCAGCTCGACGTTGCTTCATTCAAGCACCCGCCCCAGGAATGGGCATCGCCAGCGCAGCTTTGGCAACTGGCTGACGCGGTTGCTTCGTCAAGGAAGAACATGTTACTGCCGCGAGAGTGGGTGGAGTCGAATGTCAACTGGGAAAAGGTAGGCGTCTGGTGGAAACGCTTGCACGCCGCTCTGACTGGTACGTCCGTGGCGGAGAAAAATCCGCTTTCCAAGGATGATTTCCGCGTCGTCGTTGAGCGAAACGAGGCGAGTCTTGATCAAGATGGATCGGATGTGCTGGAGTCGATCGGTGATCTGGCAACGGAAACCAGGCCGCTTCATGAGGCGAATCAAAGCGATACGATCTCAGCAAGTGGATCGCAACATGAAACACCTAAGGATGCGAATTTGCAGTCGACAAGCGAACCAGAGCAGAGTCCTTTCTCCAGTGGAGGTGGCTCGGCTGCGGCTGCGGCGTCCACTCGTCGATTGCCAGTTGCCCAAGTGTTATCGCACAATGACCCCGTCTTCGTTGGCTCGGTTCAGCGCATGATTGCATCTGTGCGGAGTCACCAGAGCAGTCTTTCTTTGGCGACAGTCTTGATTGAACCTGAAGACTCGCGACTGCGTGTGCGTCAAGGGGATGGTCTCACGCAGTGGCAGGATCGATTGATTATTGCTCTCAACGATTGTCCAGACCTCGAAAAGGTTTTATGCTTTGTGACCAAAGACGGCGAATTTCTAGCTGCGCTCCCCGACGTTGAACGCAACGAAGCAACGGACATTCTCAGGCAGGAGATCATGAAGACCATTGGAGCGACGGTGGAAGAATCCATGGGAGGTCTTGCTGGCGGCGATTTGCCGGGAAGATTTTACGCTGGAATCGGCAGTGTCGTTTGTCCCAGCACAACGTTTGAAGCGAATCAGTTGATCGAAGCTGCCCAACGCTGCTTCACCGCCGCTCGACGTCAGGGATCGGCCGCAATCAAGAGTATCGAAGTCTACTAGGCACTCTCGCCTTGCCTC
>CAYPLE010000111.1:16811-19555 GCA_964411445.1 uncultured Pirellulaceae bacterium
CGCTTGACCGCAATGCGTTTCTGGTCGGCGTATCGTTCGGTGGAATTGTAGCTAGAGAGATGGCCGCAATTCTTCGGCCACGCGGTTGTATCCTAATATCCAGCGTGCAGAATCCTCACCAGCTTCCACCGTGGTTTCGCCTGTGGAGGCCTGTCCCACGTCGCGCTGTGGAAGCTATTCTAAAACTGACTGGCCGACTGAGCGCGAAAGTTCCAAAACGATTCGCAAACAAATCGACCGTGCGGCTCACGAAGTTGCACGGAGAGGCGGGACGCTGGCACCGTTGGGCGACTGCTGCGGTTTTGAGCTGGAAACCAGAGGCCGTTGACGTCCCCATCCTGCACATTCACGGCGACTCCGATGCCACGTTTCCACACCGGTTCATGCAGCCGGACTGTCTGATACGCAGTGGCACACACAATTTATGCACGACACACGCAGCGGAAGTTGTCGATTCCATTTCAAATTTCATCTCAAAGCTATCCAACAACAAGCCTTGAGAGCAACGAGCACAATTGCCGTTGAAACACCAAAGTCGCGCAGTCGTGCACAGCGATTCAGTGCTGGTGCTATTTGCCTTGACTGTTCTCCAGTGCTTCCATCTGTTTTAGGACTTCTTCTGCCTCGGCCCGTTTCAAATCGCTCGCCTTGCGATCGGTGTGCGAAAGCTTGTAGGACTCATCCATAAGCTTCTGGTAGCGTTTCTGAAGCGCCTTTGGATCGTTTGCCGAATTGCGAAATAGTCCAAACATGTCTCTGGTCCTGTCAAAGGTGGGGTTCGACTAGAGTATCGCGCGGCGTCAAGTTTTTTGCTGCCCTCTGGTCGACTGGTCAGAGAGGGCGACGCTCTCTACAGAGCAGATTCTGCTAGAATCTTCGCGAAAGTGCTTTGATAAATTCCTGAAGGAACGGCGGTGAAGCCAGCGAGTTACGATCGATATTGGTTCGTTTTGACGACATCAGTACTCCATCTAGGCCTAGTCCTATGCACTCAGCCGGCACGGGCGCAGGATGGGCAACGCTCAAGTGATGGGAGACTCGCGGAAGTCGGGCAATTGATTTTCTTTGATGCGACGTTGTCCAATCCAAAGGGACAATCATGCTCGTCGTGCCATTCATTGCAGAGTGCGTTCGCAGATGGACGTCGCGTTTCGCCCGGTGCTGTGCCTGGACGCGTCGGGACACGCAATGCCCCAACGCTGATGTATGCCGCGCTCATTCCTGGGATTGCTTACGAAGACGTTTTGTTGCCAGACCGAACGGAGATTTTCAATTGGGAGGGTGGGCTCTTTCACGATGGTCGAGCTCGTGACTTGTTTGATCAAGTACAGCAGCCGTTCTTCGATGATCACGAGATGAACTTGAGGGACGAAGGCGAGTTGGTAAGGCGTCTGCGGAGTGCTTCTTACGCAGATGCTTTGGAGGCGTTGGTTGGCCAGGAATATTGGCAAGACGAGCGGCATGTTGCTTACATAGCTTATCGAAGTTTGGTCGAATTTCTGAAGGAGCCAATCTTTCGACCGTTTGACGCGCCCATCGATGACTACCTCGCCGGGAATACCGCCGCGTTGACAAAACAGCAACTCCGCGGCTTAGAAGTGTTTCGGGGAGCAGGCAATTGTGCTTCATGTCATCTCCTGACGCCAACAAATTGGAAGCAGCCCCTGCTCAGCGACTTCGCGTACGACAATCTGGGCGTGCCTTCCAGAGGCCGAAAAGACCCAGGGCTGGCTGCTCAAACCAAACAGGACGATGACTTGGGGAAGTTTCGAGCTCCGTCGCTGCGGAACGTTGCGTTGACAGCGCCATACATGCACAACGGTGCAATTGATAAGCTGTCCGAGGTGCTCGAGTTCTATAACAAACGCGACCTTGAACCGAAGCGGTGGGGCAAGACGGATTACCCAATGACGGTGAATCGAGCTGATTTGGGAGATTTGAAACTGACTGCAGAGCAACTGGACGACCTGCTGGCACTGATGACTGCTTTTACGGATCGAAGCTTGACGCAAGTCAAAGCAAACCGTCCATTGCCCAAGGCGTCCCCAAAGGTAGCCAAGACCGCAGAGATCAAAGACTTTTTCCCGGACTGGACGCATCGACTGCATCCGGTTTTCAAAGAACGCGGGCACCATCCGGATTTGATTCGTTAGTCAATTCGTCGGAGGTGCATTGCGCAGCCCAATCGCCAAGTTTTACTTAGGAGACGATGCTACATGACCGGTGAGCCCAAACTCTCGACGATCCACCAGATTGCTGTGACCGTCAGCGACGTTGACCAGGCGCTTGGCTTTTATCATGAGTTGCTTGGACTGGAATTTCTTTTCAGGGCCGGACCCAATTTGGCATTCCTGGACGCAGATGGTGTCCGCATCATGTTGACAACACCCCAAGGCACCGGGGCCGTCGGTGCTAATTCGATACTCTACTTCCGAGTGGAAGACATTTCGGGCGTTTTCGATTCGCTCGTCGAGCGAGGTGCCACCGCAGAACGAACGCCTACTTTGGCCGCAAAAATGCCTGATCACGACCTCTGGACCGGATTTCTACGCGACCCCGACGGAAACTTAGTTGGACTGATGGAGGAAAAACGCGAACATATCCAGAGATGAAGCGAGCAGTATGCTGGCGAGTGCTTCGATTAATGGACCCCAGCGTCTCTGCGCCTCTGCGCGAGTTTTTGGATTGCTCAGGGACGAGATTACCTCGGGCAGAGGCGCGGAGGCGGCATCATCGACAGCCCG
>CAYPLE010000112.1:0-18931 GCA_964411445.1 uncultured Pirellulaceae bacterium
GACCCGCGCGCGACTGGGTTGGGGTCGTACGGCGATTTGCAAATCGGTGCTTCATTTGAAAAATTGTGTTCGAATATGCTCAACTGGAAAATTGCGGCAAAGAAGTTGCGTCTGAACGATGACAATTTGCTGATTCTTGACGCACCGCATTCTGGTGTCGAGCTTTCCATCGATCCTCAACGCGACTACTGGCCTGTGCGATTCAAGTTTGCTCCTACGCGTAACGGTTACTCTGAATGGAGGACAAAGATTGGGTCGCATCTAGGGAAGGCGGTGCCGGTGAGCGCATCCTTGGTAGACGTCAGAGGCGACGAGAGAAAAGAAATCACTTTTGAATTCGACTGGGAAACGATCAACGAACCGTTCCCAACCGGCGCGAAGGCGGCGTTACGCATTGCAGACGTTTACGGTTTAAAGTTCAACGACCGTAGGTAAATATGGAGAAAGTTCGTTCGACAATCGTTGTGGGTGATACCGGGTTTCAATCTCAGTCATCGCAGCAGTTTTCGATTGCTACACAGTGGGGTTTTGATCCTTAGCGTTCAAGCTTCAGATCTTGCTGCGGAGAGCGATGAAGCCGGTTGTGGTCTTCCAGCCGAGGAGAAGAATGCTGATGCACATGGTGATGGGAACAAAGGGTAGGGCCGTTAGGTACTCAAGTAGCATCGCGATGTATACAAAAAACCGTGGACGCACCAGCCAACTGTAGGGGATTTGAAGCGCGTTGCGAACCATGGCAATTGCCACCACGGCAGCATACAAAAAGATGTAGCTAGAGCCGAGGCAGATGTTCGATACCGACGGTGAAGCGCCCATCCAAGCTATCGCAACCGCAGTCACAACAACCTGATCCGCAAAGGAATCCGTAAAGCTGCCTCGCGAAGAAGCCGCTCCGGTGTATCTTGCCAGCGGTCCATCAACGCCGTCCAAAATGACATGCAAGGCAAGTGCGCAAAAGGCGGCCGAGCAGTAGTCGAGCAGCCAAAGCGGGAGAAACAACACTCCCAAGAATCCTGCAACCAGCGTTATGTGATCTGGAGTGATTCCGGATCGACGCAGCAGCGGCAAGAAGGGGGAAAGCAGGATCAGGCGAACGTCTCGCCCGAAATCCATCCATTGCCGCTCTCCTTGGGAATAGCAGTCTGAGCTTCGCTTCTCCTCCGAACCGGGTGCTTCATGTGCCTTGTTGTTCTCGTCGGTCATGGCGAGACCTCAACGCAAACATCAATTGTTCGGTGCTTTAAGTGCCGCAAACACGCGCCACCATTTCGATACTCAATATTGCCGCACTTGGCGGATTGTATCGGTCGATGCGTATGACCGAAGCAGACGCGGCGAATGTCGGCGAACTTAAGCGGCTCCAGAATTGTGAGCAACTTGCTCAGCGAAGCAATGGTTCCTCGCGGAGTGCGAACCAAATTCGGGATGGCTCGATGAACTCGCATCGAAACGGCCAGGTCGTACGCGGCGTGCTTGAATCGTGGTTGGGTGCAAGTGTGTTCAAAAGCTGCACGATAGCTGAGCAGCCGATCAAGAATTTGATCAGGCGTCGTGACCTGAGTGCGTCGCGTAGCGTCGAGAACGTCACCGTGCAGGAAGACCGTATCCCCAAGCAACAGGTGATGTGGGACCAAGCTAAAATGCGAGAACTCTGCCTCCAGCTTGGACAATTCGTCGACAAAACTGCACAAGCAATCATGATTGCCGAGCAGGTAGGCAACAGGAAGATCCGTGGTCGCGACAACGTCGCGCAGTTCGCTAACGGCTGCTTTGACAGATTCAGCGATGCTGCCCAGGCCGCTCCACCGAAAATCAAAAATGTCGCCTCCCAGGACGAGTGCATCCGTGTTTTGCCTGTCGACTAACGCGGAAAGTGGTGCGCTTCGGCTTCGCGGACTAAGCAGGTGAAGGTCGGACACAAATCTCACCCGAGGTGAGCCACCGAGAGACGCAAGCCAGTTCTTATGAGGCGTTCTCCAAAAACTCTCCTTGTCCAAAGAGCCTATCGGAGCGTGCTCATGCTGGGGGTTCCGCGGGGCATCTTCCGCTACTGCGTCGCTCATATCTTGGCTTTCCAAAGATTCGCCGTTGATTTCTTGCTTCATTTCGCTGGCCCGTTTCGCACGTGCTGTTGGCAGGCCGTGCCGCCCCTATAATGAGATGCCCTTGGCGGTAGGTTCCAGCGCGCCGAATTCTGAAAATCCATCATTTTGTCAGGACGTTCTGTTTTGAGCTTTGAAAGTGACTCAACCACCAGTGACTTGAAAGCCATTGAGCAATTGCGTGAGAGCGCGGGCGTAATCCGCAGCCAACTGTCAAGCGTGATCGTCGGGCAAGAGGAAACCATTGAACAATTGCTCATTGCATTGCTAGCCGGAGGACACTGCCTTTTGGTCGGAGTGCCTGGTTTGGCGAAAACGCTGACCATTTCTAGCCTGGCGAAGACCCTGGCGCTGAATTTCAGTCGTATTCAATTCACGCCTGACCTGATGCCCGCCGACATCACCGGCACAGAAGTCATCGAAGAAGACAAATCGACAGGGCGGCGTTCGTTCCGCTTCATTCCAGGTCCGCTATTCGCGAACGTTGTATTGGCGGACGAAGTCAACCGTACGCCACCCAAGACCCAAGCCGCGCTGCTTGAAGCGATGCAAGAACGCCAAGTTACCGTCGGTGGCCAACGCCATAGCATTCCGATGCCCTTCTTTGTTTTGGCAACACAGAATCCGATTGACCAGGAGGGAACCTATCCGCTACCCGAAGCGCAGCTTGATCGCTTTATGTTTAGCATTTCAGTCGGCTATCCATCGCAGGAAGATGAACTTGAGATTGTGCTGCAGACGACCGGCGGAAAGCAGCCAGAGCTCCAGGCCAGTTTGGACGGCGCAAAATTGTCCGAGTTGGCTGCCGTTGTTCGACGCGTCGCCGTCACAAGGGAATTAGCCATGCGAGCAACCCAGATCGCTCGGCAAACTCGCCCTGAGGATGATCTGGCATCAGAGGCGGTTCAAAAAAATGTTCGCTGGGGGGCGGGCCCGAGAGCGAGTCAGTACATTGTCCTGGGCGCCAAAGCTCGTGCGGCTCTTGCTGGAAGCCCCATTGTCCGACAAGAAGATATTGACGCAGTTGCCAAGCCGGTTTTGCGTCACAGGATCAAACTGAATTTTCAAGCCGAATCAGAAGGATTGACTCCGGACGATGTGATCCAAGAAGTGTTAGCGTCCGTCGATAGCACTTTGCGAAAAGGGGCCAGCGATGGTGCCATCGAAAAAGTACTTCGATCCTGAGACGCTTGCGAGCTTGCAAACACTCTCGCTCCGCTCAGCGGTGGTATTGGAAGGGCTGGTCACGGGGGCGCATCGGAGTTCGTTGCTCGGGCATTCTGTCGAATTCGCGAATCACCGTGAATACACCCGAGGAGACGATCTGCGAAGCGTGGATTGGAAGGTCTTTGCGCGTCGTGACAAATATTATGTCAAACAGTATGAAGACGAAACCAATCTGAATTGCCAGATCCTGCTCGACCATAGTCAGAGCATGGATTACCAAGGGGAAAACTCTCCGCTGTCGAAATGGGAATACGCACAACTGGTCTGTTGCTGCATTGCCCACATGGTTCTCGCACAGCATGACCGAGTTGGTTTGTCCATCTTCGGCGACCGAATCACCGACCACTTGCCCCCTAGCGGAAGTCCGGCACAACGCGACGAAATCATACAAATGCTTGAATCCAGCCCAACCAGTGACGCAACGGACCTCTTGGCAATCTTTGAGCAGGCTCTATCACAAGTCCAGTCGCGATCTCTGTTTGTTCTGGTCAGCGATCTTCTTTCTGTTGATCTGGAAGTTGAACGAGCGTTACGGTTGGCAAAGGCTGCTGGCAATGACGTTCTAGTTTTTCGATTGTTAGATTCAGACGAAGTTGGTTTTCCATTTGATGATACCAGTGAGTTCATTGGCTTGGAATCAACGGGCAGTCTCAGTGCGGATACTAGCCTGATCGCGTCCGCATATCGACGGGCCATGCAGGAGCAGAATGATGTTCTGCGGAGACTGTGTGCGGGGCTGGAGTTCGACTTTCATATCCTAGAAACTTCCCAGCGCCTTTCGCAGGTGCTGCCGCCGTTGTTCGAAAGCAGGCGGTGGCGGCAAAAGTGATCATGTTTGCACTAGGGGGCTTTCTCAGTCCATGGTTACTGCTTTGGGGCTTGGCTGCCGCGATTCCGATCGCTATGCACTTGCTCTCGCGTTCTCGCTCGCGCCCGCGAAATTGGGCTGCGATGCAGTTGCTCGAATCGGTGGTGCAGCAAAGTGCGCGGCGCATTCGCGTGGAGCAGCTCATTTTGTTGGCGATTCGAGTCGCAATTCCACTCACGCTTGCGCTGGCTATAGCTCGTCCCTATTTGAACTCGCTCGCTGAGCAAATGTCGGCTACGACTCGCGACGCGCGACTCAACGTTCTGATACTGGACACGTCTTATTCGATGGCTTACCGTCCGGGGGCCGTTGATGCCCAAGAGCTGTCGCTGCTTGATCGAGCAAAGGACGCTGCCGAAAAAATCATCTTGGACGCGCCTGCGGGCGACGCTTTTGCGGTCGTTGTGCAAGGCAGCCCACCGGTCGCCGGACCAGTCACCTTCGATCCTAGAGCCGCAGCAGATGCAGTTCAAAAGGCCACGCTTTCCTACTCTGGCGTCGATGTGCCGGGGGCACTGGCGCTGGCGAAGCGGGTGATTGCGGAGCGGAATCAGACGATCTTGCCTGGGAAGCCTCGAGTCTGGTTGCTTTCGGATTTTGGTCGAGATGGATGGCGGGATACACAAGCAAACTTGATCGCATGGAATCAATTGTCGCAGGTAGCCAATGTTTCTCGGCAGGCGTTTCTTCCCGACAGCCGCGAAAACTGGGCAATCACCCAGCTTCAGATCCCGCAATCGCAAGCGCTCGGCGGGCCGGATCAGCGAGTTCTGGCCTGGGTTACACGGTTCGGTGACGCACAGGGGGTGTCGGATGCAACGATTAGTCTGGTTGTTGACGGTGTGGCGGTGAACAGTCAGTCGCTCCGTCTTGCCTGCGGCCAAAAGAAACCACTGGTGATACCGCTTTCGATTCGAGAGCCTGGCCAACACGTCGTCCAGGTGAAACTCAGTCCAGATTCGTTATCCGTCGACGATTCAAGAACGGCGGTCTTAACGGTGAAAGAAAAGCTTTCTGTCTTGCTGGTTGGTCAATCAGAGCAAAAGACCGCCGCATTTCGCATTGCCCTGGGGATTGCACCGGAGGTGTTTTCGGTCACATCGGGAACGTTGTCCTCCATTGTCCAGGGAGGCACGAGAGCCCTCAATGCGTTTGATGTAGTCGTCCTCTGCAATCTGCCAGCGATCACCCCGGCAGCGGTAAGCTTGCTCGAGCGGTTTACGCGCGATGGCGGTGGCCTGGCCGTGCTGCATGGCAGCGCGGCGGATGAATTCGCTTGGAATTCAAATGCTGAACGGTTGCTCGACTATCGGCTGGACATTGCCTCGCCGTTTGGCGATTATTCAATTGATCCACAGGAGTATTCCAGTCCGCTGAGTGAGGCGTTCCGCGAGTTTCCGGATGCTGGGTTGGTTACGACTCCCATTTTTCGCTATTGGAAAATTTCCCAAAGCGATCCTAGCGGTGCAGGACGGGCCGTTTTACTGCGGACCAGTGCAGGCGATCCATTAGTGCTGCAAGGTGAAAATGGGGCGGGTCGAGTCATCAGCATGTTTTCATGCCCTGAGTTGGGGACCGCGACTGATGCTTGGAATGCGGCAGCAGCTTGGCCAAGTTTCGTACCCGTGTTTCATGCTTTGGTGCGTCAAGCTGCTCCGGGAGATCGAGCGGCCAACCTGGACATCGGCGACACGCTTCTTTGGAATCTGCCTCTTGAGCAATCGCGTGTGCCTGTGATCATTCAGCGTCCCGATTCGACACGGGATACAGCGCTAGCTGCGGCAAATTCCGCAGAATCAGGTTCTCCAGAGCTTGTCTACGCAAAAATCAACTTGCCTGGAGTCTACACGGCGAAGATCGCAGCGAACCCGACTGCTTCCGCTGCCGTCGAAGGAAGAGTGTCTGCTACCGATGCACCGGTTCAGTACTTTGCTGCCCAGTTCACTGCTAACGAAAGTGACCTGGCAACGGTGCCACTGGACCAATTGCCGACGGAGGACGTCTCCGTAGATGATTCTGCTGAAGGTGACTTTGGAGCAGGGGCCACTGATCGGAACGACTTTGGCGTGTCCTTGATCTGGGTCGTAGCTGCTCTCATGATCTGCGAATCAATCCTGGCTTGGTTCTTTGGGAGTCGGCTTCGATGAATACCGACAACAGCCTCGCGGTTCAGTACAAGATTCAGGCCGAAAATCCCCTTCCAACGGCACTGGTGATCGTCCTTGTGGTCGCCATCCTAATGCTCATCTTCTGGTTGTACCATCGCGAACGCGGCAAAAGCGGACGAGTCTTGCGAGTTGGTCTGGCATCGCTGCGATGTATGTCGATGTTCTTGGTGTTGTGGATGCTATTCGCTTACGGTCAGCAGCGTTATAGCATTGCCAAACCGATTTTGGCGATCATTGTGGATTCAAGTGACAGTATGGACACCCAAGACGAAGGGCAGGGGGTATCGCGTTACGCCGAATCGGTCACAGCATTGAAATCAATTCCGCGATCGGTGCGGAGAACCTTGGACCGTGGCTACGATACACGTTGGTTTCGGATGGCGAATCGTGCCGAAGACGTGCGTGTGGATTGGCAGGATCTAACCCCGCTCGAAAATGGTCGCGGTCAGGCCACGGATCAAAGCCGCATTGGCGACAGCATCACTCAGATCGTTCGCAGCTACGGCGGAGGCGCTTTGGCTGGAATTGTATTGCTGAGCGATGGGGTCAATACCGGTGGTCGAACTTTGGAAGCGGCAGCCCGCGACGCAAAGAATTACGGGGTCCCCATCAGTGCGATCGCCGTTGGGCGTGGGCAACCGGCCCCCGATGCAAGAGTTGTTGAACTGTTGAACGACCGTGAGCTGTACGCTGGCGATGACGCGGTGGTGACTGTGAATTTGGCTATCAATAGTAGCGATGTGACGGCCGCAAAATTGCGTTTGATCGATGAGAGTACAAATCGTCTAGTCGATCAAGTCGATGCGCAGCTAATTGATGGAAACGCAGTCGCCAAGCTTAAGCTTTCAGCACCGGCGGTCGGAGTGCATCCCTTACGCGTTGAATTGGATCCGCTTGAAGGCGAGGAGAATTTGACCAATAACCAGGCTCGAACGACAGTCAATGTAAGCGACTCGACGATCAAAGTCCTCATGGTGTTTGAAAGGCCAAGCTACGAATTTCGTTTCTTGAAGCACTGGTTAGAGCGGTCTGTTGGTGCGAACCGTAAATCACCTTTCGAGCTTGATTGCGTTCTGCAAAGCGCGGAGAGTGCTTATGTTCAGCAAGATGATTCCGCCATTCGCTTGGTGCCAACCAGTCAAGAAGACTTGGCAACCTACGACGCATTCATTTTTGGCGACTGCCGTTTGGAATTGATTAGTCGCGGAACGCAGCAGCGCATCGTAAAGTCTGTTTCAGAGGACGGAGCCGGTTGCATTTTTGTGTTCGGTCAGCAGGAGCCGACGCGATCGTGGGCCGGCGAGCCGCTGAGCCAGTTGTTGCCTGTTGCTGCTTCATCACTGGGAATGTCCGACGATCCAGAACAGGGCCCCTTCAGTTGGGAAATCACGCGATCCGGCGCAGCACTCTTGCCCGCTTTAGATCAGTCAGGCGGACAGAGACTGCGGTTGCCGCTCATCGACTCACATTCCAATGCCGGGCAGTTGAAAGCGGGTGCACAAGTTGTTGCTGAGGCGGCAAGCGTGAATAGACGCGTGCCGCTCGTTCTAGCCCAGTTCTCAGGTGCAGGGAGGGTGTTTACACAGTTGACCGACGAGAGCTTTCGATTGGTCAGTCAATTCGGCGATGATGAAAAATACCAAAAATATTGGCTCAACGTGTTACGATGGTGCACGAGGGGGCGGTTAACCACCCAGAGAGGGTTCGAGCTAGTTGTTTCGCCTAAACAGTTGCGGCTAGGGAACGCTGTCTCAGTTGCAGTCCGATTGAGTAGTTTGCCGAGTCAGGCGCCGATTGTGTTGGCACGCTCGGCCGACGGGAGTTCCAGCAGTATCGCCGTTGCGCCGAGTCCCGACGCGCCGTTGCAGTATGTTGGAACATTCGAACCAGAAAGTGTTGGGCAGTTTCAGATCGAAGCCAGTGTGGATGCAAGTCTTGAAAAGCAAACCAAGAACATTGAAGTGATGGCTTCAAACGTCGAGCAAGATGAATTGTTGGCCGATCGAACAAAGTTGGCCAAGCTCGCAGAGCTGAGCGGCGGCGGGTTCTATGAACTGGATCGCCTGGACGAGGCGTTGCGGCGTCTGCCGACGGGACGGAGTGTTCGACTTGGTGCCTTGCCAGCAAAACCTATTTGGAACCACTGGTTAGCTGCTGGGATCCTAGTGTTTTTGCTATGCGTGGAATGGGGCGTTCGAAAGCGGGTTCGCATGCTCTGAAGTTCAGCCGACGAAGGGGCTTTCAAATGTCTGAGCGCTTAAACGGTCGCCGGAGGCCGAGCACCGCCTTTGTCGATGTCGAGGGGTGTCGCGCGGCCTTAAACGAAATGCGTTTGGATGACAAGGAGAAGCGGCGGAGTGAGCAAGATCGCGACGGCGGAGTGACCGGCTGTCGAATCACGACGCTGGATGGATGGTTGTACCTCTGGTTGTTGAGTTGGGCTGGCACCATCATCGCAGGAGCCGGATTTGGAGGCTTGGTCGGCGGGCTGTTCGGCTGGTTCGTCGGGTTGATCGTAGGTGCGATCGTGGGAGCCATTTACGCTGCTGTAGTTGGCCTATTGGCGGTCTCGACAGTTGTCTGCATCGGATGGATGTTGTGGCTAGATCGACATCCCGTCCTGATTGCGTGCTGTGCAGCGGGTCTTACGGCGATCCTATGTGCTCCGTGGGTGTTTCCGCTCACTCTAACAGCAGGTGTGCTTGGCGGGCTTTGGGCTGGAAATCGATTTATGTCGAGTTGTTCGTATGATCATTGGTGCTCGATCGATATCGAGCGGGATGGGAAGCCGAGCAGCTTTACGAGTTTCACTTTGAGTGATCTGTTTGCTCGGATGACCGCAACGGCAATATTGTTGTCGATCTGGTTGGTTGTGATTCGTTTTGTGTGGTGGCGTTTTGTGGATCCTTCGTATCCATGAGCGCGGCGATTTCCGCGGTTAGCCGATGACTGCCCGCCACGTTCAAATGGTGCGCATCTTGGAAGAATTCGGCATCCTTTTCGTAGTCTCGGCCAGCGACAAGAATCGGAGTTGAACCGAGGAGTTGGCGATATCGCTCCAGCGAGTGTGTGTCATTTTCAACATGCCCGTCAAACATCGGAGGATATAGGGCATGAACTTGGACACCTTTCTGCTCGCATAGCTCCAGAATTCGCATCAAGGCTAGTGTAAACTGCGGTGCTTCTTGTGTTGACCGCCACTGCGCGTCTTCGCGGCGGGCTGCGCGCATCTCGGCCTCACCGGCAACGTGTTGGTTGCTGGGCGGAGTGTTCGGATCAAAGGCTTCTTGACGGCGGCAAGCGAGCACATCGTGCCAGCCGATTTGGCTACTAAATTGAGCCATAGCCCACATCGGAATGAATCGCCATGCGGCGACTTGCAATCGTCCCGCGTGTTCTTTAACGTGCCGATTAATAGTAGGATTGGCGATCCGCGGGATGTACCGGAAATCATCCAGCGGGTGGGAAAAAGCACCCTGTTTGAGGCCATTGGGATGCAGCTCTAGGACGAGCGTCTTGCAATGGTGGTGCTCAAGGAAAAGTTCCAGGTACAGAGCTTGTTCTGTGAGCCCGCGTCCACCCCAGGCAAGCTGAGTGACTCGGCAGTCAATCAATTTTGAGAGTAAACCTGGGTCGACGCCTTCTTTGGTGAGTGACGACCCAAGGAGTACGACATCGTGTGTTCGTTCTCGACTTTGAAAGATCCAGTTCACTCGGCTGGACGGGTTGGCTCGGCCAGCCCATCGCAAGACTTGATCATTGATAACCAAGCATACGAAGACCAGTGATAGGAAGCGGAGCACGGACCGCCAGCGTTTGTTCGTGGATCGCGAATCTGCCATCGTTTGGGCGGCTAAGGCAGCAGTGAGAGGACTGATTTGCTTGGCCTTGCGATAACGTGTGCAGCGATTAGTTTCCCAAGTCCTTCGACTTTGGGAGTTGCTGCGTCGATGGCTGCGCGGACTGCCGCGACATCGCCTCGAATCACGATGGTGACATAACCGCCGCCCAGCTTTTCTTTGCCGACCACTTCGACTTGAGCCGCTTTGCAGGCAGTGTCGATAGCTTCAAAAACTGCCGTGAAACCTTGGGTTTCGAGGAATCCAAGTGCTTGGACGGCACTACTGGTTTGTTCCAGATCACTCATGCTGTCGTTCTCAGGTTGGGTTTCGTTCTTGGGTGTTTTGACAACGAATTGTTGAATCAGTGGATTAAACTCGGTTTCGCTGGAGATGCCGACCAGTGCCGCTGGGCTCGGTCTGGACATGATGCTCGATTTGGGATCGCCATTCAGCCGGTCCGCGACGCTATAGCCGGCATCAAGGGCCGTTCGGACATGGGCAGCCGTTCCAGCAATCTTGATACATGTTCCGAGGAAATCATTCAGCTCGACCTGCAACAGTTGTATATCGGAAGCTTTCTCCATTGCGTCGAGCGCGACCATGGCCGGCGTCCAAGCATGGGTTTCCAAGATGCCAAGCGCAGGAGCTGATTCGGTGAGTTCAAGCATTGGGTTTCGAGGTGACAGATTCTTGATTATTGCGGCGGTATTTTTGAAGGTGGATTTAGCGTTGATAAATGGGGAGCAAGCCGCGGTCAAGTTGGAGCATGATGAGATTGCAGGCGGTGATGTAGACTGGACTGACCGGACCACTCCACGAGCCGTTGCTGTTCTGTTCGTCGACAATTTGATTGTACAAACGGTCGCGGAACGGAAGCCACTTTTCGTCGCCCTGTCGATAAACAACTTGACTGTAGTACAAGTAAGTGTAATGCCAGTGACCGAAGGATGAGCCGGCGTCGGCTAGTCCCGCGTAAAGTTGTTTTTCACTGTATTGGAGCATCTCCGGAACATGTTCGCCGTCATAGTCGCCCGCATTGTACAGCGAGGCGAGGGCCGCGGCAGTGATGGCCGGCCGCGATGTGCCAAGGTGCTTGCTGGAGTAACTGATGCCTCCATCGGAGTTCTTGCAGCGGTAAATGTATTCCTTGGCTTTTTCGATGGCTTCGGCTGGAACTGGGATTCCGGCATTGCGGCAACCTCGCAATCCTTGAACCTGAGTGATCGTCGTGGAGCCTTCGTCGAAGTTATTGCCATCCTTTGCACTTACATAACCCCAACCTCCTGCAGGCGTTTGCGCTTTGCAGCAAAAATCGACAGCTCGATTGAGCGTGTCAATTAACTCAGTCCGTCGATCCTCGTAGCCTTCTTCGCCGAGAACCTGGCTGAGCAGCAGCATGGAGAAGCCGTGCCCATAGGTGTAGCGCCGATCAACAAGCATTGGATCGCCGATCAAGCCATTCGGCTTGCATTTGCTGATCAGATAGTCGGTGCAACGGGCAATTTGAGGCGCATACGGGCCTTGGGTGGTCGTTGAGCCGGAGCAGAGCAGGGCGGTTCCTGCTAATGCGGCCAACGCGGTTGGATAATCTTCTGTGTTCCAATTGCCGCGGGGGCTCTGCTCGCGAGCCAAATAGTCGAGACCGTTACGGATCGCTTGCTCCCACGCTGGGGTGAATCCTGGCGAGTAGCTGGGAGACGCACTTGCGGGACTGGTGTGTCTCGCACCCAAGGCTAAGGCCGCTGCCGGGAGTCCAATGTGGGTCAGCAGTCGTCGTCGAGAAAATTTGGTCATCAACAGTGCTCCTTCAGCGCGCCCAGGAAAGAAGTAGGGCTATTGGCAGGATGTCCGAAAGCGGTGCCGAAATCAAGCTCAGTCAAGCTTCTCAAGCCAACTTCGCCGCAGAAGACCCCTGAAACGCTCACTTTGCAGGACAATCGACGGAGATCCCTCCAGTCGCAGTTGCGGATCGGGTCACAGATCCCTCACTACTAGCGGTCGCCTGGCCGACATTGAGCAATAGCTTCCACTACCACTTGATCGTCGTCGGGAAATACTCAGCAATCAACTCTTCATAGTATGGTTGCAACTCGGCAACACACATCCGTTGGTCACGTTTTGTATACAAGTCGTATTGATTGAATTCTTTGACCCACTTCATTGCTTTTACATCTTCTTCGCACAGCAAGTGACCGTAAGCACCTTCGTGGTGGATTGGATAGCAAGAGTGGTAGCGGATCATCGCCAGGGCAGGAGGCGGTAGATAGGGTTTCACGACATGGTAAAGATATTCGTCGTGTCCCCAGGAAAGCATGACGTTGTCCAGGCCGCAACCTTGTGTGTAAATGCCGAGCTCAGAAGTGTAGCGAGCGTTCGACGAATCCGGGTTGTCAGCTAGAAATTCGTGAAAGACGATTTCTTCTGCGAAGCGGCAGCCGACTGGAAACGTGTCTCCAACGACAGCCCACTGCGGTTCGTCCCACAAGCAAAGGATCTTGCCGAGATCATGAACCAAACCGGCCAGAATAAACCACCGCGGTCGGCCATCGGCGCGAATTGCTTCTGCGGTTTGCAGAAGGTGTTCGATTTGTGGAAGGTCAATATCCGGATCGCTGTCGTCGACAAGTTGATTGAGATACTCCATCGCTTCCCAGATGCCCATCTGTGCTTTGTTGAGCGACAAATACTGGTCGCGTTTGCTTTGCACAAAGTCGACCGTCTGATAGCGATGATTCAGGCGATAGAACTCACGAACTGACGGCCGCGCCTGAGCTTCATAGTCTCGAAACGCATCCTTTGACTTGAGTGGTCTGGTTTCCGAAGTGTTCTCCGCAGCAGGGTAGCGTTTTAAGAGTTCGTCGTCCCATTCATCGATGGACGCAAGCGGGTTGTTGTTGGGAGTCATCATGGCTATCGGGCCGCCTCGATTCGGACCAGGACATTTCCAAAAGTAGAACCGCCGCCGAGATCAGTAAGACGCTCAGTCGTAATGTCGTTCAAACTCTTTTTGTCAGGCGCGAGCTTGGGCCACCATTGTCCTCGGGCAACAACCACGCCCTGCTTGGCATCCTCGGAAACGATCGCCTTTCGCCGAATGGTCCCCGTGCTGCTGGTGATATGAATGTCACCAGACTCACTCAGCCCAGCATTCTGCGCGTCACTGGGATGGATAACCACCGTTGGTTCACCGCCGGCCGCTTTGACAAGAGATTCCAGGTTGCCAAGACTGGTGTTGATGATGTACGGTCCAGGCGGCGAAATGAGTCGAAGGGGGAATTCATCAGTCGGCATTTCTTCAAACCGAACTTGATGCGGCGCAGGAATCGTTCGGCCTTCATCTACCGATGCACCGAAGCGAATTTTTTTGTCAGGGAAATGGCTGCCATCGCTGTACGGGCGCAGTCCATCGCCTAAATTGATCTTCATGCTACGCTGCTGCTTGAGGGTCTCAAACGTTACGCCCGCCAATCTTGGATGGTCGGAGGAAAGCAGTTCCGCAGCTAGCTCTTCGGTTGACATCGAGAAGACGTCGTCTGTGATGCCCATCCGCTCGGCCAATTGCTTAAATATCCAACTATTCGGTCGGCACTCCCCGCGAGCTTCGACGATGGCTTCCGCCCACTGAAGATGATAATGGCCGTACGCAGTGTAAATGTCTGGGTGTTCGACAAAGGTCGTTGCGGGAAGTAAGTAGTCGGCGTAGTCGGCGGAATCGGTTTGGAAGTGTTCGATGACAACGGTGAACAGATCACTGCGACGAAGGCCATGGCGAACTAAAGCGGAGTTAGGAGCGACCGCGGCAGGATTTGAGTTGAAGATGAACAGCGAAGAAATCAGTGGTTCCTCACTCGCAAGAGCACTGCCCAGTAGATTCTGGTTGATGTGTCTTCGCTCCGGTTTGATCAGGTGTTTTCCCGAATAGCGAGACGTGTTGAGACCGAACGCACCGCTGGTCGAAAGCGCCGCGCCACCGCCACGATGCTTCCAGGAACCTAACAATGCGGGCAACAGCGAAATCGCCCGCATCGCGTTCCCGCCACCTTCATTGCGAGTCATCCCGTAGCCGATTTTTGTGAACGCAGGTTTGATGCTGCACAGTTGGTCGATGAGTGACTCGATCTGCAGTCTAGGTACTTGGCAGAACTCTGCCGTCCGATCAATGGTCCACTCCGCAGCGCTCTGACGATACTCATCCAGGCCGGTTGCATGGGCAGCGAGATACTCGGCATCTTCACAACCACGCTGCAGAATAGCGTTTCCTATGCATAGCGCCAGTGCTGCGTCGGTGCCAACCGCGAGTTGGATGACTTCGTCAGCAGTCTTGCTGGTTTCATTTCGATATGGATCGATCTGGACGACGACCGCGCCGTTCTTTTTTGCTGCCTTGATAAATGGCAGAAGGTGGCTGTTGGAACGAGCGACATTGATGCCCCACAAAATGATCAGGCGGGCGTGTTCAATGTCTTCGGGATCTGTCGACAGTTTTTCGCCGCCGTAGTTGGCTTCCCAGCCCGCGCCGCCCGTCGACGCGCAGATCGTCCAGTCGAGTTCTGCGCCGCCAAGGGCTCGGAAGAAGGCAAGCGGGAAATCGCGCTCGATCAGCCCCATGGTTCCAGAGTAACTGTACGGCAGGAGACTCTGTTCTCCGTGTAGCGAAGTGTTCTCCTGCAGTTGCTGGGCAATACCGTCGAGTGCCTCATCCCACTGGATTCTTTCAAATCTTCCTTCGCCTTTGCTGCCAACACGCTTTTGCGGATAGAGCAGTCGATCCGGGTGCTCTTGTTTCTCCGGAAACTTGTTCATCTTAACGCAAGCGAATCCCCGCGTGACGGGATGTTGGGCACCGCCCAGTTTGACGACCTGTTTGTCTTCGACTGAAATCTCAACGGCACAAGTGTCCGGGCAGTCCAGCGGGCAAACCGACTGAAAGACAGACTTTGTCATGGGTACATCTTTGGAGGAAAGGCAGGGAGAATTGCTGGACCGAACCACACGTCCGCTGAATCCTATGCCTAGGGAGAATCAGAATTTGAATCCTGGTGATCAGCCGTAGAGCGCTAGCTCACAGTTTTCCGCCAGAAGCGCATGCTAGCGTTTGGTGACTGATGCCCCAGGTTCAAACTTCGATTGGCCCTGAATCCAACGCCTTGGAAAGGCAGCGATCAGGTTGATTGTGGTATAGAATCAGACTTTGCGAAAGCTCGCTTGTACATTCTAACCAATGGACGTGAGGACAGACTTCAGTGGCTAACGGTTCACTCAATCATTTCGTTCGTCGCCAGTTCCCTTGGTCGATGATTTGCCTTGCCCTCTTTGCAGCTATTGAGCCGGCGCAGCGGTCCATCCTCGCAGCAACCGAGAATGACGAGAATCCGTCCTTGGTGAAGACCGTCTTCTCTGCAGGTATCGAGATCCGAGATGGCTTTGCCGCAGAAATTGGGAAACCGACATTGCTGGAAGTCGAATCAGGCAACCGCTTGGATGCGGTTAAGAAGCTCGCTCCACGGATTCCTTGGCAGCGTTTTTCACAGGACTCGGTCTTCGCCCCGGTCGTTATTAAGACCGAGGCTGTCGATGGTCCCAATGGAACGCGACTGGCCTATCGCGTCCGTTCCGCTTTTCTTGTTCACGCAACAATGGACGCACTGCAGGACAAGGAACTGATGCAAGCAGCACTGATGAATAGCAAGAAAGATGACGATTCGTCTTCGCAAAGTGATGAAGTCACCGAAACAGAGCTTTCTAAAGTTGGCATCCCAGCGCCGCCAGAAAACGTCTCCTACGGCAAGGTTTCCATACCACTTTTGAACCGAGTGTCATTGTCAGGCGTCATCCAAGCTGAGAAGTTCGAAGGCGAAGGGTACCTCGGTGTTGCTTGGCAGATGGACCCGCGGTTTGCAGGAACGGAACTCGCCAGCAGTTGGCAGTTGATGAAACGCAACAATTTGGGCCAGCCCGAACTGGGACCAGCCCAAAGTTATCAAGGCTGTGGTGGGTTCATCACGGTGTTTGAGGTTGAACCAGGGTTGTTGTTGGTGGAGTCAAAATTTGTCATGCACGAACCTGCTGGCTGGTTTGGAGGGAGTCAATTCTTGCGTTCCAAGCTTCCTCCAGCCCTCCAAGAAAACGCCCGTTCCTTCCGACGGTCTCTCAAAGACGCTGCCAAAGAGTAGTTCCGCGCTTTATCGAAAGTACAATTTTTCCGTACAACGGGCTTGGAAGTACCATCGCTCGATTTTCTCTGCTCGAGCACGGTGTCCGATACTCCGGCACAGCTTCGTGTGTTGTCGTTTTCCGGCAGCAAGAGATTCGCGAAAACCGATTACTTTTTTCGAGTCGCCACGGTTGCTCCAAAACTGCTCTCATGGTGCAATATCGCCAGAGCGGCGATCGGAGCTGGCGACCCACCCGGCAACTCTGAGTATTCAAGTGTCAACTCTCAGAAATAGCGCGGTTAAAGTTGCAGCCGGTGCAGTGCGAGCCGAAGATGGCCTGGATTCGAGCGCTTCTTGCAGTAGGGACGATCGTGGGTAAATCACTTAGAGAACGACATCCAACAATGGAAGGACTAGCTTGGAATGCGGCACAAGTCGCTTTGCTGGGCAAAGCTTCAGACGCATCGGTGGCCCGGAAACTTGGAATCACACACAACGCAGTCGCAAAACAGCGATACCGCCGTGGCATACCAGCCTTTGGCCCGAGTCGTGCGGAGCTGGAAACGCGGTGGACGAAAACCCGGTTGGCAAAACTAGGCAAGGTTGCCGATCGAATCATCGCAGATGAAATGGGGATTGATGTAACCACCGTTTCCAACAAGCGTCGATCGCTTGGGATTGCCAGTAGTACATCGCCACGCAATTCGCGAAAATGGACCAAACGTGAAATTTCATTGCTGGGCAAGCATCCCGATACGGTGGTTGCTGAGCGACTTGGCATTCACCGGCGATACGTAATGCTCAAGCGGCGGGAGCTTGGGATTCCGAATTCTGTAAATGAATCGAATGCAAATCGTTGGACCAAAGAAATCATCGCTTTATTCGGGAAGCGGACGGACCGCGAGATTGCTGAGCAGTTGGGAGTAGACACGGCGGTCGTTTCTTCGTATCGAATCCGTCATCAACAACGCGCTGGAACCTACAAAGCCCGCAAGGACCCCTGGACGAAAGCTGCCGTCAGAAAGCTTGGCAAAATTCCTGACACGCACCTGGCTGAGGAGCTTGGCCTCAGTGCCACATGTGTCGGCAAGAAACGCCAAAGCCTAGGCATCGCCCCTTTTGCACGCCGCAAGTAGCCGGGCCGTCGATTCAGAGTAGTGGTGACTTCCAGCCGCCATCGTCGCGCAATCCAACGCGCGCGAGCGCTGTTGCTCGATCCCTGACTGACGCATCTTGAAGCAGCAATTAGCGTTAATCAGTGCAGATTAGTGTTCCGCACCACCCCATCCGTTACGGCAGTTCTGAAGCTGCACTGTTTTAGTGTCGTAGGCACGACATGTTGTAGCCACGGACGTCAGTCCGTGGTTGCCGCATCCAATTTACCCGAGTGCCGAAGGTACGACAGGATCTCCACGATTTACAGTCAAATTGCGACTTGCAAGCGGGACTTCAACAGCCCCACTCCGCCCTTGCACCGAATCCACTTCACCTAACTCAAGATTAGCGTTAATCAGAGCAGATTAGTGTTCCGCACCACTTCTTGCTGCGGAGAACGATTTACCCTCCCTTTCCGAGCCCCGGCGAGGAATTCCGGGAGGGTCGAGCGCAGCCCAGTGAGCCGACGGCGCTAGCCGCGGGCACAGCACAGAAAGAAAAGGGTCAACAGAAAGAAGAGGGGCAGGTCTCGTTTATTCCCTCACGCACTACGCACTCTTCGGTATACCTCATCGAGCAAACTGCCGAGGACAGTTTTGAAAATGTGGACGGCTTCCTGCACTTTGTTGCTTGTATCGTTACAGTCATGGATTAGGCACGACATTGTGAAATCCACGCCGATCAATGCCATTGTCGATGAGTTTCCATCATCGGAGGTTGATCTGTCGCCGATTTCCTTATCGAGCTCGGAAAAGCGGGAAATTACGGAGTCCGCGACCACGAGTCGGTTAGATTCCCATTGTTGAGCAGGGTACAGCTCAGAATCCATGCAGTCGAATTCAAGTGCAAGCTGACACCGCTCTTCCGAGTTATCCGCGTAAAGTTCCCACGCCCAAAGACCGGGAATTGGAGTAAGCCCTAGATCGTATTTCCAAGTCACTCGGCAGATTGAAGCGGAGTTCATCACGTGTTAGCCCCTTTCCGTTTGCAAACGCTTGAGCTGCGGCATGTTCTCGCGGAGAAATCTAAGGTGTCAGATCTGGTCAGGATTCTTTTCTTGGGTTGGTCTGTGTGGGGCGGCCGCGAGGTCGCATGGCAGATTCTAGATTCAGACTGCAGCAATCGATTCTACCCAGTTCTCGTTTCCCAGTGGCTGGCCTCGCTGCGCCGATCTGCGAACTGCCGCGAGTTCAATTGCACTCAAGGGCTCGTTGACGCGCTGTAACCACTTCGGATAGCGACGGACAGGCCAAGGAGACAGTAGCTCTGGCTTCGGTTCGCGTTTTTGTGTCCAGCGAAAAAGGGATCCCCACTGCCAGCCGGTACGAACGCATCCCGCGTCACACTCCAGAACGGGTTAGCCGCAGTTACCCCCAGCGAAAGACTGTCTTCAGACAGCTCCACTCCAGACGAC
>CAYPLE010000113.1:0-18337 GCA_964411445.1 uncultured Pirellulaceae bacterium
AAGTCAGCGTTCAAGTCAGCTACACCGACGGCAACGGAACCAGTGAAAGCGTCACGTCCGCTCAGACGACTCCTGTTGTCAATGTGAACGAAGCACCTACTGGCGTTCCAATTATTAGCGGTACGCCGGCTGAAAACGAAACGCTCTCAGCGGACACATCTGGCATCGCGGATGCCGATGGTCTTGGCACGTTCAGCTACCAGTGGCTTCGGGATGGAGCAGCCATATCGGGAGCGACTGGTTCAACCTATACGCTTGGCGATGCGGATGTTGGGACACAGTTGAGCGTTCAAGTCAGCTATACCGACGGCAACGGAACGCCGGAGAGTGTGATGTCGGCGCAGACCAGTGCTATATCTAATGTGAATGACGCTCCTACCGGTGCACCTGCTGTACTGGGCACTGCGGAGGAAGATCAGACGTTGGTCATCGACGCTTCGGCAGTGTCGGACGCAGACGGGCTGGGCGAATTTACTTACACCTGGTACCGCGATGGAATAGCAATAGACGGAGCGGACGGTTCGAGCTACACGCTTGGTGATGCAGATGTAGGAGCAGAGATTACAGCGGGACTGTCCTTTGTTGACGGCCAAGGCACAGCGGAGGGGATCATTCTATCCTCTGCCACTTCGCAGGTGACGAACGTTAACGACTTGCCTGTTGGCGAGCCGGTGATTCAGCAGGATTTGCAAAACCCCGATGTTTTGACGGCTGACGTGAGCAGCCTGGTTGATGCCGACGGAATCGCTGAGATTCGTTATCAGTGGACCATCGATGGTGTTCCGGTAGCGAACAGCAACAATCCCACCTTCGTACTCCCAGCCAACGGCGCCGGTACAGTAGGACTGTTGGTCACAATCGTCGACTCCAGCGGCACAACGGAAGACGCTATTGCGGCGCAGGACTTTGTTCCGCAGTTTACCAACAACAACGCCGATGCTCTCGACGAATCTGAAAGTGAAGAGACTGACGAAGAGCAAGAGACCGAAGAGGAGTTGGACGAGGAAGAAGAGGAGGTTTCTCAGGAGCTGGTCACGGATGATTCGGCTGGCACCGATGCAGTAGCGGCACAACTTGGTGCTGGACAGCAAGCGGCCCTGCGCTCCGGCCTCGATGGATCCACGGGGGCTGGTGTTGACCTGTTCGCAGGAAGAGACTTGCAAGGCGTCGAGCTTCTAGCTACGAGCGACCTGTCTACTGAATATGCGACCTACGATGGTTCGACGTTGACACTTGCGGATTTGCGAGCGAGCGATTTCCGCAGTGGTGATTCGTTCAATGCAGACGGGTTCAGTTCCCCAATGCGGCTCGTAGCAACTGTGTCTGAGATGCGAGATGTGATCAGTGCCCAACAACAAGAACAAGAACTTGTGTCGGGTATTGCGTCTGGCGTCTTCTTGTTCACGACCGCCGCAACCACGGCTTGGATGGCCAGCACGACATCGTTGCTGAGCGTTGTTTCAAGCTCGTTGCCAGCCTGGGCACGTTTTGACCCGATATTTATCCTTCAAGGCCAATCGATGGTTCCCACTTTACCGGACTCCTCGCTTGCTGACCTGATATCAAACACGGAATTTTTGGGCCAAGGAGGCCGATAAATGAAGAGCTCAAGTTTGCTGCGACTCAATTTTATCGTCGTAGCGCTTTGTACAACGACCCTGTTTTTGGCCAGTTCGGTTGGGGTGATCCCCGACCAGCGTAGGGCCGAATGTGAAGCTCGCGAACGACTGAGTGAATCAGTGGCAGCTCAGCTTACTTAATTGCTCGCTGGAGGACATCCTGAGCAGGCGGGGAGGCTGATTGAGATCCTGTGCGAACGCAATCCACAAGTCGTTTCCGTGGGCGTTCGTCGCGAAGGAGGCTTGCTGTTGGCTTCGGCAGGTGGCCATTTGCAAAGCTGGACGCCGGAGACGGATGCAAGTGAGGACGGATGCTATATCGTTCCGATCGAGTCGCAGGCTGGGCCTTGGGGGCGGGTCGAGTTTCGGTTCGCACCATTGTACAGTGGCTATGCAAGGTACTTCAATCCTGGGCTTTTGAAGCTGCTTGGGCTGGTGATTCCGTGCGTGAGCATTGCGACAGGCCTATATTTCCGAAGGGCGTTTCGCTACCTGGATCCTTCTCGCGTGGTTCCGGGACGTGTGCGGCAAACACTTGACACTTTCGTTGAAGGTGTCGTGTTGCTTGACAAGCAAAATCGCATCGTGCTTGCCAATTCGCCTTTTCAGTCGCACGTTGCTGAAGAATCGCTGATGGGCCACGAAATGGACAATTTGCCTTGGTTGATCCCTGAGGAGGATTTGACGTACCGCGACGTTGAGATCAGTGAGTTGCCCTGGAATTTGCCAACATGTCGCGACGAACCCATAGAGCAATTTGGGATTGCGCTACGAGAGCCCGATGAGACGGTGGCGGTGTTTTCGGCGAACGTCGCACCGGTGTACGATGAGAACAACGAGTTTCAAGGGCTGATGATTGCCTTTGCCGACGTCACCACCTTGGAACAGAAAAGAGCCCAACTTGCGTCAACTCTGGAGGATTTGCGTGAGTCCAAAAAGGCGATCACGAATCAGAATGAGGAGTTGCGTTACCTTGCAACCCGCGACCCGCTCACCGGCTGCATTAACCGAAGGACGTTCTATGATTCCTTCCAACAGTTTTGGATGGCGTGCAATGACAATGACGCAAGTCTGAGTGTCATGATGGTAGACATCGATTTCTTCAAATCGATCAATGACACGCATGGGCACGGCGTTGGAGATGAAGTTCTAAAGGCGACTGGAAAGCTGTTGTTGGAAAGCGCTGGACCAGAGGATGTAGTTTGCCGTTACGGTGGGGAGGAGTTCGCGGTTTTGGTTCCCAACGCATCCCTGGACATGGCGTGTGAAATGGCCGAACGCATTCGTGTGAATCTGTCAGAGGTTGAGTTTTCTGGCTTCTCTGTGACGACAAGCGTTGGGGTTTCCTCCTTCGGGCTTGGAGCCACTGATCCGGCGGATATGTTAGAGCAGGCTGACAAATGTCTCTACTATGCCAAGCGCAATGGGCGTAATCAGGTGGTGAGCTTTGACGACGTTCCGGCTGATTTGGTGGTTGATGATTCCAAGACGACTCGAGTGAACCTTGATGACCCAAGGAAGCCGAGTATTCCGTTTCCGGCGGTCTCTGCGCTATTGTCGGCGTTGTCGTTTCGCGATGCACAGACTGCCGCGCATTCGACGCGTGTCGCCAACTATGCTGCAGCCTTAGCGCAGGAATTCATGAGTCCAAAAGACGTCTATGTTGTCGAAACTGCTGGCTTGTTGCATGACATTGGCAAGATTGGTGTTGCCGATTCGATACTGCTCAAGCCGGGCGAGTTGGATGCTTCTGAGTGGGAGGAGATGCACCGGCACGATGTAATTGGAGAGGAGATTGTGCGGAAGTCTTTCCAACACGAAGGCCTGACCGATATCATTCGCTTCCATCACATTTGGTACGACGGAAGCAAACATCCTGATATTGATATGCGCGGCGATGAGATTCCGCTGGGAGCAAGGATTCTTGCCATTGCGGACAGCTATGACGCGATGGTTTCCGATCGGCCGTATCGCAAAGGGATTCAGTCGACCGACGCGCTTGAAGAGCTGAACAAGTTTGCGGGCACCCAGTTCGACCCTGCGATTGTTGAGGTGTTCACAGAAATCATTCTGGCTCGCGAAGAAGTCAACAAGCCGGAGGAAGTGAATCGACTGCCGGATGAAGTCATTGTTTGCCTGGGTGAACAAATCGAGCGTGTCATTGACGCGGTTGACCATGGAGATCGCGAGACCTTCCTTGCTTTGGCCGATCGCATGCGAATGACGGCTGAACAAAACGACATTCCGGGCATCGCGGCTGCAGCCAGCCACGCGGTTGATGTGGCTAGTGAAGATTCGCAGTTAGAGGAACTGGCCTACGAGTCTTTTGAATTGCTCAAGGCCTGCCGTTCGATTCACTCAGCGGTCGCTCCTACGCCGAAGGCAGCAAAACAAATTTAGGTAACCGTCTTAATCGACCGCGTTTTGCCATGCTTTAGTTCCTGTGGAGCGGTCGATCCCGCTGGTTGTGGGGGGGCAACCCACACACTCCGTGAAATCGGTTTCAGATGCCCATCTTAACACTTGACGCCGAGTTCCAACCTCACCAAACTCTCGGTGGGGGGCGAGCTCCCCCATGTCATGTTTCGGTTCAAGATGTTAAGGGTAGATCTTATGAAGAATTTGGCGTTATCAGCCTGTGTTTTGACGATCCTCGCGTTGGTGCAGCCAGTCCAAGGCGGCATTGTGCTGACAACTAACGGTGACTTTGAAACAGGCGACACATCATCCTGGCAGTACTTTGCGTCGGCATCATCTAGTTTCGACGCAATCAACACCCCTGCTGCAGATGTGCATGCGGGATCGTTCTCCGGACGCTTACAGAATCTTGCTGGTACGTCAGCAGCGGTCATTAAGCAGGCAAATCTTGGCGTCGGCGTTGTTACTCCAGGGCAAGAAATTACCATTAGTTTCTGGGCCAAAGGGACGATGGCGAACGGTGGCGTTGGCATTGCAGAGTTCTTTTCCGAACTCTCTGGCGGAGGTACCTCCAAGAATGAGATTCTAGGCGGTGGACCTCTCGCCCTGACGGACACCTACCAAGAGTTTTCGTTCACAACTACAGCCGGTGCAGATGTTTCTGGGGGAGTCACGTTACAAATCGTGGCTGCAACGGGCGGCGCAACTGGCAGTACTGCAACCATGTTCCTGGATAATGTTGTCGTCACGGCAGTTCCCGAACCATCGAGTTTGGCACTGCTCGGTTTGGCGGGAAGTGGTCTGGTCATTCGTCGGCGCAGAAAATAGTCCGAAACCGTTGATCACCACGCAAATTGAAGAAGCCGCGGGCAGCGCTTAGTGCGTTGCTAGCGGCTTCTTTTTTGCTTGTTTGGAGATACCCCTTCTTAAACCGGAGCGGAAGGCGCTCTTCGGCACTCGCCATTCGTTTTGCGGCAACGAACGAAAATTCAATATTGGTTAATTTTCTTCTAATCGTCAAACGGTTAAACTCGGGGCTCCTCTGGTCGCTGGCCGGCGGCTGTATTCTGTGCCCCAATTCTCGGATACCGTGGCGGACAAGTTATGAAGTTGTGTTTGCGCGTCCTCGGATGCATGTTCCTGATCAGCAGCTCTACGCAAGGTCTAGCGCTCGAGCCAACCGTTTTCAGTGAACAGAATGGAATCGTTGCCGTAGAGGCGGAGCACTTCTTTCGACAGTCTAAGATGGAGCAACGTTCCTGGCACCTAACGACATCTAGTCGAACGCCCGAAGTCAAACCCGATGGGGATCCATCGCATGTTGGCGGTGCCAGCAACGGAGCCTATTTGGAGCTCCTCCCAGATACTCGTCGAACGCACGCTGACAAACTGACGCGAGGAGTCAACTTTTCGCCCGAAGCTGGCAAGATGGCGGTGCTCGAGTATCGTGTGCACTTCTCCACGCCGGGGCGATACTACGTTTGGGTCCGCGCTCATTCCACCGGCTCCGAGGACAACGGACTTCATGTAGGGTTGGACGGTCAGTGGCCAAGTTCAGGGCAGCGGCTCCAGTGGTGTGCTGGCAAGCAACAGTGGTTCTGGGAGAGTAAGCAGCGGACGGAGAAGCAGCACTGCGGCGAGCCTTACAAGATTTATTTGGATATCGATGCACCCGGAGTGCACACGATTGCGTTCTCGATGCGGGAAGACGGTTTCGAGTTTGACAAGTGGATCATGACACGAGATCGCGAGTTTAGCCGTCCATCGGGGGTCGGTCCTGCTCCCGTCGTTCACTCGGGTGACAAGCCACAGTCATTTCCGTTGGTTGCCGCGCCCGCGCGGCCCGCAAAGCAGGTTGAAGAGACCGCCACTCCCGCCCAGCTAGGCAAAGGCAGTCTTTTGATGTTGGCAGACGCCTTCCCGCTCGAGGGCTCGGGGTACTATTTGGATAACGATAAATGGATGGCCATCAACCCAGACAACCGAAAAGAAGCGGCTTCCAAAGCAACCTTTCCCTTTCCAACCGGCAAGTATGACGTAACACTTCGAGCGGTCGGTGAGAACGATGGCCGAAGCACGTACGAAGTGTCCGTCGACGACAAGCAGATCGGTAATTTCACGTGTCCATTGTCTAAGGAAACTTTCGAGGAAGGCCCCAAGTATCACGTGACATTCAAAGGTATCGAGATTACCTCAGGTGCAATCATAGGCGTTCGATCAGCGATTGCTTCCAAGGACGGGGACGAATTCAGCCGCGCTCGTTGGTCAGGAATCGCGTTCCGCCCCGCTGATGCTGCAACCAGAAAAGCGGCGGCGAGCGAACTGGCCAAACAGGAGCCAACGCCAGCCGGTCAGTCGAAGATCGTCAGTCCGACAAAGAATGTCAGCGACCAACCGCTTCAACAACCTCGCAAACCCGATGGCGGCGGGGAGGTGACCGTGCATGGCGAGCTGAAGCAATGGCACAAAGTGACCGTTGACATTGATGGTCCTTTTGCTCACGAACAAGACAATGCTCCGAATCCATTCACGGATTTGCACTTCCAGGTCGAGTTTGAGCACGAGAGCGGCGCACGACACCTCGTTCAAGGCTACTTTGCCGCCGATGGCGATGCGGCAAACTCGTCGGCTGACTCCGGGACCGTTTGGCGTGCTCACTTGGCACCCGAGCTGACCGGCAAGTGGACTTATACGGTCCATTTTCGCAAAGGTGACCAGTGCGCGCTTTACCCTGACCGCGCGGCGGTAGAACTCAAGCCGTTCGATGGCAAGTCTGGCAGCTTCGAAATTGGTTCCAGCGACAAAACGGGCGTCGATCTTCGAGCGCATGGACGAGTTGCTTATGTTGGCAAACGATATTTGCAGCACCTTGGCTCCAAAGCGTACTTCTTGAAAGCAGGCGCGGACGCCCCGGAAACGTTGTTGGGCTACGTCGACTTTGATGGCACAGTGGCCGGAAAGCCCGCAAAGGTGCCGCTCAAGACGTTCGCGCCGCACCTAGGCGATTGGAAGCAGGGTGATCCAAGCTGGGCGGATGGCAAAGGCAAGGGGTTGATCGGAGCGATCAACTATCTCAGCAGCAAAGGCTGCAACGCTTTTTCGTTCTTAACTTACAACGCCGGAGGTGACGGAGATAACGTATGGCCATTCATCGATCGCGATGACAAGATGCACTACGATTGCAGCAAGCTTGCGCAGTGGGCCATTGTCTTCGAACATGGTACAAGCAAAGGCATGTACTTGCACTTCAAGATGCAGGAAAACGAAAGCGATGACCATCGAAGAGGGACAAGCGACAAGATTGTCGGCGTACCAGAATCGCTCGACGGCGGTGACCTTGGACCTCAGCGACGACTGTATGTTCGCGAACTGGCGGCTCGTTTTGGACACAACCTTGCTCTGAATTGGAACCTTGGAGAAGAGAACACGCAAACGACAGCCCAGCTAAAGGACATGCTGAACTTCATCGATCAGATGGATCCTTACAACCACAACCGAGTACTGCATACTTTCCCGGGGCAACAAGACAAACAGTATCGGCCATTGCTTGGCGATGCATCTGTCCTGACCGGCCTGAGTGTTCAGAATAGCGCACTGAAGGATACGCATCCGCAGACCGTCAAATGGGTCGAAGAGTCGACGCAAGCAGGCAAGCCGTGGGTTGTTGCATTCGATGAATCCGGTTCGGCCGCGCACGCGCAATGTCCTGATCTTGGCTACAAGGGCTTTGAGGGCAAGGATACCGCTGGCCAAAAAACGCACACTGAACACGCCGTGCGCAAACAAACGTTATGGGGAACGCTAATGGGCGGTGGCGGCGGCGTTGAGTATTACTTTGGATACAAATACGTCGAGAACGACCTAATCTGCGAAGATTGGCGAAGCCGCGATCGGTCCTGGGACTATTGCCGATTCGCGTTGGAATTCTTCCGACAGCATGTCCAGTTCGCTGAGACAGTGCCAGCAGACGAGTTGGTGGGGAATGCAAACCATGGCAACGATCGTTACTGCCTCGCCAACGCAGGCAAGCAGTATGTTGTTTACCAAGCCGAAGCCGGTCCAATCGAACTGGACTTGCAAGCTGCCACGGGCCAGTTTGAAGTCCGTTGGTACAATCCGAGAGTCGGCGGGGACCTCCAGATTGGTTCAGTTTCTGCGGTCGCTGGCGGCAAGAAAGTCAACTTGGGCAATCCACCCCAAGGAAGTGATGCCGTGACCACCGATATGCTGGGCGAGAAGCACAGCGACTGGGTGATCCTTGTGCAAAAGCCCTAACGAGCTTGCCGGTTGGCTGTCCTGTGTGGCATATGCTTGACGCTCGTTTGAGGGGCTGCGAACCTCGGCGAGCCGATAGCGCAAGGCATTTCGTCAAAGCAGGATCAAAGCAGGTAAGAGCGTTTTGACGGTTGGCCTGTTTCCCGCGCCGAGCAACAGCGGTTAAGATCTCCAAGATTGAATGCTGTTGGGCTGCCTTGCTAGTGTGGCTATCTCAGCGACACCACAACTGCTCCTTATCGGAATCGTAACCTTCAGATTCGCGATGGGCACAAACCGCTACCATTTGTTGGCTTGCCATGATCACCTCCGGGGCAATTCCTACCGACGCACCGACTGGGCTTCCGGGCTTGAAGACGCCTCGTTATCTTGTCGGCTTCCATCCAAAGCGACAGCCTCACCACTTTGTTGACGTCTTGATCATCGGCGGCGGACTGGCAGGACTTCGAGCTGCGAATGCATGTGGCGACGACTGTCAAACGCTCGTCGTGACCAAGGACGTCATCCAGGAGAGCAATAGTTCGTATGCTCAGGGTGGAATCGCCAGCGTTTGGGGACCAGAAGACAAATTTGAGAACCACGTTGCCGACACCTTGGCCGCCGGCGGCAATCTGTGCCATCGCGACATTGTTGATCACGTGGTGCGCGATGCACCGGAGCGAATCGCTGAACTGATTCGCTGGGGGACCAATTTCGACACTCGCGGCGGCGAGCTTCTGCTCGGGCGTGAGGGCGGTCACAGTCACCAGCGGATTATCCATGCCCTCGGTGACGCCACAGGCAAGGAAATCATGCGGGCGGTGATCGAGCGAACTCGAGAACACGAGAACGTCGACATTTGGGAGCAGGCCTTTACGATTGACTTGATCAGCGACGGCGAACGTTGCTATGGCGCCGTCATCTCACGCCACGAACAGTCTCCTGTGCTCGTCTGGGCCAAGCAAACACTAATTTGTACCGGCGGTTGCGGCCAAGTCTATCGCGAGACAACCAATCCAGTTGTGGCGACGGGTGACGGGCATGCTATTGCATATCGCGCCGGTGCACGGTTGCGGGATATGGAGTTCATGCAATTCCATCCAACTGTCTTGTACATCGCCGGCAGCTCTCGCACCTTGATCACCGAAGCAGTACGTGGAGCGGGCGCTCATTTGGTCGATTGCAACGGCCAGCGATTCATGGAAGACTACGATCACCGCATGGAACTGGCACCGCGGGACGTCGTTAGCCAGGCCATTGTGGATCAAATGGCAAAGACACAGCATCCGAGTGTGTATCTGACGTTGCAGCACATGGATCCCGAAAAAGTTCGCGAAGGATTTCCAGGTTTCTGCGCAGCCTGCCGCGAATTCAGTTTGGATGCGACGACGGATCCGATCCCAGTCCGCCCGGGTGCACACTATATGGTGGGTGGAATTGCCGTTGATGAAGACGGCCGCAGTAGTCTTGACGGTCTGTGGGCTGCTGGCGAGGTAACGAGTACTGGGCTGCACGGAGCGAATCGCCTCGCGTCCAACAGCCTGCTCGAAGGCGTCGTTTTCGGAGCTCGAGCAGGAGAATTGGCTGCTCAGGCAGCACGCGAAACTCCGGACGATTATTCCGCGCTGCCGATTGAGAATAATGTTGACCGGCGCCCGTCCAGCAAGCTGTTGGATATCGCCGACATTCGCAACGCGGTGCAAAGTTTGATGCAGCGAAGCGTGGGTGTGCAGCGTACCAGCGCCGAATTGGAGACTGCTTTATCGAAGATTGCAAAGTACAGTGAGTATGTTCTGCAACCAACGTTTACAACGGAACAAGGATGGGAGTTGCAAAACTTGCTAACCGTCGCCTACTTGGTCACTCGCGCGGCACTTGCTCGTGAAGAGTCGCGTGGTGTTCACTTCCGCAGTGACCATCCCGAAACAGACGATCAGAACTGGCGAAAGCACCTGTGGTTCGAGCACAATTTGTAGTGGATCAGGTTACAGATCCGAGCGGGATCGATTTTCACATCGCGGCTTTCCAAGCTGATTCTCCGGGGCCAAGCGATTTTTCGGGCCAGAGTGGGCTTTTCCCGGAAAATCGTGCGCCAATGTTCTACGTCTGATCAGTTCGATTCAAATTCTGACTTGCTCTGCTGGACCCACCACTTCCAAAGACACTCAGCAGGGCTGGCAGGAAGATCAAGTCGCAGAACAATGCAGACGAGATCGTAATGGCGCCCATGATCGCAAAAATAAAGTGGTCGCGCGAATCGCTGAAGGTCACAACCGAGAAGCCTGCAACGAGAACGGTTGTGGTCATGATCAGCGCCGTGCCTACGCTCGTGAAAGCTTTACGAATTGCTTCATGTGGATCCCGCTGAACGCCAAGTTCCTCGCGGTATCGAGTCAGAAAGTGAATGGTGTCATCGACCGCTATGCCAAGGCAGATGGTGAAGTTGCACACCATGACGATTTCCAGGTTGTATCCTGCCAACTTCAGGTAGACACCCGTTACGGCGAGTGGAAATAGGTTCGGAACGATCGATATCAGGCCCAAACGTAGAGACCGATAGCAGAGGGCGAGCACGAGGAGAATGATGACGCTGGCGGTGCCAAGGCTGGCGGCCAAGTCGACGACGATTTGGTAGAGGTTTTGCCACCTCCACACGGCCCTTCCGTCCAGCTCAAGTTCGAACTCAGGATAGTCTTTTTCGATCGCTGCGAAACCGGCCTCCAATCGTTCGAAGACGGGACCGTACGCTGCGATCCCCAAATCTTGCACTCGAAAACTAACGGCTGCCGAGTTCAATTCGGGCGTGTAGAAGGCTCGCTTCAGCGGTGGCGGCAGGAGTTCCAATAACGTCATCCGTTCTTCGGCGGGGCCGCTGCCAGGCTGCGCGTCGATCAAATTGCGTATCGAAAGTGGATGCCCGATTAGCGGCTCGTCTTTCAGAAGATTGTCAACGGCCGAAACCACCAGCAGGATGCTTGGGTCGTCGTCCTTTACGGTCTCATTCCAACGAATCTGCGTGCTCGCAAACTCTAATCCTCCGAACCGGCGATCAACCTCTTGCATCGCCTGCGTGGCTTCAGCATCCTGCGGAAGTCCGTCGGACTGGCGTTGATCTGGCGTGAGCGTCATGGCAAAGGTCGCAAAAATCAGAGTGCACACGATGCCAACAGCAGCCAGCAGGCGACTGCGCTGCAACACCCAGTCAATGATGATGTCGATCTTTCCCAAGTTCTTATCGATCAGGCTCTTTTCAAGGCCCACGTGAACGCGATTTCCCAGCCAAGTGCTGCAGGCCAGCGGAATGACAGTGACAACGGAGATAAAGCAAAGGAGTACACCGATCGTGCTGCTCAGCCCAAACTCCTGGACCCAGCGAGAGTCGGCTAATAGCAGGGAGCCAAATCCAATCGCGGTCGTCACGCTGGTCAACAAGCAAGCCAGGCCGACGCTGGCCAGCCCCCGCGAAGCTGCTTGCCTTGGTGGAAGCCCCTGACTGCGAAGTTTGCGAATTTGCACCATCAAGTGCACACCATCGGTCAGACCGACCAAACTGACGAGGATTGGCAGAATGACGTCTACAAGTGGATTGTTTGAATATCCCAGGAAACGGACGTAGCCGAGTGTCCAAAACACGCCTAGAAGAGGCGCAAGTGCGACGATCGCGACCGCTCGGATACCTCGAAAGAGTACAAACGACATGATCAGAATCATGCCGTAACCAACGATCTGATAACGCAACTGGTTTGCTTCGTGCCGCCCAATCGCGGCTATGGCGGTGGGCGTCTGCCCGGTGATGCGGAACGTTAGGTCTGAGCTGCGTTGGGCGGCGATCCGGCGAGCGGTATCGGTGAGCAACCCCGTCGCGTCGTAGTCGCTTAACACTTGATACTGCTCAAGGTTGATCAACAGCAACGTGGCCTTGGCGTCGTCACTCAAGAGCTGACCGTATACGAGCGGATGCTCCATCGCTTTCTTGCGAGCCGCATCGTAGCGGGTGTCGGACGCGTTTGTGCCAGGTAGTAGTGGCTGCGGCAGTCCGAAAATGTTCAGAATCGGAACGCGATCCATCCACAGCACGCTGCGGACTTGAGGAAGCGCTTCGAGCTCATCCACAACGGTTCGAAGCGTCTCCGTGGTCTCGAAATTGAAAAAATCCTCACCCTCGACCAACATGACACAGTCTGACCGAGACAAGCTCAACGGTTCGACGTTCTCAGGCGGCCGCTCAAACTGCTTGGCGGCTACGTTGCTAGCCGTCCTTGGTGAGGTACTGGGGGCATTCCAAAGTCGCGAGGGCAGGTCCGGGTCGACATATCCAATCACCGCGCCGGTGGTGACCGTCGCCATGACGAGCAATCCGATCCATCGGCGCTTGATGCTCGTGTCAGCAATTGTTTCTGCTAGGCTTGCCAAGTTGTTGTTCCAGGTGAGGCGTCTAGGGGCGATGCAGCCGCGCGAGTTGCGGACCGGTTATCCGACGAAGCAGTTACCGCACGAAAGCTGCGGCAGCCTCTCGCACCTCTTCGTCTGTCGCTTTACCATCACGGTTGCGGTCGTATCGCGAGAAGCCTCGCCACCGCACAACTATTGGTGCCTCTGATTCGAAGATCACACCGTCGCCGTCAACGTCCATCGCGTCAAATACTCGCCTGACATACGCATCGATTCGCTTTTGGCGTGAAGCTTCTTCAAGTCTGTCGCCTCGAGCAAGCTTGGCGTTGTCATTGGCGTGGGGTTCCAGTGGAACAGCGACTTCGAAGAATCCAAGTGCCATTTCTTCGAAGGTTTGATCCCCCCAACTGACCCATTGTTGCGGATCTGGATTGAATGGGTTGGCTGCGGAGTTATCGAAGATTGCTTCGAAGGTCAGTTCGTCCAGCGAATCCAGAGCTATTTGTTCTTCGAAATGATAGGTGTGCTGCCAGTTGAAGTCATAGTTCGGAACGTCAAGTAAGATGCTTTTCGAGTCGCCTCGCTCGGCGAAGAGCTTGAATGCTCGACCGCGAAAGTGCATGTGGGGCGTTGCGGCGATCAGGTGAGCTCCTCGTGGTAGGCGAGGAACCTTGGCGCGAACGACATGCTGCGACTCACCAGGCGGTATCTCAAATTCTTGATTTAGCCCTGCAATCGTGAACACTTCGTGGGTCACGGAGTCTGGCTCGGCGAATTCAATACCAAGCCGAGAGCGATCGGGTCGTTCGGTGCCGCTTGGTGTGTAGTGCATTTGGAAAATGAACTTGGAACCGGCGGGAATTCGGCGTGCGTAGCCGTCCGGCAGTGGCTGAAAGCGTTGCCCTGGAACATAGGCTGTCAGCCATCCTACTCCGCGGAAGGCATTTCCATCCGGTGGCCGAACGAAGACGATTCCGTGGTGCACAACATCTCTGCTCCCCGGGACGACCTCAGCCGCCTTGACCCAGCGATCTGTCTTGAATTGGGGATCGACAACAAAATACTGATACTCGACAACACCACTGGCCGGGACGGCGAAAGGGCGATCACGCATGGGGAATTCAGCGTCTAAATCACTCAGCGATACATAGCCAGAATTGGCTGGTGCAATTGCAGGTGGCATTTGGTCTGGATCACCTTCGGGCGTTCCTAGTGCGATCCATTTCCGAAGCAGTTCCTTGTCTTCCTCTGGCATGACCCTCGCATTGGAGAACTTGCCGTGCTGCGGTGATGCATGCCAGGGCGGCATACGACCATCGTCGATGGTCTCCATCATTGTGTCGGCCCAACCGGCTACGTCCTGGTACGATTGCATCGAAAACGGGCCGATGTCGCCCTCGCGATGGCACTCGGTGCAGTTGCGATTGAGAACTCGGGCAATCTGATTGGAGAACGTGACGGGTTCTTCGGCGGACGACAATGCCGGCAGGTTCGAGGTGCGACGGCGGCCAATGATGCACCCTAAAGCTTTTGTGTTTTTCACGCGAATCGGAGTGCCGTTGGTCAACTGACGCAGCGCAAGTCGCAGATCTTCACGCGTCGGTTTATCACGCACAACGCCAGGAGCATATTGATCGTCGATGCGTCCGTGATAGCGAAGTCGTAATTCGGAGTCCAAGAGGTAGGCTTCGGGAGTGCGACGCGCGCCATATTGGTCAGCGATCGCGCCGGTTGGATCAGCGACGAGAGGAAATGCGACTTCGAGTTCGCTTGCGTACTTGGCAATATCTTCTCGAGAGTCCTGGATGTTGCTCATCACGCCGACGACACGCGCGCCCGAGTCCTTGAATTCCGCTTGCAGTTGGTTGAGAACGCTAACGTAGGAGCGAGCCATTGGGCAGTCACATCCTAGAAAAACGATCGCCCAAGCACTTCCCGGCTCGACGGCAATCGTCGTGGATTCGATGGTGTTCGCCTGGAAGGCAAGTTTCTGTGCTTGAGCATGCTTGCCAACGTTGGAAAGCACGACGGCAGAGAGAAGAAGGCAAACTTTACAGAGCAAATTCATAACGCATCGGTATTGGCGAAGTGGGAAAATGCGCCAGAGGCAGGCACTGACCCTGAACCTCCCGGCAGCTTGATCAGTTTAGTATCGACGGCAATCGGCGGAATGCCAATGGCGAATGCTAAGGCCCGCTAAGGCCCAAGCGGCGGGCTGGACGGATATGGTGAGTGCCAAATCGCGTACCTTGGGCATGCCAGAGGGCGAGCGTAAGAGAGAATGTGATGCCAATGCGGCGAGCCGGGTAGACGAAATTGACCGTCTTTGTCAGGATGCAAACTTTTGCGAGGCAAGTCTTAAGGGCGGTGTGAACGTCACAGGCAAATTTCGCAACTGCATTCTTTCCTACTAATCGATCTGGCAGAGACATGGACAATTCCGCAAAGAGCCCTCACTACAAACGCGTCGTTCTCAAACTCAGCGGTGAAAGCCTTTCGCGAGTTGGAGAACGCGGCATCAATATGGAAGAGGTCGTCGCGATTGCCAGTCAAGTCAAACAGGCTCACGAGCTTGGATGTCAGCTTGCAGTGGTCGTCGGTGGAGGAAATATTCTTCGCGGCGGTCAGTTTACGACGCAAGCAGGTGCGGCGATCGAAGAAGCCACGGCGCACTACATGGGCATGTTGGCAACTTGCATCAATGCTCTCGCGCTTCAAGCGGGACTCGAGAGCATCGGCTGCAAGACGCGAGTCATGAGTGCGATCCGCATGGATGGAGTTTGCGAGCCGTTCATACGACGTCGAGCGATTCGGCACATGGAGAAAGGACGAATCATCGTGCTGGCCGCCGGCACTGGAAGTCCCTTTGTCACCACCGACACGGCAGCCACCCAACGAGCACTAGAATTGGGGGCCGATATCGTCTTAAAAGCAACCCGTGTCGATGGTGTGTACAGCGACGACCCTGAAAAGAATCCCCACGCTGTGCTGTACCACGAACTGGATTATGAAAAGGTGATTGCCCAGGATCTAAGAGTGATGGACGGAACGGCGATCAGCCAATGCCGCGAGCACAAGATGCCCGTCCTGGTGTTCAACTTCAAGAAAGATGGCAACATCGTCAAAGCGATCTCTGGTGGACGAGTCGGGACGCGAATCTCACACAAAATCGAAGGATGATGCCCCAGCGATAGAAGCTTGCCCTCGCTGTCCTACGCCTCTTCCGGCTCAGGTAGAAACGCAACGAGCGCGACGGCCAGCATGGCGGCGTAAAGTGGCTGACACCAGAAGATACAGATCGTCAGGCAGTAGCCCCAAGCTGCGAACAAACCTAACTTGCGAAACGGTCGCTGCAGAATTGCCAGCAGCGCAACCGCTTCGAGCGCCAGGATAAGGTGCGTGAAAAAGTTGATCAGCAGCGGGTGATCGCCCAACAATTGGAGTGTTACCATCTGCGATCGGCCGGACGCCGACAGCCACCAGATCGCTTCCCCTCGCCACCAAGTTAAATTGGCTAGCTGCGACAGAAAGCCAGCCGCCAAAACGATCCAGATGTGTACTTGAATCATTCGCAGCACAAGGTTGTTCAGTACACTAGCCTCGCCAGTGCGCTCTCGACCAAACACCTTTGAAGTTGGCGCGGTGGCCAAATAGAGAATCAGCGGAATCAATAGCGGCTCGACCGGTCCGCTCAGCCACATGATTCGATGCACCCAAGCAATCGTCACGCCCATCAGGGTGAATAGAACCAGTCTGCCTCCGTAACCAAGTGCGGCGACTGTTGCCAAAACGATACCCGCGACAAGTGTTGCGTAGTAGGCGGCTGTCGCGTCGGTTAGCCAGAGTGGGGACCAGCGCTGCCAGCGAGACGCCTGCGCGAAATCCAGAATGCGAGAACTGGCGCCCACGCTGAAGACGCCCTGTGAGCCAAACCAATAGCCGAGGTCAGCAAAGAAACTGGCGAACCAGAGTGCAATCACGATCATCACGCCAATTCGCACGTGCGTCAATCGCCGCCCGCCGCTGGGTTGAAACCAGAACTCGTTCCAAGCTGTTCGAATCTCTTTGATCATTGGGATGCCCCCGAGCCGACGCCACCGAGCGTACTCTTCGATACGCGGGAGGCTGGAAGCGCAGGCGAGACGACCAATTGTCCGTCTGGCGTCTTGATGATGTCCGCTGTGTAGACGACCGAATCCGGCCAAGCTTCTGCAATCGTTACACCGCCAACTTCCTTCATTTCTTCGTATTGTCGGTAGTTGATGACAACGGGTGACAACAATCGCGCTTGGTCAATCTCTCCAGCACGCCGCGAATCGTCAGCGGCCAACGTGTCGACGATGATCTCGCCGAGAATTTCGTTGTCACCAGAATCGGTATAGAGCAGTCGGATGATCCGGGAAAAGTTGCTCCAACGCGACTGCGTCCATTGAACAGGTCGCTCCTCGGAAACTCTCACTCCCGGCGGCGGCAGGCTTGCCCAGTCGTCGGAAGCATCGCCGGCATAATGCACTTGGACCAACATGGGAAACTCGATTTCCTCGCCGTGTGTCCACTCCAGAGCCACTTCCCCATAATCTTGTCCTGTAGTGACCACGTAGGGGCCAATCCAGTCGAGGATATTGCTCTGCAGTAGGCTTGGCGAGAGATTGGCTGCCAGCGACGTAATCAAGCAGGCAAACTGGAGAAGGATCAAGAATGTTGCAACGACTCGGAATCTATTGGAAGGACCAGTCACTGCAGTTTCGTGCGTGGATGTATTCTCTTCCAATGTATCCTGGTCTTTAGCTCCAGGATTTTTGGGGCGTTTGCGTTTTGACATGACTGGACCGTTCAATGTGGCAGCAGAATTCTCAGTCTGCGAGAAAGCAGCCATGAGTTTAATTGGCATCTTGTCGAACTGACAGAGCCAACGTGCCCTGGACCAGAAGAAACACAAGGCGGTAAGGATTGTGCAGACGCAGCGAAGTGATCAAGAGCGGGAGGACTGGGCGAGTCGCTTCGGACGACTACCGTTTACATCCAAAGAATCGCTGCCTCAAACAGACGCAGAAATGCTCCCCCCGGCTGGAAGCGAAGTGCATACATAAACGGGGCACGGGCAATCGCCCGCACCCCGTCAAGACTTCTAGGTTTGTCGCCGGACTGGCTCGCTAGACCGGTCGTTAGCGAGCTGTCGAGGTGAACTGGACTTTGCCAGATTCACTTGCAGCAGCAATTTGCTGAACGACCACCTTGTCATCGTCGCTCAGGCGTCGCAGTGGAACCGTGCAGTACTTGCCGTTCGACTTGAGCAGGCGGACGCTGTCGATGCGAATCTCAGCAAGCTTGGCTTCAACTGAGAAGTTGCCTGTATTGTCTTTCCAGGTGCGAAGTTGCGTCGCTTTGAACAAGTCGTCGAGCGAATCGCCTGCGTCGTCGCTGTTGGCTTTTTCCGCTGGAGGACCGAACAGCGCGTCCAAGTCCATCTTTTCTGCATCGATGGGCTTCGTTGAGGTCGGTTGCCCGAAGAGGTCTTCGCCACTCGGAGCCTCGTCAGCAGGTGCACCAAACAAATCGTCAGCCGCTGGTGCTGCGTCGGCAGGGGCACCGAACAGGTCGTCGGCCGCAGGTGCTGGATCAGCAGCCGGAGTTGCGTCGGCAGGAGCACCAAA
>CAYPLE010000114.1:0-18176 GCA_964411445.1 uncultured Pirellulaceae bacterium
CGTTTTCTCCTGTTCCACTTTCTTCCATTGCTACTTGCGGCGGAATGTTTCGCTCAGGACGACTTGCTGGAGCAATGAGCGAATCGGATAACCATTTTGCTTGGTTTCACGCAGAATTTCCTCGATAACGCTACGATCGGCGAACGAGATTCCCGCGCCTGTGGAAAACGTCATGAATCGCTCAGTCAAGTTGCGTGCAAGCTGTTCGTCTTGCCCAGCGAGGTAGCGACGGAAATCGTGGATGTCCCGGAATGCTTGGCCTTCCTGAGTTACGCCCGACGCGTCGACGGGCAACCCTCGTTTGTAGCGGACTTTGCGTAGAGCCACTTCCAAATCAATGTTCTCACCCTTTTCGAAACTTCGGTAGTGCTCTCGCCACTTGCCCATCACATCAAAGTTCTCCAACGCAAAGCCCGGTGGGTCGATCGCCTGGTGGCAGCTCGCGCAGGATTCCGATTGACTGTGCTTGGCAAGTAGTTCACGAACCGTAGTAGAACCGCGTGTATCGGGTTCAATCGAACCAGCCCCCGGTGGAGGTGGGGAAGGTGGCTTTCCCAGAATCCGATCCATTACCCAAACACCTCGTAGTACAGGCGAAGTCGTCAGGCCATTGGCCGTCACCTTCATCACACTCGATTGCGTCAGGAGTCCGCCGTATGGCGAAACGGCCGGTAATGCGACGGACCGAATGGCTTGCCCCTTCACGCCGTCGAGTCCATACAGCGTCGCCAAGCGCTCGTTGATCATCACGAAATCGGAGTCGACAATCGTCTTTGCTGGCAAGTTGTCGCGAAGCATCTTCGCGAACGTGGCTTCGGTTTCAGCGACTCCTGAGTCGACCACATGGTTGTCCGAAAAGTACTCGGGAAACAAATATCGGTCCGGCGATGTGTCATGAACTTTTCGCAAATCAAGCCACTGGCCAGTGAAGTCGCTGATAAAACGCTGCGACTTCGGATCGCCGAGCATGCGATCAAACTGGCGTTTCAGTCCTGCGTCGGTCAGCAATTCCCCTGAGGACGCGGCAGCCGTCAGCTCTTCGTCTGGCAACGAACGCCACAGCAAATAGGAGAGCCGAGCAGCGAGCGCGTCGCCATCGAGGCGCATCCATTGTGAACCGACTGCGCTAGCCGCTGGCGCATGTGAGTCGACTGGGGCGTCACCCGTGGGGGCATGTGAGCCGACGGCGATAGCCGCGGGCGCATGGTTGTGGGGGCCCGCGACCAACGCCGTCGGCTCAGTTTCGTTAAAGTAGAGAAAGTCCGGAGAGCAGAGCGCGGCCTTATAAGCCAATCGCATCGCATCCTGAAAGCATGCCTTGTCATTGATGGCACCTTTGGCAAACGCGAGGCAACGTTGCACTTCGGATTCCTCCGGAGTTCGTCGATAGGCTTGCTTCATGAATGACCTCAAGAGTCGCTCAGCATCTTCGAGTGGATGCTCCGATACCACCATCATCATGTCGGGCGGCAACTGGAACGTTTCTCGTAGACCGCGTTTGTTGGCGGTCAGGTCAGGGCGATTGAGTGGTTCAGGTGGGCGCAAGCCGCTGTTTTCAGTCCACTTGCGCATCGGCAATTCGCCAAACAGTCGCCGATAACTTTCGGAAGGCCAAGTTTGGTTCTCCGCACCTCCGTGGCACGATTCATCGGCGAACGGGCCTTCAATTTCAAACCAAGCGACCGCGATGCCATGACCACGATAGGTCTCCATGAACTTTTCGTGAGCTTCCCGCTTCGATTTAGGGTCTTTCCTTTTTGTCTTGAGTGAAACTTGTCGATCGTCCATCGTGGCGCAAAAGAAGTCCAGTAGCTCGTTCTCGCGCTGCCACGCCGTGAATTCGACGACTCCGCCGTTCTCGCCTTCGGGCACATCAAATTTTGCCAGCACACGTTTTGCGGCGGTCAAGATCCACGCAACCTGTCCTTCTTCGGGCGGAAGCAATTCGCCTTTGTCCCACAGCGCCGCCCGACACCGAACGCGGAAGCGATACCATCCAGGAATTCGCTGAGATGTGTTGCGAATGTGTCGTGGCGTTTGCGCGCTGTTGGGTTGCTGCCAGAACCATGTCCACTGCGGCCAGTCCAAACGAATGTCGGAACCGCCGGGGCTGGTGGGTGTCGTCGGTAGATCGTTGGGATCGGGGCCCGCGGCTAGCGCCGTCGGCTCACGGTAGAGATCCATCGGTTTGTAACGTTCGCGCCAATCCTTGCCGAGGTAGCGTCCTTCTTCGGTGAACCAAGTACGCACAGTTGTGGGTTTGGGTGCGGGGCGCAATCGCATCGCACCATCGATCGCAACTTCGGCGGCTTCTAAATAGCGAGCGAGTTGCACATAAGAAATCTCTTGCGCGTCGGCAACGTTGTCAAACCCGTGCGACTCGGGATCAGGCGGCAACATTTCCTTCAGTTCCAGCCAAGGAGCGGCCAAAAGATCCCGCATCGTATATTCGTATTCGACTGGATTGAGTCGACGCCCGCCGACTCGCCCACAATTTGCATATCGTTGCACCCAAGCTGCGTTCAGCGTTTCCGCCGTCTGGCGAACAAAACCCGCGATATCTTCCTTTGATGGTCGATCTTCATCTTCAGGCGGCATTTCCCCAGCAGCGACGCGATCATGCACCTTTGCCCACTTCGCAAGATTTACTGGGTCGTCGGCATCCAGTTTCATGTCTGCCAGATTCAATCCTCCTTCCGCGTTTCCACTCTCGTGGCAATGGAAGCAGTGCTGGCCCAGGAACTCACGTCTCACCGCAGTGTTCGTTAGTTCGTCTGCGGGAAGTCGCGTCGAGACCGCAAGCACTATACCAATGAACCAGCCCCAGCTTTTCGGGGCACGATTTAACAATGTCATTTCGCGTGCTCCGTCATAGGGGCTACACTCCGCCACGTTTATCTCCTATCTCCGCGGAAGCGTCACGGTCACAAGCGACAAATGAATCATTTTTTGCGGAGTCAGGACTATTCTACATGTTTTAATGTCAGGCTGCGTCATCGAGACTCTTCAGGCAAAGAAGGTCGATAACTCAGCACCCATTCACTCGGCAGCGGTTCCCCGAACGTAACCGTTGCGGATCAAGCGAAGACGGATCGCGGCAATTCGCCCACATGCGGGATTGCCATTTTTCCAAGTCAGCTCCCTCGGAGTAGGACGTAGATTCCTCGAAGCCGTCCGTTGAAACGAGGACTAAGACGATCTTGCCCCTGAACCGTCGTGCTAGGAACTGCCTGACGACGACTTTTTCGCTTCTGCGCGCGAGATCGCTGTAAGCCAGTCTTGAAACCGCTGTCCCCCTACGCAGACGCGGCACTTGGTCGGCCGCTGAAAATTCAGTCATAACACTTTCGGGACAAAGAAAACAGAAATGTCGAGTTCATTGCAAAATAGGATCGTCTTGGTTACTGGTGCGAATCGTGGGATTGGAAAGGCAATCGTTGAGGCCGCCATCGATCGCGGTGCCGCCAAGGTCTATGCGGCGGTGCGCAGCATCGCATCGGCGGAATCGTTGGTTGAGAAATTCGGCGATAAGATTGTTCCGGTTCATTTAGATATGACAGACGAAACCACCATTCAAGCAGCCGCAAAAACCGCCAGCGACGTAGATGTCGTTATCAACAATGCTGGCGTGTTGACAACGACCAGCGCTTTGGACGCAAACGCATCCAAAGCTCTCGAATTCGAATTTGACATCAACGTCTACGGCCTCATTCGTGTAGCCCAAGCGTTCGCGCCGGTCTTGAAAGCCAACGGTGGTGGTGCTTTTGCCCAGCTAAATAGCGTTGTATCCATCAAGACATTCGGGCAATTCGCGACCTACTCCGCATCAAAGGCGGCAAGCTACTCGATCACGCAAGGCTTGCGAGAATCGTGGGCTGACCAGGGCACTCATGTCGTGAGCGTTCATCCCGGGCCAATCAAAACCGATATGATCGAAGCGGACGAAGATCTAGCAGCAGTCGCCGAACCGCCCTCGTTGGTCGCCGACGCAATCTTCGATGCAATTGAAAATGGCCACTTTCACGCTTGGCCGGACTCAATGGCGAAACAGATCGGAGAAGCATACCGATCATACGCGAAAAACGTCGTCGAAGCCGACATGACGGAAGCCGCCGAGTAGACTGCCGCATGGCCTAACAGGCAAGTGCACCTACGAGTGCGCGCAGCGGACTTTCGTTCACGCAACCACCAATTCAAAACTTGTTTGAGCGTGCCGCTGTCCATTGATCTGGAGCGTCAGAACGTGAGTTCCGGGGTAGAGTGTAAAAGTCGTAGCGTTGGCTTTCAGTGGATGGCGACGACTCACTGTAACCTTTTCGCCCTTGGCAATTTCGAGCTGCTTAATTTTGTGCACCTTTGGCGAAGTCATGCCGTTCGCCTTTACAAAGTCAATCACGTAGTCGATCAGCAGCCGTTCTCCGCGAGCTGCGCTGATGTCGAACGAAAACTCGATCGCCTCGCCGGCACGAACCGTCCGTGGCGAAAGTTGCAGATTCCCGACTTCAACTTTGGGATTTGCACGAAATCCCAGCAGCTTCAACGCGTCGGCATGGCATTTTTTAACTAGCGTGCGCAGCGCGTGCCGCGACATCCAGTCCAGTTCGTCAGCGTCTTGCTTTCCAAGTGTTCGCCAGCGTTTGAGCGTGTCGACCACAACTTTGGGGCGTGTCTTCGCAATGTCGTTCAAGTGATTGGCGACACTTCGAGTTACGTAACGAGTGGAGTCGCTGTGGAGTTGATCCAGCAGGGGGAGCGAACGCAGCGGGTCGATGTTCAATCGGCCCGACCACGGCAGCAACGGCCGAGTCCCCTCGCTGGCTAACCGACGAACGTGGTAGTTCTTGTCGCGAGACCACTTCTCCAATTCTGCAAATGTTTCATTTGGGAATTCATTGATGAAGTAGCGAATTGCGTCCTCCATCGAAAACCGCATCGTCAACTCACGCAGCAATTTGAGCGAGCGCCGCAGGTGCATTTTTGAGAGTCCATTGCGAACGACAAACTCACCTAAACAAGCAAAGATGAAATCCCCAAAGTCGTCATCGGTACGATCTGGATCCAACGGCGGCGGAAGCGCACGGGAGATTTGCGAGGCAGCTTCTTTGAAGTCCGCGGACAATTGGTGATCCAGCGCTACTGAGATGTGCGATATTCGTTCCTTCAGTTCCAGTTCCGCAAGTCCTTCAAGACATTCCATAACGAAGACCGCCTTGCGGAAGCCTGGGACCGCCTCAAACAACCCGCCTAGGTAGTTGATTCGATCCGCATTGAACAGCTTGTCTTTCAAACTAAATGCAGGCGGCTGTTTGCGTCTATTCAAGATGTCATCCTCTGTGGCGTCGAGTGCAATGAATGTGAGAAGATGATAGGCATGCATCGGTTGCTTGCAACTGTATGCGTTTCGCAACGCGAGGACCAATTCAGTTCGCCCTGCGAATAGCTGATTGCAAAAGGAACATTGAAATTGCCACCCCGCTGGGCACCATCAAGCGTGTGCGCTGTCCACAATTGCTAAACTATGCGTTGGTCTCCCACGGTAAATGGTCGAACTTGATCGACGGCAGTTACAGTCGCGACCGCTTTTTCGCTGATCAAATCACTCACCACCTGCGTGACCAAACCATACCGTTTTTATAACTACTTATTCCATCGCCCCTGAGAAGACATGAACCGACGAAATTTTTGCTGCGGACTAGCTGGGCTGGTTGCGGCGGCGACTGGCTTTAGGAAAGTTGGAAGCGCCGCGTCGCACCGAGCTCCACGGATTCTTGTTCGGTCGTCGTGGCAAACGGTCAATATCGGCGACATTGCTCACACTCCTGGCATCCTCCGCATTTTGGAAAATCACCTTCCTGAAGCGGAGCTTACGCTTTGGCCAGGACGTCTGGACAACGGCGTCGACAACCTTCTGCAAGAGGCGTTCCCTAAAGTTAAGATTGCAGACGATTCCGCCAAGCGCGCAGCGGCGATGGAAGAGTGTGATTTTCTGTTGCATGGCAGCGGCCCTTCTTTGGTTGCGGAAAAAGATGTCAAACGTTGGATTGATGAAGCGGGCAAGCCGTTTGGCGTCTACGGCATCACTGTGCCGCCGTCCAACCGTGGCTCGATTGCAACGCTCGACGAGGCTGAGTTTGTTTTCTTCCGCGATAGTCAGTCGATGAAGTTCGCAAAGGAAGCTGGGTGTAAAGCGCCGATCATGGAGTTTGGACCGGACGCCGCGTTCGCATGCAACTTGCGAGACGATAATGCGGCCGAAGCGTTCCTGCAGAAGCACGATTTGACGCCTGGTGAATATCTTTGTTGCATCCCGAGGCTGCGCAATACTCCTTACTGGACCATCCCATCGAAGAATCGAAAAATCGATCCAGAGAAACACGCTCGTAACGAAGCGATGAAGGAGCATGACCACGCTCCGCTGATCAAAGCGATCACCCGCGTTGTCGACGAAACGGATTTGAAGGTGCTACTCTGTCCTGAGGACCAGACGCAGATGCAAGTTGGCCGCGAGAACATTTACGATCGCTTGCCGCCGCAAATCCGCCGCCGCGTCGTCTGGCGACCAAACTACTGGCTCACCGGAGAAGCAATCAGCACTTATGTTCGTAGCCGCGGACTTTTCGGCAACGAAATGCACTCGCCCATCATGTGCATCGGCAACGGCGTCCCGGCCATCGTCTGTCGCTTCAAAGAACAGACTAGCAAAGGCATCATGTGGGACGACATTGGCCTCGACGACTGGCTGTTTGATCTTGACGTTGAATCAGAGGTAGCCGAAATTCCAGACGCCGTAATCGCCATGGCAACCAACCCCGAAGGTGCTAAGGCCAAAACCGAGCTCGCCCGAGCGTTCGTCTTGAAACGGCAAAAAGAAACCATGCAACTCCTCAAGCAGCATGTCACGATCACTTGAACTGACCGACGCAAGATCCTGCCCACGAACCCACCGCACTGATTTCTTGAACAGAATGAGGCAAGCTGCGCAGAAAATTGGCCTGTTCCAATTGACCGACGCCGTCAGTTTTCGAGGATGTGGATGACGTGTAGGGCCGTTCGGCTGGGGGCGTCGTCGGTGGTCTGAACTGTCAGCCTGTGAGGGCCTCTGGGGAGGTCGTCGGCAAGTATCAGTGGCCAAGGCAGATGCAGTCCTTTGCTCCACTGCGTTGTTGTGTCTACCTTTTTGAATTCGCCGTCGTCCACCTTAAACTGCAAGACACAACTGTCGTACCCAGCGGCAAGAAATAGGCCGATTGCGGTTCCGTCGAACTCATAGGTAAATTCAGCTCCGGCCGTCTCGGCGACCAGCGCGGGAACGTCCGCGAATCCTGGACGCGTCCGTCCGCGAGCTGGTTTCCAGGCTGGATCAAGAGTAAACCCATCACTGAGCTTGGCCCTGTCCAAGTTGCCGAATCGCCCACGGGTGTAGCTAAGCGGATCGACCATGCTCTCAGGCAAGGGGTGAGGTTTCGGTTGTGCCTTGGTCGAAAGGGCGGCGTCCAGCATTCGAGTCATGCTGTTTGTGTAGACACGCTGTCCAAAAGGAGGTGGATGAACATTGCTGCGAAACCCGGACTCCCAAGTGAATTGACCGTCGCGAATTCGATCAGCAACTTCGTGAGTGATGTTCAGCGACACACAACCGTAATGCTCAGCGGATTTTTCATGCTCGGCAATTGGAACCGGAACACGTCCAGATGCATAGTCATCGAGATGCGGCCCCATCGCAAAATGCATGTGCACGATGTCGATCATTGGATTATCCATTCGCAAGTGCCGAACTACGCCCTCCATCGCTCGACGCATGACTGCAGGCTGATTCGGAATGTTCGATCCGTCATTGACGGCTGCTTCCACAAAGACCAGATCGACGGGCCCGCGCATCAAGATATCGCGTTGCAGGCGAAACGCGTGTCCATTTGAGCCGACCGACGGAATGCCGGCGGCAATGAAGTCAAATTCTGTTTCAGGGAAGCGGAGTTTGAAGTCACGCATAAGCTCATCACGCCAACCGCCGCCATGCGTGATCGACCCACCCAAGAACGCTACACGTGCTTGTTTGCGGTTGCGGAACGCAAACAAGCTGTTGGCAAGCCCGTTTCGCAGCTTGAAGTACTCTTGAGCCTGTTTGGGGGTGTTGCTACCGTCCGCGGCTGAAGCATCGGAGCGAGGCATAACACTCGCGTGCGTCATAACGAACCTTGCGGACTGAAATACTTCTGGCATCGCAAAGTGATGGCCGTGGAAGTCGTCGGAATGCTCAACCATGACCAGATCCATATCATGCCCCAACTCCTGTAGGCGTCGTTTGGAAGCCAAAGTATTCTCCTGCGGCGGTACAACTTCATCATTCATGCAAATCACATGGCGTAACGGAATCTTCGCTTGGGCGATAGCGTCGAGCGTATCGATCGGGTTGCCTTTGTATTCGCGAAGCGCATCAATGGACGCGAATCCATAGTGCTTGAGTGCATCGGCCACTTGAGCCTTGTTCTGAGGCCAACCCAGGGGCCAACTCTTGAGATCCATCACCGGCACGTCACCGAAAATGCACGCCACCCTCCCAGGGTGTCGAACCGCGTAGCGATACGCGTGCAGTCCGCCGCGACTGCACGGCTCAAGAGCGGGACGAGCGGCCAGGTTCCAGTGCAAGCGGACGACTTCGTAAAATCGATCCATGACATCTAGAGATGCGTCAGAGCCGAGCATCGCGACGACGTCTATGTAGCCGATGTGAAAACCGTTGTGGACAAGTTCTTGGTCAACCTCGGAATGGAAGTTTGGAAACGAGGTTCGCCAAATCCACGGGTTTCCCGGAGCGGCAACTTTGGGAACGACGACAAACGCAGCGTGGTCGTCTAGCGCAAACGACTGCTTCTCATAGCCCTGCCACTCTGACTTCGTTATCGTAGGTGCTTCCGCACTTGCAACAGTAGAAGACTGCTTCTGCGTTAGGGTATCCGCCTGCTGACCGCTGGATGATTCGACGAACAGGAGAGCCAGCGCTAGGCAGAGTATGAAACGATGCATTGGTTTGCTTTCGTGCTGTCGATAGGTTGATCTCGCCTAAACATTGTAGCTGCATTTGATTGCCCTGTCCGGTAAGGTACCTTATGCTCTCGGAACAGGTAAGAATTTGAATCCAGGTGATCAGCCGTAGAACGCTAGCTCATGGTTGGCTGAGAGAAACGTACGCTAGAGTGTGTGATTGATGCCGCGGCTTCAAACTTTAATTGCCCCGCCCATCCATAACTCTGACGTGCTGTAACTCAGGCACCCGGGCGACACCTCCACGGTCGAAGTAGCTCAGCGAAAAAGGATGTGATTCGATGCCTGATGAAGAAAATGTGAGCCACTGGATCGAACTGGTCAAAGATGGTGATTCATTGGCCGCCAACCAAATTTGGGCAATGTACTTTGAAAGGCTCACCAGAGCCATTCGCGGCCGCTTGGTAGGGCAAAACCGTGCGGTGTCCGACGAAGAAGATATTGTGCTGAGCGTCTTTGACAGCTTCTACGGTGCGGCTCAGGCTGGACGCTTTCCCGATTTGGCTGATCGTGACGGACTTTGGCAAGTATTGTTGCGTATGTCGGCAAGAAAAATTGTCGATAAGCGTCGCCACGATGGTCGGCAGCGGCGCGGAGGTGGAGTCAAGATTGGGCACTTTGACAACCACTCGACTTCGCGAGAGGAATTGCAGGCCGTTGGCGATAGCCCTTCGCCAGATATGATCCTGATGATGAAAGAATCTGTTGAAGAACTTTTTTCGTGTCTCGGTGTCGGGCCGTTGCAAGATTTAGCGGGTGCCAAGTTAGAGGGGTACTCCAACCGCGAACTCGCACGGAAATTTGAGTGCTCGGAGCGGACGATCGAACGACGTTTGCACTTGATTCGCGAGAAATTCCAACAGAAGGTAGTCGATTCCGATGAGCATTCGCCACAAACGCATTCAGATCCAAGACCTGGAACGGATTGACCACCTGTGTGCCGAGTTTGAACGACAATGGCAATCCAATCAGTCGCCAAGCATCGAATCGATGATAAACGACGAACCTGAACGAGCCGTCTTATTGGCTGAATTGGTTGCTCTCGACGTTGATTATCGTCGACGCGGCGGCGATTCGCCCACGAAAGACGACTATTTGGTTCGGTTCCCGAATGATGCCGCCGTGATTGAGGACGCTTTTAAAGTCCCCCCCAAGCCGTCGGGAGCGTTCGAGCCGCCTTCAACAGACCAACTTGCGCGACTATTCCCACAGCTCGAAATCATTGAGCTTATTGGAGCAGGAGGAATGGGCGCGGTCTACAAAGCTCGACAATCTTCGCTGGATCGAATCGTTGCTATCAAAATCCTGCCGGAAGAATTCGGAAGCGACATAAAGTTTGCACTCCGGTTCACGCGAGAAGCTCGCGCACTTGCGAAACTCAATCACCCGAACATTGTCTCCGTCTTTGAGTTCGGCAACGCAGACGGCACGTACTATTTTCTGATGGAATACGTCGAAGGATCAACTCTTCGGAGTATCGTACAGTCAAAACAACTCGACGCAAAACACGCTCTGGCCGTTGTACCGGACCTTTGTGATGCACTCCAGTTTGCGCATGACAAAGGCGTCGTACACCGTGACATTAAACCCGAGAATATCCTGATGACGCGCGAGGGCGTCGTCAAGATTGCCGACTTCGGGCTCTCTCGGCTACTCGGCGAATCCGACCAAGCCACTGGGCTGACAGCGACGCATCAGGTTCTTGGAACGCCGAGGTACATGGCACCAGAACAACTAGAAGGATCTCGAGGAGTTGACCATCGTGCCGACATCTACTCACTCGGCGTTGTAATCTACGAGATGCTCACTGGCGAATTGCCAATCGGACGTTTTGAAGCTCCTTCATTTAAAGCCCACATTGACGTGCGCCTAGATGAAGTTGTCCTGCGGACTTTGGAAAAAGAACCACAACGTCGATACCAACACGCAAGTCACGTAAAGACCGACCTACTGGAGATTACTTCGTCGGAATCCGTTGCTCATGAAACTGCGATCGCCAATACCGTCATCGGAAAGCCAACAGCCACTCTTCAATCCAACGCATCCAGCATAGCAGATCAAGACACTGCGGGCCGACTGCTCCTAACCCGTAAACAGTTGATGACCGATGTCCAATCATCGCTCAGTCCATTGTTCTCTTGGCATATCCTGCAGATCTTTGTCGGTATCGCTTTCATCGCTCTGGGGGCTCAATGCTGGGCACAGAACACGGATGTACCGCATCGTTTGATTTGCGGACTTATAATTCATATCTACGGACTGTTCATGATTGGTTTTGCCGCAAACGTCTGCACGAAGATCAAACGCATCGACTTCAGCAAACCAACCGTGGAGATTCGAAAGCAAATCTCTGTAGTCCGTAGTAGCTATCTGCGTCAGGCTCATGTCGTTGGATTTCCCTGGTGGGTCATGTGGATTCCTGCAGCCGTGTGCTTGGGTTTCGACGTCGTCATGCAGCCCAATTGCTTGTGGCCATCGTTGATAGTTGGATGCCTTGGTTGGTTCCTGTTCGCGCTCGTCCACTTTCAAGTTAACAAGTCCACTTCGGACCGCGCAATTGCGCTCCGTCGCCAGCTCTCGGGCCACAGCATTAGTTCTGCCTTAGCTGCCTTGGATCAGATAGAAGACGCGAACATTCTGTGATCCAATCCCAGCCAGTTGATGCGGCTCTACGATAGTCCAGGAGTCTTGTACGATGCCGAATGTTGAATTTGCTGGCGCCAGCATCAGCGTGGAAACAGGTGAAAACCTGAGAAGTGCAATCATGCGTGCTGGGCTTCCGCTCTACAACGGAGCGGCACGCCTCATTCACTGCCGAGGGATCGGAACCTGCGGAACGTGTGCCGTCGCAGTCACCTCGATCGACCCGTCAAAATCTGTCGACGACTGTCTATCCAGCCCTACACGCATTGAGAAAGCGAGACTGGCTTTTCCGCCGCACGTTGCCGGAAGCGATCTGCGACTGGCATGCCAATGCAAGGTGCTTGACGACATCCAAGTCCATAAGCTCGCTGGCTTGTGGGGGCACCGCGTCGCGTCGCCATCGTAAACGGTCGGGGAAGGCAAACAGCGAGGGAAGATAGATCCCAAGACCGGAAAAGCGTAATGGCTATGCAAAATCGAGCGGAAATATCCACTCGACTACGCATGCGGCCCTACTGAGGAATTTCACCGGTTAGCGTTTTCAAGAAGGCGACAATCCTCTTGACAGACTGATCCGTCGCCTCTAGTCCAACTTGATGTTCAATCATCAGTCGAACGGCTTCGTCGAGCGTGTCGATGGAACCGTCATGGAAATACGGCCCGGTGAGTTCGACATTGCGAAGTGGTGGGACTCGGAAAACGTATCGGTCTTTTTCTTCGCCGGTAATCAAGAATCGACCAAGATCTGATTCGCGTCCAGGATTCGCTTCGGTGAAGTAGGTCTTGAACTTGCCAAGCTTTTCAAAGCTGTTTCCGCCCGCGCCTGGCCCGTTGTGACAGCCCATGCAGTTCATTTTCTTGAACAAGAAATATCCTGCGTACTCATCGCCGTTGAGAGCCTTTTCGTCACCGGCAAGCCACTTGTCGAATGTCGAGTTGGGTGTGACCAGCGATCGTTCGTAGGTTGCCAGCGCTTCTCGTACGCGTTGCTCGTTTGGCTCACCACCCAGGTGCTCCTGGAACGCGGTCAGGTAGAGCTTATTCGACTTAAGGTACTTGAGAATCCGTCCCCAGTCGGAATTCATTTCGATCGGACTTAATAGCGGTCCATCAATTTGTTCTTCAAGTGTTTCTACGCGTCCATCCCAGAATTGAACGAAATTGTATGCTGAATTCAGCACCGTCGGAGTATTCTTTTCGCCAAGGCTGTGTTCGTAGCCTTCGGCAAGGGCCTTTCCGTCGTCACCACCTTCGGCAATGACATGGCAACTTGCGCAGGAAATGCGCCCATTGCCCGACAGCGCCGGATCATGGAAGAGCTTTTCGCCCAACTCAACAACTTGTTCGTCGAGATCGTCAAACGGCACGAGCGGACGGATGGCTTCGTTGCGACGCGAGATTGCAGCGACAAATCGCGGCTTCTCGACTACCACGGCGACTTCTTCCTCGACCTCAGGTTCGGCACTTGGAATCACCATGCTGCCCAGAAAGCCGACGGCGACAGACACCATGCAAGCCGTAATGACTTTGTAATTATTGAGGACTTTACCGACGAGCCCCGTCTTCGGAAGAGTCGCGGCGTCACTGTCTCCAGCAGCTCCAGCGCCTCCGCCTTCGTGGGAAGCTTCGTCGTCGCTCTGCGCTGCCTCAGTTGCCTCAGCGGATTCTTCGTCGGCGTCGCCAACAGCTTCATCACTTGCCGTCTCACTGCTTTCCGTTGCTGCGGTGACTTCCACGCTATCGTCTTTCGCGTTTTCTCCATCAGCACTATTCTCAAGAGTGGTGTCACCTTGAGTTTCTTCGGTAGCCGCGGCAGTTTGCGCGACGGATTCACTTGCGTCATCAGCCTTTGCACTGGAATCGCCAGCGTCTGAAGATTCGTCGGTGGGCTTGGCACTTTGCGTTGCACCTGAGCCGTTAGTGGATTCTTGTGCTGGGCTGGTATCGCCGGCCGCATCTACTACCGCCGCTGCAGGTTCTGCAACTGGGGCATCAGTGTCGTTGGACAGTTCGGGGGCGACTGCTTCTTTGGCTGCGGACAACGGATGTCTCCTTCTATGGCGCGGCGCCGAATTCAAATTTTTAGCGGATTAGCGATGAGTGGATGGCTTTGCCGGGCAAGAAAGCAACACAAAAACTTAGACCTTGCTCTGAGCCATGCTGGGGAAAGATACGCTCCAAAGTGCTCATTTTTCGCGTTGCGGTTGGAGCAATAACGTTAATCCGCACAATCGCACTATTCCGCCCAAGTCGAAGCCCTTTCGCTGCCTGCCAGATTTCGCAGTATTGCTCACTTGGGCGCGCTGGTTGGTCGAATTCGGCTCGCGCAATAACTACAATTGGAGACATTGTTACAACTCGCCTTCCCTTCCCACCTCCAGCAAACCGGATTTTGCCCACATGAGATTCTCACTGTCGATTGCGACCGTGTTCGTCTGCCTGGCCAGCCTAATGCCAACGCTGAGCGCGCAAGAAAACAAGAAGAAACAACCGAACGAAAAGCCGGAGCACAAACAGCCTCCAGCCGTCAAGCGAATTGACCAAATTGAAAAGCAACTGGAAAAGGTCCTTAAACGCCTCGAACAGCTCGGCGAACACGGTACTGCCCCTGAAGGAGCTAAGGCAACTGCTTCGGCAACTCTCGAAGCACCGAAACCAGCCAAGTCGGAGAAAACTGCCAAGTCAGCAGAGAAGACAGACGCGCAGCCGGCTGCGAAGCCTGAATCAGCGGCTACAGCGGATGCAAAATCCGAACCGGCTGACCAGCCTGCCTCAACGAAGGACACTAAGCAAGCTGCCGAAGCAGCCAAGCCTGTCGCCAACAGCAACGCTTCCGTGGACAAGCAAAGCAAAGACGAAGAGAAGCCTTTGTCGCTGAAAGTTGATGAAAAATGGCTTGAGCAGATTAGCTGGCGTTCACTCGGCCCAGCCAACATGTCGGGCCGAATCGTTGATATCGAAGTCAGCAAGCAAGACCCGTATCAGTGGCATTTTGCGACCGCGTCGGGCGGGATTCTAAAGACCAACAACCAAGGCGTTACGGTCGAACACCAATTTGATTCCGAGGAAACAGTTTCCATCGGAGCGATCGCAGTTGATCCGCAAGACAAGGACGTTGTCTGGGTTGGAACCGGCGAAGCCAACCCTCGCAACTCTGTTTCCTACGGTAACGGTGTTTACAAGTCGACCGATGGCGGAAAAACCTACGAGCACATGGGGCTTGAAGAGACGTACCAGATCGGTCGCGTCCTCATCCACCCAACAGACAGCAACACAGTTTACGTTGGCGCTCTTGGACGACTTTACGGTTCGAACCGTGAACGCGGCGTTTACAAGACAAGCGACGGCGGTGATTCGTGGCAGCAAGTCCTGTATGTGAACGACGACACGGGCGTAATCGACATGATCATGAACCCAGAGGATCCGGACACGATCATCGCCGCGCTTTGGAATCGCAAACGCGACGGATTCGACGGCTGGCCTGGCAGCGTCGAGAAGCCTGATGGAATTGACGGCTATGATCCAATCCGCAAGTGGGGCCCCGGCGCGGGACTCTACAAAACAACCGACGGAGGAGCAAACTGGAAGCAGCTCACGAAGGGCCTACCACCTGGGAAGCTTGGCCGTGTTGGACTCGACTGGCAATCAAAGGGCCCACATGTCATCTACGCGATCATCGACTGTGAAGACATCGGTAAGGGTCCAAAGCCATTTACTGGATTCCTAGGCCTAGTCGGAATCGATGACGCCGATGGCCCGCTCATTACTCAGCTCTTCCCGGACAGTCCAGCCGACAAGGCTGGCGCCAAGCCAGGCGATCGCCTCGTCTCCGTTGAAGGTACCGAAGCGACGAAGTACGACGATCTGACCGACGCACTTCGCGAAAAGAAGATCGGCCAGCGGATTACGCTCGCACTCTCTCGAGGCGGTGAGGCCATCGAAATCTCGACCAAACTTGCACCTCGACCAGGCTCGCGGACGCCAGCCCCAAGCGTTTATCTTGGCGTCTCGGGCGGAGATTCCGAAGGCAAAATTGTCTTGAGGACCGTCACGAAGGGAGGACCAGCGGAGAAGGCAGGTCTGAAGCCGAACGACGTTGTCACCAGCTTTGACGGCAAGAAACCTGAGAACTACCAAGCACTAGTCGCTGCCGTTCGAGAAATGGCAGATGGTGACAAAATTGCCGTCGAAGTCATGCGTGGCGAAGAAAACATCAAGCTCGATGTAACGATCGCCAATCGACCGACGCAAGGTGCAGCGCAGCGTCAAAGTAGTGCCTACATGGGCATTCAGGGGCAAGACGGAAAAGATGGAGCAACAATGACCGTCGTTACCAAAGATGGCCCAAGTGACAAAGGTGGCATGAAGGCCGGTGACGTCGTCACAAAAGTTGGTGATGAGAAGATCACTAGCTACGACGAGCTGATCGCACAGATCCGTTCGAGACAACCCGGCGATAAAATGCAACTGATTGTTCGACGCAAAGAAAAAGAGGTCAAGCTGACAATCACACTGGGCGATCGCAACAACTCGTCCACGTCGGATCGTCCCTACACCTATTCTTACTACGGGCAAACTCCTAACGCTCAAGACATGCAAGGAGCCGATGGATACAAATACGGAGGCATCTACAAGTCAACCGATGCTGGCGAAACTTGGATGCGAGTCAATTCACTCAACACCCGCCCGATGTACTTCAGTGTCATTCGGGTCGACCCGAGCGATGAGAACCGCGTCTACGTCATGGGCGTTTCACAATTCCAATCTACCAACGGTGGCCTAACCTTCACCTCGGACTTTGGTCGCGGAGTGCATGCTGACGCCCACGATCTGTGGATTGATCCGGCTGACGGCCGACACATGATCATCGGTGGTGACGGTGGCTTCTATGTCACTTACGACTACGGTCGCAATTGGGACCACATCAACACTGCCGCAATCGGTCAGTTCTACCACGTAGCCATTCGCCCAACCGAGCCCTACTGGGTTGTTGGTGGATTGCAGGACAACGGCTCTTGGGCCGGACCGGGGATCAGTAAGACGGGTGGAGCGATCAATGAAGACTGGATTTCAGTCGGTGGCGGTGACGGCTTTGTTTGTCGTGTTGACCCCAACGATCCTGACTTGATTTACTACGAAAGTCAGAACGGCGGCATGGCTCGACGCAACTTGCGTACAGGCGACCGCGCCTCGATTCGCCCTGCCCGTGAACAGGGCTTGGAGTACCGCTTCAACTGGAAGACGCCCTTCATTCTCTCGCCGCATAATTCTAAGATCTTTCTGACGGCAGGCAATTACGTCTTCCGTTCGTTGGATCGTGGCAACAATTTGAAGCGCATTTCGCCAGAAATTACCCTCACGAAACGTGGAAGTGCAACAGCACTGGCTCAAAGTCCGCGTGACGAGAATGTCATGTACGTAGGCACCGACGACGGAGCTCTTTGGGCAACCGTCGATGGTGGTAAGCAATGGAATAACATCACCGAGAACTTGGGAGCACCGCAACCGATGTGGGTTGCTACGATTGAAGCTTCCAAATTCGTGACTGGTCGTGTCTATGTCACCCTGGACGGCCACCGCAGCGATGATGATGCGGCGTACGTGTATGTCTCAGAGGATAACGGCAAGTCCTTTACTGCGTTGCACAGCAATCTGCCGCGGGGATCATCTCGATGCTTGCGGGAAGATATCAGCAATCCGAACATGCTGATGCTAGGCACCGAATTCGGATTTTTCATTACACTTGACCGAGGCAAAAATTGGACGCAGTTCAATCAGGATTTGCCCAGTGTAGCCATTCACGATTTGGCGCAGCACCCGACCAACGGCGAAGTCGTATTGGCAACGCACGGTCGTAGCCTGTGGGCATTCGACGCGACACCGTTGCGTCAGATTGATCCGAAGAAGCTGACGGCCGAACCCGCTTTGATGCGACCACAAGAGCTGGTTCGATGGCGTTCTGACGCCCGACGTGGCGGCACCAGCCGTGCGTACCGAGCGCAGAATCCGTCTAGCGGTGCAACTTTGTGGTACACGCTGCCCGAAAAGGTCAAATCGACAGTGATTCAGATCACCGATATTTCAGGCAAGAGCGTTGCTGAGCTCAAGGGCTCAATCGAACCTGGACTGCATCGTGTCTCGTGGAACCTCCGAAGCTCCGCTGGCCGACGTGTCACCTTCGCCGCAACCGGAAGTTACCGTGCCACATTGAAGGTCGACGGCAAGGACGTTCAGTCGCATGTGCTCGAAATCGTTCGCGACCCGAACACTCCTTCGGATGCGGTAGCGGATGAAGTCTACGAAGCAGCCTTGGACGCCGACGCAGAGCGATCGGCAGCAAAGAAAGCAGCCAAGCGACAAGGGCTCGATTTCCGCAGTGACTTCTAGTTTAAGTCGATCAGTTGCGACGAGCTGATTCCTAAACCGAGACAGCAATCCTTCGGCGGCGTCTGTACCCCACAGACGCCGCCGTTTTTGTTTGTTCACATCCA
>CAYPLE010000115.1:0-10764 GCA_964411445.1 uncultured Pirellulaceae bacterium
TTTGGAGGATTCCAGCATTCGTGTTTATCGGTGGATTGAAGAGCAGTATGAGGCGCTAGCCGGCTCGCGCCCCTGGCTACTTCATGCCGCCACTTCGTGGCTATCTGGGCATGCGCAATTCCGCCACTTCGTGGCTCAGACCAAGAGAGGCGACCTGGCTCTCTGTCCGTCGAGATGATCCTACGCAGCGGGGGCGAACCATCATGCGTAGTCGTAGCCACGGGAGGCTGAATGGGATAAGCTGATCATGCCCACCGCATGTCTGTTTCTTGCCCCCCCAGATTTCGTGGTAGTTGTGATGCGAAAAGCATGGACCCTCGTTGCCCCGATACTGTTTTTCTTTGCCTTCGGCTCATTTGCCCTTGCCCATCCACAAACAGACGAATCCAAGGTGAGTTCGGCGCCGTCAGAAGCTTCCGCCGAAGAGCAAGGCTTGGATGAGACGGAGAACACAGTCGACCAGGCTGCGATCCCCACCTTTGACTACCAGTCCGCAACGATTGGCGACTGGCTTGTTCTAGGCCCGATTCCTGAGGACCAAATTACGGCCTCCCTTCGAGCTGAAATTCTCAACGCAGCTCCGAGAGGCACAGAGGTCTCTATGGGCGAGGATTCGTATTCTTGGAGCCAGAGATCGGTAGACGCCAACGGACGTATCGTTTTATCGACCAAACCCGATCCGGGAATTCGAGAAGGCACTGAGCAGGCAGAGACTGAGCAGGCAGAGACTGAGCAGGCAGAGACTGAGCAGGCAGAGACTGAGCCGGTCGACACAGAGAGACCAGTAATCAATCGGTACTTTGCGGTTTGCAAGCTAGCACCATCTTCGTTTGAGCAGCGAAACTACTATCTAGAGGCCCCGCAGGCACGCGCAAGGATGGTCGCGGGAACGCCAGAGATTATTGCACAACAATTCGACCAGCAGCAGCTTGCGGAAAGCAGTCAACATGTCTTTGCACTCGAGTCTTCGACCCCGAACTATTGTTTGCTTGAGCTCGTCTGTCCGTCCGATAGCGACGCAAGCTTTACAGTGTTTGCCGCGAGAACTCTAAGCGGCCAGACAACGATGTGGGACTCTGACACGCCGCTGGGAAATGTGCGTGTTGTGGCCGTCTTCGCAGACGGAACCGTGGCGGGCGGAACGGAATCGAATCTGCAAGGAGCGTTTGAGTTCAAGCTCCTGCCTTATGATCGACCTGTCAAAATTCGATGCGAAGCGGGCCGATCAGAAATCGTTGAAACGGCACTGACAGAAAAGCCGCTTGTCCTGAAGAAAAGTCACGTTGATCGTGTCTCCTTCGAGACGATCTTTGTCGACAACCCCTATGTTGGTGAGATCCGATCATTACATCAAGCTGCATCTGGTGTGATCTACCACACTTCTGGGCTCGTTGGAAGACTGCAGAAGTCGATCGGTGGACGCAGGGAGACGCTAGAAGGCGTCAATTTTGGACTGATTCGGCAACTATCCACTCAGCCTGACGGGACCATCGACGCGCTGCAAGCCTTGGGGGCTTTCTTATGTTACGGCGAGCAAGCGAAATTTCAGTACGGCGGTCGAGCTACCGCTGGCTTTGACTTGCTAGGCTATGCCGACAAGACGATTCAGAGTGCTTGTCGCGATCCGGACGGTTCCATCTGGATGTGCGTAAACCATATGCCAGAACGTAAGTTCGAACTGTGTCACGTTGATGCAAATGGCAAACTCATTAGCACTCTAGACGTGGAAGAAGTCTTGATTGCGATGACGTTTCTCAACCAATGCCTCGTCACCGCCGACCCAAGCGGACTGGTAAAGATCTACGAAGAAGGGGATCCGGCTGCTTCCTCAGCAACGGAGCTCCCGTTCATCGAAGTTGGCGGAATCAGGGGGCTGAACGTTTCCCCTGACGGCGAACTTTGGTGTAATGGCACTGATGCACTTGCTTGCTGGCGCGGCACCGACTGGGAAGTGCTCCCAATCGCTCCTCAACGCAGCCAAACACTTTACAACGATTTAGCGTGGAGCAGCGATGGCACTCTGTGGTTGAAATATAACGACCGGCTATTTAGGCGAGACGGTAATTCCTGGGATCTCGTCGATTGTGGAGCTGGCGTGACTTCGATCGCTGAGTCGATTCACGGCAACATCTTAGTCGGTACTGCGGCTGGCGAAGTCTTGATCGCCCAAGACGCATCGCACACTGAATACACACGCCTCCACGGATTGCCCGGCAGCGACTTCATCTCTGTCCAAGCTGTCGATGATCGTGTGCTTGTCTCCAGCAACAGTGATTCCCCGTGTTATCTACACACCGATGGATCCACCACACCCATTACCAACCTTTTAAACGACTTCCACTACCAGCGTACGTCAGGCGACTTTGCACGTTTCCACCTTCTTACTCGAAACTACGATCAGTACTTGCTGACCGGCGAAAAGATAGGCATCGCTGGCGAAGACGGAAACTATCAGTGGATGCCAATGCCCGGCGGCGGAAACCAAACATCCCTATTCTGCATTTGCCCTGAAGAAAGCGGCAATGTACTTGTTGGCACCATGGATGGGCTGTACGAACTAACCACGAACAACACACTGCGTCCGCTATTGGATTCTGGTGACGCCCCCATTTTGGCGCAGGAACACCCAGAAGTCGTTTATGTTGCTCCGGACGGAAAGATTTGGTTTCACACTCGCGATGCGTTGTCTGGCTGGATCGATCCGAAAAGTGCAGAGCGGCGGAAAGTGAACACTTGGCAGGACGACCTTCAGTACTGGCCCAGTTGCTTTTGTTACCACGAAGGCAAAATGTATATGGGCACAGAAAATGGACTTTACACTGTCGACGAATCCACGCTCCAGATTGAACAAATTGCAAAGGAGTCGATCGGTGACAGCAAAGTCTACGAATTGGCCGTTGCTCCCGACGGAACACTGTGGGCTGCGACGCTGCACGCAGGTGTTTTCACCTGCAAAGACGGCATCTGGCTGAAGCTCTCGGGCATCGCCGCTTTGGACGATCGGCAGAAAGAGCTAACGGACCTTGAGATCGCTGATACTGGCGACGTTTTAATTTGCCTGGACGACCGTGTCATCAAGTACACGCCCCGCCGCGCTCAGCCTATCCCGCTCATCGACGACGTTCGCAGTCGAGGCCAAAGCCTGCTCGGTGACTTTGACGGACTTACACTCGATCTGTCTCAGAAATTCTTCATCGAAGAAGGCCACTCGCTCGACCTACGTTTCAGTACTTGGGAACACAGCCGCTTAGCTGCCTATCGTCACCGGGTCGGGGATTCCGGCGAGTGGCAATACGGTTTCAACCCAGACACAGAAATCTCGATCCCTTTGCCTGAGCTTGGCAGCCAGGTCGTACAGTTGCAATTCATTGATCGAGACCACAACTATTCCACGCCCATTAGCCTAAGCACACAAGTCTACTTACCGTGGCACCGCTGGCGTCTACCGTACATTCTCGCCGCCACTTTACTTGGACTTGTATTCGTCGCCAGTGGCATGGCTTGGGTTCAGCGTTCTCGGGCCGCCAAGGCCATTGCGCGGCGTCTGGATGTAGAACAGGCTGCTCGGATCGCAGCAGAAGAAGCCGTCAGCGAGCGAGAACGTCTCCTTCAACGAGTGAGCCATGATTTGCGGAACCCGATGTCGGTAATCATGAGTTGCACCGACATGATTCGAACCGACAACATTCCTCAGGAAAAGGCACTCGACATCATCGATAGCACGATGGATTCGATGGCTTACCTGACCAAGCAACTCATCAGCTACTCGCACGCCATGCAGACAGCCGTCGACCGAGACAGCCGCCGCACGCACGTACCATCATTGCTGCAAGCGATTTGCAACGAAATGGCTGTCCTGGTGCGCAATAAAGACGTCTCGATCGGTGTCGAGCTGAAAGTGCCTGCGACGGCGCTTCACCTGACCATGCCAACGGACACCGTTCGTGAGGTGCTACAGAACCTGGTCAGCAACGCGGTCAAGAATACAGCCCAGGGGGAAGTCAACGTCATCTACTCGATCGTCGACCACTGCCCCGTCCTGACCGTGAAAGATACCGGATGCGGAATGTCGGAAGAATTCCTTAGCCGAGCGTTTGAGCCGTTCGTTACGCAAGGGCAGGCTGCCAACGAGGCTTCAGATTCGGTCGGCAGTTTTGGCCTCGGCCTGTTTATCGTCAAATCACTCGTCGACGATCTTGACGGAGTTTTACAGGCGGAGAGCGAACTAGGCAAAGGCACTTCGATTAGCATTCGTTTTCCATCGCGGTGGCTCACGCACGCTCCCGTTGCCGATGCAGACGCAGAGGTTCCAAAGCGACTACCGATCATTGGTCTCAGAACAGGCAAAACGAAAAGACAAACCGCTACACCTAAGCATGCACCTATTCAGTGCTTGGTTGTAGATGATCTCGAATACGTTCGCCAAGTAGTCGTTCGCCGACTGGAGCTTGAGGGCATTACTACGGCACACTGCGACTCGACGAACATTCCAAAGCTGGACCGTGCCCCGGTGTTGCTTACCGACTTGGAAATGCCCGGCAAGACAGGATTCCAAGTTGCTGAAGAATTCACCCAGCGTTTCCCTGGCTGTCGCGTCATCGCATTTTCCGAGCGCGAGGAGTTGTTACAGAAAGCTCGCCAGGATCCTCATTTCGCCGCCGCACTCCCGAAGTCCGACGTCGTTTCCAACGAAGCCAGCGCCATCCAGACCATCAAGCAGCAGATCGAAGAGGCCGATGCCGTCACGCATTGATGCGCTGAGTAAACAGCCACGGGCGCGAGCCTGCGCGAGCCCGTGGAAAAGCAAACTTTTTACCGTACGATGGCCTTCCAAGGCGCCTTCCAAGGCCGTCGATTGACGCAAGTTGCACGGGCGACGGCCTGGAAGGCCATCGTACGATTTCGCCATGCACCGAATATTGAACTTCTGAGTTACCCTCGGCCCCCATACACCCGCTGTTCGCGCTGAGGCGTGAAGGGAATAGACTGTGGAGCTTGCGAACGATGGATGTCGATCGCTGGGCCCCTTCTCTACTTCTCATCTTCAGCACGCGTGCTCTAACGCAACAGCCATGTCAGAACCAATCATTAGCGTCAGTGGACTTCGTGGAACAATCGGTGATCAGTTAACGCCAGTTGTGGCTTGCAACTATGTCGCGGCTTGGGCTTCCACGCTGCAGAGTGGCAAAGTGGTCATTGGTCGTGATGGGAGAGAAAGCGGTAAACTGCTTGCGCAAGCCATCGCGGCTACGTTGGCGGCTCATGGATTGACGGCTGTCCACTTGGACGTTGCGGCGACACCGACCGTTGGAGTTGCTGTCCGGCAGCTCGGCGCAGTTGCAGGAGTGCAAATTTCGGCCAGTCACAATCCGAAAGAGTACAACGGCCTGAAGCTCTTTGGGGCCGAAGGACGTGTGTTGCCAAAGCCCGAGGGCGAAGCTGTCTTGGCCGCATATCGGGCTGGCCAAACGAAATGGTCGAGCGTCGATGATCTTGGCTCGATTCTGAGCGAAGCTGATCCACATGCAGCGCATCTCGATTTAGTCCTCAAGACGGTCGACGTGGAAGCGATTCGCGCCAAGGGCTTCAAGGTCCTGCTGGACAGCAATCGCGGCGCAGGCAGTATCCTTGGCCGGCGACTACTCGAAGCACTTGGATGCACCGTCGAGATTCTGGGCGAGACGCCTGACGGCAAGTTCGAACATACGCCCGAGCCAACGGCTGAAAATTTAGTCGGCGTGCGAAAGCAGGTCACCGATGCGAGCGCTGTCGTCGGCTTTTGCCAAGATCCCGACGCTGACCGACTGGCCGTTATCGACGAAACAGGCCGTTATATTGGCGAAGAACTCACATTGGCACTGTGTTTGCAACAAGCGTTGCCAGCAGGGCAGGGGACTGTCGTCACGAATTGCGCAACCAGCAGTGTATCCAAGGCCGTCGCTCAACAGCTCGGATGCACACCATTGCAATCCGCCGTCGGCGAGGCCAATGTGTGCGATTTGATGATTGCTGAGAAAGCTGTCTTTGGCGGCGAAGGCAACGGTGGGCCGATCGACCCAGCCGTCGGGTACGTGCGCGACAGCTTCGTTGGCATGGCTCGAATCTTGGATTTGCTGGCCAGCAGCAACCAGCCGCTGAGCAGCATTGTTGATGGCCTTCCCAAGTTTGCGATGCACAAAGACAAGATCGACCTGGACACTGCAAAGCTTCCAGCCTTGTTCGATGCAATCAAGGCTGCCATGTCTGACGCGGACGCGTCGATGCCCGACGGATTGAAGCTCCAGTGGCCGGAGAGCTGGCTACTTGTCCGCGGCAGCAACACGGAGCCAATTGTCCGTCTGATCGCCGAAGCTCCGACTCTCGAGCAAGCGGAAGAGATTTGTCAGCGTGGTAAGCAAATCGCCGCAGGCATTTAACTCTTCACGCGCTCCCGAAGCACCGCATTGTACGGTGGGTGAAACCCGCCAAAGAAACGAGTCCGACAAGTCCACCCCACGGCTGAGGCAGGTGGTAGCCTGCACCCCCCGCCTCTTTCATTCTGACTTTGTCTCGCTGGAAACTTCTCGGCTATCCCACGAAACGCCGACAACACCCCGCTGTAGCGGCTGTGCCAGCTACCCTTCTGGCGGACTCGTGCCAATCCACGTGGCGAGCTAGCGCCAATGCCTCTAATTGACGGGGTTTCGTCAATGCGTTAGAGCCGAAACAAGGATACAATCGGCGCGTTCATGCTCGTAAACGTGAGGCGGCCCGAAGGACTCGCGCACTTTCGCGGTGCCACCGACACTTCCTCTAGTTCACGACTTCGCCACCGAGCCATCCGGAGCATCTAACTGTAATGAACATTCGTCTCCTGGCACTAATGACTGCTTGCATTCAGCTTGCGTCTTGGGCGACGTGCCAGGGAGAAGTCTCTACCACCGGACACTTCCCGAAAGTTCACTATAGCTCGCAGAATGCTGGCGGGCTCGCTTCGGCACGAACCATTTGTAGCGACCGTTTTGGCTGGACGTACGTTGGCGACCGATACGGCATCCTGCGGTTCGACGGACTTCGCTGGGAACGCGTTTACACCGGGGAAAGCGTTGCTGCGTTGGTCTACGATGGTCGGGAAACACTTTACGGTCTCGTTACCGGCGGGATTGGCAAGTGGAAGATTGAGGCTGCGGAGTCGCTCGACTTCGTTTCGTTCGAAGAACCCATTCTGGAACAAGGGCTGGTTTCGGCGGGCGCTTTCAGAGATATTCATCGCGTGGGCGATTATGTCTACGCGACCAAGACCGAGGCCATGGTCCGCATGCGCCTGCGGCCTGACGGGACCGACGAAATTGTCGTCTTGAAAGCGGGAAACCTGTTGCCAAAGGAATTTAAATTCCGACGCATTCGCCCTGTCGGCGGGAGGCAAATGGTACAAGTAGAACGACGAACCTTGTACGCAGATACGCGCTTCGGCTGGCTGGATGAAAACGATGAATTTCACATGCTCCCTCGCCCCACCGACCCAGAGACCAAGTCACCGATGCTGATGGGAGTTGTCGACTTTCAAGAGAATCCATCGCGAAGTGGCGAGATACTTGCTGTCACCACGCACGGCACGAGTCGAAATATCGTAAAGATCAACGAAGAGGGCTTTCGCATTCTCCCTCCTTGGTCGGACGAATCCCTCACGCAAGTTTGCCCGGTACCCAACAAAATTTCGATACTTTCGGCAAACCGATTCATTGCAACATCGACCAACGGTGGAGCCCTCATTATCGATGCGGACGGGAACATCCTCATGAGCATCGATGCGACCCAGATCCCAAGTTCGACAAGCGGCTTTCACGCTGACTCGCAAGGTCGCTACTGGTTTCCGACGCGTGTCGGTGCAATTGCTCTCCATTCCAATCCCGACATTCGAGTCTGGGACCTGCCGGAAGATGCGGTCATTCGTGCTATCAGGCATTTTGATGGTGCAATTGTGGTGTCGACTCCAAACGGCCTGTTCTATGCCAAGGTTTCTCCGGACACGTTCTTGCCTACAGAGCCATTCAAATACGTCGCCCGCGATGGTGACATGATTATGTCAATCGATTCCGTCGGAGGGAGACTCCTGGAAAGCCGCCGATTGGGGCTCGTCGTTTCGGACTCCCTTGAGGACTTAGCCGATCCGGCGCCGATTCCTTTTACTGAGAGGTTAGCGTGCTACGATGTTTGCGAGGGCTTTGAAGAAAACGAAATCATCGCTTGCTTTAATGCTAACGGTCTGATTCGCGCCCGCTTTGTTAACGGAGCGTGGGAGAAAATCGAGCAACATGCTGCACCTAGGAAAAGATTCAGTCCCTTCAGCGATGGTGCGGGCAATGTCTGGACGCAATGCCAAGATCACTTGGATCGCAGCTACATATGCCGCCTGACGGAAAAGGACGGCGAGGCAGAGTCGAAGTTATGGGACTTAGAGGGGGACACATTTCTCCTGGGTGGCCAAGTTTTCCTCTTCTCACCTTTGCCCGTTGGCTCGAAGCTCGATAGCCGGAAAAGAAACTGGGAAATCAAACGCCTGGACCCAACAACCGACGAATTCGTCCCTGAGAAAACTCTGACCCAACTGCTGTCTGAAAAAGCCCCTCTGGACTTTCAACCGAGTCGATCCCTTCGTGATTCATGCGTTACGCGCTCCGGTGACCTGCTTATGTCAGGCGGAACATCCTGCCTTCTCAGAATTAGCCGCTTGGGTGATCACGAATACAATGTCGAAAGCGTTCTAGAACTGGAACAACCGGGTGACATTTCATGCAGCGTCGAAGGCCCCGGCGGCATGATCTGGGTCGCCGAACAAAACCGCTTACGCTGCTTGGTGACGAATTCTCGACAGAAACCGACGCCGCAAGGCAATCTCCCTAGCGTTCTGTTTACACATATTGGTCTCAGCGACGGTGGTAGCGAAGCCCCCAATGCGACCAGCGCCGCCTTGGCGAGCGATCCGCTGACATGGATGCCCCAGGAGCGACGCAGCATCAGCTTTGACTACTCGAGCAGCACACTGTCCATCGCCTACTCCGTCCCGACTGCTCGCAACTCGGCTGGCGTTTTGTTTCAGACCAAGATGATTGGCATTAGCGACAACTGGAGCGCAGCCACCAAACGAGCTGATCGTGAGTATCCGTCGTTATGGGAAGGCGCCTATGAGTTTAGCGTTCGCGCCATTTTCCCAGACGGCAGCGTCTCACGTCCATCGATTTGTTCGATCACGATTCACCCGCCCTGGTATCGGACAACACTTTCAAAGGTCCTCCTCACCAGCTTTGTAATCCTATCTATCGCCGGATTCATGCGCTGGCGACTTTGGGCGCATCAAGTCCAGGTAGCGAAACTCAAAAAAGAAGTCGCCGATCGCATTGAGGCTGAGCGACAATTAAAATCAACGCAACGAGCTTTGCTCAATCAAGAACGAATGCGTGCGATGGGGGAGATGGCCGCCGGTGTAGCCCATGACGTGAACAACGCCTTGGCTCCGATCTCGGCCTTCTCAGAGCTGATTTCCATCGACAAGGAGTCTCCGGATCGCATTCGCAAGATGGCAGCACTAGCCCTCAAGTCGTCCCGAGACGCGGCTGAGATTATCCGTCGAATCCAACCGCTCTACTGGGGCGAGAAGACGAACACGGATAACGTTGCGGTACACACGTTGATTGCCGAGGTGGTATCGAGCGTGCAGGCGCTGAACAACACCCCTTCGGTCGAACCGCAGAAGAAGATCTCGCTGATCAAAGATGTTGTGCCCGCCCACTTCTGTTGCTCGCCGACCGAACTGCGCGAAGTGTTAACCAACCTGCTCACCAATGCAGTCGGCGCGATTGAGGAAGCGGGAACGATCAAAGTGGGCTGCCGAGTCGACGAAGACCAAACGGTCTGCATCTTTGTTGAAGACGATGGCAAGGGAATGAACGAAGCAACGCTCAAATCCTGCTTCTCAACATTCTTTTCCACCAAGGGCCGTTACGGCAGCGGCCTTGGCCTCTCGACGTCGCAAGCCATCATTACATCGTATGGCGGTTCCATTAGTGTCAAATCAGAAGAAGGCGTAGGGACGCGGTTTGATATCCGCTTGCCCAAACTTGAAAGGGCGGAAACACCTGAAGAGAGCGTTCCGGTCGAAGGCGACACAACGCGCGAACACGTACTGTTGGTCGAGGACATCGAATCCACGCAACAAGCCATTGCGTCGCTTATCACCGCCCTCGGTCACGACGTCACCTGTGTTGGCAGTGCCAACGAAGCCATTGGTGCTTTAGGCCAGCACCACGGTTTCACCATTGTCCTAACCGACTACGGCCTGCCTCAACAACCAGGAACCGAACTGTGTCGACAAGTCAGAACGGAGCATCCCACGGTTTGCACAATTCTCATGACCGGAAACGAACTTCCCGCCATGCGAGAACTGGCCGACGGCTTCCTCTGCAAACCCGTTGACCTCCAAGCTCTTCAGAAAACGATCGAACAAGTCTGCCAGAAGCGCGAGACCAGAGCCCGCCGCGTCGGCTAGACGGTCTTCGCACACGGCCGACTGGTTTTGTAAACTTCGCCAAGCTAGAGTCCGATGACGGGAGGTTTCGGCGTTGGCTTAGGGACGGGTTTCGGCGTGGGCTTTGGGGTCGGTTTTGGTTTAGGAGTTGGCTTTGGGGTTGGTTTAGGGGTTGGTTTAGGGGTTGGTTTAGGGGTTGGCTTAGGGGTTGGCTTAGGGGTTGGCTTAGGGGTTGGCTTAGGGGTTGGTTTAGGAGTTGG
>CAYPLE010000115.1:10864-16137 GCA_964411445.1 uncultured Pirellulaceae bacterium
GGGTTGGCTTAGGGGTTGGCTTAGGGGTTGGCTTAGGGGTTGGTTTAGGAGTTGGTTTAGGAGTTGGTTTCGGCTTTGGCTTGGGTTTCGGCTTGGGGACTGCCTTGGCGACCACCATTGGGGAACGCTCCGTCAACAGACTCGTACTGGCGTCGAGCTTCATGCCCTTGGTAAACCGCCCCAGGCTCCACAAGTTGTTTTGCATCGCCGCTTCTACTTTAACTGTCACCGAAGCAGTCTGCTCGGTAATCGTCTTGGGACTGACGGTGATCTTCGTCAAGTGCAATCCGTTGCGTTCGAGAATGGCCTCAGCGGTCTTGCGAGCTTCGCTAGCGTTGGCACCAGGAACAATAACGGCCCGAGTCGCCTCGTACGAAGCGGTATTGAGCGCGTGTCGTACATTTGCGACGCGAACAAATTCGATCGTGCCAATCACGAAAATCATCAGGACCGGTAGCACGAGGGCGAACTCGACGGTCGTCGTTCCGAGGCGATAGCCCTTGGCGAAGTGAGTGTCTTGCATTGGATTCTCCAGCCCCATTTATTCGGTCAGCAAGGTAGGCAAGGAAGAAGCGATTTCGCGAAACACGGCAATCAAATCGGCTCCACTAGATGCATGAAAGTGCTTACCACCGGCCTTGCCAGCGACTTGTTGCATTCGTTTCTTATCCGCTTCGTTGGAAAACGTGACGCTGAAGATAAGCAGCCCGTCTTTCCCCGCTTGGTTGGCCGCACTCACAGGGTTCTTCCCTTTATTGTGAATACCGTCGGTCAGCACGACCAAAACCTTCGCCGCACTGGCGCGAGCATTGGGTCCGTTGACGACTAACGTTCGAGCTCGATCGATTCCTCCGCCAACGTTCGTCTTGCCGGCACACAGGCTCTTGGTATAGTTATCTAGGCCGGATTGAATTTTGCTGTAGTTTTCAGTCAAAGAGCAATCCGTGGTGGCTGAATCAGCGTAGGTAACCAATGCCACGCGTTCGGGAGAGGGAGAAGCGTTCAGTTCCTGAATAAAGACGTCGACAGCGGCTACCATATCTCGCCAACGGGATTTTGGCGGGGCTGGGTCACAGAAGAACCAGCCCTTGGGTGCCGCCTTCGGTGCTGGTGGGTAGGCTGCTTTTTCGTTGGCTGCATACGCCATCGACCCACTTCGATCGATCACTAAACAAATATCAACTTGCACCTGCGTTGAAATTGACGACTGTTCGGTCTCGACGCTGTCGCGGCCGAGCACCTTAGGCATTAGCAGCTCAATGGCTCCGTCTTTTGACGCCGCAGTTCGGCGTGCTGTAACGCGGAGCGAGGTTGGGTTGCTACCACCTGGTTTGAAGACGTAGCGAGCCGTCTGACTGGCGCGTTGAGCAACTCCAAATTCAATATCGCCGTCGGCCAAGGTCAGCGGTTTACCATGCACATCGTTTAAACTGGCCAAATGCTTGGCTTTCGCAATCGCAGCAGAGGTGCTTCGAGCCATCGTCAACTCGCGACCTCCGGCCCGAGCTGCGGCATCGGCAGCAATATACATTTGCGTGCGTCCAAGTTCGACGTAGGCACTATTGATTGCAAGTGCTGCCAGCGCGAGCAGGGCGACTAATAGGATCGCCACCAACGGAAGCACTGCTCCGCGACGTTTCTCGTTTGTGATTGGCTCAAGCATTAGGGGCTTTCTCGAGTTCGATGTGGTCCTATCGTTCCTTCATCATGACGACTTCGCCAATCAACTTGCGATTGCGAAGCACAATCATTGGAATGGGGCTATTCTTGCCCAGTGAGGCAGTCACACTGACTGAGATCTCGGTACCATACGGCCGGGTGTCAAAATTGTTGGGGGTAACTGTCACGGACGCATCCTTCACGCCGCGACTGGTCAAGAGTGCTTCACAAGCGGCTTCAACGTTTCCCGTTTTGGTGTTTGGCAAAAGCGCAACGCGTGCACCTTCGTAGGCGCAGATCTCAAGCGACTGCTGCAAATGGATGGCAGTTGTGGCTTCCAGCGTTCCCATGGCAAACACCAACAGCACCGGTGCAACAACGGCCATTTCCACAACGGCAGCGCCGCTCCGCTGCGGTCGCTGGCGAGACTTGCTTTGAAATTGAAATCGCATCGTCACCTCAGGGCAAAGGCATTTGCGGAAGTAGGTAGTTAGGCAAGACGAGAATCGAGGCGAGCCCATTTCCAGGTTGAGATTACAACCTTCACAGACTGTCGCAAATCCGAATCTTGACGTTTACATGATAGAGAAGTAATTGTCGCAAGCGAAATCAACATATTCATTTCGCAGCTCCAAGGGATGATCGTGGTACAAGCAGTAGTTCTTTACTTGCAACAGCAAATCCCGCGGATGACAATTCCGAAACGGTCGGTCAGTCGGCTTGTAGTGTGTTTCAATCAAGTAATCGACGACGTCGGCATCGTAGGGTACTCCGACAATCGGGCACATGATTTCAAACAGTTTTCGAAATGCCGTCTCAGACGGATTTTCGACTTCGATCTTGTAAGGAATACGGCGTAGAAACGCATCGTCGACCAAGTCCTTGGGTTGGAGGTTGGTTGAGAAGACAACCAACTGGTCAAAGGGCACTTGGGTTTTCTTTCCGCTGGACATGTTCAAGAAGTCATATCGTTTTTCGAGCGGGACGATCCACCGGTTTAGCAGCTCGTCGACGCGCATCTTCTGGCGCCCAAAGTCGTCAATGACCAGAACGCCGCAGTTGCTTTTCATTTGCAACGGAGATTCGGCGATCTTGGTGAAGGGGTCCGTCTGAACTTCGAGCATTTCCATGGTCAATTCACCACCGGCAATGATCGTTGGGCGTTTGATCTTGATCCAACGCTCGTCAACATCGGCATGGTTTAACAGCCCTTGCTGTTCATCACGCGGCGCAGGGTTGTGCATCAACGGATCGTAAAGACGCATGATTTCGCCGTCGATCAAAATCGAGCGTGGAATCCAGATATACTTCCCGAAGGAGGACGTAATGCGTTCGGCGATACTTGTCTTTCCGTTTCCTGGGTATCCGTACAAGAACATGCCTCGACCGCTATTGACTGCCGGTCCGAGCTTTCCGAGCATGCGACGGTCGATCAAGAGATCCCGAAACGCGTGCAACAGTTGGTCTCGTCGGGGATTTTGCCCTTCGACAGACTGATATTTTACGGCAGCCACATAATCCTCGAGAGCAACAGGCGCCGCCCCGAAGTAGGTCGTTTGAGCATTATGCTGCTTGGCTCGCAATCGACCTTGGTCGGTGAGAACATGGATGTAATCATTGACACTGTTCGCTCCGCGGTATGCAGTCATCTGTTCATACTTGAGGCGATTCAAGATTGGTTCAATCAACATGAACGGCAATCGAATTTGGCTGGCAATCAACTTCCCTGGGGCCTCACCGCGAGCCAGCAGGAAACGCATGATCAACTGCTCGACAATTGACTCGTTCAACTGCGCCTCAGCTAGGCTCGTAGGCGTCGCAGGCACAAAGGGCTCATCGCGCTGGCCGGTCAAGCGACCAATACGATCGATTGCCGGATCTGCTACCGCAGGCATCGCGCTGGCGTTTGGAGCCGTTCCAATTGCTGGAGCGGCACCGACGGTGGAGGCGTCTGATTTGGCGCGTGCAATCGCGTCCGCGGCAGGCGAGGCTGCAGACTGTGGTGCTGCTTTCCCGAGCGTAGGGTTTTGCGGTGGAATGGGACTTGAGCTGGCCGGCGACGAAGAACCGTCTTTCTGTGCTGGGCCGGATTGTGCTGGGCTGGATTGTGCCGAGGCAGTCTGAGCAAGGCGGCTTGAGGAAACTGGCGTGCCTTGAGTTGTTGAGGCGGACGGCTGAACCACCGACTGCGCGACCTGCGCACCAAGGGGTGCAGTTGCAGCGGGCGCGGCAGAGGCGCGAGGGGCCTCGCCAGAACGATTTCCGCCCTGCGCATCAGCTCCTCCAGCAATCATGCTGCCAATTCTACTGAGCAGGTCGTCCAATTCTTGATCCTGCGGGTTGTCCTGCTTTCCGGCATTCATCGAGTCGCATTTCCTATGTCTTGAGTTCAGCCAGGGGTTAGCTTCAGGGGCAATTGGATCAACTGTGACTTTTCACGCGTGTCAGACATACGCGGAAGCGTCACTTGTTGCCTCGCAACCGTAGGTCGCACATTGGTGGCGGCAAATCTCAAGATCGGTTTTTGCCGGTTAAACGCAAAATTTGAAGAAATCAGCCCTCATTCAGGCGGAATTTGTCAGCCATGCAAAGTGAGCGGAGTTGCCTGCCGCACGTCCAGGCTGGGAATAGGTTTGTCTGTACCAATTGCCGTGCGGCGAAATACCGCCCAAAACGCCCCAACCTCGGAACAAGAACTTTGGACTCTATTTCCACTCGTCCTCCGCGATCGCGAAGCAGACCGAACAGCTCTCAATCCAGCTCGATTGAGGCGAAAGGCAGTGCTTCTCCCGACTTTTCGGAGTTGCTTTCGACCAGAGCGCTGAGCCAAAGGCCCGTTGCTACCTTTTCGACGGACCTACGGCGAATTTTGGTCGCCGGCGTCTGCGGAGGCAGCAGCCCGGTTGCGCCCGGCATCCAGGTTGCCCTTGCAAACTCACCACTTACGAGCAGCGATCAGCTTCCTGGCGGTAGCGTCAGAACACAAGTTTGGTCTTCTGCACTCGGCCTAGTGAAAGAACTGGCTCGACCTCTCCTGGCTGATGGCAACGAACAGACTCACCAGCTATTTCGCGAGACTTGCCAAGTTGCTTTTTTAGCCGAAGTCATCGCTCGGGTCGCTTCCTCCCCAACTTCCGTGCGTTCCTGGCTTGCCGTTTGGCTGGCCGCACTCATGGAGACTGAATGGTTTTTGCAGAATCATGGTTTCGAGGCGTCGCAGGACATGATGCCCCGCGGCGATTTGATGGACCGAAGTTTTGGAGAGATTGAACCGCAAGCGGCCCTACCGACAGTGCGACAGCTAGTCATCGTCCTGGAGGAAGTCGGGCTATATTCCGTTCTCCCACTGCCGCACGCTCGACTGGTTGAACAAGGCCCGTGGAATGTAGCAGCGGCTGCCTTTGGGTTGATGGCTGAGTTTGACGCTGCTTCTCAGGGTCCGAAGCTTTTGGCGTCGGGCGTGCCCAACCGTTGTGGTGAAACGTTCACGGGACGTTTTCTTCCAGCGGCGTTGCCGGCTGGATCTCGAAAGCTGCTGCTGGATCGAGCGTCGCGGCTCGCGCCGGAGTGTGATCGCTTGACGGACATATTGTTGAACGATGTCGACCGTCTTG
>CAYPLE010000115.1:16237-17654 GCA_964411445.1 uncultured Pirellulaceae bacterium
TCGCTTGCGAATCGATTGCAGTCGGTGAATAGAACGTTTGATTCATAGAAGCGTAGGCATGGTCGACGCGTGAGCCTGAGCGTTGCGATGGACGGCTGTAGCAATTAAGTGGCTGTTAGTGTCCATCGTGGAACGCGAATTTCATCTTCTTTTAAAAAAGTCCTCGTGACGCCTTGTGGCCCAAGACGATTGGCTATACATTCTTGCCCTCGCGAGTGACGGAAAGGACGTCACTGAGCCGCTCTTCGGAGAGACTCATTATTCCTTTCCAACCGCGGTCAAAAGTCTTTCAAAACTTTCGAAAGACGCCTTGACCAACTGACCTCGCACCCTTAAATTACTTGACCCACACACGGGACATCCCGGTGGGCAAGAAACTGATCTTTGACAATTTGGTTGATAAGCTCTCCGTTAAGAAACTTTGTTTTTTAACTGAATGGTTGTGACAACAACTGCTTTTCGGAGCAGGGGTTGTTAACAATGAATTGAACTGGGTGCTAATGACCATCGGCACCTTTGACTCGCATTCAGCTTCGGCTGGTGTGGTCAAAAACATTGAGCTTCAAAGCTTCAAAATTGGTTAGCAACCCATGGCTTCGGCTGTGGTAAGCATACAAAATTGAAGGGTTTGATCCTGGCTCAGAATGAACGTTGGCGGCGTGGATTAGGCATGCAAGTCGCGCGAGAAATCAATTAGCTTGCTAAGAGATGGACAGCGGCGCAAGGGAGAGTAATACGTAGAAACCTACCCTCTGGTCTGGGATAGCGTCGGGAAACTGGCGGTAATACCGGATAAAGTTTTCGAACCAAAGGTGTGATTCCGCCGGAGGATGAGTCTACGACCTATTAGCTAGTTGGTGGGGTAATGGCCCACCAAGGCAACGATGGGTAGCGGGTGTGAGAGCATGACCCGCCTCACTGGGACTGAGACACTGCCCAGACACCTACGGGTGGCTGCAGTCGAGAATCTTTGTCAATGGACGAAAGTCTGAACAAGCGACGCCGCGTGCGGGATGAAGGCCCTCGGGTTGTAAACCGCTGTCGTAGGGGAACAAATGTATTGGGGTCCTCCCCTTTACTTGAGTGATCCTAGGAGGAAGGACGGGCTAAGTTCGTGCCAGCAGCCGCGGTAAGACGAACCGTCCAAACGTTATTCGGTATCACTGGGCTTAAAGAGTTCGTAGGCGGCTACGTAGGTCAGATGTGAAATCCCACGGCTCAACCGTGGAACTGCGTTTGAAACCACATAGCTTGAGGGAGATAGAGGTGAGCGGAACAGATGGTGGAGCGGTGAAATGCGTTGATATCATCTGGAACACCGGTGGCGAAAGCGGCTCACTGGATCTCTTCTGACGCTGAGGAACGAAAGCTAGGGTAGCGAACGGGATTAGATACCCCGGTAGTCCTAGCCGTAAAC
>CAYPLE010000116.1:0-7906 GCA_964411445.1 uncultured Pirellulaceae bacterium
AAGTACCGGCACAAGTACCCCGTAAAGGATTCGAACCTCTGTTTTCGGACTGAGAGTCCGACGTCCTGGGCCACTAGACGAACGGGGCTTGTTTGGAATGTTTGACTTCAGCGCGTCCAAGAAGCGGTGAGTGGACGCAACGTCGTAAATGATTTTCCAGTCATCACTGCGTTGCGATGAATCGTAACGGCTGGCAGCTACTGGCCAAAGAATACCTCTTCGCCGCCATCCTTGGTGACAAAGGCTTCCAGCATATCCTCGGTGTCCGCCGCGTTGAGTGTTCGCACTGAGCCGTCCGCTAGGGTTGCATTGTAAACACCTGCAGCATGATTCGTTCCGCTGGGGAACGAAGCGATGAATCCGGGCAGAGTCACATCAACTGGCTCCATCCAACGAACTGCCATACTACTTGGCACTTCGACCAGCAGCAGAGTATTCGATGTTCCGTCGCTGATCTCTCGGTACCTGGTCGACGTCGATCCAGAGAAGATGCCTTGTGGGTGATCAATCACCACGTAGCTGGTGTACCCCTCTGGGATTGGTGACGATGGGCATCGATAAACATCGACCAACGCATCGGCCAGGAATGCATTGGCAGGATCGTCCCAAGGCTTAGACAAGTCGATTCGCTGGTAAAGATCATTCTGCTCGAGGAACGGCAGAATCAGAGTCCGCCATGAATGCAACTTGCGCCCGTTTTCATCGACCGTATACGCCGGAGGAAGGCTGTTGTACACGGCTTCATAGTTCATCAACGACAGGGCTAATTGCTTTTGGTTGTTCGCGCAAGTCATTCGCCGAGCTGCTTCTCTGCCCGCTTGGACGGCAGGCAGCAACAAGCCCACTAGAATGCCACCGCAGACCAAGACTACTGGGATGGCAACAATGCCAATAATGAGCATCGTTAGTCCGCTACTCGACGTGCCAGACGCTTGGCTCGAATTCTGTGGATATAGCTGTGGAGGCTCCGACATATTACTTTCGCTCGCGGTGGGCAAAATTTGGAAAAGTCGTAGAGATTTTCAATATCGCGGCTCGCCGGACGAATGGCGTTCCGCCACGCGGAGAATCCGCTCCCACGTGGACTAGCACGAATTGTAACAACTCGGCGAAAATTGGCTGCTCCAACTTCGGAAACTTGCCGAATCAACTTCGCGGAAATTGCCCACCGGCAGAGTGCAAAGTTGTTTGGGGGGGACGCTCCGCTTTGGCGTCGCTTCTCTTTTGAAGAACAGGGGCGGAGTACTCGGGGACGCACGAGTGATCTGGCGGAAATGGACGCGCGGTCTATGCTTACTTGTCGAAACGCGGGCTGCCAGGCGAGGAAACTGCGTGGAATAGACGAGAAGAAACTCAGGACGAAACGAACTCAAGGTACGAGATTTATGGTCGCTTTGCTGAATGTCGAACAGTTGAAGTACGCGTATGGCAATCGCGTTGCTGTCGAGCAGGCAAGCTTGACGGTCGAGCATGGTCGCGTGTTCGGCCTGCTGGGCCCGAACGGAGCTGGCAAAACGACCACAATTTCGTGCATCGCGGGATTGCTCTCCAACTGGACGGGCGCTATGCACTTCGACGGACAACGTTTTGAGCCAGCCAAGCGACTTCAAGACCGCAAGTTGCTTGGATATGTACCGCAAGAATTGGCCGTCTACGAAAATCTGACGGCGGCCGAAAACTTAGGCTTCTTTGCAAAAATCACCGGAGTTCCCGCCGGTGAACGAAAAGCGGCTGTGGAACGGAACTTGGAACTTGCCGGTCTCGAAAGTCGCCGCAACGATCTGGTCAAGACATTCTCGGGAGGGATGAAACGACGCCTGAATCTTGCTGTCGGATTGCTGCACAATCCGAAGCTGATCCTGCTGGATGAACCCACCGTCGGCGTGGATCCGCAGAGTCGCAATCATTTGTTTGACACTTTACTGCGTCTCAAGTCCGAGGGCCATTCGCTGCTTTACACGACACACTACATGGAGGAGGCACAGAAATTGTGTGATACGATTGCCATCATGAACGAAGGTCGCGTCGTTGCAACCGGTACGGCGCAAGAACTGGCTGAACAAGCTGGCACGCCGGATGAGAACCTGGAAAGTGTTTTTCTCCACCTCACTGGTCGAAAGTTGCGTGACGACTAGCCACCGGTCACTTGCCCAAACTGCCCTTTGAACATCGCCGTATCGCCATTGTTCGGATCAACAACGTGATTCAATCAGCTATCTTCTTGATGCAAAAGGACCTGCGAGGCTTTTTTCGCGATCGCGGGGCCTTGCTAGCCAGTTTGTTGTTGCCCATTGCACTGGTGACCGTCTTTGGCGTTATCATGGCATATGCCTTTGGGGGTGGCTCAGGCGGAATGCCTGCGGTGCGACTACATGTTCTAGACGTCGATCAGTCTGAGAAGAGCAAGGCTTTTGTAAAGAGTCTCGCCGGTGTCGACATGGTACGCGTCCAAGAGGTTGATTTTGGTGATGCTGTCGCTTCAAACGCGTCTGAAACGCTGGACCGATCGACCAACAGCGCGGCCGCTGAGCAATTGTCGAAACTGATTCTGGACGGCGACTCACACCACGCGCTGCTGCTCGAAGAGGGCTTCGGCGAAGCTTTCGAGGCGACTGGCAAACCGCCGCTAAAAATGTTCCGCGATCCGGGCCGATCGATGGAAGATCAGATCATTGCGATCGCCTTGATGCAAGCATCGTTCCAAGAGTCTGACGGTCGACTTTGGACGGGTGCGATGACTGAAATGCTCAATGAACAGGGCATGGATGCGTCTTCGGTTGGCCAAATTGAAACATGGATGAACAGCATCGGATCCACCATCGGCGACTTTGCGGAGTCATCCGACGATGAAACGAAGGTCGTGGATGGCAGTGATGAAAATAGTGAAACCTCGCGCAGGGGAGCGACTGCAAACGCTGCAAAAGAGACAGATCAAACGAATGCAACTGATGGGGCATCAGTTGGGGGAACAACAACTGAGGGCACGGCATCAGGCGGAATGAATGCCATGTTTGATTTCTTTCAGCAAGCTGTTGAGGTTGAGACGGAGGATATTCGCCCGCCTGGTCGCGACGTGCAGGTGACTTACCAGCAGGCGCAAAGTGTTTCGGGCATGAGCGTCATGATGCTGCTGTTCGCTTTGACAAGTAGCGCGAGCGTCCTGCTATTGGAACGGGAAGATGGAACTCTCCGTCGATTATTCGCGCAGCCAATCCCGCGAAGCAGCGTATTGCTCGGCAAGTTCTTTTTTGTTTTTACAGTCGGAGCCCTGCAGCTAGCCGTTTTGTTCATCTACGGCGAATGGATGTTCGACGTCGGACTATTCCGGGATCCCGTCACGCTGGTTGTCCTCGCGACGACATGGATTGCCACTGGCGGAGCTTTCGGCATGTTCCTCGCCTCGGCGTGCAAGTCATCCAAACAAGCTGAGGGATTGGCGACTTTGCTAATTCTGTGCATGAGTGCGTTGGGCGGTTGCTGGTTCCCGCTTCAGATTTTCAACTTGCCAGCTTGGCTAGAAATCCTCAGCAAATGCACGCCAACTTACTGGGCCATGTCTGGCTTCCAAGGCATGCTGTGGAATCAACTGTCTTGGTCAAGCGAGAAGTTACTGCTGGCGATCGCCGTGCAGTGGGGCTGGGCACTAGCCCTGTCGGTGCTCAGCGTTTGGCTATTCCGTCGGAATTACACCGCCGGATAGTGCCATTCAGATTGGCATTCTCGCGGTTTTGCAACTTAGCGGAAATGGCGTAAGCCGCTGTTAGGGAATGACTTGCGGCGATTGGGGGGCGGAAGCCGGAGCCGCTCGAAGGGGGTAGCCTTTGGGCTTTTCAAAGTCCGGTTTATGATATCTGATGCTCTCGTAGTGGCTAATTTCCCAACGTCGCGGCAGGTTTTCTTCGAATGAGTCAAGTAAAAACGGTTCAAAAACGCCCTGTTCCAGATGGTGTCTGGGTGAAATGCCCTGGCTGCAAAGCGACGGTCTACCAAAAGGAATCCCAGCGGCTTCAGAACGTCTGTCCGAAGTGTGATTACCACTTTTACGTTTCGGCCCGGGATCGCATTGATCAAGTGCTCGACGAGGGCACTTTCCAGGAGTGGGACCTGACGCTAAGGCCTACCGATCCGCTTGGTTTTGCAGACAAGAAACGCTACTCCGACCGCCTCAAAGATGAACAGACCCGAACCGGGCTGACCGATGCGGCTCTGACGGGCTGCGGAATGATTCGTGCGCGCCGCGTTGCAATCGGCGTAACCGACAGTGCCTTCATTATGGGAAGCATGGGGTCGGTCGTCGGCGAGAGATTGACCCGATTGGTAGAGCGAGCCACCGCACAAGGTTTGCCTCTAATTATCATCAGTGGATCGGGCGGTGGAGCTCGGATGCACGAGGGAATCCTATCGCTCATGCAGATGGCCAAAGTGTCCGCTGCACTTTCGCGATATAGCGAATCGGGCGGGCTGTACATTTCCGTGCTGACCAACCCAACGATGGGCGGTGTAGCGGCCAGCTTCGCTTCACTCGGTGATTTGGTGTTCGCCGAGCCAAAGGCCTTAATTGGATTTGCGGGCCCTCGAACCGTCAAAGCGACCATCAAAATTGAGTTGCCACCAGGGTTCCAAACAAGTGAGTTTTTGTTGGAACACGGTTACATTGATAGGATTGTGCATCGCAATCGTCTGAAGAACGAAATCGCCCGAGCCATCGACTACTGTGGAAAGTAGTCCATGAACTGACAACGGGCGACTAGCATCAAAAACCTTCTGTGACACGCGGATTCACCGGAAGTGAGGCCGACACGGAATCTTGGCCAGATGCTTATTTTCGCTCCTTCAGTTTCACTGCTTCAGGAAAACCTCGTCTCATCGAGATAATCGGGTATTGCCATGGGACTGCTAGATAAGCTCGGCTTCGGAAAGAAATCTGGTTCAGGCAAGCAGTCTGGGGCAGCCAGCCTGAAGAACAAGTCGCGCGTTGACATTGATGCTCGATTCGAACGATTGCGGACGGCCGTGAACGGGACGATGAGCAAGTTCTTTGCCGCACGTGATCGCGAGCTGGATCAAGTTGTGGGCTTGAAGCTCTGTGATCTAGAGAAGTTCAGTTTCTTTGAAAGTCGCTTCAAGGGGATGAATAAGCCGCCCGAGGGTGAAGTCGCTGCGGCCATGGATCATCCCAATATCATCAAGACGCTGGAATACGGGCTAACCAACAAGAAAGAGCCGTATCTGTTGATGGAGTTCATCGACGGGCCAGGGCTGAATACGCTTATTCAGAACAAAGATATCGAGCGATTGGGCGACCGACGTCTGCCGTTGATCAAGCAAATGGCCGAAGCCTTGGCCTACGTGCATGCTAAGGGCTTTATCCATCGCGATATTTGCCCGAGGAACTTTATTTGTTCATCGGACATGTCCGTCATCAAGCTCATCGACTTTGGGTTAACGGTGCCGGCGACCGAGCCATTCATGCGACCAGGCAACCGGACAGGAACCCCGTTGTACATGGCTCCCGAAATCGTTCGGCGGCGGCCGACGGATCAACGGCTGGACATTTTTGCTTTCGGAGTCAGTTGTTACCAGTTGTTGACCTTCGATCTACCCTGGCCAGGTGGGGAAACCAGTGGACTGGCGGCGCTAAACCATGATACGTCCAACCCACGCGATATCTTTGAATATCGCCCCGATCTAAACAAACAACTCGGCGGCATGATCATGCAATGCGTGCAAGCCAATCCCGAGCAGCGCGTTCAGTCGATGGAGAAGTTTGTTTCGTCGATTCGACAGATTTCTTCGGAGACGGTCTAGAGAAGTTATTCGTTCGGTTGCACGGAGCGTCAAATTTTGCTCTCGGCTAAGAATGTGAGAAAGCCGTTGATCCGTTCACGGAGTGAACGGGCGACTATGATGCCTGGGGAACTATGATGCGTGGGCGTCAGGGCAAACCGTTAAAGCTTGTAGCCTTTCTTGCGCAGGAATTCGGTCACGCGATCGACGTGTGATCCCTGAATTTCGACCTGCTTGTCCTCGATGGTTCCACCGGCTCCGCAGTGGTTCTTTAGCCCGGTTAGAACGGATTGCAGTTGCTCGGGATGGCAATCAAAACCGGCGGCCACAGTCATCATTTTGCCGCGTTTCCGTTTTTCAACTCGGACTTTGAGCCGTTGCTTTTCTGGCGGCGTATCGGGCTCTTTGGCTGGCTCTGGCGGCGGGCAATTGCACTGCTTTTCATCCAAGCCGCAGCGCTCGCACAGGACCGGTCGTTCAAGAGCGGTTCCGTCAAACAATCCCATCGCTTCCTCGCATCGTGGTGGAGTTCGGTAATTCTTACGCCGCGCGTCTTAGCCTAGAGCGTTTCAAGCCCGAGTGTAGCGTTTCTAAGGCTATTTGAGCCTGCGATTCATTGGTTGTAACACGCAATACGTCCGTGCATCTCAGGCGATGATTTCCTCAACCACTCGGGCCGGTTTTACGCCGGTGAGTCGTTGGTTGAGTCCTTGAAATGGCTGCGAGAAGCGATGGTGGTCAATCCCCAACAGGTGCAACATCGTTGCATGGAAATCTCGCAGTTGCACCGGATTCTCCGCCGCTTGGTAACCCATCGGATCCGTTTCGCCGTAGGTGATGCCGGGTTTAACGCCTCCGCCCGCCATCCAGAACGTGAATGCATTCGGGTTGTGGTCTCGGCCGACGAATCGAGTTGAGACTCCACCTCGGTTTTCTGCCATGCTGGTTCGCCCGAATTCGCCGCCCCAAACGACTAGCGTATCCTCCAGCATGCCGCGTCGCTCTAGATCCATCAGCAAAGCAGTCATGGGGCGGTCCATTTGCTCGCACTTGTTCTTGAATCCATTGTTGAGCGATTCCGATTGGCTGGAGCCGTGCGAATCCCAGCCCCAATCAAAGAGTTGGATAAATCGCACTCCACGCTCAGCCAAGCGTCTTGCCAACAGGCAGTTGTTGGCAAACGACTCCTTGCCCGGCTGCGTCCCATATTCTTCGTGGACTGCTTTACTTTCTTGAGAAATATCCATCGCGTCAGGCACTGCAGTTTGCATCCGAAAAGCCATCTCATACTGTGAAATGCGAGTGAGCGTTTCCGGGTCTTGGTACTGCTTGTAAGTGAGTTCATTGATGGCGTTGAGCGTATCGAGCATCCGACGTCGATCTTCACGAGTTTCACCTGCTGGATTGGAAACATTCAGCACCGGATCTCCCTTTGAACGGCACTGTACGCCCTGGTACACGGACGGCAAGAATCCACCACCCCACAGCGAGTTACCGACTCGCGGTTGCCGACCACCTGATAGCAGAACGATGAACCCTGGCAAATCTTCGTTCTCTGTTCCAAGCCCCCAGTTCACCCAGGATCCCGCCGAGGGGTAGCCGATTCGAGGTTGTCCGCAATGAACCATCAATTGCGCAGGTCCATGATTGAATTGGTCGGTCTGCATCGTTTTGATGAAGGCGACTTTGTCGACAATTTTGCTGAAGTTCGGCAAGCGGTCGGAAACCCAAGCACCGGACTCACCGTGTTGTTTGAACGGGTACTGCGGCCCTAGCATTTGTGGTGTGCCTTGGATGAAGGCAAAACGCTGACCTTCCAGGTATTCTTTGGGGCATTCCTTGCCGTCGAATTTTTCGAGTTCCGGTCTGTAGTCAAACAGTTCCAGTTGGCTGGGAGCGCCAATCATGTGCAGAAAGATGACCCTCTTGGCCTTGGCCGGGAAATGCGGGACCAGTGCGTCTGCCGAGTCGCCGGCTTGCGCTTGGGAAGCCAGGAATGCAGCACCGAGACCCGTCGTGCAAGTAGACAGAAAATGGCGGCGTGTTTGCTCCGTGAGCAGCCTGCGTTTTAATTCGATATCGATCGGCATTCTGTTCATGGAGCTTGATCGCTTGCTTG
>CAYPLE010000116.1:8006-17447 GCA_964411445.1 uncultured Pirellulaceae bacterium
GAGCCACGCGACGAAAACCGCCTTCCGTTATATCATAGACGCTACCCTTGCATGATAAACGTCACTTGGCGGGCAAAGGGGCTGAATTGTGAGAGGCTTGGACGATCTTGAGCTTTCCCATCGCCTTTCGCTCTGTTGTGATCAATCGACGCGTTTTTTCAACCTGTCGCCGAATTGTCGTTGCCGTTAGTCCCGATGCAGAGTATTACCTTTAAGATTGGGGACAACAGGCGTATGCAGGTCACCGCACATTGCGGCGTGGGAGTATCGAAGTGGTGGACAATTCGCTGGGCACTGCCGACTATTACGATATCAGCGACTACGTTGGTATCGGCACACGAATCCTGGTGTTCTTGATTGATTCCGTTGTACTCGTGATAGTCAGTTTCGTTTTGTGGATGCCATTTGCTGCTCTTTGGGAAGCAGGCGTCTTCCGAAAGGACCCGAGCGGTTATTTCTTGCTGACGAATTTGGCTGCCATCTGGACCTACCTCGCGCCAGTGAAAAGATCACGGGTGGGAACGCTGGGATATCAACTCCTGGGCGTTGAACTGGTTTCCGCCAAAGGTGGTCGGCCATCCCTGTTCAAGATGACTTTCCGCATGATGATGTGGATGTTTGGGCCCTTCAATTTCGTCCTAGACTTGCTTTGGCTCGGTGCCGACACCGAAAGCCAAGCCTTGCGAGACTGCTATCTCGGAATCTACCTGGTCAAGCGGGGCGCAAGGCCGATCGGCAGGGCGCCGGTGCACATTAGCCGGTATACCGCGATGGGTTTCGTCCTCAATTACCCCAGAGTTTGCCGACCGAATCGGACAGTATCTCAGAACTAGTAGTCGCGGCGGAGGTCCTGGACCGGTGGTGCGTTCACACTAGCAAACCACTGAATCCAGCTCGCTTTGTCGTACCCAAAGGACTGTCCGGTCAAAGTTGTCAGAGCGGAGAGGACGCTGGCATTCTCGATAGGGACCGTCTTCTTGGATTGGCCGGTCGAAAAGGAACCGTTGATAGAAGCATTGGTGCCCCCACTGCCAATGGAGATGACGCCGGTGGTGATCAGTTTTTCAATAAGCGGTCGAATTGCGCCATCGATTTGCAATTCCGCTATTGCATCAGCGGCTCGATTCAATAGAAGGTTGTCTGAACCGTTAAGATGCCCAAGTAGGGTACCGGCAACGTATTGTTTGCCATTTCGACGCAGTGCACCAAGGCAAGCGTTTCGAACTTGGTCGTTAGCGTCGACGATTGCTGAATTGGCCAGGGCATTTGCTGCCAGAGCGTTGTCGAATCGGGTCAGCAGTTCGACATACTTGAGTTTCAACCACACCGGCGTATCTTTCTTACCGAGCAATTCTGCCAGTTTGCCGGTAGCCAGCGGATTGTTGATTTGGCTGAGCCCTGTGACTGCATCTTGATAGCGTCGCGAGCCTTGTTTCGTGTATCGGTTTGTTAGAGTGGCATGCCACCGCGTCAGGTCCTTAGTAGCTTCGACGATTTTGGCTTGGCGTTCCTCTGTGGCTCGTTCGATGGCGATTTCTTCTGGATATTTCCAACGCCTACCATCGAGCACCATGCCGTACTCGAGCACTCGTAGCTCATGCTTCTTTCGCCAGACTCCATCGGTATCTTGTTCGTAGCCAGCCGCCGTTCGCAGCTCGCTTGCATTGGGTGACAAGTCGACGCGATACTCATGAATCGCGTTGGCAATGTCCGTCATCCCATTCCTGTTGCAGTACTCAACCTGCTGTTGCAGACTCTCGAGCGTTGCCGGCGCGGCGGCGGCGGCTTTCTCAAAATTCGCTCGCTCCTGAGAAAGTACTTCGTGGCCGTTGTGTTTCAATTCCGTTTCGTAGACCTTGATCAGGAGTCCTGGCTCCAACTCGACAACCCACGTCTCAATCAACTTCTCATCGATTTTGACCTTGTCGTAGCTTGTGACGGTTCCATGGATTACACGGCCATCACGAAAATGGAAAAGGTCCGCAAGTGCTGACGACTCAAACGCCGTGACGATCACGCACACAAACGAAAACATCCCAACCAAGTGCATGAATATTCTGCGATTCGATCGGAGCATGGTTGTTCCTGTCGTGTTAGAAACGTTTCGCTACGCGTTGGCACCAGTTAAACCGACTCACTTGAATCCGACTCAGCATCTGCCGGACGTGCAAGCCCGGCAACTGTTAAGCGCTGGGCCGTTGCTTCGGTTACCAGCCGCTGAGCCAGACCTATCGCCCGGACCAGCGTCTGTAAGGAGTCGACCACCCAATTATACCACAGCCTTCGGGGCAAAGACGCCTACAGTGGCTGCTGTGCTCCGGGCAAGTCAGTTCTACTGGCTAGGAAAGTAGCTCGGGCCGGAGCTTACTCGGACCCTTGCGGAAGCGAGTGGGCGACACGATAATTTCCGGCTGCTGGACCTGTGGGCCTGGACCGGATCGAAACCGTACGAAGAATTCGTTGCATGATTGCACAAGATAAAGCCGCTTCGCTGCCCGATGATCAGCGTATCGTGATGACTGCCGTTGGGTTGACCAGCCCTTGTGGCAATGACGTTCAAACGCTGCGACAAAGCCTGTTGGACGGGAAAAGCGGCGTTCAGCCCTATGAGATTCGCTACGTTGGCGACACGCTCGCGGGCGTTTGCGATTTCCCGGGTACTCAATATCAGTCTCGAAAGGACGCTCGACGAGGAACGCGGGCTGGCGCAGTCGGTATCTGGGCTGCCAACGAGGCGATTGCTCGCAGTGGCATGGATTGGGAAAACGTCGACAAATCGAAGGTCGGTATCTATATCGGCGTCACCGAGCACGGAAATGTCGAAACCGAGAATGAAATTTACCAGATCAAGGGCTTCGACTACGACACCCAATTCTGGTCACACCACCACAATCCGCGAACCGTCGCCAACAATCCCGCTGGCGAAGTGGCCTTGAATTTGAATGTCACCGGTCCGCACTATACGATCGGAGCTGCCTGTGCCGCTGGTAACGCAGGCATCATTCAAGGCGTGCAGATGCTGCGGCTTGGGGAGTGCGATATCGCGCTCGCTGGTGGCGTTTCAGAGAGCATTCATACGTTCGGGATTTTTGCAAGCTTTAAGAGCCAAGGTGCATTGGCTACTCACGAAGATCCTACCAAGGCGTGTCGCCCGTTCGACACCGATCGCAATGGGATCGTTGTCTCCGAAGGCGCGTGCATTTACGTGCTTGAACGGCTAAGCGATGCAAAAAAACGCGATGCGGAGATCATTGCAGAAATTGTTGCCTACGGTTTGAACACCGATGCAACCGACTTTGTTCTCCCTAATCCAGAACGGCAGGCGCAATGCATCGAGCTTGCGTTAGGGCGGGCCGGTTTGCCGGCGGATGAGATCGACATTGTTTCCACGCATGCCACCGGAACAACCAGTGGAGACTCACAAGAATGTAAGGCACTCCGGACTGCCTTTGACGGCTGTGAAACGACGCACTTCAATAACACGAAGAGTTTCATTGGCCACACGATGGGAGCTGCTGGGGCGCTGGAACTGGCTGGAAACTTACCCAGTCTGACCGACGGCGTTTGCCACCCAACGATCAACGTCGACAATTTGGATCCCGACTGCGCACTCAACGGCCTGGTCACCAATCAGCCGAAGGAGCTCAAGCGGGTCAAGTACATCTTGAACAACTCCTTCGGGATGCTCGGCATCAATTCCGTGTTGATCGTACGTCGTGTCTAACTCGAGTACTCACGACCAATCTGCTGCAACTAGCGAATCAACGCTCTGCACCGGACAGAACAACAAAGTTCTCTGGCTGCAATTGACCAGTGGAGCTAGCTTGCTCGTCTTAATGCTTGCGACGCTCCCCCTGTGGTGGACGTTCGGGCCAAGGGGGTTCCCACAGATCCCCGCATTCGCCTCCATCATTCCGCTAGCGGAAGCCCTCGACAGAGTCGCCGTTGGATTGTTGGCTATTTTGGTATTAGCGGCAACGCTGACCGCGGCGGTACGCTTAAGGGGAAGAGAGAGCGTGCTGCTTGGTCGATTGGGTGGAGGACTCTGGTTGGCGGTGTTCGCAACCAGTATCACCGTCGCAGCGTTTGATCAGTTTCGCTGGCAGCCGTGGTTTTACCAGTTTGGCATATACAGCCTGCTATTTGCGTGTGCTCAAGCAACGCGGTGCATTCGACTGATGCAACTGGTTGTCGTCGGTATCTATTTTTATTCAGCAGCCGGAAAACTGGACTATCAATTCGTTCACACGGTTGGTCAAGATTTCCTGCAAGTGGTTCTGCTTTGGGTTGGCCAGGACCCAAGTGATCTCTCCCAAGCAACTTCGGTACGAATGGCCTTCGTCTTTCCAGTTTTGGAGCTGGCTCTGTCCGGCTTGCTTGCTGCGAGCTTCGCCGGTTGGCCAACTCGACGTTTCGCATGTGCCATGGCTATCATCTTTCACCTTGGACTAGCATGTGTGTTTTCGCCGTTAGGGCTGGGGCATTCGCTTGGCGTGATTCTGTGGAATCTGCAATTCGCGGTGCAAACTCCCTTGCTATTTTCCTCCTCCCAACGTGAACATCTCACCGACGCGGAGCCAAACCAGCGCATCACCGCATGGGCCGCGAATCGACTCGCGTTGCTGGTTGTTGTTGCCGTTTGTTCATTGCCTTTGGTTGAGCGTTTTGGATTGTGGGATCACTGGACCAGTTGGGCGCTTTACTCGCCGCACAGTTCCCGTGCAGAGGTGCTTGTGGCAACATCTGCCGTTGACCAGCTACCAACGCAACTTCGTGAAATCATGCAAAACAATGCGTCCGAGGCTTCTGCTGCTGCAGCGACCGACGACGCTGCTTTTGAAGCATTGTGGACGCAGGTTCCGATTGAGCAATGGTGCTTGGAAGTCAACCGCGCGCCTCTTCTGCCACAATCGCGAAGTGGCGTTGCACTTGCGAGGTTCTTGTGTGAAGTCCTTCAGTCGGAATACAAGGTGCAGGTTCGTGTTCGGAGCGTTTCTGGTCGTTTTGACGGACGTCGTAAAGTAACGCAGGTTGCGAATTTCGACGAGCTCAAGAGGATGTCCAAGTCTTTTTGGCTGAACACCGAGCCCTCTTTTACACCTAATGCCGTCTCCGAATCGCGTTAGTTGGTCAACATTCCGCCACAGGACCACAGGGCTCGCTCCGCAATGTTTTGCGATGCTAGGTATGGCGACGGTAACCAAAAAAGCTGCTGCAAATTCACTGCATCGACAGCCTCACGCGTCTACAGAATCGGTCGACGGAGGTAGCGGTGCATTAGGTATGCGGCGGTAAAGACGACCGCCGTGAGGGCGCAAACGGCGATGCTGCCGTTGACGAACTCCAGACTGCCGATCAAGAAGAGGAGCGTGCACAAACATGCCAGACTAAACATCGGCAGTGCTAGGTGGATGAAAATATCTCCAGCGAACGTGGCTGGCGGGTGAACAAACGTAAACGCAAGCGTGGCCGCACAAACGAGTGTCCGTAACGCGATCAAGGCAACCAGGCACAATGCCAAGTCGGCAGACACGCTAGCTGCGATTTGCCACTCAGCCTGCGTGGCCAGCGTACAGGTGCCAATACAAAACGCAATGAGCGGCAGTTGCCAGACTAGCGAAGTAAGGCCACACTTCTGAAGCTCGACGAACAAACGCGCCGCAGTGAAGTGATGCGTTCTGAATCGACAAAGAACGTCGTGCACAAGCGGACCTTCGTGCAACACGGTCATCAAGATCAAATGTGCTATCGCGACCCGGCCAGGCTGGCCGTTGTCGCCTGGAGAATGGTGGGCGATCCAAGCGAAGAAGGTGACCAGAGCGCCTGTCCACAGAGTCATCACGACGATCAACCAAGTTCGAAACTGCAACAACTCGGTGACGTAGAAACGAGGCGAGGGAAAGCGTTGATTCATCGCGCGGCGCATTGTCCTCCTTGCCGCCTCGTTCCCGACGACAACTGCAGGCGTTTCCGCTTTCGTGGCTGGATCGAGTCGCGCGGAATCGCGAATCGCTCGCACAATTCGTCGATGGAATTCTCCGCTGCGCAGTTGGGCCGCGTATCGAATCGCGGGCAAGGAGCAGCTCACCATCGCCGCGACTGCGACGCACCAGCTTGAGAGGGAATTCGGCAGCAACAACCTCGGTGCAGTTTGTGGCAACGCAACAGCGACAGTGCTGTCACGGCCCAATAGGAGCATCAAGAAGATCAAAGCCAAAATCCAACTGACGGCACCGAACACCGCTGCTCCGCTGATTTCCCCAGCCTTTGCAGGCCGGCCTGGTATCACTGCCGCGCGCCAGCAGAGCCAAGAGAATGTGCCAGCCGTTGCGATCGAACTACCGAACAGCAAGAAGCTCCAGTTCTCGTAGGCGAACCCCGCCACCAATGCACTGGATCCAATCGCAGCTATCGCGCCGCAAGAGGCAACAACCAACGTGCGAATCCTGTATCGAGCGATTTCCGCCGCACTTCCAAGCCACTGTATTGCATCGAGATGGACTACCCGCTCAACGAACCCCAAAGCACACCAAGCCAACGCTGCAAACAAGATGCTGCCTAGGTGCGATACGGCTGGTGAGAGCGAGTAGACATCGCCGAGCTGCTTGCCAACAATCCAACCAACTACTACGGCGAGCAATGCACCGATCGCGCAGGGCACCACGCGCAGGCAACTAACCACCAGGATTCGCTCGAGCAGAGAGGCGCGCGTCAGCAGTCGATCCCGCTCGGCAATAAAGTACCGTTGCCAGAGAGAAAACGGATGCAAAAGCCCGCGGCGCACAACGCCCCTTAGCTGGGAATGCCGAGTTGCAAGGTGCTGCTTGTAGCGAAGGCGTCGACTGAACTCCTGCTCGCGTTTGAAGCGGTTTCTCATTCTGAACTGCCCAGCGGCTTGAACGCCAACTGAATCGCTCGCAAATCCGCCTCCTCTGCCAGCGTGTCGAACTCAATCTCGTTGGTCAGGCCAGCATTGACGAGCCGTCCGCCGTGCAGGATGACCGTCGAGTCGGCAAGCTGGCGAGCGTGTTGTGGCCACTGCGACGTGAAGAGCACGCATCCACCAGCGGTCGCGTGCTCGCGCATGGCGAATTCGAGGCGTTGGATTCCATGAGCGTCCAGTCCCCAGGAGAACGGTTCATCGAGCAGCCAGATTGGCGGCGCGATGGCTTTCAGGCCAGAGAGCACCAGTTTTGCTCGTTGACCCTTTGAGCATTCCATCAGTCGCTTGCTGAGCAAATCAAGGACACCGAAGTACTTCATCGCCTCTACAAACCGATCTTCAGCGCCGGCGTGCTTGAACGCATAATCTCCTGCCAGGCGTGAAAGGAACTGTACGCTCGTCTTTGCCGATTTCGCAGGCTGATCGATAAACATGGTCTTGCGTCGAAGACTCACCGCACTGGGTCTGAGCGTCCTGCCGTCGATTAGCACTCTCCCGGTGCTCGGCAGAACTCTCGACGCGATGATTTGCAATAACGTCGACTTGCCCGCACCATTTTCACCCAGCACGCAAGCAATGCCTTGCTTAAGCGAAAAGCAGATATCTTCCAGCGCCCAAGCACCCGCAAACTTCCGCCCCAAATTCTCAACGCAAATATCCATGACTCTTCGTTTCTCCGCAGATGCCCGCAGGGCTCTCCACTGATTCTCAGGCCACCTAAAGCAGATACCTTTGTAGCACCAGTAAGACGGCCACAGCTATGGTGCCGACAACCCCAAATACAATTACCTGAATACCGAGCACTCTCCGCAGAACGTATGCAAACGGTTGGTCGGGCCGACCGTAGCGATCCAGGTGCACGATCGCCATCATGCGGCCACATTCACAAGTTGGACAATTCATCAGCATCCGTTTTCCCCAAGATGCTGCTCCAACGCGTTTCCACCCAAGCGACTCGAGGTCAAAAAGGCCGTCACAAGCAGTACATCGGGCGGTCCAACTGCCTTCAGGGTCATCTACGATCGGAGGTGGCTCGTCTTCGTAGCCATTTTCTTGAACTTCGAATTGCGTGTCGCCAAGTTTCGACATATCTGTAAGCCAATTTGGTAAAACTCGTGTTCGTTTGAATCCCTCAACCAGCAAAAAAAGAGAGACGCATGAAGATTATATGCTGCTTCACGGCGGTCTTCGTCGGTGCCACGATTGCGCCCCCACTCCATTATCAAGGCACATGTTTCGCACAATCTAGTCGGAAGACTTCAGAAAATTCTGCTGCGCGAACGATTAAGCCGCTTTCCGAAGAGCGTTTTCACCAACTGCACGCTGAGCTGCAACCCGGCAACGAGCCTTGGCTAACGATTCCTTGGAAAATCAAACTACTGGACGCTCAGGCAGCAGCAGCCCGCGATGGAAAGCCTATCTTCATTTGGGCCATGGACGGTCATCCACTGGGCTGTACGTGAAATAACGGAGTGCTCGACCGTGCGTCGACGTTTGCCCAACCGGAAATTGTTGAACTTCTGAAAACACGCTTTGTTCCTGTCGCCATCGATCAAGCCAATCAGCGGAGACAAAAGGACACCGAAGGAGAGTTTTATCGCAAGATTGCCAGCCAAGGGCCGCGCGACAACTTCGAGGCGACCACGCAGGGCTTTTACATTGCGACGCCTCAGGGCAAGTTGTTGTTATACAACAACAACCGCGACCCAGAAAAAGTCCTGCGGCTGATGCGTGAAAAACTGGCTGAATTTGCAGCTAGCGACGCCGCAACCGCCTCGGCCGCGATCCAAGCTGCCAGCATCGACACTCGTTATAATCAACAAGCGCCCGAAGGAGGCCTGGTTATTCGCGTGCGAGCCAAGGTTTTGGATGGCTACGAGCCAACAACGAATAAGTGGCAGCGAATTTTCCAAACCGCTCTCTCGCGTGACAATATGTGGACCACCAAGCAGGAAGCTGACGCGCTAGCAAGCAGCCAACTTCCCAAACAACTGTTGCTCCGCATGGCTCGTTTTCATCTGGTCGATAACACCCGCGGAGAACCGTTGATGTGGAAGCCAGATGAACTGCGAACGTGGGACATTGCGTTATCCAGCACCGGTGAAATAACCGGGGCGGTCCGGATTCGAAGCAAGGACGAGAGTCGCGGCTATGACGCGGCACTGCGTGGTCGCTTAGAAACCGTCGATGGCAAAGTCACTCGCCTGGACATGGTTTTTCTCGGCGACTGCTGGGGCGATGGGCCGTACACACGCGGTGCGCCCAAGGGCAGGTTTCCGTTGGCGATTGCGTTTACTTTAGCCGATGGCACCGACATCGCCGATCCACTTCCTCCTCAGGGAGCCCGTGGCTGGCTTGACGGTTACTTGAAATAGACTCCGCTCCGAAGGAACGAACTCTTTGCTGAGATCCCGGGCTGAATCGTTGTCGGGCCGTTTATGCGTACGCCTTCTGCTAACAGCCGAACACAGCGCGGCTAACGGCCGAACAGAGCGCGG
>CAYPLE010000117.1:0-3233 GCA_964411445.1 uncultured Pirellulaceae bacterium
AGGCCATCGTACGACTTCTCCAAGGCACCGCAAATTGTACTTTTGAGTTACCCTGTTGAGCGAGGCCGATAGCCGCCCGTTCACTCCATAAACGGATAATCCGGTACTATGCTCTTTGCCATCGGATAAACTCTTGCCGCGAACATTTCTGATTCGCACGAGCTCAGCCTCGCTGGACTGCATCCGCGAAGCGTTTCGCACGACCACAAGCGACCTTGCCTTGATCCACAGCATCGTCAACTGTAGGTCTTGTGGCATTCTGGCCTCACTCGTATCATTTCGCTTTGCTCTCAACTGCGTGGAAAATGTGGACTGGCAGAATTGCTATCACTGCTTCACGTTGGGCGGAATAGGTGATTCAGAGAAGGGTCTAGGGCAGTTTCCTGGGAATTGTAATGCTCCATAACGTGGCAGCCAGAACTCGAGTTGCGGTGATTTTCGTCGCTTTTTTTGCGTCGACGCCGACCGTTCTGCTTGCTCAGGACGACAATGCTCAGCCATCGGCTCCGGCTAGTGCGGAACCCGTTGCGGGAGAGTCGACGGAATTGGGAGGTGACGCCGCTCCTGGTGCGCAGAACTTCTTTGCCAGTTTCTTCTCGAACCCAATCAACCTGATCCTACTCAGTGCAATCCTTTTCATGTTCATTGTTGTTCGACCGCAGCAGCGGCAGTACAAGGAACTTCAAAAGGCACTCGCTGAAGTCAAAAAGAATACGCGGATTGTCACTTCCGGTGGCATTCACGGCACGGTTGTCCAGACCAATGACAACGAAACGGTCGTGATTCGGATCGATGAGGCGTCCGGCGCGAAGTTAACGATTAATCGAGACGCGATCGCAAAAGTGGTCGTTCCAGAAGACAATAAGAACAAGAAGGCCTAAGTAGCGACACGTGCGTCGTGGGCCGAGCTGCGTTCCCGAAGGGATATCAATGGACGTTAATTCGATTTTCGAATTCCTCTCACCGACTCTACTGTTCGCGCAGGAAAGTGGCGCGGACGGTGCTGCCACAGCAAATGATGCTGCAGCCGTTGGAGCCGCCGCTGCCAAGTCGGTCTGGGCGACCTATGGCGAGAACTTGGCCATCATTTTGGCGATCTGTGTCCTGCCGTTCATCATCGCACATTTCTTCTGCAAAGCAGTTCGGATGCAATCGCATTCAACTCGTGTAGGACTGATGCTGGCCGCGATCTTCGGCGCGTTCATCTTCTCTTATAAGAACGATTTTACGCTAAAGCAGGGCATTGACATCAAAGGTGGGACCAATCTGGTCTACAACATCCGCCCTGATGACAACGGCGAGAAAATTGATGCCGCCGCGCTTGCCTCGGCGTTGAACAGCCGGCTCAATCCATCTGGCACAAGTGACTTGGTCATCCGAGCACTTGGGGAATCGCAGATTGAGATCATCGTGCCGGAAACGGACGAAATGGCGATTAGCCGGATGCAGGAATTGCTCACCAATACCGGGCAGCTTGAATTCCGAATCGTGGCGAATCGCACTGACCACGAAGACATTATTGAGAAGGCGCGTTTGCAATCCGAGACCAAGCCTCCTCGCGACGATGTCCTGGACGAAGACGGAAACGTAATCGGTCGTTGGTATCGCGTCGCTCGTGAGTCGAAGATGAAAGATGGTGTCTTCCCGCTTCAGACTGGGATTCGCGGCGACATCGTTCGCAATTCGGTCACCGGTGATTTCATCACTTTCCCGGTACTGCCCGACGGAAAATATGCACTCGAAAAGTGGATGGAGCAGAACGACATTCGCAACGTCGATGTCCTGATGGCATTCCAGTACTCGGGGCGACCTTTCGCTGTCGTTAAGGGGGATGACCTCTCGAGCGCTCGGACTTCCTTCAACAGCACGACCGGTGCTCCAGAAGTCACGTTCAATCTCAACGCCCAGGGCGGAATGAAAATGATGCAGCTCACCGGCGGCATCAATACCTCCGATGATGTATTCAAGCGCCGCATGGCCATCATTATGGATGGCGAAGTGCTCTCGGCTCCCGAGTTGAATTCTGCGATCAGCTCTTCAGGGGTTATTCAAGGGCGTTTCACCAAAGACGAAGTCGACTCGCTCGTTACCGTATTGCGGTCCGGTCGATTGCCAGCCACGTTGGAGCAAGAGCCAGCCAGCAAAACGGTCGTCGGTGCTGGCCTGGGAGCAGCAACGATCGACAAGGGATTCAATGCATCGATTTGGGCCGTTGCAGCGACGTTCCTTTGCATTTTGGTCTACTACCGATTTGCTGGAGTGGTCGCTTCAGTCGCTCTGATCATCAACGGTTTGCTGATCTTCGGCATCATGATTTTCATCAAACAGCCGCTGACGCTTCCCGGTTTGGCGGGATTGGTTTTGACGGTCGGGATGTCGGTGGATGCGAATGTTCTGATCTTTGAGCGGATTCGCGAGGAAAGAGCCAAGGGCTCCGCGCCGCGGATGTCGATTCGCAACGGTTTCGACCGCGCCTTTACAACGATTATTGACTCGAACCTCACAACTCTGATTGCGGCAGTTGTGCTTTACTGGATTGGCACCGACCAAGTCCGAGGATTTGCGGTTGCACTGATTATTGGTATCGCAACCAGTATGTTTACCGCGACTTTCTGCTCGCGAATCATCTTTGAAATCTGCGAAAAACTGAAGCTCGTCAGCCTTTCAATGTCCGACGGCGTTGGGCTGATCAAGGGAGCTTTCCTGGGCTCGAAGGACGTTGACTTCATGTCCGCTCGCGGCTTGTCGTTCATTGTCTCAATTGCTCTGATCCTGATCGGAATTGGCGCAGTCTTCATGCGAGGCGCGGGGCTGCTGAACATCGACTTCACAGGTGGTGCGTCGGTCACGTTCCAGCTTACCGAAGCCGTCGAGACGGATGACCTTCGGGCAATCACTCAGAAAATCCTGGTCGCTGGCGAAGACGAAGAGCCGATCGAGTCGACGCTCGTTGAAGTTGAGCAGGAGCCAGTCAATACGGTTTACACGCTTGTTACCAGTATTGATGATCCCAAGGTGCTGGCATCCAAACTGCTGGCCGGCCTTGAGCAAAACAACCTAGGCGTCGTGACTTATCGTCTCAATTACACGAAGAAGAATGCCGGATCGGCGATCAACAAGACTCGCGTTCGCTACATCTCGTTCCAAGCAGACGGTGCGCCGCAATCGGAAGGCACTGGCGCGAGTGAAGCCGCCGAGGTAGAGGGTACCGGGCCAGTTGGTGTTGAGGGCGC
>CAYPLE010000117.1:3333-17248 GCA_964411445.1 uncultured Pirellulaceae bacterium
CATGAGTGCCGCACCGCTTGTCTTCACTGAGTTCGAACTCGAATTCATGGGAAGCGACGACGCCGAGGCAAAGTTTAATGGTTCGACTCTCCAAGATCGGCTGATCGCTGCAGCAGAGAAGAACAACATTGCAATCAACAAAGCGGCGATCACGCTCTATCCAGAGCCACTTCCTGAAGACTGGACGCTCAAGGGCGTGACGTCTCATCCAAAGTGGTATGTCAAGCTGCCTGTCTCACAGGGTGAAGCTGACACAATCATCGCCGACTTTGAAAACGAGTTGAATGCCGAGCCAAAATGGCTGTCGCTCAACACCATCGGAGGTCGCGTGGCTGGCGAAATGCAGCAGCGAGCGATCGGGGCGATCCTGGTCAGTCTGATCTTCATCGTTGCCTACATCTGGTTCCGCTTCCAAAAGGTTGCTTATGGTCTTGCCGCGGTCGTCGCGCTCGTGCACGACGTTTTGATTACCCTCGGCGTCCTAGCCCTTTGCCACTGGTTGGCTGGACCGCTCAGCTTCCTGCTGATCGATGACTTCAAGATTGGTCTTACCGAAGTGGCCGCGTTTCTGACAATCATTGGTTACTCCTTGAACGATACCATCGTTGTGTTTGACCGGATTCGAGAAGTACGCGGGCGAAGTCCAAGGCTTACCCAAGAAATGGTCAACCAAAGTGTCAACCAAACGCTCAGCCGAACGTTGCTAACTTCCGGTACAACGTTGTTGACCGTTCTGCTGCTTTACATTTTTGGTGGCGAAGGTATCCACACGTTTGCGTTTGCACTGTTGATTGGAGTTTTGGTCGGTACCTACAGCTCGATCTTCGTTGCTTCGCCGGTATTATTGTGGATCACAAACCGAGAGAACAACGCGAAGAAGGCTGCTGTTGCCTAGTCTTCGGTAGCGTTCTGGCATAGCTAAAGTCCGCCGATGGTGGCTAGAACACAATTGACACGCAAGTTGGCCAAGCGAGCTAGCTTGCGTGTTTTGTTTTTATGCCTGGCTGTGATTTGCTGCACAGCTCTGGTGCGATATGCCCAACGCGTTGCGAATTCTACGGCAAGCAGGGGCGAGTCGCCCGTGGTCAGCAAGCCGACCTTGTCGCTGGATCTGAACTCGGCGACCGCAGCACAACTTCAAGCATTGCCGACCGTCGGCCCTTCGTTGGCTGCTAGAATAGTGAACTGGCGTGAAGAGCACGGTCCCTTCGCCAGCATCGATGACCTACAAAATGTTCATGGCGTTGGTGAGGCGACCATCGCGAGAATTGGGCCGCTGCTTTCGGTCGAGGTTATCCAGTCCCAGCCAGATGCAACGAAACGCAATGCCAAAGCTCAGCAGCGTAAGGCGAATGCAAATCGCTGAACCAAGCAAGGCGGATTTTGAGCAATGATGGTTCCGCCGACGACATAGACACCCTGGACAACTTTCATGAGTCAGAAACTCACCGGTGATCCCTTTACTCTTGTCAGCGATTTCGCGCCGGCCGGCGACCAGCCCCAAGCGATCGAGAGCTTGGTCAAGGGGATCAATGATGGTGTCAAGCATCAGGTGCTGATGGGAGTTACCGGGTCCGGCAAGACGTTCACGATGGCCAATGTGGTTGAAAGAGTCCAGCGGCCCACGTTGGTGCTCAGCCACAATAAGACGCTCGCAGCCCAGTTGTACAGCGAATTCAAAAGCTTCTTTCCGAATAATGCGGTTCACTACTTTGTAAGTTACTACGACTACTACCAGCCAGAAGCCTACATTCCACAGCGGGATGTTTATATTGAGAAAGACGCTTCGATTAATGAAGAGATCGATCGCCTGCGATTGGCAGCGACCAGTGCTCTCGTCAGCCGTCCCGACGTTTTGATCGTAGCCAGCGTTTCCAGCATTTATGGCTTGGGAAGCCCCGAGGACTACCGAAGTATGGTCGTCTCGTTGCGGGTCGGCGAGACGATTTCTCGAGATGACGTTCTCCTGCAATTGGTGGACATCCAGTACCAGCGAAATGACGTCGCATTTGAGCGTAGCAAGTTTCGAGTTCGGGGGGATGTGCTAGAAATATGGCCGTCTTACGAAGAGTTTTCCTATCGAGTTGAGTTGTGGGGCGACGAGATTGAACAGATTTCGATAACCAACCCGCTCACCGGCGAAGTGATTTCCCGAGTCACCGAAGTTTACATCTACCCGGCAAAGCACTTTGTTACGCCTGAGGATCGCATTGATCGAGCCATTAAGCTGATTCGCGACGAGCTTAAGGAGCAGCTTGAAGAATTTGAAAAGCAAGGCAAACTGCTCGAAGCCCAGCGCTTGAATGCTCGGACGCGTTTTGACCTGGAGATGCTCCAAGAAGTGGGGCATTGCCCCGGTGTCGAAAACTACTCGCGTCCTCTTTCTGGGAAACCGCCAGGTGCGACCCCTGACACTTTGTACGACTTTTTTCCAGAAGATTTTTTAGTCATCGTTGACGAGTCGCACGTTACAGTGCCGCAGATTCGCGCGATGTATGCGGGGGACCAGAGCCGCAAAAAGACGCTGGTGTCGCATGGTTTTCGCTTGCCCAGCGCACTGGACAATCGCCCACTCCAATTTGAAGAGTGGGAGGAGAAGACAAACCAGGCGGTTTACGTTTCAGCGACTCCAAACGACTACGAATTGGAAAAGACGGGCGGCGAAGTTGTCGAGCAGATTATTCGACCGACAGGACTGCTGGACCCCGAGGTTGAAGTTGTTCCTGCCCGTGGACAAGTCGCCCACCTGTTGGAAGCCGTGCGTGAGCGAGCTGCTCGCGACGAACGTATCTTGGTGACCGCACTAACCAAGCGGCTCGCCGAAGACTTGGCCGGATACTTGACCGAACAGAACGTGCGGTGCAGATGGCTGCACAGTGAATTGGATGCTTTCGAACGCGTTGAACTGCTGCACGATCTGCGACAGGGCAAATTTGATTGCTTAGTCGGCGTTAACCTACTTCGCGAAGGTTTGGACCTTCCGGAAGTCTCGATGGTGGCCATTTTGGACGCAGACAAGGAAGGCTTTCTGCGTAGCGAGACGTCATTGATCCAGACGATTGGTCGAGCGGCTCGGAATGCAAACTCAAAAGTGATCCTGTACGCCGATAGAATCACGGACTCAATGCGATTTGCCATCGACGAAACGGCCCGGCGAAGACAGCTCCAGGAGAAGTTCAATCTTGAGCATGGTATTACACCTGAAACGGTTCGCAGGCACATCACTGCCGGCATCGAGTCAGCGGTTAAGGCTGGCAAGCACGCGCGGAGCGTCATCAGTGGTGATTCCGGTGGGCAAGTCGTTACTGAAGAGTATCTCGAAAGCTTGGAGAAAGAGATGCTGCAAGCGGCAGAGGACCTGGAGTTCGAGCGAGCTGCGTCGTTGCGTGACAAAATTCACACGCTGCGTGATAAGCTCGGCGAGACCGTAACCGACAGCGACGGTCCTTCAGAGCAACCGAAGGGGAAGCGTGGTAGGCGCAAAAAAGGCGTCGGCCGCAAAGTTCCTCGTCCCAAACGCGGCTAATTTTAACAACCGTCCCCACGCCGGACTATCATTGCCCAGTTGCCTGACCGTTTCCTTTTCGATGAAGACTACCTACTAGAATTCCCCTCAATGACCATTCGTTTCGTAGTCGACAAGAAGATCCCGTTTCCGGCCCGGACCGCCTTGTCCATCGTGCAAGCCAAAATGGGACTTCAAAAGAAAGAAGCCGAAGCTCTGATTCATGCCGGCGCGGTCACTTGTTCTGGGCGAGTCGTCGCGATGAGTCATTATCGTATGAAGGTTGGCGACTTCGTTGAGATCGCAACGCCGCGTTTGATACGGACCAACGAGCCTCTTGTCAGCAAGCCGGCTCGGTTCGAGATCTTGCACGAAGATGACGATATTGTTGTTGTCATCAAACCGGCAGGAATGCTGAGCGTGCCGACGAAACGCCATGAAAACAACTCACTGCAACAACAGTTGCTGCGTCATCTAAGCCGTAAGAAGTCGGCTCGCAATCTTATCGTTGTCCAGCGACTCGACCGAGAAGTCTCTGGGGTGATGGTGTTGGCAAAACACGAACAAGCTGCAGAGTGCCTGCGTGAAGAATTCTCGCAGCGGAAGCCGCAACGTGAATATGTAGCCATTTTGCACGGCGGCCTTGGGAAAGACTCCGGAACCATTCGCTCCAACCTCGCAACAGACGATCACCTCAACCGCTATTCAACCGAACAAGGCGGTGAACTTGCAATTACTCACTACGAAACGATCGAAAAACTACCCGGCTTTACGGTCGTTTCGGTGAAGCTAGAGACTGGTCGGCGCAATCAGATTCGTGTTCACTTCGCCGAGCAGGGCCACCCACTGCTTGGCGATGCAAGGTATAGCAAACACGCCTCGTTGGGGGGCAGTCGCGTTTGGCCTTACAAAAGAATTGCTCTGCACGCCGCGTCGCTGGGATTTGTTCATCCTACGCAACGTCGCATGGTATCATTCACGGCACCTTGGCCGAAAGAATTTGGTACCTTTATCAAGTCGCGTCGTAGTAAATAGCCTCGTGATTCATGTTGATGATCCTTCCAACGGAGAAGAGTATGCGCCCCCGTTCCCTTCAGGCCTTCGGCACAGTCCTTCTGTGCGTGCTGGCGTGGTCAGCGAGTTGCTTTCAAGCGTCAGTCAGTGCTCAAGCTCAGAAGCTGAGTAGTGCACCTGAGTTTGATGTGGTCATCTACGGTGGTACATCGGCGGCGATTACGTCTGCGATTCAGGCAAAACGAATGGGTAAGTCTGTAGCCATCGTCTGCCCAGAAGAACACCTTGGAGGACTCACGAGCGGCGGCTTAGGGTGGACCGACTCCGGAAAAAAGGACGCCATTGGAGGACTCAGTCGTGAGTTTTACCATCGCGTGTGGAAGTTTTACCAAGCAGAATCAGCGTGGAAGTGGCAGAGTAAAGCGGAGTTTGGGAACCGAAACCAGAGTCCGCCTGGCAAGGACGGCGATGGGGCGACACTTTGGGTGTTTGAGCCAAGCGTCGCTGAGAGGATTTTTGACGACTGGTTGGCCGAGTTTCAGATTCCGGTGACTCGCAATTGGTGGCTCGACCGAGAAGGTGGCGTCATCAAGAGGGGCCCAAGAATCGTCGCGATCCGCTCGCTCAGCGGGCAGTATGTTCGAGGCAAGGTGTTTATCGACACGACCTACGAAGGCGACCTCTTGGCGTCGGCCGGCTGTGACTATCACATCGGGCGAGAAGCTAATGCAACCTACAACGAGAATTGGAACGGAATTCAAACGGGCGTCCTGCACCATTCTCACCATTTCACATCCGACATTGATCCTTACCGTGAACCGGGGAATCCCGCCAGCGGCCTACTGCCACTTATCAGCAGCCAGCCGCCCGGTGAGTACGGTGACGGCGATCATCGCATCCAAGCTTACTGTTTTCGCCTGTGCATGACCAAGGTGTCTGACAATCGAATTCCATTTCCGAAGCCTACTGGATACGACGCCGATGAATACTTGTTGCTCCTCCGCGTACTCGATTCGGGATGGAGGCAGCTCTTCAACAAATACGATCCGATCCCAAATCGAAAGACGGACACGAACAACCATGGGCCCGTCAGTAGCGACTACATCGGAATGAACTACGACTATCCCGAGGCCAGCTACGAACGCCGCCAGGAGATTGTTCGAGATCACGAGCGTTACCAAAAAGGCCTTTTGTACTTTATGGCCAACGATCCTCGCGTGCCCGAAGATGTTCGAGCACAGGTCTCCCAGTGGGGGCTAGCAGCGGATGAATTTGTCGACCATGGCGGCTGGCCGCACCAGATCTACGTCCGCGAAGCACGTCGCTTGATCGGCAGATACGTAATGACCGAACACGATTGCCTCGACACAAAGGTCACGCCCGAATCGATTGGCATGGGGTCTTACACGTTAGATTCGCATAATGTCCAGCGGTACGTTAAGCCAGATGGTTTTGTTCAGAACGAGGGCGACATTGGCGTCAAAGCGCCGCGTCCCTACGAGATTAGCCTCGGCAGTATTCAGCCAAAACGCGAGCAGTGTGAGAATTTGCTCGTTCCTGTTTGCGTTTCGTCAAGTCATATTGCCTTTGGTTCCATACGCATGGAGCCCGTTTTCATGATTCTCGGCCAGTCAGCCGCCACCGTTGCTTCGATGGCTATCGATAACCAGTCGGCGGTGCAGGATGTTGAGTATCAGGGGCTGCGTCAGCGTCTACTGAGTGATGGCCAAGTGCTCGAGCTTGCTGATGTCTATCAGAATGATTCCAAGACGCTACCAGGCGTCGTTGTTGACGACTCAAAGGCGAAGTTTGAGGGAGCGTGGAGATCATCTTCGGCCAACAAGCCGTATGTGGACTACGGTTATCAACACGATGACAACGCTTCCAAGTCGAAGACGATCAAGAAGGCTGTTTTTGAGGCAAAGCTAGAGCCAGGCAATTACCGCGTCGGGCTTGCGTGGCCGCCAAACAACAATCGCTCGTCACAAGTACAAGTGACTGTTCAATCCAAGGATGGTCAACATCGTTTGACGGTCAACCAACGTTTACGGAATGCGGACCAGATCTTCCAAGAGATTGGGGTCTTCCAATTTGATGGCCTCGCTCGCGTGACGCTATCCAACGAAGGAAGCAACGGCCACGTCATCGCCGACGCCGTCCAATTCCTGCCCCTCAAAGATCCGCAGTAGAAATGTAGCGAGGTCGCCAGCGAAGGAGGGCATGCAGGCTCAACTAGGCGCAGAAACAAAACACACGGGTTTGCAACGCTCTAGGCGGGGTTCTGTAACCAGATCCACAACGGCAGGAGTCGGAGAAAACGGCTGGCAGACTACTCGACGCCGCGGAATCCGGCGGGCGGTACCAACTCACCGCCAATGATGCCAAGCAATCCTTGTTGGAAGAAGCGAGGTTCGATGTTGAAGCTAAATGAAACGTTATCCCGCCCGTGGTCGATGTTCACGCCTACGTTGATCAAAGCCGACTCGCCAATTCGAGTCAGGCCTAGAGACTGGCCGATACTTCCTGTTTCACCAAAGTCAAACGCGGCACCGCCTCGCAAGATCCACTTCTCACTTAGTCTGTAATTCGTGTAGCCATTGAGTACGTTTGCGCTAATTGGCCCTTCGATACTCAATAGACCGATGTAAGCGTCTCCGCGACCAGGCCGACTGATTAGGGTGCCTAACGAAATCATCTTCAGGCCTTGAGAGAACACGTCGAAGTAGCCATCGGACAATACTGTCAGACGATCACCAACGTGGTAACGGAAGTCGTAGTCGATCACTCCGACTTCCTCTCCAAAGTTGTCCCGATCCGCTTTTGGAAAGACAGTAAAATCGACGTCCAACGCGACAACGTCCACAATGCGCTCTCGCCCGGCTAGTCCTCGCTTTGTTTGCCAACGCTGGTTGATACCGAATCGCACCTGCGTTAAGTCATCTGCAATTTCGCTGCTGCCCGCCGTCACCCAACGCTGCATGCCACTACGCAGCGCGAAACTGCGTTGGTCAAACTGGGGAGGCAATGCTCCGTCGAAGGTGTTGAAGACCATTCGGCGATGGAAGTGTTCTTGGGAGTTGTCGTCCAGGCGATCGTAAAGTGGGAAGCGGTCGAGGTCTTCGCTGGCGTCTGCGTAGAAGAACTCGGATTCGAACGTTGCCTTGTGAGCGATGCCGCGAAGGTCGAGGATTCGATTGTCGATGTTCGGATAAACTTTCCACATCGGCATCGAAGCCCGTATCCCAGCTTGCCCAACCAATCGACTGACGTCATCGCCGTTCACATCCTCGTTCCAATACCCAGCTTCACCGGACAAAAACGGATTGATGTTCAGTACGCCGAGGCTGACTGGCATGCTGATTTCTTGCCGCGTGATGAACCGCCCGCCTTCGCTGTCTGTTTCCCATGGCCGCAGAGCAAACTTGGCCGCATCAACCGGATCGGTTGGCGTCGTCGCAGGTCGTTGGTGGGAATAGCTGAGGCTGGTCTTGGCACTCCAGGTGAAGAGCTGTGAAAACAAGTCTTGCCCAAGAATGTGGTGATCGATCCTCGGAAGTGATTCCGTCTCGGTAAAGAACTCGTTTACCCGCCACGAAGCATAGATGTCCAACTGTTGGTTGCCAGCGTTGCGACGAAGACGCGCTGCGGTGTCAAAGTCCTTTTGCTGTTCCCACTCATTTTCAAAGTACTGCTCCAAGAAGTTGCGGTCCGAAATCCACCCCGTTTCAACCATCGCAACCCAATTTTCCGCGGGGAAGAATCGGTGACGCGAGTTGATGCGTCCTCGCGTTTCTTCTTCTGGCGTTATCAAGCTTCGATCGCTGCCCAAAATGTCTAGGCCGGAATCTTGGATAAGCCAAGCGTCAGTGAACCCAATTGAAGGGACTCCGAAGAGGAGGGTTTCGCGGTTGTAATCGTATCGCAACCCCACGGCGGGACCGCGGTCAGACAAGTAATCGGTTGACAGTTTCAGGCTTGTCCCAAGCGGTGGTTCCATTCCGAGCAGATGAAACACATCCCAGGTAGCGTAGACCTGCGTACCGAAAATCGCGTCGTTCCCGAAACTGACACTGGAAAGATAGAAATCCGACCGGCGGAGGTCCGTCGAGAACGTAGGCCAGTAAAAAATTGGGACGCCGCCAACGTAGACGAAGTTGTTCTTCGCTCGTGCTCGCATTTTCGTTTCGGCTTGCGGCACTCTGCTGACAAGCCCATCTGCCTCTTGTTGGCTTCTACCGTCGGTCAGTTCAACTTCATCTGCCTGTAACCAATAGCGAGGCACCCCCATCCGGCTACTCGTCACAGCAGCACCGTAGGCCATCAACCGTTGACCGTTGATCTGTTGCAGTACGTCTGACTTTAAACGAACAAGACCTTGGAACTGAGGGGCAGGCGTGAGGACTTCTGCTCCCAGGATCGTGCCGTACTCACTTTCCAAGTTGTAGTACATGCGATCGGCGTAAATCACTCGGTTGCCCTGAGAGAACACGATGTTTCCCTCGAGATACAGTTCAATGGGGCGTTCCGGAGTTGACACCAAGTCGCCAAAGTTGGCTTTGCCGCGTTGCCAAATAACGGCATTGTCCGCTTCCAAAGACACAGCGCCGGCTTCGAAATAGGTTCCATTGGCCTGCGGAATTCTCACACCGCTTGCCGCGATGCGGAAACCGCCGATAACCTGGAATATCGTCTCATCAGCAACTTCGTCATAGTCCGTTCCGACCTCGAGCGGTCGCTGGCTGTCGCGACCTGAAAAGACGACTGAACGGACCGACGGGGCGGCTGGAACCTGCATCACTGTCTGCGGATCCAGGCCCGGGTAGTAGCCTTGTGTTAGCTCGTTGGGCAGCGGCCCGCCGTTTCCTAACGGCGAAATTGCTTCCGGTGTTGGGCTTTGTGCTGGAGGCTGGTTTGCTGGGTACGGCTGGGAACCGTCCTGGGGAATTACGATGCCCGATTGCGGCAGGGCTTCACTGTTTCGGGTACTTCCGGACAATCCGCCTCCAGTACCGCCCACGTATGTTGGTCCAGCCGGTTGGCCCGATGATTCCAAATATCGGTTTCGCGCCTGCGACTGACTTTCAGGCGGATTCCATTGAACTGCGTTGGGGGTCCGCGGAGCGGCATTGGTGGTGGTTGAATTGGAACGCGATTGGGGGGCCCCAAGGAGTGGTGGAGCCGATTGTTGTCCTGATGCCGTCACCACGCTTGCGTGTAAGTTGCCAAGGTACTGCGCTGTGGTGACACCAGCGGGGCTAGCATGTGCCCAGTCGAGGCGAGGAATATCGTTCGCGTTTGGCAGATCGTGACGCTCAACCTGAGTGCCTACGCAGACAACGGGACGCAAGCTGAATAGGCGTCCCATCCAGCGGTGGTCTTGCAGCGACCGTCCACCGCTCCAGTTCAGGTGAGCACCTCCCTCGAGCAACACGATCGCTTTGCCCGGAGGTGTCTTCGTGCCCGTGATTCCGCCAGCACGATTGCTGAACGACTCTCGGTCCACCCACAAGGTAATTCGATTTGCCGTCGCCGTGAAATCGCCTTGCGTCAACTTGCATTTGCCAAAGAAGACTAGCACCTCGTAGGCACCACGATTGGCCTTGGCCCATGATTCGCCTTCAACACGAATTGAATGCAGTGGATCAATCTGAGGAAGAGTGATGTCGGCTGCGTGCAACGATTGAGTTGCCAAACCGACGATGCAAAACAGCATCCCAATGTGCGCAGCGATCCACGCACCACGCTTCGGACGTGGCCCATGCTGGAATTCCGGGTTACCTAGCCCTGGGGCTTGGGACACTGGCTGATCCAATTCGCTTCGCGAACGGCAGCCGACACAACAACGCGCATACCTCGCCCGCCATCGTCGACTGCCTTAAGAGACTTTCAATGTCGCTTATAGGAGAGCCAAAGAGTTAAAGCCAAGTGCAATCATTGCTAGCCATGAAAACCACCTGAATCTGGGAGGAATGGGCACCGTAGTGGAGATGGTCGCGGTTCCCAACCCTCTGCCCCGCCGTCGTGTACTTGCTGAAGCTAACGGCACTCCACCCAGCCGCCTGTGCGAGCCGACTCCGTCAAGCAATGACAGATGTGGATTGCATCACGTGCTAGCATTCCGTCCAGCCGTGGGGCAGGGGAGCCACTTGCGATTGCGGCAGCCGCTTCGTCAATTTCGCCTCGGAAGGCATCGACCTCGTCGCTTTCCTCCAACGCTGGCTGACTGGCCGCTTCGCCAACTGGCAGCAATTGCAGCGGCAGCGAGGCCACGCCGTCTCCCAGTGCTGATAGCTCGAATTGCATTGCGGCCTTTTCGAACTCAATTTCGTAGCCGTGGCAGAAGGGGCGGGCAGTTTGGCTACTGACGCCGCTAATCGTACTGACAACCAACTCAGGATCATCGAACTCCATCAATGTGCTACAAAACCGCACAACGCCGTCTTGCATCTGAGCCGAAGCGATTACCCGCTTGGGCATGCCGAAAAGCAGTCTAATGAAGTGAGTGTCGTGAACATGCAGGTCAATCAAAGGCCCCCCGACGGTCGTTGGATCATAGAAGTCTGGAATCCAGTCGGGTGGGGAGATCACCCGCTTCAAGTGGGCTCGGCGTGCGGCCCCGAATCGCCCTTCAGCCGCGGCTTCGTACGCAAATTGGAATTCGCCCATGAACGGCAGTACTTGAGCCACGAAGACTTGGCGGCCAGCAGTTTTGGCTGCGCCGAGGATTTCATCGCACTCGCCGGTTGTCAGGCCAAGTGGTTTTTCGCAGAGTACATGCTTACCGGCGGCCAGAGCTTTCTTGCATGCTTCGACGTGCAAGTTCGGTGGCAAGCACACGTCGATAAGGTCGATCGAATCGTCGGCAAGCATGGATTCGTAGTTTTCATACGTTGACAGGCCGCTGACGTCGATTTGCTCACCGGGAGGCCCAAAGTTGCCTCTGATGGACGTCCAGTCGCCAGCCCGTTTCTTCGCATCCCGCGACGCGAATGCCGTCAATTCAACAGCCTTTGATCGTTGATAGGCCAGATAGTGAATCCAACCCATGAAGCCAACACCGACGATCCCAGCTTTCAACATATCGCACCATTTGAAAAGGTTCTGTGTTCACCCACGCCGCCCAGCCCTCGCGCTGTATCGGCACAATCCCTGATGGCGGATTATAGCATTGAGCCACTAAGGCATTTCAGACCTTTCCCGTCGCTGCTCGGGTGTCTCCCGGCAACTGCTACGCAGATCCCTGCGAGGTGGCGACCTGAAAATGTCCACGTTCTGCAGCAATATGGAAGCCCTAGGGACGCGTTTCAGCTAGTTGAAGAGCCAAAACTTGGAAATGATGCGTCGCGTCGCATTTCAGAAAGCTGAGCGCGTCGTCAGCCTGACCAGAGGCAACTTCGGGCTGGAAGGAGAATCCGTTAGCGACGAGAAAGCAGATGAGATCAAACAAGAAGTGCTTCAATGAGAAAATTGCTCTTCAGAGCTCGGATGTTACACGGTGTTCTGTGCCACCGCACCTGCGGAGGCGGAGCCTTATCTGGCGATCTCAGATTGAGTGTTGAATTACCTTTGAAATCACCAGACCTTGTGCATTTTCATCAGTCACAATTGTCATGTCAAAGCCCAGTTCGTAAGCGAATTCAGCAATCTTCGCAATGTATTCATCGTATTTGTCCCATGCAACCTTGCCGGTAGACACCACAACCACGTGTTTGTTTTCGATCGAAGCCAGTAACGATTTGACGTCGTAAATGTCATCCAGTCTAGAACGCGTTTTTGCTGTTTCGTCGTACCATTCAATTCCGGAATGATAGTCCAACAGGATGCTGGCATCCGCTCCAGCAAGTACGCTTGAGACACGCTCGAAATCAGCGCCATCGCGATAGAAGCCCGGTTCAACCGCAGGAGCAACGCGTTCAGCGGGCGTCGCATCAGATTGAATCGCGTTGGTTTGGTCAGCTACACTATTGGCAGTGTTCGTCGGGCTGGCAGAGTTGCGTTCCGCAGTGCAGCCGCGAAAGCAAGCGAGAAGCACGAGCGCGAGAGCGAATTTAGGAAGCGTGGATTCCATTTGTTTAAGCCAGATAACGGCGGCGATCAACGGGCGGCGGGAGTTGACTCACCACTGGTTGAAACGTCACCACCGTCACTCCGTTGCGCAGGGTTCGCCGGTTTGTAGATTGGACGCTCAGACGCAGATTGATCTGCGCGAAGGCGGTCAAGCAGGCCCGAGACCGTGCCGCCGGATTCCGCCAGCAGGCGTTCCCGCGTTGCGTGCAGCTCGTCAAGTATCGGATTCTTCGCCATCGTTATCTCCGCCTAAGAATTCAGTCGGCGTGCAAATTAGTAGTTGACTGTACCCCTGCTCTTCCAATAAGCGATAGACACGCGGAAGTTCGTGGGCGTTCGCAATATGCCTGCAGATTTGTGTCAAGAGATAGTTTACACCGGCGATTGCCGCTGCGGCAACGTGAACCGCATCGGCTGAGGCCTTTTGCGGCATCATGTGCTTGGACAGGATCAGATTCGCTAATGCATCGACATCCTGGCCAAGGGGCCCCAAAGGCAAGCCCTGGAGCATTTTCGGCCGATCGATGGCAGCAGAGGCGTCGCCATAGGATGCCTCGACAATTGTAAGCTGCGAAGTGACAAGATTGAATTTTGGTCGCTCGACGGCCCACCACTCGCGAGCTTGGTGCTGCAAAGCAGCTATCTGTATATTGGAACTCGGCCGCGATGATGCGTGGCTGACGATTGAGGTTTTGATGTAAACGGTGTCCATGTCGTCATTGTAGCGATATGAAAGCTAGCTGGCGCTAATACGCCTTCAGTGGGCGAACGGTGGCCGTCACCTAGGACGGACGATTGGCTTTCCAATAGTGAAACCGCGCAAGCCGTCCTCAGGTGCATCCCGCAGCTATTGCCCGACAACGTTTTCCCCGAAGCAATTCCCAAGAGCTCTCCTACTAGCTGCTCGCCTTCGGCAAGCACCACAATCACCGCTCCCGCCTTCTTGAACAAAGGCCTTGAACCATCGGCTTCGTTCGTATCTAACTCCACGAGGTCAAGCCTTATTAGTTATGTGAGCTACCACGTTTTTGTCTCGTCGACTAGCATGGGCAAGCCAGATGTAAGGTGCAGGCACATCGTGATAGCAATTTGAGTTGTTTGGGCTTTGTTGTAGTCCGCCTTCTTCTTGTAAGCAGCTTTGCTTTTACGGCTGGCCGATGCAAACTCCTGCTGATTTGGTGAGGAGCTGATTGCGACTGATTCGTTTTGCAAGGATTGTTCGAAACGTGATGACCTCGCGTAGAGGCGCGTTGGCGCGAAGGAAGAATGGCAAACGGAAACTACGTTCACTCGACCTCTGCGTCCCATCGCCCCTGCGCGAGCTTTCTG
>CAYPLE010000118.1:0-16947 GCA_964411445.1 uncultured Pirellulaceae bacterium
GTTGATTGGAAAGTTGAGCTGGCAGTTGTGGCGAGCGGGGATGAACACGAGCTAGATGTGTCACTATGCGATCGTTTTTACAGCACAAAGCATCGGCGGTGGATAAGTCAGAACGTGACCGTGAAAATAGCAGTCGCGCGAACGCTCTGCGATTCGATCCGGGTCAAGAAAGATCCGACCGGGCGATTATTGGGAGGCTAGTCTTGCGAGTGGTTGTCAATTTGGCGGTGGCAATTCGGCAACGGACTCGAATTTGAGTCCGGCATTGTCGGTGTAGATCTCGGTGATGAATACACCAAAACTGCCATCGCTTTCCTCGGGTGATGGCATTTGCATAAGCACTGCTTCAAATACGGACAAGGCGAAGTCTTCTTCGCCGAATTCGCTGCGGAAGGTTTGCATCTGTTCAACGACGGTTTCGAGCGCTTCGAAGGCGGCTTGCTGCTGAATATTGCCGTCAGTAATATCCAATCTGATTCCCGCTTTTCCGCTAAGCATCTCTTTTCCGGTGTCGTAGGCGTCCGATCCAATAAACGCGTCACGACCCGTCGGTGGATTCTTGAGTGAAGCGAGGACTTGTTCCAAAACGTTATCTCCGATGCCTAGAATCAGGTGTCCGTCTCCTATGGCAGCACCTAATTGAACCGGTGCGCCTTGCACACGTACGCCAAAGTAGCCTTGTTCGTCCGTTTCCTCGATCCCGCCCGGCGGTGCAAATGCAATTGCTTTTCGTGCAAAGTCTTCCACGATCTCTTGATCGGCAAGTTCTATGATGATCGCGGTTGGTTCTTGAATATCCTCTGCCTCTGAGTCAATCACCGCGTCGACCGACTCGCTAGATATCGGGAAGACAATTGAGGTTACCTTCGGGCCCATGGCGGCGAGTAGATCCAGCAAGTCAACTTGGAAGAGCGCCTTCACTTGGCCTTTGGCAATTTCGAATGCCGATGCCGTTGCGGGGTACTCCTCCCGAACAACTTCCTCGACCAGCGAGAATACCTTGTCGGGTTCTATGTATATTTGCGACGCCGTGTGTGCGGTTGCCGGGATCCACTTGGGCGGATCAAAGGTCGCTTGTTCTAGGTCCAGAAGTTGTCCCAAGCCAGTCCGGGGGCTCGGCCAGTCCATTCGCATCGTTTGATGAAGGAGTTGATCTCCATAGGATACGCCGAACGTAATCCACCCAATGTCTTCATAGCCGGTTAGTCTGGCGACGCGTTGGATCTCTTCTTCTGGAACCATTTCGAGGCGGGATATGATGGTTTCTCTCAGCAATGGTCCGTTTATCGCGGAGTCGAAGATTGCGGAATCATCGCGGCCCGCGCGGTCGGACTGCGTGACGCCATCTGCAAACTCGAATCGGTCGCGAGAGGGCAGTTCTTCCGCCAACAAGCGGCCGGCCTGTTCAGCTAAGAATTCGACAAGGGCGTCTTCGGCGTCTTCATCAATCGGTTCGGGCATCATTGCTACAGCAAGGTGGTTATCTCGCTTGGCCATGACGGTGTTGATCGAACCGGCTTCTAAGGGCAATTCGAGATGTAGCCAAAATGCTTCTGCGCCGGCGACATTGACGTCGAGCATCGTGGTGCCCTCTTTCTTTTCGACGCTCTCTTCAACGAGTTGATTGATGAGGTCCCACATCAACTCCGCGCTTTCGTCGCTTGGATTCAGCCAGAGTGCAACGCACGGATTGAACTCAGCGGTTCGATCCCCAATGTACGCAACACCTGCTTCTCCAGCGAGCATTCCAAGCAGCTCATCTGCCTTCAAATCCATGGATGCAAAGGTCTCAGCCGGCGATCCTTCTCGGGCGGCGTCTGTCATCGCCTCAAGCATGACCTCGACAAGTCCGGTGACGCGCGCATCTTTCAAGAACACACTTCCAAGCTGGGTCTCTTCGACGAACTGCTCAGCGAGCTTGGGGCTAAAGGCCATCCTAGCTGCAGCAACCGTCGAACTGGGCAAACGCTCCCAGCCCGAATGCGGCTCGTCACCAAAGCTGAATTGATTGCCTGCAACGAGAGAAGCTGCCAGCGCCGTGAGAGCGATCAGAAATGACCGGGGCAAAATTGTCATTGTTTTCCCAGTTTGGTTCTTTATTGAAAGTGTTTCTTACGGCCGCATTGTGGATATCGCCCGCGGACTATTTCTTGCTATCGGACAACGAAGGCGGGGCAAGGTACTTCACACCATTTTGTGGCTGTGTCGAATCGAAAAGGTAGGCGTCACGGTGTTTTAGAAAGTCTACCAGATCCGATACCGGAATGCCGAACGCCAATCCGTCAAAGCTCGAGTAGCCTGCGCAGGCCACTCCAATCACTTCTCCACGGAGATTGAACAAGGGGCCACCGCTATTGCCGGGGTTGATAGAAGCGTCCGTTTGTACGAATCGCAGGTGTCCCATGGTACGCGTCACTGAACTGACAATGCCCTGCGTCACCGATCGCTCAAGGCCAAGAGGGTTGCCGATTGCAAAGACGGATTCGCCTACCGAGACTTCCTCCTTGGCGATGGTCACGTGTGGCAACTCAAGATCGATCATTTCCTGCGAATCAATTTTCAGCAGCGCGAGGTCACGGTGAGGATTGACGGCAAGAATCTTTACATTACCGAGCGTCTTCTTCTCATAACCTGACGCCGTTCGTTGGAAGGCGGTCACCTTTACGTCGAGCTCTTCTTCAACCACGTGATAGTTCGTGATGAAGTGGCCGCGGTTGCTAATCAAGAACCCGCTGCCAACGCCTGACGCGGTTGAAACCGTTAAAACGGCGTCACCGAAGTTGTCAACGTGGCGATTGATCCCCGCAGGCTTCAGTCTGCCCGTGGTATAAATGTCAAATTTTTCTCGATCGGTCTTGGCGTTACTACCATCCGCCCGCGCCGCATCGACGACCTGTTTAGCGGGAATGCTGACGATCTCCGCACCGAGGTCCAGGATGTAGCGTTCTTCGCTTTTGCGCAGAACTGGTGCGGTGATCTGAGAACCGTTGGTCAAGCGGAGGGTCATTACCACATCGTTGTCACCGTCTTCGGCACAAGCCAATCCGGCGGTAAAAACGATCGCCGCCAACACGAGAGGGAACGATCTTATGTTCTTAGTCTGTTGCATTGTGTTTACTTTGGTTCATTTCCGAAATAGATCAGCAAGCGATCATGACTGAGCATGGCTAAGTCCGGCTCGCTGTCGCCGTCGAGGTCCAGAGAAGCGATGGCGCGCGGCTCCGCTTCTGAGCCGTCACCGCCAAAATCGTCTCCGCCGTATGGATATGCCATGTCTTCAAAGACCTTCCAAGACAAGATTGTCTCAAAGGAATCGCCGAGACGTAAGGCCGTTAGGGTGTGCTCTTCGTCGTCACACAAAAGCAATTCTTCTTTGCCATCGAGGTCGAGGTCGACGACTAAGAATCGGTCGCAATCGCCTTTGTTAGCTCCAACGCGCCGCGTTCGTTGATCGAGGGCTTCAACCTGTTGCAGTTCTTCGCCGGTTCCTTCAGAAAGACTGACAATCCGGTTTCTACCGACCGCTACCAAACCCAGTACGTGGTCCATAACAATGGATTCCGTTCCAGCAACTTCGTAGCGGGCAACTTCCTTGGCGACGCCCGTTTCGTCCGGCTGCAGACGATGGATGCTTCCACTGACAGAGTCGACGGCCCAGCCAGACGAAAGCGTCTCCGGTAGCAAGTCAGCGATTTCTTGGGAATCCCCCAACATGACCTGTTCGAATGGTTCGAGCCCTTCGTCGAGCCACTGTAGGGCCCCGTCGGTCAGCCGCCCAACTTTCGTCTCGCCCGATATCTCGTACGTACGGAATTCCTCTAGCTCAGCACGCTGCAAACTGGCCGGTTCGCTCTTCGACGGCTTGGAGCCTTCTTCCCCTTGCTCGACCAGCACAAGGCCACGTGCTCGGCGTTCCTTAACCAACAATCGTTTCCCGCCAATCCAGCGAACGTCCTCGGCTGACGAACCAATACCTGCAAACTTAATGAAGATTGGCTCGTCGGCCGTGTTGGGCATCAGGTGCAACAGGATGTCGCGGTCGTTCTGTGTTGCCCACCAAACTGTCTTGCCAACTTGACCAAGCCCAAGGACTTGAGCGTCATCGGCTAGTTTCTCGTTGGATGTCATCATTTTTGGGTAAGACAGGCGACTGCCGTCCCACGTCGTTTTGTAAAGGCTGTTCGCGTCTTTGCACCAGAGCAGCAATGTACCCGGAATGGCTGGTGGCTGAACGATTTTCAAGACATTTCCGATGGTTGGGAATGTCGCTCCAGCTTTCCACCCATCTTCGGTCAGCAGGAATGTGTTCAGCAGTGGGCTACTGTTGGAGGCGGTTACGAGAACACGTCTATCGCCTTGCCAGAGGCTGCCCCAAACAGCGCCGTCCTCGATGGGCAACGGCAGCATGCGACCGAGAGGAGAAATTTCATTGCTGTCCAGTTCGAAACGCCGGACCATTCCTTCTGCTCGAGCGTCCAGCACAACGACAGAACTTTTAGCGAAACCGCCGAGCACACGTACATCAGCCGACTGTCGATCGTGAAGCACTCGTGCTGGCTGAAACTCGCCTTTCCCATCACCTTGAAGCCAGCAAATCGCCTCGTCGGCGGAGCGTCGTTGCTCAAGAATGTCATGGTTCCCATCACCATCAACATCGGTAACCCACCAGTCGAGTAGTGTGCGCTGCTCGCGAGGCTTCAACCAATCAGAGCGGATTTCTTCGCCGAGCTTAACACGCATGTAGCCTTCTTCACAGGCGATCAGCACACTTGGAGCTCCGTCATCAGCTAGCGACGGTGACAACTGCATTGCTTTGTGACGAGCCGTAACCTCTGCGCCGAGCAGGTCGAATTTCTTCTCAACGTTCCACTTTGCTGTAGATTCATCGCGTTGAAGAATCACGAGCCGCGTAGGAGCAGCAACGAGCACAGCAAGCTGCCGCTCGCCGTCGCGTTCTACGTCGATGACGTCAATCGGAATCTGTTCAAGCTGGATCTTTTGGTGCTGCAGTTCGATTGCGAGCGGCAGAAAATTGGCGTCCTTCGGATCAGACAAGTTTTCATCATCCAGCTTGCCCTCACGCTGCTCCGGACTGCGGTAGCGGTAAACGTCCAGCCGCGAATAGCGAGGGTTTACGACGACAAGGTCGGAGATTCCATCGCCAGTGACATCAATTGTTCTTAGTACACGCGTGGCACCCTTTTGTTCCGCCACGCGGATTGCTTTCCAGCCATCGAACTCAGCGGCTTGGATTTGACAAGCCAGGAGCAAAAGGGATAAGGCTGGAAGTTGTTGCTTAATAAACATATCTGCTTCAATTGGGGAATTCTGAGCTGTCTGTATGCTTTCCCATCGCTGGGCGTCGATGCCGACCCTCACGCGAAAAAATCGTGTTCGCGCCATCTCTGCCCGCATCGGTTACGTCCATCATAACTGCAAAATATTGTGACTTAAGGCACGATAGGAACGATTCGAGCTGTTCCGCGAAGGATTCCCGCCGCTGACTTTGATGTCAGGTCAATTAACCCGCAAAAAGACGCAGATCGCTACGGGCAGTAACTACACGGCGAGAGGGTGTCTCGGCAAACGCAGAGGGAGGATGTTCGTTGAGAGCCATCGTCAGACGAGCAGGGAATGCATTCAAAAACCGCTCTTTCGGGGTGCATGCTGGCCGGTTGTCGCCAAGTCACGCTGTGAGCGGTTGATTCTCCATATGCGGGCTAGAGCGGCCACCTTTGGCGTAAGTGCGTTAGAGCCGAACCGGATAGTCGTCATAGGCGATTCAGGCCGAACATTGACAGGCAGCTTTCGGCGTACTTGCGGCAAACGGTTCCGCCCAAGGGACTGTGCAAAAACTAGCTTTCATTACACCGTGCCCACATCGTCGGACAGCGTCGCAGTCGTGCAATCTGGGGGCGGTACCGCAAACAACTCAATCTTCAGGTCTCGTCGCTCGCAGAGCAACAACTTGAGCAGTGGGACGCAGCAGGACATTTTAAGTACTACGCTTTGTAAATTGATCGTTGTGGCTCGTTGAATCGCTAGCTACTACTGTCTCAGGCAAAGTAACTGCCCGCGACAAACCTCCGAAACAAAGGCCGTTAACCGATGGCAAAACCACGTGGCAAACTGTTCGTCGATAAAGCTGTCCAGGGTGCTCTTGTAAAGAGACTCATCCTGCATTGGATCGCATTCTTCGGAATCACACTCTGCTTGCTGGCGGCACTCGACTTCCTTCTTGGCGATCCCAATCGTTCCATAACGCAGTGTTTGGCGGATACATGGGAGAAGCATGCCGTTATCGTACTCGTTTTGGTAGCTTTGGTGCCAGCGTTTGTGTATGACACTTTACGTCTCAGTCATCGGTTCGCTGGGCCGATCTTCCGACTCCGAAGCTCGCTCAAGCAGCTTGCTCTTGGTGAAGACGTTGCCCCGATGCGATTCCGCGAAACTGACTTTTGGGCCGAACTGGCAGACGACTTCAATCAAGTTGCGGACATGGTACGCCGCGAAGATGCTGGAAACTATGAGTCTGTCGAAGTCGCCGAATCAGAAGCAGTTTACGTGCCAAGCATCACGACAAACGCCGCAACTGCCAGTCCAGTTGGAACGGAAAGTTAGCGCGAATCGTCGACTGCGAACCACTTAGAATCTTGCTCTGAATTGAAGACCACACAAACCAATGCGTTCGATACACACAGCACGAAGAACCCAACCTAGCAGACGCCGCGGCAGTGCGGTCATTGAATTGGCTGTATGCATGCCGGTCATTGTACTGCTCGGACTCGGTGCAATCGAAGGCGCAAATAAGATCTTCGTTCGACAAGCGACCGTAATGGCAACTTACGAAGCGGCGAAGGCGATCGCAGAGTTTGATGGCACCACCGCCAGGGCACAAACCCTGTGCACACAAGTCCTGCAGTCGCGAGGCATCGACCAACACACTCTGATCCTAGAACCGGCAAACGCTGAAGACCTTGATCCAGGCGCTTTGTTCACCGTGCGAGTGCAGGTGCCAGGCAACCAAAGGACAGTGACGGGAATTGGTCCGTTTCAGAATCTGCTGATCGAAGCCCGTGCAACTATGGCAAAGGAATAATGGGAATGTTTCATCAAGGCAGAAGCCGGGACCGTCGCGGTGCAATGATGATCATGGTGGCTCTCACCCTGGTCATCCTGTTGATTGCTGCGGTGTTCTCAATTGACATCGCATACATGCACGTCGTTCGGTCAGAACTGCGGACGGCGACGGACGCTGCCGCGCAAGCGGGAAGCGAGGCGCTGGCACGGACTCAGGATATGGCAGCAGCTCGAGCGCGAGCAATCGAAGTCGCGGGACTGAACACGGTCGCCGGTCAACCTCTAACGCTTGACGCAACGGACATCGAAGTGGGCAGCATTCGCCAAGGCTCAGGCGGCAAGTTGTTGTTCGAGCCCGGAGGGCTTCCGCTCACTGCGGTCCGCATTCGCGGTGGGAGAACTGCGGCCGATGCGGACGGAACTGTTGGACTATTCTTTGCACGGCTCTTTGGCAGCAACACGTTCGCGCCAGAGCAGTTTGCGACGGCATCCTCTGGCGTTCGTGATGTCGCCCTTGTGCTGGATATTTCGGGATCGATGAACTCCCGGTCCGGTGGTGTCACACGACTCCAGGCATTGAAAGACGCAGTGAACATCTTCCTAGACGAAGTCGAGTTGCTGGGACCGGCAACCCGGATCTCGCTTACGACGTATTCCAGTTCAGCGAGCAAGAGGATCGCGGTAACCGAGAACATTCGACGCATTCGAAGAGCCGTCGATCGCCTCAACGCAGGCGGTTTGACCAACATCGGTGGCGGTATCGCCGTCGGCAGCAACTCAATCGAAACAGATCGCCAGGCCCGTCCATTTGCAGAGAAGGCAATCGTGGTGATGACAGACGGTCGTCACAACACTGGCACAAATCCGCTGACGGCAGCCAACGCGGCCGCAGCCCTAGGCCACAGTATTCACGCAGTAACGTTCAGCGCTGGTGCCGACCAAACCCGGATGCAGCAAGTTGCCAACGCGGCAAACGGCAGCTTCATCCATGCCGATGGAGCTGCGGACTTGGGCAACGCGTTCCGCGACATCGCGAGAACTTTGTTCGTTAAACTGATCGACTAGTGCAATTTGCCGAACTATCGCGTGTTACGGAAGAATCTCGAACTCAACTTAGTGGCAGAAACGTTACCCCCAAGCGTAAAACGCTCTTACGACCGGCGCAAGATCTCCGGCAACTCCGATCGAAGCAATACGTGTTCTGCGGTCAACACTTTGTCCGACCACAGTGCAGCAACCATCAGCAAAACGCCCACATGAACAGCTACCGAAAACGTCAACATCATTTTCACCGTTTTTCTTCCCGGCCAGATCGGCAGGGAGCGTTGGCGGTTGAGTTTGCGATGACACTACCGTTGCTCATCTTATTGGTGTTCTCAATTTTGGAACTCAGTCACGCGAATATGGTTCTCAACTCGATTGAAGCCGCAGCCTACGAAGGCGCACGCCGCGGCATTCTGCCGGGGGCTACGGTGACGGATTGCGTTGACGCGGCCGAAGAATCGCTGAGGATTTCACGTGTTCGCAACGCTACAGTTTCGGTCACCCCAGGCGACCTTGTAAACAACCGAACCGCCAATGAAGTTGAAGTGACGATCACTGCGATTTACGGGCAGAACAACATCGTTGCACCCAAGTTCACCAGCGGGCTTACTTTCGTTCGGCGGTGTCGACTGCAACGCGAGTAGTCGCTGCCGCGGCGAGCCCCTTTAAACTGACAAGAGGTCCTTGCAGTATGGCAAGAGTCGCAATTCGGCTAATTCAGCCTCGATGGTCTCGCGTCTAGGGCTTTCCAAGGTGTCGGCGACACAATTGATCAATAGTTGTGCAAACCGATCACGAGCGCGGTGAACCAAAACTCGCGCATTCTTTGGCGTGATCTCTCGCGCGAGTAGCTTGCCTAGCAATGGTGCCAGGTCGTCGTAGCTAGCATCCGCCATTTCAACACGCGTGCGCAGTGTTGTGTAGTGACTGTTGCGTCCCGAACGCTCTTCGTCTTCGATCATCGTCCAGGTACGCGAAAGCAGCTCGTCGCGCCAATTGCTTAGAAATAAGTCATCCACCTGAGTGGATTCCTGCCCTTGATCGGTAGGCTCGAAGTGATCGATGGTTACAGTTTGCCTACGTCCTGCTTGTCGAAAGTGGGTCCGAATCAGGTTGTATAGAACAGCTTTGACGTAGTAGCGAAACTTGCCGCGAGTTTGGTCGACGCGGTCCAAGTCACCGCGTACGAACTTGAGCGCGAACTCCTGAAAAATCTCGTCAGCCAGCGTGTCATCGCGCAGCGCGGCCGTCAGATAACGCTTAATTGCAGCACCATAACGCGCCAACAATTCTGACTGTGCTTCTCTCGCAAGCAGTCCTTCGTCGCGAGCGCGATGGACGACACTCCACCGGGTCTCAATGCGACTCAGATGGCTGTCCAGATCGAAGGATTCTTGTGACACGGTCACCTACTCGGTTCGCTAAGAGCCTATCGAAAAGAGGACTGCCTCATTCAGATGTGGCCACAAAAGAACGCAAATTGTATAGGCTACAAAGGACTGGATCCGGGCAGCCATCTGCTTGGCCCGTGCCGAAGCGACTCTACGTTGGCTCCTCGGCGAGATCCGATTGTTCAGGAGAAGACTTAAGCGGCTAACCCAAGTACTTCTCGCGGCTCGGACGCGACATCAGCTTGTTCGCCATTTCGTTGCCCAGGAACATTTCCTTAGATGGGTCCCACTGAAGATCTTCACCGACCATCAACGAGATGTTGCACATGTGGCAGCTTGTCATGGTGCGATGGTGGCTGTAAACATCCGAAATCGGCTCGGACCGATCCTTCACACACTCGAAAAAGTTCTGCATGTGACTCGTGATTGGTTTGTCCTTGTACAGCTTGGCCATCGCTCCTTCCAAACGCTTTTTATCCGCTTCGGTCAGATCCTCGACCGGCTTACCAGTGATTTTGCCACGGTTCACAAAGAATCGCCCGTTGTCACCGACGAATAGAATCCCGTTTGGAAACTTTGTCTTGCCGTCTTCTGAGGTGTATTCGTGGTTGACGTTCAGCACTGATCCGTTGTCAAACTTGAGATCGATGTGGAATTCTGTTGCGGCATTGTAGCCATTCTCAAGGCGCTCTTTGCCCTCGAAGAATGCGACCCAATCGAATCCCGACGGGACCACTTTGCCGAAATTACCGGTGCCGCTGATGCTGGTTGGACCGGTGCGATCCATACCGATTGCCCACTGCGCAATATCGATGTGGTGAGCCCCCCAGTCGGTCATTTTGCCACCGGAGTACTCCATGTACCAGCGGAAAAACTTGCGTCGCTCGAGTGAGTAATCTGCCGTTTGGGCTGGCCCGAGCCAGAAATCCCAGTCTAGTTTCTCAGGGACGTCACTGGTCGGAAACGGTCCTTCACCAGGAGCTGCACCGATAGCGATGTAAGCCGAAACGTTGTTGCCAATGAAGCCCTCTTGAACCATTGCAACGGCTTGTAAAAACTTGCGGTCCATCTCGGTCCGCTGTTGCGTACCCACTTGGAAGACCTTACCAGTTTCTTTAACAACCTTGCAAATGTGTTTGCCTTCGTCGATCGTCAACGTGAGGGGCTTCTCGCAATACACGTCGCAACCGGCTCGCAGTGCATAGGTCGCGATTGGCACATGCCAGTGATCGTTGGTGCCGATGACGACGATGTCGGGCTTCTCAGTATCGATCATCTTTCGATAATCGGTGTACTCATTGAGCTTGCCATCAAAGAGTTTGTCCGCGTTGTATTCTGCAGTGTGCAGTTCATCAACGTCGCAAACCGCGATCGTGCGTCCGTACTTGGCCGCCTGTCTGCCGATTGTCCCACCGCGGTTATACCTTCCGCGGCTCCCACCAACGCCAACTGCGGCTACAGTCAAATCATCGTCTCGGACTGCCTGCGCAGACGCTTGGCTGGTCCAGATGTAAGGAGTTGTGGCGAGTGCCGCCGTTGAAAGCGCAGAATTCTTGAGAAAGGTACGTCGTGTTTTTACCATGTCTATTCCGCCTGAATGTGGGGATTGAAGAATTGAGTTGTCGGTCAACCGCCCGACTTGCCAATTTTGTCGTCAATTGCATGGGCAGATTTTAGCACGAAACAAACTCGCACGCATGCTGCAACCGTTTGACCGCAGGGCCACGCCTTTATCCAAAGTACGATACGGTACGACGGCCTTCCAAGGCGCCTTCCAAGGCCGTCGATTGACGCAAATCGTTCGGCGACGGCCTTGGAAGACGATCGCACGACTTCTTCTAGGCACCGCGAATTGTACTTTTGAGTTACCCTGCGTTTGACCGCGACTCACCGCGGCCTTCCCTGCAGCTATCTAGGTGGGCAGATTCGCAGCCATGCGATCTGATCGCTGACCCATCTTACATCAGCTAATGCCCACGGGCAGTTCGATGCCGTCGGCTGCCAATTGATCAATGCTCAGCTTACCATGTTGGGTGGCCAACCAGATCAATAGCCCTTTCTGGGCGTGCATGCGATTGCCTGCTTGTTCGATGATCACGCTATTGGTGGAGTCAATCACCTCAGCAGTCACTTCCTCGCCGCGTTTTGCAGGCAGGCAGTGCATCACCTTGCAGTGGTTCGGTGCCTTGGACATGATGTCTCCGTTGAGTTGAAAAGGCGCGAATGCTTCGCGGCGAAGCTGCTCCTCGGCTTCTTGGCCCATACTGGTCCAAACATCGGTGTAGACAAAATCGGCATCACGCATCGCGTCGACGGCGGACTCGGTTTGATCAAAATCGGCCGTTGCGTAGTGATTCGAAATCTTGCTGACCTGTTCCTCTGGCAAAAAGTAGGCTTTAGGCCCAAGAATGCGAAATCGCATGCCAACCATGGCACAAGCCAGCGCGAGTGAATACGCAACATTATTGCCATCGCCAACAAACGTCAATTGTTTGCCGGCGAGACTATCCGTATGGGCGCGCATGGTTAGCAAATCTGCCAAGGCTTGGCATGGATGGCAAAGATCGGTTAAACCGTTGATTACCGGTACGCAGTTGTAGCTAGCCAGCTCTTCAACCGATTCGTGTGATTTAGCGCGACAAACGAGAAAGTCGACGTACTGGGCGAGTACTTGTACAAAATCACTGGTCTTCTCGCGCTTCTGCCAGCCAACTTCTTGGCCCAAGAACATCGCAGAGCCGCCTAGTTGATTCATGCCCGCTTCAAAACTGACGCGCGTCCGCAAGCTCTGCTTCTCGAAGAGCATCGCTAAAACATGCCGCTGCAGCCAAGCGGGCCTCGCGCCAGTTTCCAGCAGCGACTTCGTCTGCTCAGAGATCGTCAGGATCGTACTCAATTCTTGTTGACTGATATCATACAGAGAAAGCAAGTGTCTCACGACAGGCTCCAACTACAGTAGTTTTGTGCGCAAACACAGGGTTACATCAGGCGAATCACGAAGTTGCTGACTCTGTGACAGAATCCTGCTCTTCAGCCACGGCAATGACCGCGTCGCTAAATAATTCCATTCCGCGTGCGACTTCATCTTCGGAAATATTCATCGCAGGTAACAACCGCAACACGTTTCCTTGAGTGCAGTTGATCAACAGTCCGTTTTCTAGGCAGCGGTTTACAACGGGGTTGCCGTCAAATTCGACTTCGACGCCGATCATCACGCCCAGTTGCCGAACTTCCTTGACTCGATCACATCGATCTTTCAAGTCGTCCAACGCCGAAGCAAACAATTCGGCGTTGTTCTGTGTCTGCTCCAGCAAACCTTCCTCTTCGATGGTCTCAATCATCGCGATTCCGGCGGCTGCGGCGATGGGGTTGCCGCCGAAAGTAGTCGCGTGCATGCCAGGTCGAAGACTCGGAGCGATGTCCGCGCTTGCCAGCATTGCACCGCCTGCAATTCCACCACACAGACTCTTTGCTAGAGTCATGATATCGGGCACGCATTCGAAATACTGATGAGCGAACCAGTGACCCGTTCGCCCGCATCCCGTTTGAACTTCGTCAAAAATGAGGAGCAAGTTGTTCTCATCGGCGAGCTGCCGGAGCCCCGTTAGGAATTCGGGTGGCGGAATTTTGACGCCCCCCTCCCCTTGTATTGGCTCGATCAAAATTGCTGCGGTCGAGGAGTCGATCTGTTTCTTGACGGCCGCGAGATCACCATGGGGCACGTAGGTGAACCCGGCTAGCATTGGCCCAAGCCCTTCGTGATAGGCTGGCTGCGCGGTTGCCGCTAATGCTCCAAAAGTTCGCCCGTGGAAGCTGCCTTGAAAAGTAATAATCTTGTAGCGGTCGGGCCCCTGATGCAGTCTAGCGAGCTTAATCGCAGCCTCGTTTGCCTCAGCGCCGCTATTGCAGAAAAATGCCTGGGCGTCGAAGGAGCGTTCAACCAGGAGTTTCGCCCACAGTCCTTGCGATTCCATGTGCCAAGTATTGGGAACATGGATCAGTTCAGCGACTTGTTTTTGAACTGCTTCGACGATTCTTGGCGGACAGTGTCCAAGCAGGTTGCAGCCCCAGCCTGGGAAAAAGTCCAAGTACTCGTTGTCCTCACTGTCCCAGACAACCGAGCCCTCGCCACGCACCAAATTCACGGGGTAGCGTCGGTAGTTCGGAATCACATACTGTTCGAACAACTGTCGCGTGTTCTCGGAATCCAAATGCTCTTGCGCCATATTCTCAATTACCTAAACGTTCCCAGGGGTACCTAAACGTTCCAAAGGTTTTGCGTGGGTTCGCCGGACAGTTTCGCCACGTAGCCTCTTCAATACTCAGCGTAGGCTCTAAGAACGAAACAAGGGCAGCTTACCGCTGCCCCAACGAACACTCCAATGCAACAGACCAATCGCTACCGCTTCTTGACTATCTCTGTTCCCACGCCACTGGTTGTATAAATTTCCAACAACAATGAATGCCGAACCCGACCATCAATAATATGCACCTTTCGAACGCCTCGGCCAAGAGTCGATAGGCAAGCTTCCACTTTTGGAATCATCCCCGAAGCTATCACGCCACTTTCTATCAACTCGCGAGCCTGCGACTCATCTAACGAGTGAATGATTGTATTCGGATCATCCTTGTCTCGACGCACACCATTGACGTCACTTAAGAAAATTAGCTTCTCTGCCCCGAGGGCTTCGGCTACGGCCATCGCAGCCGTGTCTGCATTCACGTTGTACTTCTGGCCTTGAGCATCAATGCACATGGAGGGAATCACGGGCACTTGATTGGCGTAGGTGATACTCTCGATCGTCGTTCGATCGACACTGGTCACTTTGCCGACAAAACCAAGATCGACTTCCCCGCCGTCTTCACCAGTAAAGAGGAGCTTCTCACCTTCCAGGACATCCGTTCCTCCCGCAAAGTTCAGGTTGACCGCCCGGCCGCCGAGCCGCTCTATTTCATCGGTCAATCTCTGCGTGATCTCAGTCGCCAAGACTCTTTCAACAATACCAAGCGTCGATTCGTCCGTAACACGCCGTCCGTCAATCCACCGAGGCTGAATCTTTTCTTCATCCATTGCACGGCTAATCGCAGCGCCGCCACCATGGACAATCACCGGTTTCATACCGACAGATTCCATGAAGATGACATCCAGCAGCAAGTGCTGCAGGGCCGCCTGATCATCCAGGAGACTACCACCCAGTTTGATGACGGTCGTCTTCCCGCGGAAACGACGGATCCAACCCATCGCCTCGATCAGTGTGTCAGCTTTCGCGATCGCGTCTTGCACTCGTCATCCAGTCAGTTGTGTTCAGCACGCTTTTGCCAGCCGTTAGGCTGACCGTTTGGCGAGCGATCCACGATGAAAACGCGACAATTTACTCCAAGTGGGCGGTTTGCGTCAATCTTGGCAACCATTTCAGCAGGCCCATCGCCGGCAATTCGTAAAAAATGGGCGCGTTCAGGCCGGTTGCGCGAACTTGTCGATATGCATCCAGAGGGCGCAGATGCAAACCAAGCGGGCTGTCTTGAGCCAGTCACTACCGCGCAACGATGTAGGCCAAGTACTCGTGAAGGGCGGTTTCCCATTTGAGCAGATTTTCCGAGTGCGGCACGATTCGAGCCGGTGAATTGGCATTTGCCCGATAGTCAGCCCCAACCGGAATCACCGCCAAGTCCCGTGATTCTGCCAGCCGCAGAGCGCGAGGAATATGGAACGCACTGGTCAGCAAGCCGATTCGTGCAGCTTCTCCGGTTGCTAGTTCGTCGCTCAACGTAGAAAGCTCCTCGAAAGTGTTGATGCCCTCAAGCTGCTCAATGTCCGACTCCGGAATTCCGAGCTTCGTCCATATCTCCACCGTCTGAGCACTCGGCGAAGCCGCAGAATTGGCGCTGCCGGGAGTGGCTGCCCCGGTTGTGATCAACCGTGCCGTTTTCCCTTGGTGGTAGAGCTGTGCCGCATACAACACGCGATCACCGGCCGTTGCGGCCTGAGAACGCGCAGGCCCGGTTGTCGTTCCACCGCCGAGAACAATGAGAGCATCCAGAGGTGCATCGTCGTCGGGCGCGAACGCGACAAATGAATCCTCAAGTGTCTTGAGAGCCATATTGGCAAGCGGACGCGTGCCAAACACGTAGATGGCGACTGCGAATACGAGCAACCACCAACCTGACCGACCGCGACTCAGCAACAAACTGCTGCACGCGAAGCAAAGCGTTAGAAACCAAGCCAAGCCAACGGGGTAACAGAGCGCCGTAAAATTCTTTTCAACGCCAGTCTTTCCGGTCGTGAGAAAAGCTGCCACGCCGATCACCAAGACCACTACCACACCAACGCTAGCAGCAGTCAAACAACGTTGAACCAAACCGAGACTTCTATCATTCTCGCCGTTAGAAGGCACTGAACTCATCGTATGCATCCTGAATCAAATGGATTTCAGCCTCAACCGACATCCAACGCCGGATATCATAAACATCACTAGCAAAACCGAGAACGCTCCGGCGAAGTATACTGTGCTGATCAGTGAGCCCCTGTTCAGAAAGAACCGATTCTAATCGGTCGACTAACTCATCACGGGCAATCCAAACGCTGGGCGAAGACTTTGTGGCGGACAAGACCGGCAAAATGTACTGGTCGTCAGATATCAGAATGCACTTAGGTGAATCGGATTCTTGACACGCATCAGACCCTTCACTGGCGTCTCCGTCGTCTGTGCGAAGGAGATCGCGCTGTTTGGCTTCGTTGCTGGCAGCGAAAGAATTAGCCGCAATTGCATCATCTGGCTTATCGCCATCTCTGCAAACCTCCCGAGCGACGTTTCTCGATTCGAGCGTTTGCAAAAGGTCGGCCATCGTCGGAATATAGCTAACCTGCTCGGGCGCAATTGTTCGACGAAGCCAGTTATACACCGCAGCGGTCAAACGCGACTCCCCGGGTAGCCACCAATTGCACTGATTCCAACGGTATTGCTCATCCTCTGCCGAGAGGTCCTTCAGACACTGATCGACCGATGCTGGCAACACCTGTACCAGCGAATTCCAGCAATCCCAGCCGCCTTCCGTTCGTACGGCGCTCGAGATTGGACCGCTGGAGCCTTCATGTTTGTCATCGAGCCTTTGAAACACCGCGCCAGCAACACTCTGCAAGCCTCCAAAGAATCGAAAAGCGCGGACCCCGACAGCTTGCAATCCACGAATCGCCACTTCCAGTTGGTGAGCTTCAACTTCCGCCGAAATGACTTGCCAGTCAAGTTGATGTGCTTCAATCGCGCGCTGGACGCAAAACTGCGTCGCACGTCCCTCGATCGACTCACCCAGGCAGCACAATATCGGCTGAGCAGCACTATCCACGTTGTTGATTCCTCGCGTTTAAGAGATCCCTGTGGTGCAAGATCGTCGCGATTTGCGGCCTGCCCGCAAGTCGAGCACGCATTTTTGC
>CAYPLE010000119.1:0-10341 GCA_964411445.1 uncultured Pirellulaceae bacterium
TCAGCCGATGACCACAAAGTTGTCCTAGAGAATCCCGACATGATTTCAAAAGCAGTACTTGGTCGGCGCTTGGATGCCCAAACGGCTTTTGAAATCGTCTCCATCGATATCGCCAACATTGACGTGGGTGAGAACATTGGTGCTAGACTTCAGGCAGACAGAGCCGAAGCCGATATGCGCGTTGCGCGGGCTCGAGCGGAGAGTCGCCGGGCTGCTGCCGTCGCCGTTGAGCAGGAGAAGATCGCCAGTATCGAAGAGAGCAAGGCGGTCTTGGTTGCTGCAGAAGCCGATGTGCCCCGAGCAATGGCCGAAGCGTTCAATTCGGGAACGCTCGGCATCATGGATTATTACAAACTAATGAACGTCTCGGCTGACACCAAGATGCGTGCGAGCATCGCGGACGTAGGCGAACGAAAGTCGGAGATTCCCAATCAATCCGGCTAGGCCACTGGTGAGCCTCTGCATCACGGTTCACGGACAGCTCGAACCGCAATGCAACTTGTTACGTGACTCTTCCCCAGCGTTTTCTAAACAGGTGATTTCATGGCAGGCGATCTAGAGCGATTCCTTCAGAAAGCAGCACAGCATGTTGCCCAGCAGATGGAACGTTCGCAGAACTTGCAGGCTGAGGCTGCTCGTGAACACCCACGTCCAACTCGTCGTCAAGAACGCTCGATGACCTACCAGGAAGACGACGAGATTCTGGAGGCAGAGTTGGTTGAAGACGTTGCCCGACGACAAGGCCCGAATCCGCTCAGTTCCATTGATACACGCCGCCGCCTAGCGCAAGAAATTAGCATGGCGGACGAAAACATGGAGCAGCATGTTCACGATCATTTCGATCACGACATCATGAATTTGCGTGCCGCCTCCGGTGCTCTTGGTGGGAAAGGCCAGCGCAGAAGCGGCGGAACACCCTTGGGCGGCAACCCCATGGGTGGTGATGGAGCAGTCGATCGCGACTCCCAAGTGGAACAGCAGCAATTCGCGATCAGCCCACTGATCGATATGCTGCGCGACCCCCAAACGCTCAAGCAAGCCTTCATTATCAGCGAGATCTTTGGCCGCAAGTTTTAGTGCCAGTTCGCTCGATGTGTAGCGTGTTGCACCCGATGAATTGCCAACTCTACGAGACGCAATAATGCTGCAATCGCTCTAGCAGCCTGTGAGTGGTCGCTATCGACGAAGTATGTCCACATCTGGAGTGGTCAGGGTTTGAACACGAAATGCTTCGGCGTCCGCTTTGCCAATGGCCTGCGCTTCAACCACTTTTGCCTCCAAAGCCGGATCGCTAAGCATGGCGGCGCCGGGCATCACACGAGCGATGTTTTGCATCGGTAAAGTAATGGGCTTGGCCATTTCTCCCAACGCTATCCCAGCTCCTTTGAAGGCCGTGTGTGTCTTCTTGGCAACTGCCTTTGCCATCGCCCCGGTCTTGTTGGCAGCATTTTTCATCGATTCAAGTTGCAGTATACCGGCGACCTTTTCCTTCAACGGCCGTCCATTCCGGACACTGACTTTGGGGGGGCCATGCCAGGGGAAATCGAGCAGGATGGCGCGATTGCCAAAGTCATATTCGATGCGATGTTGGAAATAGTGAATCTGCGGCGATCCGGGCAACATTTGGACTTCGACGTAGCAGCGTTCGCCTGTCCGCGGATTGGTGACGACCACGACAGAGGGGCCGCCGGGAAGCTCAGGGCCTCGGAAGCTACGGTCGCCCGTGTAGTAAAAACGGTGCACAATGATGCTCGGGGCTATTTCCACTTCCGTGAAACCACCTTCGCTCTTGCCTAGGCGAATGGCTGGATTGCCCTTCGGATCGCGACTTGGATCGAGCACTTCGATCTCCAACGCAGGAGACACTTGAGCGGTTAGCCGACCAGCGGGCTTCTGCTCACGCCCATTCACTTGCCCGTAACTCACTCGCGCTGCACCAACGAATGCCGTCCAGAACGTAGCCAGCACGAACAAGAATTCCAGGGACCGACCAACACTTCGCAGACGGTTCTGATCGCTCAAGGGGGGCTTCTTCATCTTAGTGTTCTCCCTTGCAGTGTCTTCGTGTTCTTGCCAGAAAATACGTCCAGGTAAACGAAGAACTCGACTTCGGCGAATTGTGCAAGATGGAAAATGTCACGGTGTCGGGGGTTGCCAGCAGCACCGAAGAGCATCCGCGTCGGTGTGTCGCGCGGAACCCAAAACGAATCGAGGTTAATTTCCGCCAAGTGCCCTGTTGCAGGGAAGCCTGTCACCAGAGACGTGTTTGCGCTACCGTTCGTTGGTAGAACCGCAGACGCTCCTGAGCCAACTGGCCGAGAAGGGTAGAGTCGAACGATCACCTGGAATTCATGCCGGTCGTTGGTTAGTTCCGCAATGGGGCGATTCCGGTCATCGGTTGCCTTGTAGTGTGCCTCCAATGCAACCGACCAATTCAGTTCCTCGTCAATCGTCAAGGTGAACCCTTGCAGCGAGAATGGGCTTTGGCCAACCGAAACACGCTCTAATACAAACGACTTAACATGCGCTCCTGCACCGGTGAAGTTTGGCGCAATCCGCGTAGGCAGCGCAGGGTTTGGTGCACTGGGTGCAGACTCCTGTACAGCCTGGGGAGTCGGGAGTGTCTCATCGGCAGCTCTTAGTCTTGGAAGAGTCGCCGCGTGTTTGATGCTGGCGCTGCGGTAGACATTCGCAATTTTCTCATCGATGCTGCTGACTTTTCCGCGCACATTTGCCGATTGCGAAGCGGCAAAGAACGACACGGTTCGTTTTCGCGAGTGGTAATCGGCATCCGGCACGCCTGGCAAGCATACCGTCCTGTGACGCCAGGAGCGATGCGTCAGCCAGTCGTCGCCACGCACGCGTTTTGCGCCGGTCGCAACGAGCCCCGCTGCTCCCAACACGAGTGCGCGACGACGCGACAAATTGCGAAGCGGCTTTGGCTCACTCTGGTCTTTGTTTTCACTGGACATCGTTTTCAGTTCCCTTGAACGATTGCAAACACGTCGGGTGGTGCATTCTGTCTTGCCGCCGGCCTATTTTGGATACTCGCGTCTTGCAGGTTGCCACTCAGCGTTTTGCCGCGAAGTGTCAATTTGCCGCGAAGTGTCAATTGGCGGCGAAGTAGTTATGCCACTGGACGAATGCAAGATGGGCGCCTCGCGCACGATGGCTGCCTGGCCGACTTGCTGCGGTCCAGCACGTGGGGAAGGAAGCTCTTCAATTGTGGGCTGGGAGACTCGTGGCGTTTGCCGGGCGCGAATTGACTCTGGTTGCTGGATCGTGGTGGGAGTATTACTGCCAAGCGGAGTGTTTTGCATTTGTGCTGGAATAGGGCCGGGCTGTGCAGGAATGAAGCTGGCTTCAGGGGCGAATCCCGTTCCTGGAACCGCGCCACTGATCCCATCCTGCGGTGCAGCACCAGGCATGACTGGGAAAACGGGCCGCGGAGGTCGGTTTCGCGAGCCTTCCGAGGAACGCCATGGAATGTCATTCGCCGTTGGGGCACCCGTTTGATGCCCTTCTTGCATCGGGGCATAGCGATAGTGCGTACCGGGGCCAGAGTATCCGCTGGGGTGCTTCCGTGGCAGTGTGGCTTGCGGCGAATAGAGATCTTGGCGGCGAGCGTTCTGAGGAATCCCCAGCGAGTCATCGACGTAGGACTTGGTAACGCCGTCGATGTAGCTCTTGATTTGCCGATTGCGGTTGTCGCGAACAAACTCTCTTTCGGACATGGCAAGCGGATCGAGTTCAGCAACCTCAGGAGCCCAACGTAGGTTCATCAAGTCAAACAGGGTCGGAAAAATCGTGGCTTGAGCCATGATGATATTCTGTTGCAGCGATTTTTCACGACTCGGCAACGGCCTCCACAGGACGCCGACGACAGGAATATCTTCTAGCAGCGGTACGCCGCGAGCCGTTCGCTCGGCTTTGAGTGCGACCGTATAGCGACTCACTTCACGCAATTCAAAATTGGATAGTTGCACGTCAGTGTCGATCAAATGACGCTTGACACGGCCAAGGTGCTTTTCATCTGCGCGAACCGGTTCGCGAATCTGGGTCGTGTAAAGGTAGTGGAAATCGAACACGACGGCCTGTCCGTCTGGGGCGATGACAGGGCGAATCTCGTAGCCGGTTCCAGTTTCGAATTTGTAGATTGCCGGATCCTTCATCAACTTTTCAAGCTCGGAGCCAAACCCAGGACTTGCTCCGGAGTGCCGCGAGATGACTTGTTCCGCCGAATCGGATTGGAGTCCTGGCAATACGTTTTGAACAACGCCGTAGGCCCCAGAACCGACTCCCCCAGCAGCTCCACCGGCCTGCATCTTTACCAAGGCCAAGAAATTCGGATCGTTCAACAATGCGCCGACATCGTTGTAGGTTGCCAAGATTCCGTCTACGGCTTCTTTTAGCAGGATGTCTCGTTTGGGCAAATCGAATTCCATCGTGGCCGACGGATGAACCTTGGCGAAGGCACGGTTGTTTGCAAGGACGCCAGTCTCTTCGGTCTGCCCGAATTCGACGCGTTTGTATTGACTGGCCGTTCGGATCAATCGCAGGGATGGACGGTAGAACTGGCGATTGAAGTCATCGTCCAGGGCGGTGGTGATTCGTTTCAAGTAGTTGTCGATGTTCGCGGTGTGAGCACGCGTTCCTTCGAGGAGTTCGATGAGCTGCTCTTCTTCTTCGTCAATGAACATGTCGAGGAATTTTTTGTGGTCCAGCGGAGCCTTTGCCTGAGCTGCCATTGCCCGCGCCGAGTCCACTCGACTGAAGGCGCTGCTCAATTCAACTAGGGACGATTGGATCTTCTTAAGAGGTTCGACGACCCAAACAGGTGGTTGTTGGTTGTATGCCCGTTTCAGATTTTGATCGAATGCATTCCAAGCATCGAAGAGTTTCCCAATGTCGTCCAAATCCAGGACGCCTTGACGGGTGTTTTCAGTTAGGCAGGAAAATGCGTCCGTCAATTCTTGTTTGGCCAGTTGCATCGTCTGAATCGATTTGAGATCGTCTTCATAGCGTGTTAGCAATTCAACCATCCGGGATAGAATCAATTCCATGTGCTCAAGCGAAATCAGTGGAGCCATCCCCTCAGGCAATTCAATCGCTCGGTCGTCGCTGAGTACCATTGAAACGCGGGCTACTTCTTCGCGATTCTCTTTTATACTCTGGCCAATCTCTGAAACTTCCTCTTGTGTAGATTGGCTCAACGCGACATTGTCTGTCAGGGAATTGACGGATCGGACGAGTCGTTGAATCAAGGCGGCCGCCGCTTCGCCTTTGGATCGATCGCCGACCAGGAAGATATTGGCGTCGGGGTTACTGCCCTCGAGATAGTCCTTGGGTTTGTACGCCAATAAGTAGACAGGTTCACTCGCACCCTGCACGTGCTTAGATGCGTCCCAAACAATCCTCTCGCCCTTGGATAGCTCGGCAAAATGTTGTTTGCGGTAGCTTTCGTAGGTCTTCAAGTAGCCGAGCGCGGACTCAATACGAGTCAGCGGTGAATCGACGTCATTCGCTTGCGCCAGGTTTGGCAATATAACGCGTCGTATCAGCTTGGTCAGCGAATCAATCGTCGGCTGGAGTCCATCGATTCCATCGCGGAACCTTTGTAGCTCGCCCGTTACTTGTGGAATGCTGGCTCCAAGTTCTGCTTGGGCTTTTTGGTGGGATTCCTGGGCGTGCCGCAATTCTTCTCGGGCGCGTTGCTCTAGCTCTTGACGAAATTTCTCTTGCTGACCGGACTGATTGAATCGACTTTCTACCACACTGCGGTCGTTGATCCGCTGCTTGAGTTCATTCTCGCTTAGCAAACGTGCTCGCAAAATCTGAGCAAGCTTGATGACTTCGCGTTGCATCGGCGTCATCGTGTCGTCGAAGGCCAACTGGGTGTCAAAGAAGCCTCGCAGGCTCGTGAAGCTGGCGTTCTGCGACAGCGAGCAAATGGGTGGGGCGGCGTTGTGATGCTTGCAGCCTTGTTTGCAACCGCCAGTGCAGCAACCAATGCCATTGCGAATGTACTCGGCCTCGGCAATGGGCAACTCTTCAGCCAAGCGGCGTTGGAATTCCTGCAGGATCTCCAGCCGCGTTGAATTCTTGGCGAGCGAGATCAGCAGCAGGGCGTGACTGAGGCTGGTGACATCCATGCTGTGCAGGGAAAGTAGTTTGTTGCCAGTACGGAGAAGTTCCGAATCGCATGCGTCGAGTTCTTGGATGAAGTCGGCTCCGAAGAATGCGTCCAGGTAGCGACGGTCGCGATCCTCTTGCATCATCCCAGGATAGAGTGCTCGTGCTTGTTCGGCCCGTTGAGCAGCAACGGTGACCACGCTTTTGCGAAGCATCTCTGCTGTCTGCGTTGTCATGAAACGCGCTTGGTCGATGTAAGTTTGGATTCGGTTAGCGACGACTTCCAAGTGGTCAGCTTCGTCGCCGTTGATTTGAGCCGAGTGAACTTTAACAGCCACCTGCCCCTGAGGGGCATCAATTTGATCGATCATCATCCGCACCTTGTTGAGGCCCTTCAGCGGCCCACGCAAATGCAATAGCCCTTCGCCGATGACCGTAATGCTGACTTGAGCCACTGGGTCGATGCTCTCAAGCTTGCCCGGAGCGTAGGTGTCGGGATCGGCGTGCCCGAGAGCGGCTTCCAAGCGGAATTGCTCGACACGATCCAGTTCCTCCTTCTGTTGCAGGCGAAGCATCTCCTCTCTGGATTCTGCCTCCTGGGTCTGCAAACCCTGCAACGCCAATTGGTAGTCGTTGATTTGCGTGTCAAAGCGACGAGCGGCAGCTTCATATTGAGCGACCAGTGTTTCGTTTTGGGTTACAATGTTTTGCGCCGCGGCAAGCTTTGTGGGGTCCGTTTCCGTTCGCACCGTTTCACGAGCACGATTGAGTTGCAGCGAGGCTTGCTCCAGTTGCCGGAGCGAAGTGTCAAGAGAGCTTTGAGCTTGCGCAAGATCGCGTTGAGTCTTCCGTGTCTGCTCAGCGTCTCGAATCGCTTGGCGTTCTGCGGCCATCCGATCTGTGGCTGATTTCTCCGCGGTCTTCCTCGCTTGACGCGCCAGCGTTTGACTGGCCGATACGCCCTGGCTGTTGTACGAGTCGACCATGCGATTGATGATTTGGGCAACGCGATGCGCGTCCCGGTAAAAATACAACCGCGAAACACGCGTCTCGACTCGATCGTTCGGATTGAAGTCCGATGAATTTTGTTGTGAAGTCAGGAATTGGGGGTACTCAATGCGTTCAGCCTGACGTCCTGCAATGCCACGCACTGGCTGCTGACCAAGTTCACTGGGGCTGCCCAGGGAAAATAGGTAGTTATGACCTGCAACTCCGTCGTTGCCCTGGAGTTTGTTGCCGTATTGATCCTCGATTAGGTTCCCGTTGAGCACGAAATTGTACTCGCCACGTTGGATCTCTCCCGCGAGCGTGATCACAATTGTCGATTGGTCAGCGGCCAGATCTGCTACCGTAACGCCGGGTACAATCGGGTTGAGTTTCACTGAATTGTCCGGAAGCTCGCCATTGGGCGGGCGATTCAACTGTACCGTCACCTTTTGTCCACTTGCGAAGGTGCCGAATCCTGTCGGGCCAAAGTTGACGACTTTGAAGCTGTTCACGACCGAAAACTCGTAATGCACGCGTTCGCCGAGTGGTCGCGTGCCACTAAACAGTTGGGCGCTGAGCGTATGCGAGCCTTCGGGTAATTCGAAGTCAAATTCCAATGGCACGTTTTCGCCATTGGTGAGCGCTCGCTTCACCTGATCGCTTGCAACATGCTTGACTTCCAAGAAGGTATTGTTGAGCCCGTCAGGCAAGGTGTTCGGCGTTACATTGATTCCCTTGCCCGATTGGCGATGCGGAACAGCATCAGCAAACTCAATCGACGCTGCAGTTCCAGCGGTCGATTTTGTATCAATCGTGACGGGTGACGAATGCTTGAGATCAGCAGAGTCTTCGCGGATGGAAAAGATCTTGTAAGTGGCCAGCGTGTTGGCGTCCAGCGGTAGATAGTATTCCACCAAATCACCAATAAGATTTCCTGAGTAGGTTCGTTGAATTGCTGTGACGACCTGCGTCCCTGCGGCTGGTTGCTGTACCAGGAACCGTCGCGAGCGATCTCGCGTCATGAGTAGTCGGATGCTCTGACGGTTGTTGGACTGGGCGACTGCGTACGTTTCGTTCGCATCAAAATTGATGAGCGGCGAATCGCCTAGTCCAACTTGAAAAACAGTGTCGCCTGCCGCGTTGCTAGATTGTGCGGTGTAGATTGTGTAAGTACGACCACTCTGCTTAGCCGTCCGAAAAGCGTTGGATGCACCCTCGCCATTGAGGGTATTGTTGACGACAGCGATTTCGGTGCTTCCGTTAGTTGTCGCGGTAAACGGTTCTCCCGTCGCGCCCACGATTTTGAAGTCTGATGGCTCCGTTGTGAAATTATCGACAGGGGTCGAACCGGAGATGTAGATTGCGTTGCGGTGTTGCTCAATGGATTGCGCATTCCATCCTATTCCCGCACTCTCGGTGATTGAAGCCAGTTTTCCAATGTCTGCTTGCTGCATGAACGAAGCCGCGACTACACCGCGATCTTGTGCGACAACATGCTTTCCGGCAGAGTGTTGGGGATGGAAACTGTGGGAATTGTCACGAAGGGGGGCGACGGCAGTTGTTGTCAATCGCGTGGCTTGTGATTTCCCTGGCATCCGCGGTGGCTCAGGATTCGAGCCAACGGGCGAAGTTACGCGTTGCTCGTGCGATGCATCGCGATGTGCTTTCGTTTGAGCAGCCTTTCCTGCGGTGCGAAGTGTTCGCACTAGGGCGGCCCATCCGAAAATCAACATCAATCCGACTATCAGTACGGTTAACTGACGCATCAATTCACCTCGATGTGTGCGTGGGGCGACCCGCTGGGTGACGGGAATTGGGCAAACAGCGGCACTTTGGCAAGTGTCAGTCGGGAGACGAGCGGGCGGTTGGCGAACCGTCTCGATTCCGGCGACGGACATTTGAAGTGGCAACGGACACGCCCAGACAGACGGAGGAGCCCTTTTCACAAATTCCATTGTGGAAAAAACTGCACCGGAATACGGCTGTCAGCCTCCCAGAACACGCAATTGGCAACAGCGGCGTGGGGAACTGGCATTGGTAGAGCTGGGGCGTTGCGGATCACTTGTCCCGCTGTAGGACTATCGGCCCTCCCCGCCGGAATAATCAACAGAATCCGTACAATTACTACACTTTAACAAGCATCGGTGCTTGCCACCCAGAATGAGTAGAAATGGGGCCAAGAGTGTGCAGTTGTCAGAATGGACCTCCAAGCCCGTTGTATGCTGGAAACAACTCGTTCGATACAGGTCTACTTTGCGGCGTAGGCTGATCCGTACACGGCGTAACCGCGGCGCGAGACACTGTGAAAGCAGCCGTTGCTACGATCCAGCGCGGGCAAATAGCCTTTCAACTTGAGGGTTGATTGGCAATCTGAGTGATCGCTCCGCTCGCAGGCGGCGGTTCCAGAACATCCTTTGGATCGGCATGGAGTGCGGGCTGGCAGGCAAAGTGGCTTGAGCGTAATCGTGTGTTGCGTCATGTCGTCCAGTATAACGAGCAATTGCATGTGGATTTCTGCCGGGCTTAGGCCAGCGGTGTAGGGAGCGTCCAAGGTCCAATTGCCGTGCCCATCGGAAGCGAATCGCATGCCTTCGCGAATGATTGCACTATTGCCGGATTCAAAGCTGCTACGGTCCGGATCGGGGAAGGTTGCAGGCAAATCGAATACGAACGATCGAACAATGTCGTCAGATTTCCACGCATCCGCCGCTTCGCGAATCTTCCTTTTTGCCTCGAAGTAGTCGCTAGCCTCGCGCTTCGACAGTTCAGCCAGTGCATCAATTTGTGCTTTGGGTGACGTGTTTTGCAACAAAGGCCGATTGCCAATTTGGGAAGCAACTGGACTTACATTCTGCTGCGGCGCGAATATTTGTTCCGATGCTGGCACGGCAAATCCCGTCAAATGAACCGTCTTCGAAGTCAATTTTGGTACGGCATTCGTAGCGACTTGCGCTCGGGTGATCGAAGGCCCATACTGCATTTTGCTTGCCGACGTTCCGGGGTGGCTCGGTTCGGCGAGAAGCTTCTTGACGTGCTCATGCATGTGTTCGCGGATCACCTTTCGGGCCTCGAGAGCTTTCTTTGCAGACTCAACATTCTTCCGTAGAGCAGCGATCGCAATGTCTAGTTTTACAATTTCAGCAGCGAGTTTTGCAGTTTTCTCAATGGCAGTTTTAATTGCGTCTGCTGGTGCTGCTGGAGAGGCTGTTCCTGCTCCTGGTG
>CAYPLE010000119.1:10441-13537 GCA_964411445.1 uncultured Pirellulaceae bacterium
CTGGTGGTGTTGTTGCTGGTGGTGTTGTTGCTGGTGGTGTTGTTGCTGGTGGTGTCGCTGCTGGTGCTGCTGGTGCTGCTGGTGCTGCTGGTGCTGCTGCTGCTGCTGCTGCTAGTGCTAGTGCATCGTTCAGAGCTTGATCGTATTCAACCTTTCGAGATTTGCGCTCAGCAATTTTGTCATTCAGCTCATTGACCAACTCCAGATGATTTGCCTCGGCCTCATCCAGTGCTTTCTGGGCTGCGTCGTGTTCTTTTACGGCACGTCGGACCTCGCTCAGAGGATCTTTCGTTTGGGCGGCGCTGTGAGATGTCAGGGCTTTCTCAATGCGCTCGACCAATTGGATCAGCAACTGTTGCTCAAGAGGTGAACAAGTTGGGGGGCTCGCTGCTTGAATCGCCAACATCCTTTGAAGCTTCAAGTGATGCAATTCGTCCTGAGAATTGCAACGCATCTTGTGCAGTAGCGAATCGCCTTGCCCACAAATGTGCTGAATCAACGCAGCGACGTCTGAACAACTGCACGAGTGGGATTCGGAAGGAAGATAAGCATGCTGCGCGTTTGCAGGCTTGCCCAAAGTGAGCAAAACAATGCAAATCGTCAGACACAGGCAAGCAAGCGGTTGGTTTGTTGACATGGGCGTGATCCTGAGAAGAGACAGACGTTGAACAAAACACCTGTGGAGGAAGTTAGCAGAGAAAAGATACGATCGCCGAGTTGTGTGGGAAACAACCAGATGTTACAACTCAATGGATGCAAGTGATTGTAGTTCGTAGATCTACTGAAGCACGAAAGTCTGCTCAAATCGAGCAGCTTTAGCCGCCGCGGTGTTACAAGTTGCCCCTAAAACACGCCGTCCCACCCACAGTGAGTAGCCCCTTTGGTTGGTGGTTTCACCAAAGTTGCTACTGCAAATGAAGCACGCCCACAATGATTCAATTGCTCGATCGAACCATTCAAAATTTCAAGACCGCTTGGAAACGCTACGTCTCGCCATACAAACCGCATGCTCGTTTGCTAATGGCATTGCGTTATCCCATTGTTGGTCTCATCGCACTCAGCCTCGTTGGCGGGATCTTGGCGTTTGGCTTGGGCAATCTGCAGACGAACGTGATGTATGTCCATTCACAAGCACAATTGCTGTTCCTTGCAGCGGTGAATTTGATGGCGGTTGTGATTGCGATCGTCATCTTTCGCCGGATCTACGACCGGCACATGGATCGTTCACCACTCAATCCCGACGGCGGCTTTGATCTCAAGCCCTGGCCACAGGCGTTGTATGTTTTCGCCATGCTCCTTGCACTGCTAACTCCCACTGTGGCGCTGCGATTCTCTGTGCAGCAAGGTGGCTTGCGTGATTACTGGGGGACCTCACTGCATGTTGTCTTGATTGACAGCGATGCAAAGCCATCCGGCTCGGTTCACGTTACGCCCAGCAATACTCCGTCGACTGAAAGCCAACAGAAGCTGCCTACCAAGGCTAGTAGCACGCGTGTTTCTGGCGGATACATGACCTTGTGGGTAAGCCTGGTGAGCATGTTTGCTGGCGTCGCTCTGGGATGGGGGATTCTCTGGATCCTTGAATGGTTAACGGTAATGAGTCGACGGTACTTCATGCGGGATTTTGTCAAAGGATATTACTTTCCGTTTTCGCAGTGCATGTCCGGCGGCCGCGCCACGAGCAAGGGCCCGACCGACGATGACTTTGACCGGCAGCTCTTGATCTACCTCGTGTTTCTAGTGATCTTCATCTTCAGTCCTGCAAGCCTGCTATTTGAACCTGTTGCCTGTGTCGCAACGCTCGCAGTGTTGACGATCTCCGTCGTTACCATGACGCTCTCTGGGCTAGGCAGTGCACTAAGTTCATGGCGGATTTCTCCGCTGCTGTTGTTTGTGCTGTGGATTGCCCTCGTAAAGTTGGTCGGCAGCTCCACCAATGAAGAGCTTGTGGCCTTCAAGCTCGTCGCGCCAGCTCAGCGGCAGGACAGTCCAAATCCACCCGCCAACGTTCAGCCGGCCATCACCGACCCCGTAGAGTCAAACGTGACCTACGTGGTGACTTGCCCAGGTGGTGGAATCCACGCGGCTGCGTGGGCGTATTTGGTCCTGAACCAACTGAGCGAAGCCGAGGAGTTTAAACAGAATTTGAGAATGGTTAGTGCTGTCTCCGGTGGTAGCGTTGGAGCTGCATTTCATCTTGCCGAAGCCTATCCCGCCCAGCTCCAGGCGGACGTCCAAACGGAGGCCTTGAGCAACGATGAAGCAAGCACCAACGCCCTGCGGCTCGCGAATGGAGGCTTGGATGAAGTTGGCAAGGGGCTACTGCAAGGTGACCTTCGGTCGGCTTTCTTTCCGGCAGACATACCGTTGTTCTTCCCAAGGGCGCCTGGGCGAGGTCAGCGACTCGAGCAGTATCTTAACAAACAACTGATGCGAGTCGCGTTTCGAAACCACAATCCGCAGGGCAACGAGCGTGAGCTCAATCTGCAAGTCTGGGAGCAGAGAGCCCGAGCCTCGCAGATGCCGGTTGTTTGCTTCGGGGCGATGGACATCCTCTCCGGAAAACGCGTCCTTTTGCATACCGGACTCGATCTACCCACCGGCAGCTTAGCCATGGAAACAAAGGACATCATTGCCCGCGACCACACCATTACCGTAGCCGCAGCGCTGCGAGCCTCCGCAGCCTTTCCCTACGTTTCACCGCTTGTGGAAGCTGGGCAGGGTGAAGATCGTTTCGCACTAGGTGACGGTGGTTACATCGACAATGAAGGCATCATCACGGCCGTAAACTGGATCGCTCGCTTCAAGCAGAATTTGCTTGAAGTTCGGCCTGGAGCAGCGGACAGCGGTGCGACGCACACGATCTACCTGATTCGCATTCAGCCGAGCGCCGATCTCAGCGATCAGAATGCGGGAGCACTTGCGGCCGACGACTCGCAGTCCAGGCGTTTGCAGTTTGGGAAGTCAATGCGTTGGTTGCTCGGGCCACTCCAAGGCTTGGTGTCGATGCGGACATCATCGCAGTTGGAACGCGGGAATTTGGAAGTCCAACAACTCGTCCAGCAAGCCATCGCGCAGCAAGTCAACGCAGAGCAA
>CAYPLE010000119.1:13637-16892 GCA_964411445.1 uncultured Pirellulaceae bacterium
GCGGCGCCCATGGGGGCAATTTGATAAGCCCGCGAGCGGTACAAGAAGTCGATCAAGTTTCCTTCGTGTGGCTGAAGCCAGTTGAGGCGGTTGGTCGGGATCGCTCCGACATTCAGTCGATCGATGAGGGAGCTTTCGGTCAGTTGATCGATCAGGTCAGCATCTTCGGTCAGAGCGGTGCAGACGAGTGTTGAGCCGATCTTCTTCAGCAGTTGCTTCTGGTCGCATTTGACAACACTCACGAATGGGAACATGTATTCCTTCATCGCTACGGCTCGGTCGGGTGAATCAGCCGAAACAACCATCGGCCGCAAGTAGGCACAGCGTTCTTTCTCTACTAGGCGATCGCCGAAGCCGCTGGTGTGATTCTTCACGCCGCTTTCGGCAATGTCCTGCTCGACCATCGCCCACGTGCCGGTCGCCATTTGTTTGTTGGTAAACGCGGCCAAACCGGCGCTATCATCTTGTGGAGGAAGCACGTCGACTGGTCCAAGTCGTTCGGCCAGGGCTTGGGCAATTTCCTCGGTGTGACGTGAAGCCCAAATGCCGGAGCAGTTGATGCAGCTTCGGCCACTGTTGGAAAAGACGCTTTCGACCATCAAATCCAAGTAGTCTTCCCACTTATCGACGATGTCGTCGCCAAGAATGATCTTCGACCAGCCGGGGCCGTGAGCCTGAACGCGAGGATTCCCCTCATACTGCTCGACGGTCTGAGCACTGCCAAACACCATTGCTCGCGAACATCGTGCAAGCAAAGTACCACCAACGTCGTGTCCACCGGGGTACAGGGCGAAGGCTTCCGCCGGAATGCCTGCTTCGATGAATGAGCCGATCATACGATATGGAGTCCACGGTTCCTGGCTTCCTGGCTTGAGCATCAGCCCGATTTGCAGGGCAACGGCAGGCAGCCACAAAGTGTGCACACCAGGAGAATTGTTGGGCAGAACAGCTCCGAGAACCGGCGATTGCACTTGGTAACTTACCGTGACGCCGCGTCCCTCTTCGCCGTGACCGCGAGAGAAAATCTCGAGATCAAGCCCACGAGTCAGCGAGTCCAGGATTTGAGTCATGTTCGCAAGTACGAAGGCGTTCTTCTTCATGTTGCCGCGACACATGTGCTCCGGCAGCCCCGTGCTGGCGCTTTGTTGGTGAACAAAGTCATCAACCGATTGGGTGCCGTCACCGAGAGGGACGGTCCCATTGGAGAAAATCTCCGCCGCCGCTTCACACTTTGCAATTAAGTCCTTGATAGGAATCTCGCGAAGCACACTACGGGCTCTTGCTGCGTGCTTCATGTCCATCTGCAGCATGCCACCGGTGACCTGCGAAATCTTCGCAATTGGCTCACCTGTATCGAAGTGAACAACTTCTTGAACATCGAGAGAGTTGTAGACTTTGCCCCATCGCAACGCAGGTATCGTAAGCACGGCTAAACCTCGGACAATTGTAAAAGCAAATTGGGTAGTGAATGTGGCGGAAGGCTTGCCGCCCTTCAGCCCGATCGAGCGAACCGCAATTGATGACGTTGTCAAATTCGGTTCGACAGATCTTTATGGACGCAAGAGAGTGTTGCGTGATAGCAACAAATTCCCAGCGAGCTTAATAGACGCCGACGGTTGTCGCGGAGGCGAGTTCGTGGAATGGACGAACGCCGCTGACACCGTCCCACGGATACTTCTCGAACGGCATCTCCCGTTCGCCTTCGTCCCGCTCAAGGAAACCAGGTACGAAGAATTCCTTCGTCATGGTGTACAGTTTCACGCGGCCCGTAGCACCGTAGTCGACCACCTTATTGTGATCCTCGAAGTCGACGACTTCGACAACGGCTCGCGGCTGAGGAGCGTAGTAGGCAATCTTGTAGTCTTCTTCGGCGACGACGGGGCGACTGCAAGCCAAACCCATGAGTGTGTTGCCGTAGGTTGGAGTCATATAGACGCCGCTCTCCTCGACTGGTCCACCCAGCAGTTCTTCGACGCAGAAGCGAGTCCACTGGGGGGTGAATTCAGTTCCACCTGAGAAAATACCTGTGATGCCCACTTCTTGAATACTGGTCCCCTGCTCGGCCAAGCCGTATGCAAGCGACTCAAGCAGTTTTGGCGTCGTAAACATGCACTTGATGTCGTGACCGGCGGTTAGGATCGTAATTGCCTGATCAATGCAGTGCTTCTTGTATTCTTCAAGGTGTTCCATCCACCCCTTCTTGATCAGTTTGACGACCCAACGGGGATCTAAGTCGATGCAGAAGCTAATTCCACCGCGGTGCTGACAGAGGTGTTCGACGGCGAGTCGCAGGCGGCGAGGCCCAGACGGCCCGAGCATCAGCCAGTTCGCACCCTTGGGGAAGTATTCGTCAGGCAGTGTGTCTGAGAAGACTTCGTAGTCAATTCGAAAGTCATCGATCACAACGCGACTCTTCGGGACGCCCGTCGTGCCGCCAGTTTCGAAGACGTAAGTTGGCTTGCCGTCCAAGCCCTTGGGGACCCAGCGGCGTACTGGTCCGCCTCGCAACCAGTCGTCTTCGAAAAGCGGGAACTTCTTCAGGTCTTCAAAGCACTTTACTTCCTTGAGTGGGTCGAACTTTAGCTCGGCTTTTTTTTCCAACCAAAATGGCGAGCCGGTGCTTTCGTGGAAATGCCACTGCACGTGCTCGACGGTGTGTGCGTCCAAACTCTCTTTGGCGGCCGCAGCCTGCTGGGAAACTTGCTCAGAAAGACTTGAAGACATCTGTGTGACTCTCAGACGAAGCGAAATGAAATTCGTAAGGCAAAGTTGTGTGGATTGAGGTCGGGTCAAACTGTAATGGAACCCGCCGAACGCCAGGCGTCAAACTCTGGTTTCAATTGCCGGACCACAGTAAAACCGGCGTCCGTTCCTTGGCTTCACCAGGAGCTTGTCGAACTCTCGGTGAGCAGATGCGCGAACGTGACTTGGCACGCAGGAAGTTTATCAGAAGGAACACCCCGTCGAAGGTCTGCGGCGAAAATCATTGCCGAACCGCCGCTTGGAGGGTATTTCCGAGGTCTGATAAGACAATTCAGGCAGGCTAGGAGGGGAAGGTGAGCTTACCGTAGTTAAATCGATTCTTCAACTGACCGCTTGAGCGAGGCAGGGCCACTCATTTATTCAATGAACGATATTGCATGATGGCCTTCCAAGGCGCCTTCCAAGGCCGTCGATTGACGCAAGTCGTTCGGCGACGGCCTTGGAAGGCCATCGTACGACTTCTCCAAGGCACCGCAAATTGTACTTTTGAGT
>CAYPLE010000120.1:0-13773 GCA_964411445.1 uncultured Pirellulaceae bacterium
GAGTTTTCGCAGCTTGTCCAACCGTTCAGCACTGATGTTGGTGTAGTCGAGGGTTAAGTAGCGAAGTCGCGGAAGCTCTGCCAAAGGGGCAAAGTCCAACTCTTCATCAATCTCAATCATGATGGCTAGCGCGTAGAGGCTCTGTAAGTCTGTGATCGGAGACAAGTCTTCAACCAGCATGTTGTCGAGCGTGACGCTATGAACGGTATCGAAGAAATCGATCCCGAGTGTGTCCACCATCCACTTTGGTACTGATAACTCAGCGTAGTGATCAAAGTTACCAGTTTCATAATCGTACTTGTGTGCAAAGGTAATGTGCCCGTTCTGCGAGGCGACCCACTCTCGTCCTCGCTTCTGCATGATCGCGCGTCGAATTGGCAATGCCATAATCGCTGCAGTAGCCGCCGTAGCTATCAACATCATTCGAAGTGAAAATCGTTTTGTTATCATGTTTCAGGATTCCTAGCGGTCGTTCAATACCTTAGGCAAACAACTTGATGCCGACGGCCAGTGAGTAGCTGCCAACTGTCAGCGATCCAATGACTCCGGTCCACCAGTCGATGCTCCGCCGCCAAAGAAGATCGCCGCACATTGCCAACGCAAGAGCGACGATTGGTATGCCGATAGCGATCTCGAAATACCATCCACGCACCAGTGGTGGAAAATGCTGAATAAACGAGAAGTGGTAGACGGCTACGATCAACAGGTCAAATAGTAAAAAACCACACCATACGAGACGCCACATCAAGCGATGTCTTCGCGACATGAAGACTACGAAAACCAAGTAAGGGATGGCGAGCGGATAGCCCAGTGAGGCGGAAAACTCGGGGTACCAGATTCCTGCGATGTACCCCAATTCTTGGGTTACTTGAGTAGGGTTGACCAGCTGAAACCTAGAGTGAACGGTCCACGCTGCAAATAGAGCAAGTGCAAGATCCAAGACGCACATCAATGCGAAGAGCGACGCGAGCACTTTTCCTGGACTGGCCCAAAACTGACGCGAGCGAACTGCCGCAAGGAACGTCCCGAGGCAAACGCCATATACAGTTGTGGCAATCGCTGAGAAGATATCCAGCGAAGGCTTTGGCGTTCCGAAAAATGCCGAGTCAGCAGGGAATTTTAAGCGCTGAATCAGTTGGGTCGATGCCAGCGCACACGCTACTCCAAACGTGGCAATAAGTATAAAGGCAAGACTGATCCGCTCACCTGTCCGCTGAGCATCAGGCGAGTGTTCAACAGTTTTGCTGGCTTCGGTTTCTGCAGAGTTCTGTTCGAGTCGATCGATCACGACAAATGAACGCTGTAGTGAAGGTCTCGAACCCCGAAACTGAGCAAGGCAACTGCAGGCTTGGTCCTGTGCGATTGTCGGCTGATTCTCATTGTGCGATCTCTCCTCCGTCGGGCTCGGCTGTATCCGCGTCTCTTCGAACCATTTTGAAAACTGTATGAGCTCTGTCAGTAGGGTCCATGCTTAGAGGGCGAGCATGCGTCTCTTTCTGCGGACGCACGAGGTGAAGTTCCTTGTCGACAACCCGCAGCAAGCATCGGAACGTTTTCTTGTGCTTGCCATCGGGACTTGTAGCAGTAAGGTCCAATCGTACGTCTTCAATCCCTGGGTCAACGTAGGTTAAGTGGTATTGAATTGACGCAGGATCTGTCCTCAGGGTCAGCGAATCGCCTTCGATGTCGGCAACTTTGCCCAGATAAGTTTCCAAGTTTGATCCGTCTCTCGATGCCTTTATCACCGTCCACTTTCCTTCCAGCTTCAAGGGAAAGCGATACCAGCCGTCGTCCGTGCTTGCGATAGGCTGAACCAACAGCAGACAAACTACCAATCAAATAGATTTATGATTACGTTCGCGCGGACTGCGTTTGGCTACCAGCATGACGCAGGGCAGGCACTGATTATGTCACATTCCCGTCGAATAGCTTGAGAAATCTCCACACTGCTATTTCCAAATCTTGTCGACCCTCAAGTCTGGCCGCAGTCGCTCGAGTTCCGCAACTCCGTCATCAGTGACTTGGCTTTGGGAGACGTCGACCCAAGTCAGTCCAGGAACATTGGCTATGCATTCCACGCAGCGATCTGTAATCGCGGTATTGCTCAGGTTCAGTACTTTGACGCTACCAACCTTGGCGAGCATCTCAACGTGTTCGTCGCGCACATCTGATAGGGAAAAGTTCAGGAATCCAATGTAGTTCAGCCCGCAAAGATTCGTAATCGATTCCGCGGTGACCGTCGCCTCCTTGAAATCGACCACTTCAAGATTCCGATATTGAGCTATGTCCGGTGAACGAATCGGATCGTGAAAGGCAACACTAATCGCATTTCGCTGACCGAATCCGACCGAGTAAGCACCGAGAGCTTCGAGATGTTTTCGAATGCGCGTTTGTTCTCGACTCTCCGCTGTCGCAATTACAAAATAGCCGGCGAGCAAAGCGACCGACGCAGTTGTAGCCAGTATGGCTCTAACGCTGAATCGTGGCTTCATTCCTGCAGGATCCTAACGAGCAACTGACACTTAAATAACTGGCAACCTGACTAATTCTCCTTGACGACAATGTCGCCTAGGTCCTTCGTTTCACCTTCAGCTAGAATCAGATCCGAAGCGACCTTTCCAGAAATTTCAAGGAAACTCTCGGACGCTATCAAGTCATACGCTGCTCCAGGTACAAAACCAGAAATCTCAAATCGCCCTTCATTATCCGTCTTGTAGTCGATGGTTCCACTTTCATCCGCCGGTGGCAACGGCATGGGCGGTGGCTCGATGCGTCGCTCTTCAGGCGAAGCCAAGATCAATCTCTTGCCTGCGAAAATGTCCACGCCGCCAACCGGTTCACCATCCGAATCGACAATTCTACCCTTGATGGTTGCCCATTTTCGAAGCTTGACGTGGAATTCATTTGCGATGTCCCTGCCCCTACCCGGTTGCATGAATAACGTGCCGGCTTGTTGTGTCTCTCGGTGAACGACGACGATTCGAGGAAAGTCAACGTCGGAGTCGAATACGATCCGTGTACCGCTGTTTCGCTTCCATCGGATTGCCGTTGAATCCGGGATAACCAGCAAGTCCGAGAGTGGTTTCTGATCGGGACCAACGGCCACGCCAGATCTAAGACTAGAAGATTCGAGACGCAGTTCATGAAACGTATCTTCGTCGTTTTCATCTCCTTTGCGTACCAAAACCAGGTTGTAACGCGGCGGTATCGGTAGCGTTGGCGCTATCTGGCCGTCGGATTTTCGGTAGTGATCGTACTCCTGGGCTCGAAAAGCGATCGCTCCAGGCTCCTTGGGAATAACGATTTCGAAGGAGCCTTCCGGATCGGTATGGATCAATGAATTCTGTCTCACGAATGCACTTGTAACGATCGCCCGTGGATCGTTGTAGAAAACAAACGCTCCTGGGACTCCGGCACCCGATTTTTTATCCACCACTTTCCCACGAAAATACTGCCCGCGAGGAAGTTGAATATTCTCAACCACGTCTTCCAGCGGAGCTCCCTGGGTAAAGTCATCATTGCTGGTATCTACTCTCGAGCTTGCACTGAGTAATGGCTTGCTGGATGGCGGCAAAGCAATCAGGAAAGTGTTCTTCGCCATTGGCAATCCTTCCAGCCGGTAATTGCCGTCAGAATCTGTCTTCGCGAAGGCCAAATCGCTGCCAGAGACCCGGGGGCCGTCTTTGGACGTTGCTGTTTCAGTCACTGCTCGCCGGCTAGTGACGGTCGCCCCCTCGACGCCATTGCCTTCTGCGTCTGTAATCTGACCAGTCACTGCGCGAGAGGGTTCAGCGACTACCGTGAATCGGTTGCCATAGTAGGTGCGTTTGTCTCCAACGACTCGATAACCGTTTACCAGCTGTTGGGTTTCCGGAATCGTAAGCTCTTCACCGCCACTAGTTCTTGCGTAAACAGTCCTTGTCGCGATACCAGGTCCTTGGAGCACGAGCCGGACGATTCGATTCTTGCCTAGCCGTCGAAGTTCGAATCGACCTTCGCTATTCGTTACCGCGGTGGTCAGCATTCCGACAGTTGGGCCATAAAGATGCCGCGTAAGCGTTTGCTCTAGTTCGGAAGCGGTGAAATCGCTGTCCTGTGATAGGTTGTCCCAAGTCGTCATTGAATTTTCGGTGTCTCCAAGGACTCCCGCAACCCAGACTTTGACGCCTGACACGGGTGAACCATCAACGTCGACAACTGTTCCACTGAGCGCAGCGTCGTCAGGTAGGAGTCGCATGGGACGTTTGTCGTATTCCAACAAGTTCGAGACCGCAGGTGTTGCCGACCAGAAACGTTCCAACTGCTTCGCCGACGGCTCTTTGGCGGCAGCAGCAGCCCAGGCGAAGGCATAGCCTTCCAGCGTTGCCACTAGCGTGCCTCCGATTGGCAAGCCGTGCATGCCACGTTCAACTGAGAACTGAAAATTCCCTTGTGAATCGCAGTTTGCATGGGGTTCTATGATGCTAGCCCTTGGACGCTGGCCCATTTCCCAATAGACCAGAAAGACTTTCGCGTTTTCTGCCGGAGTGCCATCGGGCTTCAGCACTTGGCCCGAAAAGCGGAACTGCCTTTCTGGATCGTACGATGAAGCGTTCACTCTCAAGGGATTTTCGCTTGCGTCGTCAGACGACTGAGTTTGAACCGGCTCGAAAGCAACCGCAAGCCTCGGAAGCAGCGAAGTGCTAAGTGCGATAAGAGAAACAGCAAAGGCGGCAACGCTAACTGCCAACAGTCGAGCCTTACGCGTCAACACAGTCGAGGCGAATCGGCCTGGATCCAAGATACGTGCAACTCGCCGCTTCAGCGCTGACTTAGTGCTCAGCATCGGCAATGCAACACCGAGTCTCGCAGGTTGAGCGAGTGATGCGATCGCGGTCAACGCATCTGCGTATGCAAATCGCTCGCCACCGTTCTCGATGACAACATCGTCGCACACATCCTCAGCGCTTGAGCCATGCTCTCGACGGACTATCCACAACAATGGTTGGCACCAGAGGATCGCAATTGATATCTCGAATGCTATCGACCACAACCAATCAGCGCGTTTGAGATGGGCCAGCTCATGCAAGAAGACTTCGCGTTGTGAATGCGCGTTCGACTCCTCCGGCAAAACAACGGCGGGATGAAGGTAGCCCAGTAGGCAAGGGCTGCTAACATACGGACTCACACTCACTGTCGGGTTTCTAACGCCAAGTTGCTTGGCGACTTTTCCACAGATTGCGATAGAATCGCTGTCTGCTGGAACAGCAGATCGAACCACCCGCTTTGCACTCGCGAATCGCCAACCGAGCCTAGCAAGCAACGCAAGCGTCCCGATCGCCCAAATCCAAATCGGGATCGCGACATCAATCTTTCGAGACGGCGACGTTACTAAATTGCCTTGCCCCGACAATTCGACATTTGGCTCGTACTGATCGATACGCGATTGAGTCCGCGTATCAAGTGGCCCGTTTCTTAGTGCAGCTGCCGAATCAGTTTCAGAAACAAAGGAACTTGATCCAGCGCGCAAAGCTTGCAACGATTCATCAATTTCACCCACCTTACTTCGCGAGCCGACGCCACTTGCTGGCGAAAGTACCGCAGCACCTTGCGCCATTCGAGTTGCCTCGCGCGTTCCAACCGAAATCAACGCGAATATGGGTGAAACCAGAACTGCAACGAGAGTCAACCGATACACTGTCGACTGCAATACAGAACTTCGCTTCCCAACCAAAAACCCCATTGCCAGGCCCATTGCTGCAAGCACGATTGATTGCAGCCACCAAGAGACCAATCCGTCAAAGGCTCTCCCGAGAAAGTCGCTGCTGGTTGTGAATTCGATCATCGAGTCTTACCTCAGAGGGAGCTGGAATCAGTTGCGTATCGTGCTTCAGTTGTTTTGGTTACTTCGTCTTAACGTGACTCTAGCCAGAAGTTCACGGAGAAATTCGAGGCGTTGCTTCAATGACGCTTATCGCTTGCGTTTTCTGTCAATCGTTTTCTTGATCTCCGCCAACTCCTTAGCCGAAATCTTTTCGTGTTCCAGAAGGTGAAGGACGAGGCTGCTCCCATTCCCGTCAAAGACGCTTTGCAGCAGACTTTTGGTCGCCGAAGCTTTGTATTCGTCTTGATCAACTAGCGGATAGAACATGAATGTTCGATCCACTTGCTCGAAAGCCACGAATCCCTTCGACTCCATCTGCCTGAGCAATGTCTGTACTGTGCTTCGCGCCGTAGGAGACTCTTTGTCGAGCTCCTCAGTCAATTGTCGAGCGGACGCTCTGCCAAGCCTCCACAAGACCTGCATGATCTGTAATTGGACTTGCCCGAGTTTTGCTTTCGTCACTTCCTCACTCTCCTATCGCGGGTTGTTTATCCTGATAGTTTTACTAAAGTAAACACTTCGAGTCAATTGGAATCGTTCGCATTTTGCGAAGGAAGCATTTTGCGCTAAATACGATCATTGAGTGACAAAAAGCCCGGCTTCGTGCGTCTGTTTGTTGGGGTAGGTTTTGCCGAAGCTGTTCGGTTGCCAGCCAGCTCTTTTGCCCACCTTCCGAACTCACCGAGTCGAGGCTTGAGTCAGATGAATCACACCTGGTCGATGGTTGCTGCGAGCCTTCTCGCGATGTCCGCCGTTGCCGCGGCGGAGGATCTTGTCGAAGGGTTCAGCGGGCTCGAGGCGGCGTATAACAAAGCTTCAAGTGCTTGGTCGCTTGAGCATCGGGAAGCCCAAAAGTTCGAGCAGCAAGTTGATCGCTACGAATCATGGCCAGGCTGGCGGTTCGCTCCGCAATTCGTCGAGCTTGCTGAGTGTGAAGCGGATTCCGATGAAGGCTTCAAGGCATTGGTTTTGGTACTTGATATGGGCAATAACGTGGGAGAATTCGATCGGGAGTTGTTCCCACACTACGAACGAGCCATCGACTTACTGATCGAACATCACAAGCACCGAGACTTGGCGCCGATTTGCGCGACGGTGCGGAATTCGCCAAAATCAGAGTGGTTTCTACGTTCAGTAGCTAACGACGAAGGTAGCCCAAGGAAACTGCGAGCTGAGGCGACTTTCCAGCTTGCTCGCCGGCTCGCACAGCAATTGCACTTCGCTCAGTTTGGTGCATTTGAGTCACAGGCCGATGCGTTCGCCAAGTATGTTTTTGAACGCGAGAAAGTTTATCTTGAATCGAGATTCAAGGACCAGGATGTCGACCGAATCAAAACCGAAGCGGTTCGCTATTTCGAAGAAGTCGTTGCAAAGTTTCCCGAAGTTGACGCGACGGTTGACAAAAAGAAGCTTGGCAAGCTCGCGGAGCGGGGGCTGTTCGAATTGCAGAATCTCGCGATCGGGAAAGCGGCACCCGAGATTGAAGGAGTGGATCTCCACGGCGACGCGCTGCAGCTAAGCGAGCTGCGAGGGAAAGTGGTGCTGCTCGTTTTCTGGGCTTCCTGGTGCGGTCCCTGTATCGGCGACATTCCTCACGAAAGACAACTCCTTGAGATGTACTCTGACAGGCCTTTTGCCATAGTTGGCGTCAATGCCGACGAGAATCTGAACGCAGCCCGGCGAGCCGCTGAGTCACACGCCATTCCATGGCGTTCATTCCGAAATCGCCAAAACGAAAGCGGCGAATCCATAACGGATCGTTGGAATATCCAGGCCTGGCCAACGACTTACCTGATCGATCACAACGGCGTGATTCGCCATAAGTACCTGCGGCGAAACGACCTGGATAAACCGATAGCCGATCTGGTCCGTGCAGCCGAGGCTGCTCGATGAGATAGCACTGTATCTAAACGCACGCAAACGAAAGGTTTTGATTATGAATCGACTTGTATCCCTTTGTCTCGGCTTGAGCCTAGCCGCCACAACGTTTCCGGAAGTTGTCGCTCAATCCGTCTACGAAGCCACACCGTTGTCGATGGACGAGTTTCGAGCCGCCGCCTTCGAGCAGCCCGTCGAGTTTAGCGAGTTGCAGCGGCGAAGCCTTATTGAGGCCATGGACTCGGCTGCACGCAAGTCCGCCAACCACGACGCGCTCATAGGTAAACTAAAGAACGCGAATGAGAAGCTTGGACTGGGTGAGTTGCTCGCGGGTATTCCCCCTGGCGAATCGATTGCCGCAGCAAGCACGTTGGTTGACCATGACAATCTGCTTCTCCGATTCATCGCCAACGTTTCTATCGCGAGCGCTGGGGACATGGTCGCAGCCGAACGAATTCACAAGATTCTGATTGCAAAAGATCATCCCGATGATTCCGCTCGACTTCTTAAGACGTACATCGATGGAATTGGGATCGGCCCCCAACACAATAGTCCCGAAGCAATTGGGACTTATCTTGGGCGCATGTTTTCACCGCAGCCGTTCCTCAAGAAAGGGGACCGACTGCCCGAGCTCGCATTCACTCTCATCAATGGAACCAACTTTACCTCGAAGGATCTGGCTGGAAAAACGACCATATTTCATTTTTGGTCGACGACTTGCCCGCCCTGCATGGCCAAACTGAGCGAGGTTGGCAAGACTCTCCGCGAGGCAGAGTCGGCAGGATGGCTTGTCATTTTTGTCAACCTGGATTCCGACAAGCAGGCGTTCGAGAAAGCGATCAAGAAACACAAGATCGAAAACGCCAAACACACCTGTACCGCAAAAGGCTGGGGAGATCCGCTAGTTCAAAGCTTAGGCATCAACAGTGTTCCATTCGATATCATCGTCGACTCGAACGGCCTGGTGTTGCATGCCGACAACGACGGCTTCGAACAGCATCTGACTACACCGAAGTAGCCGAGGGGTTCGTGGTGAAAGCGATGGCTAAAAAATGCCGCCGAGTTTTACAGTTGCGAATGCAAAATCGAAAGTCAGGAACCGTCCAATGCGAACGCCCCAGAAGAAAATGGCCCTCGTGCAAACTCTCCCGTTATCACTGCTAATAGTTGCCATTCTTATTCCTACACCATTGAATGCTCAAGACAAGGTGGACGGACGTAAGCGTGTGGACTTTTCTGGACTCGTAGTTGACGACTCGGGAAAACCGGTCGCTGGAGCGGAGGTGCGACATATCAACAAGCCGCTCGATAGTCCACCAATTGCGGCGACGACCGAGGAGGGACGGCTTGCAATTGAAATGGCTGACGCGGAAGCTATCGAGCGTCGATTTCTGATTTCTGCTGAAGGCTACGCGCCGACGTTGGTTAATTTTGGCAAAACCAACCGTGAACAAACAATTGTGTTGGAGCCATCGCGTGGTTTACGATTGCGGCTGGTTGATGGTGAAGGCAACCCTATTTCGGGCGTCTCGGTTGTCGGTGATGACTGGCGAAACGTCGCTTTGATCCATCGGATGACTAGTGATGCGGACGGGTGCATCAACTGGACCGAAGCACCCAATGACGCGATGGAATTTCTCATCAAAAAGGACGGCTACTCTCCCATCTACAACATTCGCTTTGCGGCTGACGAAGAACGTCGCAATGTGATCATGTTTCGAGTGCATTCCATTGGAGTAAAGGCTATCGATGCGTTGAGTGGCCTGACACTGCAAGCCTTCACTGCCGTCCCGCTGCTGCCCGGAACGATGGATCGCAATTCACGCGTTGATAGAGCTACGGCGAACCAAGCAAGTGATGGTACCGCTCAACTCGTTGTGCACGAATCCAAGTCGGACACACTGCAGGTGCGAGTCGAAGCCCTCGGCTACGAAACAACAACCAGCGATCCGTTTTCTACCAGCCGTCCTCCCAATACAATTCAAGTACGGCTCAAGAAAGCGTCTCCACTACTGGGAATAGTCGTTGACTCTGACGGCACCGCCGTTCCAAACTGCGAAGTGTCTCTTGCGTCTGCGGTTCAACCTTTCGAGCTGCGACATCCGAAATCGAATCAGACGACTACAACTGACTCTGATGGGCGATTCAGCTTTCCCTCGGAGGATTCCGACATATGGATTGTTGCCCAGTCGTCAGTTGGATGCGCAATTCATCACGTCAAACATCCGCCTGGAAATTCGGCCATACTAGGCCCGCTTCGAATAACGCTCCGGCCATGGGCGACGGTCATTGGCAGAACAAGCGATACCGCAAACGGCAATCGATCGTTGATTCATCTAAGCGATTTGTCGGCACCCCGCGAAGGCCATCCGACTATTGATCTCCAGCAATATGTTCCAATCGACGATGACGGGCGATTTCGTTTCGAACGCGTGTTTCCTGGCAGCTATTCAATCAGTCGGAACGTAAGCCCGTTTCGGGACGACCGGCTGATGTCGTCTGAAGTCCTTCCATTGGTTCTCACTTCCGGGCAGATATGGACGGGGCAAGTTGATCGAGTTGGAACCACGATCGTTGGGCAAATCAAAACTGAAACAGCACCTTCCGACTCGACAAAGCAAACGTTTCGATGGTCGTTGGTCTATTTGGTCCCGCTCGAAGAATCCACGGGCCCAAGCATTACGCTGGAGACCAGCAGGAGCCTCGCCGAGGAGGGATTTCGCAATCTAGCGGTAGCCCGAACAACCGAAGGAACGTACGCGATGCGCGGCATTCGGCACTGGGTCGCGAAGTTGAACGATGACGGCAAGTTCCAGATCTCAGGTGTACCGCCTGGTCAGTACGATCTGTTCATCAATGTGTTTGATCCGCCCAAGGATGGTTGCTTGACCGTGCCCATCGCGAGCGCAATATCTCGAATTGAAATCGCGGATGATAGATCGGAGACGGTCATCGAACCGATCACGTTAGAAACTTCGTCGACACTTGCGATGGGTGATACGCTGCCTGAGATACATTTACTCTTGGACGATGGCACTGAAACTACCGCGTCCCAAATCCAAAGGGATAGGCCCATGTTGATTCAGTTTTGGGCACCTTGGTGCGCGCCCTGCTTACGTGAGTTTCCGGAGGTCGCTGAACTCGCAGAAAGAATCGAGGGAAGCGAAGCGATCATTTTGAGTGTCTGCATCGAGCAAGCGCAGGTACCGAAGCGATGGAGTGATCACACCTCATCGAATTGGTTCCACGGATATCTGACCGCGTCCGACTCGGAGATGCTACGAAAGCTCTCGATGAGTTCTGTTCCGATGCATTTCGTGGTTGGGCCAGAGCATAAGCTCGTCGCTTTGGAACGCGACTTGTCTGCTGCATTGAGGCAGCTTGAACGAATCCAGAAGCTTCCGGATACCGCACGCAACTAGCGAACTCCAACTTGCTGGCCTTGACGGAGGCGATCTAAGGACTAGACTGCATTAGTGCACTAGGATGGCGATGTGTCGACGCTCGCCGATTCCGGCTGCCTTTCGACGAAAAGGTTTCTAATGCGAATTGATGCAAAGAGTCATATACCAATCTTTCAACAGATTGCCGATCAAACCAGGTCCGCTATTCGCCGTGGCTCGTTTCGGTCTGGCGAGATGTTACCGTCTCTTCGGTCGCTCGCAGTTGAGATTCAGGTCAACCCAAACACGGTACAGCGAGCATACGAGCTACTCGAACGCGAAGGCATCGTCTACTCGCGAAAGGGCGTCGGCGTATTTGTCGCAGATCAGTCTGAGATTTCGAGCAACACAGCAGAAAAAGCCGCGCTAGATCGATTCAGCAAAACAATATCGCAGTGCTACAAGGCTGGACTACAAGCCGAGCGGATTCGTGCCGTCTTCGAACTTGCCATGAGTGACGCCGTTAGGCAGAGGCAACTATGATCGTTCCGCCAATGTTTAGTAACGGCTCGGAGGAAGGCAGTTCTGCAGTCAAGCTCTCAGGGTTGAGCAAACGTTTTGGAAAACAGATCGCAGTCGATCAAATCGACTTGGAAATTGAAAACGGAACCATCTTTGGATTGTTGGGGCCCAACGGGGCTGGCAAAAGTACAACGATTCGAATGCTAGTCGGACTCACGCAACCCGACGATGGCGAGATCGAATTGTGGGGTGAACCGATCGAGCACCGTTCGATGGAACTGAAGCAACGCATCGGCTATGTTCCTGAGCTGCACCGCATGTATCGCTGGATGACAGTCCAGGAAATCATCGGGTTTACATCCACGTTTTACCCTGGATGGGACAAATCGCATTGTGATCAACTACTCGCACAATTCGAATTGCCGATTCGACGCAAGGTCTCTAAGCTCTCGAAGGGTATGACAGCGAAACTCGGTCTTCTGCTAGCCCTTTCATGTAAACCAGATTTACTCGTCCTTGATGAACCGACTTCGGGCCTCGATCCCATCGTTCGCGAGGATTTCCTAGATGGCATCCTTCGTTCTCGGCAGGCTCAGAATCCGACAATTCTATTTTCTAGTCATCATGTCGACGATGTTGCTCGAATCTCGGATCGGGTCGGCATCATGGATAACGGGCGGCTGATACTGTGTGAAGAGGCGTCGCAGATTTCACACCGTGTCCAATCGGTTCGGTGCGTCTTGGCGGACGGAAGACTTCCGCAGTGGATGCCTCCTCAGACAGTTTGGTCACGCGTGAACCGCAGAGATTGGCATTTGACGGTCTATCCCTATGAAGAAGGAATCGTGGAGCAGATTAAGGAGAGTAACCCCGTGGCATCGCTAGATGTAGAGTCGTTGTCGCTCGACGAAATCTTCAAGCATTTCATTCGGGGCAGAAAAGAGTCTTGGGGCGGAGAAGTGCAATGATGCTACGCACTCTCATTTGGAAGGACTGTCGGCTTGTTCGCATGGCGCTTTTGGGGGCGATCGTCAGTCCGATCTTGTTGTTTGTTATCAGTGCGATTCTCATTTTTACAACGCTAGGGCCGCTGGTTGCAGGTCGATCCGTGACCGAGACATGGGCCGTTGTTGTTATCGGAACGATTTCATCGAATCTCGCCGTAGCGTATCTATTGGCTGGCTACCTTGGAGGTTCATTACTGACCGTTGAGAGGTCGGACCAGTCGATTGAGTTTTTGACTTGCTTGCCACCTCTCAGACGCCACGTCTTGGGAAGCAAGCTGCTCGTGCTTGTCGGATTCTTAATCGCGCAACTTTTCGTTTTTGTGATGTTGCACAGCATCGCTGGCCAACTGACAAAAACACCTGGCAATTCAGTTTCGACGCCGGACAGTCTTTCGGGGCTAAACATTGTAGAAATGCTGATTGGCGTCGCGGGAATCGCGTGGTGTGCAGCGAGCGCCGGTAAGACTCCGACCCTACCGCTACTTTGTGGGTTGATCGCCCCGCCAGTCATGATTCCTATCATTCAAGTCGCGCTCGATTGGTTTGGAATAACGCTTCCCTACACCGAAACGACCAACCTTGTCTTCTTCGCGCTCATGATGTTTGGAATTGGCGGCATTGCTCTGGGTTCCGTTGTTTATCTCACCAAAGAAGGAGCATAAGCAATGAAACGAATGCGAAACCGCCGTATCCGCAAGCTTTTCGTTGTTGGTAGCTCTTCACTGATGATCTTGGCAGTGAGCCTCGGGACTGTTTACTTCTTCATTAAGCAAGATGTCGACACCCGGCAAAGTCGTTTTCAATTCCCGGAGCAGATCACGGGAGAGAAGCTGCAGTTGCTTCTCCGCCGGTTGCATATCGGCCCGAACTTGGATGATTGGGAGCTAACCGCAACGCTGGAAACCCTCGAACGCGTTCGGAAGACGCTGGACGAACAACGAGCCTTTGGGGCGGACTTGCAGTTCGAGTCCGACTACTTGCGTGCATACTACACAGTTGTCCAAGTCCACCGGCATGGCCGCACATCGAACTTTGAACAACTGCACGAAGTTGGTACCGATTTGGTGCGACTCTTCAGAAGTCGTGATTCCATCACCAGCGATCAAGGTGCGATGGTGCT
>CAYPLE010000120.1:13873-16702 GCA_964411445.1 uncultured Pirellulaceae bacterium
TATTTGTTGGTCGAGTTTTGGAGTACGACTTGCGCGCCCTGCCTGCAAGAGTTGCCCGAGTTGAAGCGGATCCGAGATCGATTTCGTTCCCAAGGTTTCGAAGTGGTTGGTATTCCGCTTGATCGCTTTCCGGGCATTGTCTTGCAAGTCTTGGAAGAGCATTCAATTCCTTGGAAACAGATCTGGAATCCAAGCGAAGCCGCCATTTGCGCACAGCAACGGGGACTTACCGGAATCCCAGCAAGTCTCATGTTGGATGCCGAACGTAACATCGTCGAAGTCAATCTGCGAACCCGCTCATCGAACTCATCACGGGAGTTGGAGAGCTGGCTTGAAAGTCGTCTCGCCGACTAGTTCCTCGGACGAAATCAATCTCCGAATGCAGACTGGTCTGACCTGGGAACGTGATCGCCAATCGGTTTTTTTCCGAAGTAAAGAATTGGAAATCCTTCGACTCTAGTTCTCAGGAATTCCTCCGTCAGATCGACCGAATAGTTTAACCAGTGTTTGAAAATCCAAGCTTTCGTCAAGAAACCGAACTGATCCGTCAGCGAGGGCAACATTGGCTCCTCCAGAATGGAACGAAAAGATCCCGGTTGAGTTCGACTTGTTGACACCAATGCTATCCATGTTGAGAGACCAGATGAACGTATTGCTGGCAGACCATCCACTTTGCCCCGGGTAAACGGCTTCGGGGTTTCCAGGTGTTATGTTGGGCTTGCCATCGAGTAAGTCGATTGGCTTCCCCGCACGCTCGACAAGGGCCAACGTATTCGAAAGGCCATCACTCACATCTCTAAACTTTCCCTGACGATAGCGATTCAACGAATTGCCTGTAATCGATTGGGGGTTGAAGATGGGCCAACCCCAGATACCCCAATGCACATGATCTACCGAATTCGAGTCAAAGCCATTTGGTAACGGGTCAGGGAACTCTTGAATTCCTGCCATGGCATCGTAGTCACTTCTCACTACGTGGTACCGGTGCTGTTCGGGAACGTTTGGGAAATTCGCGACGCCGAGGCTGCCATGCTTCGTTCCCCAGCCCATGTCACCCGCGTCGCCACCGCTGGGGCAAATGAAAGTCGGAATGACGGTCTGGCCGACAGGTAGATTCTCCGGGCTAGTCGCAAACGCATCGAAGTCAATTCTTGCGTGAAGTTGAGTCTGCTCGAGATAGGGCAACAACGGGACTCGCCACGAATGCATGTGGAATAGATCCCATTCCTGCAGCGGATACTTCTTGACAGTTCCGTTGTAGAGTGACGGAAGCGCTTTATGCGTGGAATGATGCGACTGCAAAGCCACTAGTTGTTGACGCAGGTTGTTCTGGCACTGCAATCGACGTGCAGACTCGCGGACTGCCTGAACTCCCATCAAGGCCAAGCTCAACAGAATGGTGATGATCGATATTGCGACCAATAATTCGACGATCGTCATTGCACTTCGCAACTCGCTTCGGCTCCGGTGATTTTGCCTTCTAGAAGGCTCCAATAGATGCTGAACTTCGGAGCACATTCCATTCATCTTCGCTACTTTGATGCCAGCAACAACATGCCACTGGGGTTCAAGATACACCTTCGTGGAAGGTCCTCTTTTGCGTGGCAACACTCGATACTTGGCCTCTGGCAAAGAGCTACCCAGGCGGGAATTCCACCCCCTAATCATCGGAGCACTAACAGTACACAAATGCATACTCTGGTTATTCGCTTGCAGTAGACGTTGAGATGAGGTTACCGCGATTACGTTTTATGATCTTGAATGCAAGGAGGGCGACAGTTGCAATAGCCGGAATGAAATACACGGCCAGCGCGAGCAGCCATGCACCGTCAATGCTTGAAACTCCAACCGTTTTAACGGCCACGATCAGCGCCGCAAAGACGACAGGCAAGCCGAGAGCGAATAGGATTGTGTAGCGACGGAAAAATTTCTGAGACAGATAGACAAAGCAAAGAACGTTAGCGAGCACGATGAACACGTTCGCAGATAAGCGGCTATAAGAAAGGGATGCAGGGCCGGTAATAGTTAGCTTTCCCTTGATCAAGACCACCGCATCGTTGCTCGTGAAATTCGCAGGAATTACGTAGTAAAGCGGCCAGCCGCAAGGGATCGGAAGGTCCCTATACGATTCAATCTGAATTGCAGGTTGCATCTTACCCGTTGTCTTGTCGAACATAGCAACCCGTGATGGAATCGAGTTTAAAAATGCGGCGGATAGCAAAAACAGGATAGCGCCCGACCAAGTTAGGATCGTCCATCGCAGTGGTGTGAAATGTTTCATCGTTCTTAGTGCGTAAAAAGACCAGGAGCCTCCCAGGCGGGATTTCCATCCGTTAGTCGTCGGACCACCTACAGGACGCACCAACGCGGCATGGTTCTTTGGGTCCTGGTCTACTGAGCAATCGGTTCCTCGATTCCCAGCAACAAGACACTCGATGAGTCGCGTGGGATCTGAATCATCTTCATCTTGATGTTCTCGATGCCTTCGCTTTCCACACAGTGCGCGGTAATACGTTTTCCGGACTCATCAAACATGACGAGCTTTGCGTCTTTGTGGAACCTGTCTAACGACAATGCAAAGACAATTGTCCGCACAGTGAAGTCTTCACTGTCCCTGACGATGAAAAGGTTATAGCCGACCCCAAAGCTAGTTTTGGGAGTACTGGGTGCGAGCTTCCAGTGGAATCCATCTGCCGGAGCTGGCCGAGTTCCCCCAGGCTCGGTCCGTAGCACGACGGAGTCTATACGGTTCTCCCCTGACGTGATTCCCAAGCAGAGATCCGTCGATTTCACTTCCGTCAATCCATCTTCCGTTTTCGTCCAGTTGAT
>CAYPLE010000121.1:0-16360 GCA_964411445.1 uncultured Pirellulaceae bacterium
TCTGGCTTTCGTTCTAACCGGAGACAATTAGTGGCGATTAGCGCCAATTAGTGTTCCTGTATTCTTGCGCAGGGATGCGGGCTTGGGGGATTCGACTGAAGGGCGCTGGGAGGGGGCCAGAGGTTCGTTTCTTGCTGGGTAACGGCCCGTTCTGCGCTGGGCCCATGGTGTCCGCGTGCCGGAAAGCACTGGTCGGCTGCTGATACTTGGGCGTGGCATTGGGGCTGGTTATGGTTGGAAAGTGTGGGCATACTTCGCACATTCAGTGGCTTGGCTCCTTAGTAAAAGCGCTTGAGCCGCTGCAATTCTTAAAGCGGCTGGGTCAAAAATGCTTGCTACGGGGGCCGAAAGGTCGCTGGAGAAAATAGCGGCGAAGTTCAATCATCCTGATCAACAATGCACATTTACCCGATTCCAGGATTCGAAGATCCGTTCAGCTCGCTGAGTCACTTGTTTGCCGTGCCGGTTTTCCTGGTGTGGGGAATCCTAGTCATCAAGTGGCACGGAACGACGGCCACACGGTGGATTAGCTTGCTGATTCTGACGCTGACGACCGTTTTCTTGCTATCGATGAGCGGCGTATATCATCTGCTCGGCCAAGGAACTGCACGTGCGGTGCTTAAACAGTTGGACATCGCAGGAGTTTTTGCTTTGATCGCTGGCACGGCAACTCCGATCCATGCGGTTGTTTTCAAAGGCGTGTGGCGATGGGCTCCCTTGTGGACGATTTGGACCGTCGCGGTCGCTGGGATTACTCTACGTTCAATCTACTCAGAAAGTCTTCCGCTGGCCGCCGGGACCGCGATCTTCTTAGTGATGGGCTGGGGAGGACTGGTGACCACTTGGCTGGTTTGGCGCGAGTTTGGTTTTCGCTTCGCCAGACCTTTGCTCGAAGGCGGCTTGGCCTATTCGGTGGGAGCGACCGTCATCATTTCGCACTGGCCGACTCTGATTCCTGGCATCATTGGGCCGCACGAAATCTGGCACGTCGCCGTTCTAGCAGGGCTAACCCTACATTGGCTCTTCATCGTGCAGTGCATGAAAAAGATGTCAGAGCTCCCCGTGACAGCCGACGGCGAAGAAGGCGGCGTGATTGACCTCGAATCCGCTTTGCTCGGCCATCACGATGATCAACTCGCGGAAGACAATTTAGATTCCTAACGGGGAAAATTTTCCACGGGTTCGCAGCTCAGACTTCCGTTAGAGGAGTATGGCTACCGCCGAAGCTGTCGGTTTCGACGCCAAGGCGCTGGAGCATGGTGAGGAAAAGATTGGAAAGCGGTAGTTCCTCATAAGTCATTTCTGCTCGCCAGTTCTTGTCCGTCGTAGCTCCAGCATCGGCCTGATTGTTCTCATTCCCGTCACCGTACTTCAGATAGCGGCCATGGCGGAAGCCCATGTTTTTTCCGCCCAGCAATACAATTGGGTAGTTTCGCGAGAGGTGAAACGCACTCGACGCGGAACCAAACAGCACCAGCGTATTGTCAAGCATCGTCCCGGTTCCATCAGGCTCAGCCGTTTCTTTCAGCCGGGTTGCAAACAACGAGAGTTCTTCGCTAAGGAAGCTGCAGTATGTGCCGAAGTTCTCCCAGCCCCCAGGTGCCTTCGTTTGATGTGACAACTGGTGAGTCAAATTGAAGCCGACGGCCCGCGCAAGATAGTCACTAACGCCAACTCCATTCTCGCGTCCGATTTGATAGGTCGCCACACGCGTGGAATCCGTCTTGAATGCCAAGAAGATCAACTCAAACATGGTTCGAAGATAGTTGCGAGGATCTTCTGGAGTCACATCCAACTTGAGATGGTCAACATCAACGCTTGGCAATGGGATTTCGAGCCAACGCCTTGCCTTGGCAACTTGCTGCTCCGTTTGTCTCACCGAATCCAGGTAGTCATCTAGGACGCGTTTGTCGTTGCTTGGAAGCGACAATCGTAGACTCTTGGCGTCTTCAATGAGATCATCTAGCGCTGACTGACTTCTGCTGAGCCGTGTAGCGGCCCCTTCGCCACTGCTAACAAACAGCATGTCAAAGATGCGTTTGGGCCGATTTTCCGCCGGCAAAGCGCGACCGGCACGATCGAAGGACATCGTTTGGGCACCTCGCGGAGAACCGGTGCCTCCATCGGTGGACATCACGAGCGACGCCCGGCGTGTCTCTTGCCCGATTTGTTGGGCGTAAAGCTGGTCGAGTGAGATTGTATTCTTGTAGTCACCAGACATCCCAGTTGCCGCGCCTGTTAAAAACTGGTCGGCATTCGAATGCCCATGAATCTCGCGAGCAGCCGGATGTGAGAGGCCCCCGAACACGGTCATGTCTGAGCGATGCGGCTCGAGCGGAGCAAGGCACTTTGTGAATCGGAACGCTGTTCCCTGTCCGTGCGGAAACCAACTCCAATCTTCGAAGGCCGGATCGTCTGCTCGAGGCATTGGGACGCCGTCGGGCATGTAAAAGCAAGCTAGTCGCTTGCGGACCGGCGAGACCGCAGCTCGAAGGGTACTTTCAAAAAGCGGTAATGCGAGCGCGAATCCGCCCACGCCACGCAGGAATTTGCGACGGTCCAATCGGTCGAGTAAATCCTTCATGACTATCTAGCTCCAATCGCGATGTCCGCGTCAGCAGGAGTGGTGTGAAACAAGTCGCTTTTTACAATCAATTTTACCAGACTGCGAAGTCCATCGCCGCGAAGTCTCAGCTCTTGCGCGATCGCATCCAGGGCTGCTTCATCTGAGAAGCTGATTGGTCGCCCCAGTGCAAATGCACTCAATTTGTGTGTCAACGATTTTATGACCTGGTCCTGACGGTGCAGCAGCATGTATCGCTTCAGCCCATCAATCCCGTCAATTTCAACTTTATTGAACAACGCCGCCGTGGCGTCGACAGGCTGATCTCCGACAGATTCTCGCCAGGCGCCCGTTGCGTCGTAATGTTCAAAGGCAATGCCCCACGGATCGATTTTGACGTGGCATGACATGCAGGCAACATCGTTGCGATGATCCTCCATCCTCTGCTTGAGTGTCAACTTCAGTATCTCAGGATCGGTCAAATCGATTTCGGGAACCGCCGGCGGGGGAGGAGGCGGCGGGTCATTCAAGATCCGCTCAAGCAACCAGATACCTCGCTTGAGAGGATGCGAGTCCTTTCCATCGGAGTTCATTGCCAAGAGGGCTGGTTGGGTAAGCAGACCACCACGCGGCAATTCTGGTGGCAAGCTGACTCTTCGAAAGTTGGCTCCCGACATCTTCGGCAATTGGTAATGTTCTGCTAGACGGTTGTTGACCAAGACATAGTCGGCGTGAACGATATCGAGAATAGTCCTGTCGTTTTCGAGCATATATCGGAAGAATTCAATTGGTTCGCGAGCCATTGCACGACGCAGGGATTCATCAAATCCGCGGTATCGCTTCTTGTCTACTGCCAGATACTCAAGCAGTTCCATCCCGAGCCACTGCCGCGTGAACTGCTCGGTGAATCGACGCGACTTTGGGTCGTCCAGCATCCGCTCGCACTGCTTCGCCAAGACTCCCGCATCCAGCAAACTTCCGTCGGAAGCCAAGTCCAAAAGCTGTTGGTCTGGTACACTGCACCACAGGAATGCTGCCAGCTTTGTCGCCAGCCGATACGCGGAGTGTTCGTCGCGACGTGCATCCGAAGGGTTTGGCGGGGCGACATCCAAGTAAATGAACTTTGGAGAAGCAATAACGGTGGCGAGCACATCCACCATGGCTTCTGCAAAGTCTGGTGCGTTGGGCCTGATTGATTCGAAAAGCGAGACCTTCTGTAGCAATTCGCTATCAGAAATTGGGCGACGCCAAGCTTTGGGCATGAATTCAGCCAGCAGCTTCTTGGCCGCTTGCGATTCAATTATCTTCGGTTCAGCTAAAGCAGCATCAAATTCCGCTTCGGTTTCACTTTCCGGGACGAAATCCCCTAAGACCCGACGATGCGATTCCGGCGGCCATTGCGTGATGTACGGCGCGATCACTTCGATATGGTCGATCTGAATTACTCCAAGCCGCCGACTGCGGCCGACATTTTGTAGGACGAGATATTCCGACGGATTGGGCGTCACTCCAAGTCTTGACACATGCCGAAATGGGTTCCTAGGAATTTCCCCAAGGGCAATTTGGATCTCAAACCACTTGCCGCCTTCATCGAACGAGTCGATCGCAAGTGGCTCTCCAATTCGAAATGATGCTTGGGAATTGTTACTAGCCTGAAATCCGAAACTAACTTGCAGACTCGCCGCGTCCTCAATTTTGGCTTCACCCAAACGAGCTCGTATCCGCAACCGCATCGTCCCCGCGTCAGGCAAGTGATCGCCGAGATCCAGGATTTGCCGTGCCCCAACGGGCAGCACAAGGATGTCGTGTCCCCACGGCTCAGTCACTTTATCAGTATTCATAGCACCAGAATTCGGAGCGATGCTATAGCGAGCATTCGGGTAAGAATAGGTTCCTTGAACACCTGTGTTATCGAGTGTGCTAACAAAGTGAGCTGCATTGCTGTTGAGTGAGTCCGTGGCGACTCTCTGCGGCCGCCGGGCATCTTCAGCGCGGTTCTGCTGCGTCTCCCATTTCTGTTGCGAGGCTTGCAAAATAACATCTGCAGCGTCGCGCATCGAAATGGAGTACACCACCGGAGTTGGACGCTCACCACGAACGATGGCTCGTTGGATTGCAGTTCGGGCAAGCTCCCGATAGCTGGCTAGTTGCGAAGCGGTTAGCTTGAGGTGAGCCGAGCTGTTGAGGAATCCGTCTTCAGACGGTGATTCAGGCGGCAAATCGGCGACGAAGTCGAAGGGCAGCCCAAGCAGATCCTGAAGAGCATAATTGGTCTCGTAACGCGTCATCCGACGAAACCGCGTGTATTTACTGCTGCCTTGTTGAAGCTTAGACGCGAGGTGCAATTGCTCTGCGAGCCAATCAACGACTTCGCCGCGCTGCTCGCCAGTCAACCGCACTTCCGCGTCCGCGGGTGGCATTTCCCCTTTGCTGATCACCCCTAACACTCGACTCCACCATCCGATTTCGCCATCTCTGAGGAAGTCAAGCGTAAGCGTGTCGGCCCGAAAACCGCCCTCCTGACTAGCCGGGCCGTGGCACTCAATGCAGGCAGCCTGAAAAATCGGTCGAACGACTCGCAGGAACGTCTGGCGATCCATCTTCGGGAGCGACGACGCGTCGGACGGGGCCGCTGATTGGCGAAGCAGTCTCGAGTTTCGCCTCCCTTCCTCCAACGCACTCCGGAGGGAGTCCTGAGCAGAATGCTCCTGCGAGAACCCGCAAATTGGGTGGACGATGCATCCAATAAGCGTAGCGGCTATCAGCGCAAACAGACTCGGAAGAGGTGGAGTCACTTTTGACATTCGAGCTCGGCGGGATTGGGCCCACCAGAAAGCGAAGCAAGGTCAGGTGGGTGAGGTAAAGGCGGGAACCGCTATTGTAGTCGAAAAACCGAGGGTATCACCAGCGTTGCTATTCTTGTGACAGGGCCACTCATTTATTCAAAGTACGATATTATGGTACGATGGCCTTCCTTCCAAGGCCGTCGATTGACGCAAGTCGCAGGGCGACGGCCTTGGAAGGAAGGCCATCGTACGACTTCTCCAAGGCACCGCAAATTGTACTCTTGAGTTACCCTGATTCTTGCGACGCGCCAGCCGCCACTGCTCCTTTTGCAAAAACCGGGGGGCAGCGTGAGCCGCGCAACGTAGCGTTTACCGGCTGTCTCGCGATGTCGGTGCTAAGCATCGGAATTGCCGAACCCCAAAATGCACCTTCCCTGGCTGGGTGTCGCAATGCTAGCAACGCACGCAGGCGAAAGGCTTTCAGATCGACGTTGGGGGAATGAGGGAATCTGGATATAATCGCATCAAAACTACGCTTGGGTGGTGTCGGAACAGGAGGTTTCGTTGCCTGCGAAGAAACCTTCATGCCTCACGGAGGAGTGCATTCATGAACTCAGTCATCTACTCGGAACTCGACATCGGCAAATTTCCTACGATTGGCCGCATCACACATGACGAACAACGGTACGTCCGCCCAAAGTTAGCGCGGCGCGATTGGGCAGTGAAAACATGGTTGGTCGACTTTGCCGCAACTCAACCGTTGCTAGTCAGCCAAGACGGCACTTGCAGAACACTCCGGTGCGTCGAAGGCGAAATCACTGTGTTCGTTGCAGACTTTCGGCCAGATAGTGCCACTTTTGGATTGTGGACCAGCTTCAATGTCGCCGCATCGCCTGGTGAAACCTGGGTTGCCCCAGAGGGTTTCGCGCTCGGTTGGCAAGCTGTATCGGAATATGCCCTTGTTGAAACCGGCTGTTCAGCGGGACATTATTTTGTAGCCCCCGACGATGACGACTGCGCAGTCGATTGGCCTGAGCCGTTCGGCAAACTTGTTGGTGTGGAGGAGCACGATGTGGGACAGACGGCGAACGACGCTCACCAATGCCTAGGGCCGACGACACTTGATTGGTGGGCTGACGAGCAGGAGAGATTTTCCGCTGACAAAGAAGACAAACACTCGGTTGCACCTGCACCGATGCCACGCACTTACGCTCTACAAAGTGCATCCGAGGTTGCATGCGAAGTAGATGAGGCCAATGGTGCGGTTCACGCGAAGCCACGCTTGTTGGCAAGCGACCGTGCTCCATCGAAGCCGACGATTCTGGTGTTCGGCAGCACCGGGCAACTCGGCAAGGACTTGTGCAAGTACTTTCGGCAGATCGGTCAAGTCATCGGGGCTTGCAAAGCACCAGCTTCATCGAGCGTATTCCCAATACCAATGAAAGTAGACTTGGGGCGTCCTGCGAGTATCCGTGATGTGATTCGCCGAACACGTCCGACATTGGTCGTCAACGCAGCCGCCATGACAAACGTCGATGCGGTTGAAGCGGCCCCGCGTCTCGCTCAAAGCGTCAACGCAAACGCACCGTCCATTATGGCAGCCGAGGCAGCGAAGGTTGGAGCCGCGATGCTGCATTTCTGCACCGACAAAGTTTTCTCTGGAAAGGGCGAAAGGCCCTGGAAGGAGTCAGATGATACGGCTCCGATGAATCAATATGGACTGACTAAGTTGCGAGGAACCGAGGCTGTGCTGGCTGCCAATTGCCCTTCGATGGTGATTCGAACCGGCTGGCTTTACTCATCACACGGCAACAATTTTGTTCAAAACTTGATCGACTTAATGACATACCGGTCATCAATCGCACTTGCCAAAGATGGCTACGGATCACCCACCAGTACCGATTGGCTGGCACGCACCGTCGTGAATCAACTGGCTGGGCCAATGCGCCGAGGCGGGCTTGGCGAATGGATGGCGGCCAGCGGTGGCCTATACCATTTGGCGACTCTAGGGTACGCAAACCGCCTAGAAGTCGGCGACTTCATTGCCAGCCTCTGTAGGCAGCACTGTGTTCCAATCGTTGCACAATTGAAGGGAAGCCGTTTGTCTGACTTATCTCAAACGCCCACGCCAGAGAATTGCCGACTCGACATCAGCAAATTTGCAACCTCTTTCCAGATCCAACCTCCAACTTGGCAAGACGAACTGTCACGCCAAGTTGGGTTGTTGGTAGGTGCATCCGATGCTCAATTGTTAAGCATCGCTTAGCGGCCGGGTAGGCCGCCGCTGGCTGCAATGGAGTTAGCCACTGAGCCAAAATCAGTTCCAAGCAGGAGTTGCCAAGGCGTTATTCGGTTGGCTCACAGTAAGGCAGAGCCATCAGCACGTAGCCTGTGACGAGGTTGGCATCGCCCTCCATCCATCGAGTTGTGGGGTTGGTCCAACTGCCATCTTCGTTTTGATTGGAATGCAGTTTGCTCACCAATTCGGCTTTCCAGTCGTGAGTCGTCCCGTCAGCGCTCTCGAACTCCTTTGCCCCAAGTGCACTCAGCGCCTTGGCCATCGTATGGTAGTAGTAGAAAAGTCCTTGTTGCCCCATTCCAGGGTTCGATTCTAGGTCGTAGTTCTTTTGCAGAAACTCCACCGCAGCTTTTACGCGTTGATCATCGGAAGAAACTCCGGCGTAGATCATACTCTTCAATCCAGCGTAGGTCATCGAACCGTAACTGCGAAGGCCGCCATTGTCTTCAACGCCCGCTTTACTTTCACCGCCGGCAGCAACCGTGTAATAGAACCCACCGTCATTGATCTTGTCTGCGAACTCGGAGTCGTTTTCGCCCTTGAGATTCTGACAGCGAGAAACAAAGGTCAGCGCCTTTTGCATCGTGGGATCATCACTGCCATTGCCCAGTTGGTGCAACGCCTCGATAAGAAAAGTAGTGTTGGACAAATCGGGCCGCGAGTGCGAACCGTAACCTGCTCCACCATAGAACGGATCATCCTTAGACTTGCCTTCCGTGTCGTCCCAAAGCAGCCCCTTAACAAACACTTCCGCTTTCTTGAGCATGACCGCGTATTTGCCATCCTGGTTCGCCTTTGCAAAGGCCATGATCGCAATGCACGTATCGTAGTTGCGGTGGTTGCTATCGAGCGTGTAGATTCCGCCGGTCGGTTGCACGTGTTTCTCTAGGTACGCAAGTCCGCGAGCGACCATCGGATCGTCAGCAGGAATGCCGACGGCAAGCAATCCGCTCATCACCAGACCGGTAGGACCAATGCCCTTTTCGCCGGAAAACGAACCATCCGCAGCCTGCTTCTCACGCAGATAGGCGACAGAACGATCAACCATTTCGCGATACTGCTTCTTCGTAACCTTGCCAGCCGTCGCCGAACCCGTAGCATCGACGGCAACCGCACAACGCGTCGCCGAACAAAAGCAGACCGCAATCAAAGCAGCGAAAATCGATAGTTGTTTCACTTCCTTTATCCCTTATCCATCGTGTTTGTGCAGTCAAGCTAGCCGAGAAGCCGTACGCGACTAGCTAAACCAGATTGGCATCATTTTCCAAAGTTTTTCGGTCGAATCTCTAATTTTCGGCTGGACCTCGAATCGTAAAGAGCCAGCTTACAAATGAGTATCGGGCCTCGATTGCCCGTCAAGTTCCACCGCTCTGCGTCATTATACATCCATCAGTCAACACTGGCACCCAAAACACTGACATCCAACCCGCATGCGAGCGTGGCAGGTCGCCAGAACAAGCCTGAGCCGTGGTGCGCAGAAACCGAAGTTCCTTTGAAGCCCGAAACCACATCGTGAAATTCAGCTAGGCCATTTTCACGCTAGACCGATGGGTTAGCGATCTGAGTCACTTGATGACTCAGAGGCCTCCGAGGTGCTCGTTTCGTCAGAAGCCACTTTGGCATTAACGGGACTGCGGGTGATAGCCTGTTCGGCGAGTTCGATGATGTAACGCGCGGGGGTGCAAATTCCGAACTTCCCGCCAGTTGGATCACTCCACGCTCCGCTGAGCACTCCGATGCACTGCGGGCCAGAGTCGGCGGCCTGGAAGAATATCGGAGCTCCAGAGTAGCCATTGCCCGCCGGCGGATTAAACAAATATGCCCGCTCAATCATCACACCTTCAACTTTTAAGCCAAGGTTGATTTCACCGCTCGCTAAGTGCACAACTGCCGTGATCGGAGAAATCTCATTGCCCAGCGTTCCCAGTCCTCCAGGGTATCCCGCGACGATTAGCTTTGAGGTTCGCTCTGGAGCATCGATACGCAAATCGCTGGATTGGACTGCCAGCTCCGCAACCTCCTTTGCTCCTTGGGCTGAAAGAGTCAGCGGAAGCACCGCCGCATCCACCTCGTTGTGTTTCACCCAGTCCAGCTTTTCGGCCGAACCAGTCAATCGGCCCAGCACCATCGCTCGTGATACACCGCGGGGCGTCAAGTAGCCGAGTTGCGCGCTGGGCAAAAGACGTTCTGCAACGTGTCGAGCGGTCACAAAAAGGTAGCGTCCGTCGTGGAGCAGAAAGAATCCCGATGCCCTGAGCACTTCGTGCTTGGTTTCGACTTTGTTCGTTTCGACATCTTGTAGTAAGACGCGAAACTTTCGCCCTTTCACGTCTACAATTTCCGGCTGTTGCTGAACAATGGCAACTGCCGTCTCGAAATACTGCTCGCCGCGTTCACCCAGCGATGGAGTGTCCTGAGCAAACAGCGTCGCCTGCACGGTGGACAGAATGAGCAAGCTTGTGGCTGACTTTCGCAACATGTCTGGCACCTCATATAGACACCTTGGTGCAACATACACACCTTGGTGCATCTGGTTAACCGGCTTGAGCGCAAACCACGACGACTACTACGTCTGGTTAAATGGAGTCACTTGCATTCCTTCGCGTACATCATAGCAAAGCAACAGTGCATTTCGGCTGGCGAATTGTTGCATGATTTTCTGATACAGCCCGTGTTCGTCGGGCCAAGGGTAAGCGTAGACGAGATCGAAGTCTCGAAGCTCCATATCAAGGTCGCCGTAAGCGTCCGCGACGTCCACAACCGTCCGCTGTGACTCGTCGCCTTCGATTGTGTCCCACCTAAAACTATCCGGAATGAAGCTGCCTGCTGCAAACTGTGCGCTGCTTCGGAATGTATCGGCCAACTCTTCTGCTCGATCAATCAACTCAAGTTCAGTCTCAATTCCGAAAGCATCAAAGCCCATGTGACTGGCCATGATTGTGGCGACACCTAACCCCGATCCCCACTCCAAGAACGTGACTCCATGCCCACGCAACTCACTGAGTGCTCGAGCAACGGCAAGGTAATCGGCACTCACAAATCGCTCAAACGCTCGTTCGTTCTGGTGCGTGTCCCAGACGCGTTCAGCCTCGTCCCACAGGGCTCCAAATTCCGCCCGCAGGTCGGCATCGGTGGCTTTGTTCGCCGTCGATTCCGAATTTGATTGGCTAAACTGCATAATTGTTCGCGAACACAGAGTTGATGAAGTGATTTGTTAGCATCAAACCAAGAGCGTGAAGTGATGCGATATTAGAGCCCGAAATCGCCGTCAGCATAAGTGGTTGACGGCACTGGCAAATACGAACCGCCCAAGAGTCTGCTGGAACAGAGCTGTTCGGTTCACAGCGCGATGGGCGCTAGCTAAGAAGTTCGGGCACGACTCGGCCGTGGACATCCGTTAGCCTGAAATCGCGTCCTTGGAATTTGAAGGTGAACTGTTCGTGGTCAATTCCCAGGAGATGCAGCATTGTCGCGTGCAGGTCGTGCACAGACACAGCCTGTTCGGCAACATTGACGCTGTAGTCATCGGTCCGTCCGTAGTTCTGCCCACCACGCACTCCGCCACCTGCCATCCACATCGTGAAGCAACTCGGGTGGTGATCCCGGCCGTAGGTTCCCGCCTTTGGCTTTCCTTGCGAGTAAACGGTCCGGCCGAATTCGCCGCCCCAGACTAGCAGCGTGTCGTCGAGCAGCCCACGCGCCTTCAGGTCCTTGAGCAGTGCCGCAGTTGGTTGATCGGTATCTTTGCATTGTCGCCTAACTTGATCTGGCAAGTTGTTGTGCGAGTCCCAGCCCTGGTGAAACAACTGAATAAATCGCACGCCACGTTCAGCCAACCGACGCGCAACCAAGCAGTTGAACGCGTATTTGCCCGGCTTATTGGTGTCCGGCCCGTACATCTCCAAGGTTGACGGCGATTCGTCTGAAAAATCCAGGAGCTCGGGCACGCTTACTTGAAGACGAAAAGCTAGCTCATACTGGGCGATTCGGGCCGCAATGTTTGAATCACGGGTTGCATCCAAGTGTATTCGATTCAATTCAGCGATACGGTCAAGTTGGGTGCGGCGGGTGGTGCGACTCACGCCTGCTGGGTTCGCAATGTCGAGTACAGGGTCTCCATTGTTGCGGAATTTCACCCCCTGATGTTCAGCGGGCAAAAAGCCACTTCCCCACAAACGGTCGTACAAAGGCTGCCCTTGTTTCGCGGAGCCCTTGGAGCTCATCGCGACAAAGGATGGCAATTCAGCATTTTCGCTGCCCAGCCCGTACGAAAGCCAGGCGCCGATGCTAGGTCGGCCTGGCAGCATTGAACCGGTTTGTTGAAACGTGATTGCCGGATCGTGGTTGATTGCATCAGTATGTAAAGAGCGAATCACGCACAGGTCATCGACACATTTTGCAATCTCCGGCATAGCGTCGCTAACCCACGTTCCCGCCTCACCGTGCTGCTGAAACTTAAATGCGGACGGCGCAACCGGAAAACTGGCTTGAGCACTCGACATCGTTGTCTTGCGATCATCTGGATAGACGCTCTTGGGAACATCCTGCCCAGCACGCTTGGCCAACTCAGGTTTGTAGTCCCACAAGTCCATTTGTGCGGGGCCGCCGGACTGAAACAAGTAGATAACTCGCTTCACCTTGGGAGCGTAGTGTGGCAGGCTGCTCGCACCTGCAAACGGATGCGGAGCCGGCTGTGCCGCACAGACACTTGCACCTGACAAGCCTGCCAACGCCAGCGTGCCCAGCAACATATCACGACGGTGGGTGTACGGCCGCGCTGTTGATTCAGGATAATTCCGATTCACGTATTTCTGCTTTTGAAAAGTCATCTAGTGCAAGAACCCTTGAAAACCGGGCGGCTTCATAACTGTTTCCACATATCCAGTTACGTAGTCACATCGAACCCGCTCTTGGGGCTTGTGCTATTCGCGGTGGATGGCTTCGTCTAAGTTGAAAATTGCCGCTGCAACGGTCGTCATTGCCGCAATGCGATCCGCCCTCTCTGGATCCAGGCTAGTGTTAGCCGTGCTGGGCTTGGTCACTTCAGCGTTGGTCACTTCAGCGTTGGTCACTTCAGCGTTCGATTCGGATTTGTATCCCGTTGCGCCGATGGCGAGCAATTGCCCTGCTTCCCCCGGCTTGGATTGGTAATCGGCAAGTACTTGTTCGTACAAACTTCTCAAGACTTCCATTTCACCCGGCTTTGCTGATCGCGACAGTACCGTTCTAAACATGTGATCAAGAGTTGACTCAACATCGGGTGACCTGACCGACTCCGAACTCCGGTAGAGTGCTGAGATCGCCAGATTCCGTGCTGCTTCGACAAAAGTCTTGTTGTTCAGCAACGTCAGGGCTTGCAAAGGCGTGTTGGTGATTTCGTTGCGAACCGAACACGTTTCCCGTGTCGCCGCGTTGAAGCCAACCATTGTCGGTGGCGGGATCGTGCGTCTCCAATATGTGTACAGGCTTCGCCGAAAAAGCGCACCGCCGGTGTCTTGTTTGTATTTATTATTGGAAATCGAGCTCCAAATTTTAGGGGGCATATACGGTTTGACGCTTGGTCCGCCTATGTCTCGAACCATCAATCCGCTTGCCAGGAGGGCCGCATCGCGCAGTTCGGGCGCCGTCAAACGCACCTTAGGACCGCGCCATAACAAACGGTTGGCTGAGTCGCGTGCTTGGCTTGTGCGAGAAATGGCTGAACTACGAGCGAAAGCTTGACTGGTGAGGATTAGACGCTGTACATGCACTAGATCCCAGTCGGAATCCATCAGTTCGCAAGCGAGCCAATCTAGCAGTTGGGGGTGCGTCGGAAGCGTGCCTTGAGCGCCAAAATTCTCGCTGGATTCGACCAGGCCCACGCCGAAGCACTGCTGCCACAGGCGATTTACCGCGACGCGAGCTGTGAGCGGATTCTTGCGATCAATAAGCCACTTGGCAAGTTCGACGCGATTCTTTGGCCTGCGTTGCGATGCGTTGATACTTTCAGGTACGCCCGGAGATAGTTTCCTTGACTTATCCGGTGCATTATACTGTCCTCGCATCAGCAAGTAGGTCTCGCGCGGCTTCTCGAGCTCGTGCATCACCATGACCGTTCCTGGTTGTCCAGGTTGCGGGCGACGCAGTCCGTTCCCAGCCTCTTTCCTTGCACGACTCAACTTGACCGGATCGGGTACGATGGCCCGATTCTCATTTGCACTCAACTGCGGCCAAGACTTGGGCAACTCAATAAATGGCGGCGTGTTGCCATTGTTCGGGCCAATCCCGTACTCGGAGATGTTGTTAAAGTAGGCAAACAACTCATAGTACTCTCGCTGTGACAGCGGATCGTATTTGTGGTCATGGCAACGAGCACAGCCGACGGTAAGCCCAAGGAAGACCGTTCCAAAGGTATCCACGCGATCCACCACATTCTCAACGCGCCATTCTTCCTCGATGGAACCGTCTTCAGAATTGATGCGGTGATTTCGACCGAACCCAGTAGCAACTTGTTGCCATAAAGTCGCGTTGGGCAGCAAATCGCCCGCCAATTGCTCGGTGACAAATTCTGAGTAGGGCTTCTTTTCATTGAAGGCTCGAATCACCCAATCACGCCAAGCATCCTGGTAGCGATAGCGATCGTTCTGGTAGCCGTCGGTGTCTGCGTAGCGGGCCGCCTCCAACCACGGATAAGCCATGTGTTCGCCGTAGGCTGGCGAGGCGAAAAGGCGATCCAGGGCGGCGTCAATTGCCTTCTGCTCGCCCAGTTGAGCTACTCGATTTTCGAAGTTGCTCAGCTCATTGGCACTTGGAATCAAACCGGTGACTGCGACGCTAAGACGCCGCAAGAGCGTCGCGTGGTCCGCCCGCCCGTTGGGCTTGATCCCTGCCCGTTGCAATCGATTATCAATAAAGGCATCGATGGCTGATTGGCTGCCTGCCACGTCGGGCACCGCTGGTCTTTCGACTTTACTGAAGCTCCAGTGCCCTGAAAATTTTGCACCTTCGTTCAGCCAGCGGACCAGCCGCCGTCTCTCCGACGCAGATGGCTGTTTCGCTTCGGGAGGAGGCATGCGTAGATCCGCATCCTCGCTTTCCAGACGCTCGCGAAGGCCATGCGAGTCATCGTTGCCCAGAAATGCTTCTAATGCCTCAGTGGTGTCCAGACGCAGGTCGGCTTCTCGAGTGGCTGAGTCCGGACCATGACAATGGAAGCAATACTCAGACAAGAGCGGTCGTACGTCGCGCTGAAAATCCAACGGGATTTCCGGATCATCGACTGCCAGAGCCAAACCCGCTGGCGTCGTCAGCATCCAGAGAATCACCAAAATCGTCTTTGAAAGGTGGATCATGGTCGTTGCGTGAGAATGAGGACGATGCGCATGTGCGGGCGGGCGGGTTTGTCACCGAAGGGGACTCCCATTCTAGCTGCTTTGCATTTCGCCTGCAGCACAAATCGGTCGAGTCGGCACGAGCGCAGGGTCACTCATTTATTCAAAGTACGATATTGTACGATGGCCTTCCAAGGCGCCTTCCAAGGCCGTCGATTGACGCAAGTCGTTCGGCGACGGCCTGGGGCCATCGTACGACTTCTCAAAGGCACCGCAAATTGAACTTTTGAGTTACCCTGGGCGCGAGCGCTGAACAGTGGGCCAGCTAGCCAAGCGACACCTGCTGGCACGAGCATTCGGGCTGCTTCGCCAGCGGCTGAAAAACTTGTGCCAGATTTGTTTGGTGCAAGCGTTCGTAACGCAGCTTCGAGCACCGCTCGCAGTGCCCCTTCAGCTCTTCCCAGTCCCACAGATCCGCGGTGACCACGCAGGCAAACGAACTGATTTGTTGCATGACGCGTTCCAGCGTAGCAAGCCTGGGAAGTGCCAATTGCCCGAGTTCCCGCAGTCGCTCGATTGCTCCGTTCCCTTTGCGAAGTGGGATCACGCTAACGTGACGACAACCACAAGATTGGGCAAATTCGATTGAACGTAGGCACCAGTCTTCCCCCTCCGCTTCGCTCATCCCAGGTGCTCGAAGCAATACGAAAGCGCGAACGTCAATACTGTTGCTGATCGCCCAATCACAACTCCGACGAAAGTCCTCGCAAGTCATCGACTTGTTCAGTCGATCGAGCGTTATCGGATCGGCCGTCTCCAGACCTTGAGCCAATTCGAGCTGGCCACCGATCTGGCGGGAGAACTCCAGGATTCGGTCGCTGGTCAATCGAGGATGGTTTTCTACGATCAGCCGCTCTGTTGTGGCAACGATTCTTGCAATTTCAGGAAGTGCTTTCGACGGAACGTTGGCGGCCGAAAAGAAATTACTTGCGTTGTACAGTTTTAACCAAGCGGGTGGCGAATGCTCTTCGCCGAGCTTTTGAACTCCGTATCGCACCTGGGCAACCAAGTCGTCAGCTCTGGTAGGACGCGTTGTGGTATACTTCCACAGATCGCACATAACGCAATGGAATTGGCATTCACTGCCTACCATGAAGATTGTGCCTACATCCTTTTGCTGCCCACGCTTGCCAAAGGGTTCTGTCTCGCGGGTTACATCCAACGGCCGATCGGTCGGTGCAGGCCGCGCATACTCGGGACGCAACGCGATGATTTCCGGAGTCGTTAGTTTCGAGATCATTCACCAATCGGTCATCAACAAGAGTATTGTGACAATTTTCGGGACGACGCGGCGGAAGAGGCTGGCTGGAGTGAGTTAGCTGGGATGGTGGAATTAGATGAG
>CAYPLE010000121.1:16370-16643 GCA_964411445.1 uncultured Pirellulaceae bacterium
AAAATCGACCAACGGCCACTGCAGCAAGATCGCCTGCTGAAGCACCTGCATGCATCAGTTCGTTGCACGCTGTCTTTCGAGCGGCGGTGAATCAAAGCATGCAGGCTATTGCGGCGACTGCTGATCTCATTGTGCCTGCGCAGTGCGTATTCTGCAATGAACCCACGGCGGCGGAGACGATCTGCGACATCTGCGCGGAACAGCTATCGATTGAATACTATCGCTGCGAGTTTTGCGCTGCGCCGTTGCCGTCCGTGGTGCCAAATCAGGATT
>CAYPLE010000122.1:0-16545 GCA_964411445.1 uncultured Pirellulaceae bacterium
TTGTACGATGGCCTTCCTTCCAAGGCCGTCGATTGACGCAAGTCGTTCGGCGACGTACGACTGCTCCAAGACACCGCAAATTGAACCTTTGAGTTACCCTCTGTGCTTGCGGAGTTGGATGTTAGCTGCCCGCGGGATGTGGTAGACTACTTCAGTCATCCAATTGCAGTATTCGGCATCGAATTTAGCCAGCGGCCTATAATTTACATAGGTGGGGCTCCTGAATTGCTGCTCCCAACTTTGCGTCCTTCATGTGCTTGATTTTTGAATTCGGAAGATCGTCGTTATGCAAATGGTCAAGAAAAGTTGCAAACTTGGCACCCTGCTTACCGCGTTTGCCTTACTGGCAACGTTCACTATTCCAGTTTCCGCGCAGGAATCGGCTGTCCTGGAAGCCCCTGAGAAAACGGCTGACGGTTCAACTGAGAAGGACGCACAAGAAAAAGACGCAACCAAACCAGCCGACACCAACAAAGCGTCGACGCAGGTGAGTGACGAAGCAAAGCTTCCAGAATTCATGCGTGTCAGCAAGGATGGCAGCAAGGCAAAGGCACTTCAAACGGCCGTCGCAACCTACAAAATGGCCGGTGAAGAAGGCGGTGTTGAAGTTACTCTCATCGGTGCTGTCCACATTGCTGAAGCGACCTATTACAGCGAACTGAATCAGCTTTTCCGAACTTACGATTCGTTGCTGTACGAAATGGTCATGGATCCCAGCATGGGAGTACCAAAGCCAGAGGAACGCGGAGTGAGTCCTGTCAGTACGATCCAAGTTGGGATGAAGGATGCTCTTGGCCTGTCGTTTCAGTTAGACGAGATTGACTACTCTGCGAAGAATTTCGTGCACGCTGACATGACGCCCAAAGAGTTCTTTGATTCGATGGAAGAACGCAAGGAAGGTGTCATGACGATGCTCTTCCGCAGCATGGGAGCTGGCCTGGCTCAACAGAGTTCAGGAAAGTCCAACGATGTAGAATTGATGGCTGCACTGTTGTCCGGAGACAAAAAGGGGCTACGCCGTGCGTTCGCATCGCAAATGGAATTGGCCGACGGTCAAATGGCTGCCTTGACTGGCAAGGACGGCAAGAGCGTGTTGATTACCGAACGCAATGCGAAAGCATTCAAAGTCTTGAAAGAACAAATCGATGCGGGCAAGAAGAAGCTCGGCGTGTTCTACGGAGCAGGCCACTTGAAAGACATGCACAAGAAGCTCGAAGAAGACTTTGGAATGGAACTAGTCAAAATCGAGTGGATGGATGCCTGGAATCTCAAGTAAGCTGAAGCAGACATCCTCTTGCACCAGCCACGATCGGGTTCCGACGGCTTACACCACTCGCCCGAGCTTGCCGTTGTCCACCTGGTTCATTTTGATCACGCTGTGGTCCGTTGCTTGTCCGCGCTCCGCCTCTGCTCAAGCTCCGAAAGCTTCTGCAGCCAGAGCTTCAGATCAAGTCTTCTACCGCCGCGGGCCAACGTCCACTGAAATCCTCGATCCCTGGGTGGCGCCTGCATCGGAGGTCTTTCTCGGACGCGTTCTGGATTTCGATGCAAATGCGCTAACGATCGAGCTCGATGATGGCACGCCCAAACGGCTGACTAGCCGCCACGTACAGCGTGTTGATTTTGCGTGGTCTACTCAGGCTGCCGCCGAAGCTGACAAGCTGTTTCACGAGCGAGAGTATCGCGCTGCGATTCGTTCGATAGCCGCATGCTACAAAGATCTACCGAAGTGGCAACAAAGAATCCTGATAGCAAGAATGGTCTCCGCCTTCACCGGGCTGGGGCTTCATCGCCAGGCGGGCATCTTCTTCTTGAATTTGTCGGCGGAAAGTCCGCCAGCGATGCTTTACAGTGAGATGCCATTATCGTGGACGCCAGTCGCGCCAGACCGTGAGCTTCTCGCCGCGGCCAAGGGCTGGCTTGAATCCGAGGATCCACATGCACGACTGCTTGGCGCTAGCTGGCTATTGGCAGGTGCACAGCGTGGTGCTGCAGAAACGGCTCTGCGCGAGCTGCGCGGATCAAAAAATGCCACACTGGCTGAGCTAGCCACTTTTCAAAGTCTTCGGTTGCTTCCGCCGAACCGAATTCAAGCGACTTTTTCGCAGCGGATGGCGCAAACCGACGCACTGCTCACGCCACTTCAACTGGGCCCGTTGCTAACGGCTGCTGATCAAATGCGAACGCAGAATCAGACCGACGTGGCCATCGGCCTCTGGACCAGGATTGCGACTCAGTGTGAACCTCACTACCATTTTGGTGCGACCGCACTGGGCGCATGCGTGAAACAGTTGGGACTTGAACAGCGTACTGATCAAGTCGATGCGATCAACAAATGGTCTGAGCGTTTCCAGGCAAAGCAAACGTCCAATTAGCAGCAGAAAATGGCCACAGGTCCTTCCGAGCCAACGCAGAAATTTATGAAACGAATCTTAGCACCGACTGTCGCCGTACTACTTAGCGTAGTTGCCTTCCCCGGAATTGCTTTCGCGCAAGATGACACTACTTCCGAGGCTGCACCGGGTGGATTCATTGGAATCGTATTTAGCGGCGGCATTGTCGGTACGTCGATTGTCGTCGCATTGCTTCTTCTGTCGATGGTGACGGTGTACTTAATTGTTGAACAATTAATGGTTCTGCGTCGAACAGAAGTGATGCCGAAAGGCCTGGCAGACCAGGTCCGCCAACTGTTATCTCAAGGACGGCTCCAGGAAGCGGACGCAGCGTGTCGAGAGAAGCCTAGCCCACTATCATTCGTCCTGCTCAGCGGCCTTGCCGAGTTGGAATTCGGCTGGTCTGCCATGGAGAAGGCAATGGAGGACGCTGTCGCGGAACAAGCTGCAAAGCTGTATCGCAAAATTGAGTATCTGTCAGTGATCGGCAACATAGCGCCCATGTGCGGACTGCTCGGCACTGTAACTGGCATGATTTTTGCCTTTCAGGAAGTCGCCGTTAGCCAAGGAACAGCCGGAGCCTCCGACCTGGCGGCTGGTATCTACTCGGCACTCGTTACAACGGTCGCTGGCTTGGTTGTGGCCATCCCATCGCTTGGTGCATTCGCCATTTTTCGAAATTGGATTGACCAGCTAATTGCCGAAGCTGCGTACATGGCCAGCCATGTGTTCTCACCAGTACGACGACGCGCCTCGAAGGTTCAGCCACGTGGGCAAGCGCCCACTCCGCCTCCTGCTTCGCCACCACCACGTCAGTAAGGCGAAACAACTGTGAAGAGTCCAAGTCTAATCAGCGCGGGCAACGCGACGTTCAACATGACGCCGATGATCGACGTTGTTTTTTTGCTGATCATCTTCTTCTTGGTCTCCAGTCACCTTGCCAAGCAAGAAAACTCGCTCCCGCTAGACCTGCCCATCGCCGCCACCGGATTGGATCAATCATCCACACCGGAGTTAATCGTAGTAAACGTCGAAGCCGACGGGCGAAAACTGCTCGGCAGCAAAGCAGTTACAGACGCCAGCTTGCAACAAATCCTCATGCAGCGTTCCAAGAATGCTCCGCAAGGCATACGCCTAAAGATTCGCACCGACCGCAGTGTGAAGTATCGATTCGTCGAGCCAATCCTGAAGGGGGCTGCCGACGCCGGAATCGGTGATGTTGTCTATTCGGTTTTTCAGGACATCGGTCGCTAGGTTGTACACTCTCCTTTCGAATTTGCTGACCCGCCGATTGTCGCATTAGCCATGAAGCAAGATTACTCACTTAACCCCACGACTCGTAGCGGGCGACCGCGTCGCCCGGTCGAGATTGCAATGACGCCGATGATCGACGTGATCTTCTTGCTGCTGGTCTTTTTCCTGGCTACCAGTAGTTTTCAGAAGGTCGAGAATTTGCTGCCCGCTGGGATCAGCCAAGAGGCAAGTTCCGAACAGGGCAGTTCTTCCGATCCACCGCCGACAACCGACGAAATGGTTGAACAGGTTGTGATCAAGATTAGCGGCGACGCGGACTCAACAGAGATAACGCTAAACGATTCGCCCATTGCGGATCTTGCAACGCTTGCGCAACGTCTGCAAACGATCAGTGAAATTAAGACGGACCTGCCTGTCATCGTCGATCCGTCCCCTGATGTACCCGTCGAAACGGCTATCGCGGCCTACGATGCAGCTCGTCAAGCTGCTTTTCTTCGAGTTTACTTTGCCGTTCACCAACGCTAACGCTTAGCGCAAGACACTTTGTGCTCGATACACTTTGTGCTCGATTTGCATCAGTTCGCTAGGGAACCGGGCCTTCGTGAAAAACCTGTAGTGCTTGCTGAAGCGAATCTGCCTACAATAGTGGACCGGCTGCTGCACAGCCTCATGGCAAAACATCTCATCACAGGCTGGTCAATCAATTGCAACGACCATCCGCCTTTGCAAGTTAAAATCCGCACATGCCCCGCTTATCGACAGTTCTTGAAGAGCGATATGCTGTCCAAATGGGGGCAAATTGGAAAGACTGGTTCGATGGTGATGCTGACCGGCTGAACCTCCCTGGGCCTTTTCGCACACCGGCCATCGACTTGGATACAAAAGCGCCAAAGCCGATCTGGCCGGGCATGATGCTACCTTACACCCTGCCAATTCTCTCAAACGGTTATGGAGACTGGCTGTGCGTAACCGTCGACGAAACCAATGCCTTTGGAGAGCTGATCCATTGGTATCACGGTGGCGGCGATTGGATTCCAGTTGGCAATACCTTACAACAAGCCGCGTTGCATGACTGCATCGATTGCCTTCGCCCCAAGTCGCCCCAGATGCTCCGCAGTGCTCTTGAGGCAGATACGCCGCGGCTCGGTGAGCAGCTTGACGAGCGACTATCGAATTCAGAGGTTGCAACATGGTTCTCAAGTGACACGGGCCTCGACTCGACTTCCTGGAATGCCATCACAGACAACATTCGCCGGGGCGATCACGCATCGTTGTTGAGACTAGTTCGCAAGGCTGGTTTATGCGTCGATGCGGTTGCATGCGATCGAATTGAACAGATACTGCAACCGGAGCATTGGGAGCAGACACTCATTTCCCAGGGTATCATCCTGGAGGGTGATTCCAAATCAGAAAGAACTCGAAAGGCTTTCGACCCGGCAACGTTTGGTCCTGAGAAAATTCAATCGGAATTTCCGCAGCAAGACTGGGCAGCAGCGAGCGAAATCGCAGCTCAGGTGCTCGATCGTCGCATCGATCTTGCTTGGGCGCATGACATCGCTGGCTGGTCAGCTTTTCGCATTGGCAATCACGACCAAGCTTTAGAGATGTTCGCGGCCGGCGAGCGAGCTTCCGCATTCTCCAGCCAGGCTGTCCGACTGAAGACCCACTTTGGTGGCTTCGAACACAACAAGTTTTGCATTGAACGCGTGTTGCAACACTCGGCAACGCCCTCGGATTACGCATCGCTTTGGAGACAAATCTCTCCCGCCCAGGTGCAGGATTCGGTGCAAATGTTCTGGCTGTCCCAGGCAGAGTCATCAATGAGCCGTGACCGCCCTGACGAAGCCTATTGGCACTTCATCGCCGCAGGCTGGGATATTGGATTTGCGAGCTTTCGGGACTGCGCACAGATTCTCCAGGGCCTCGTCGATGCGGCCAACCGCGCGGGCTGGCAAGCCCGCAGCCGCGTTGCAGCCACTCACCTGGCTTGCCTTCAACAGAGAATCCCCGGTGCAACATCATTCTGACCGTAGCCCGTCAAGCACTGTTGTCTTTGTTGCACGCCGAAGCGCGAAAAGACTAGCCGCAAAGCCGGTAATGAGCACAAGGAGCAAGCTGCCAAGCGTTTTTGCGTAACTCAAGTTGGGCCCGGTTTCGATCGCATACGGCAGAATGGCAATCACTGCAGACAATACGCCAACGACCAAACCGGCTCCCAAGACGAGGGCTGTTTCGTAGTTGAGCATTTTCACAATCCGCTGCTTCGAAAACCCAACAGCTTGCATCAGGGCTAGCTCTCGCTGCCGCTCAGTTACGCTCCGCAGTTGGACAGCCGCCAGCCCGAACGTCCCGAGTAACAACCCCAAAGCTCCAAGTGTTTGAAAAGCACTGATGTAGGTGTTCTGCACACCCAGCAGTTCCTTGAGCACTGTTTCGCTGAAGGTAATGTCTAGCCCCGCTTCGCTCCAACCTTTTTCAAAAGTTTCGGCAGCTTGGCCGGCGTCATTGCCACTTCGAATAAGGAAGTATCTGTATCCGCTAACTTCAGGGAACACTCTTTCAAAATTCTGCCCCGCAATCAGTAATTTTCCTTGCAGAACACTATTGGCAAGCAACCCAACCGTCTTGAAATGCAGTGTCTGAGAATCGAATTCGATGCTGAACGTCGCATCGATTCTTGCGCCCTTCTTGAGACTCCAAGCTGCCGTGTTCTGATCTAGAATGACTGGAATCGGCGCATCGGCGGTTCCGCTCTGCGGTGAAAAGAGACTCACCCAAGGGTTCTTTGGATTGCTGGCGGCAGCCCATGCGAATTTCGAAGTCTCTGGAGACAAGTCGGTGAGATCCGAGAGCTGCGAGGGAACACCTAAGACAGTCGGCCGCGTAGACTGAAACAAATTGTTGCAACTTGCGTCCTCGCCCGGCAGCATACGCATGGGAATGACCGATGCTCCCATCAGTTTGCTTGCCTCGGGGCCCAACATTTCTTGACGCACGGAGGCAGACGCCAAGTTTCGGTAGATGGGCTGGGAACTTTCGCCTAGTAAATCGAAACCACCGTATCCCAAACGGCTGGGCGACACTTGGAAGACGCCCATCGAAGTGATTAAGAAACTAGCAACAGCCAACAATCCAAGTGCCAAAGAACTTCGAACTGGATTCCGACAGGTTGCTTTCCAAGCCAAGCCCAGGACGCCCTGCGATGCCTGCGTTCTTCCGTGCTGGCTGAGCAGGAAGTGCACCACCAGCAACGAGGCGGCGAGAACGAAGAACCCGCAGCCGAAAAACAGCCCAGCGCGGGCCATGCCACTCTGCCCAAACGCTGCCAGTAACAGCCCAATGGCGCAAGTAGCGGACAGGCCCGCTGCTCCGAGCAACCACTTCTTATCCGTTCGTTTCCTGGTGACTGGTCGATCGACATTGCCTCTGAGCAGGTCTAATGGCGTTTGGCGGCTCAGTCGACGAACGACAAAGTAAATCACCAACATGCAGACGAGAAAACCAGCGATTGCACCACCAATTACTGGAATCGGGCCGAAGGAAAAACGCAAGAAAGGTGTAGTGATAGCTCCAACCCACCATGTCTGTAGCCCAGCGATCATGAGTCGTGCGTAGCCAATCCCAAGTACAACGCCGATCACGCAACCAACGGCGGTAACGACAGCGTACTCAATCAGCAAAATGCTTCGCACTCGGCCTTGAGTGTAACCGTTTGCATAGAGTACGCCGAGTTGACTGCCGCGATTCTGTATCCCCAACTTCAACAAGAGTGTTACCAGAAGCAAAGCAGCGATGATCACAAAGAAACTCAACGACAGAAAAAGCGCATCAAACGGGGTAGCGCCCGAAGCGGCTTGCAATTGCTGGAAGCGAACCGGTATGAACGCCAGTCCCTTTTCGGATCGGGTTTCCAACAGGGAATCCTCAATCTGCTCACGAAGTTCTGCTTCACTGTTGACCGACGCAGCCTCGAACCGAATGGCTGTCGCTCGTCCGAAACGACTGCCGAAGTACTGCCGCCTCGAAACGATATCCAGTGGCGCGTACAGCTTTGGCGTCAGGCGGTACAGATTCCAGTACTCGTCGTCGACCGGCAAGATCAAGTCTTCGTCAATTGAGAAAGGCAAATCCCACTTCGAAATCGAATCCTGATCGGTCACACCAGGTACAGAAGGCGTCAGATTGGGATCATTAAATTGCGTCGGTGCATCATCGAATTTGGCCTGGCGAGTGCGACGGTAGGGCACCGAAGGTTTTGTGATGGGCACAATACCAGCGATCATGAAGTTGGTATCTCTTTCGATCGCTTGGCCATCTGCTGTCTCGGGCTCAAAGTAGCTTAGCTTGACCCAGTCGCCAGGTTTCACATCGATTTCATCAGCCAACCACTCATTCACCCAAACGTACGGCAACTGCAACTCACGTATGTCCACCTGACGGAATTCGGTCAGGCCCAGCACATCCTGGTTGTCTAAGTCGACTCCAACCAGAATGGAATAGGGGACTTTCCTGCTAAGCGGTTGGTCAGTTTGTCCTTGCTGCCGTTCACGCACCGCCTCACCAAAACTAACTTGACTTCGGAAGTCGCCAATTTCCGCAGCCAGCACGCCAGTCATTCCGAACACCATGGCCGGTTCACCGCGTCGGGCCCGTTCTCGTGCTTGCTCATAACTGTAGGCTGAGCGCCGGGGCGAGAGATCTTCTTTGGTGGGATTTATCTTTTCGACAGTGTTTGCCAAATAGGTGAGCGTGGGAGTGGCGAGGCTGCCACCAACCTTTTCGTAAACAGCGAACAGCGTGGCATCGTCGATCACCAATTCATCAGCCGACAACTGAAAGTAGTCGAGCAGCAATTCTTCCTCTTGTTCATCATTCGGTGCTAACCACTGACCGTTGACGGTCATGCGATGCCGGTCAAGCTTGAGCCCGTAGCCCTCCAAGGAAGGCTGCAACTGCAGATTCAAATCATCGCATAGCTCTTGAGTCAACGCATTTGGATGTTTGGCTGCATCCGTCGACGCCACGACCGCGGCATTGACACTCGTACCGCACTCGAGCGTCTCCTGGACCGTCTCAAGGGAACAGAAAATATTTCGCGGTGCACTCTGGCCGACAACAAACGAGACGCCCGCGATGGAATCATCAGGCAAAATCGATGCGATGCGTTGTCTGGGCAAGCTCACTAGCGTGTCGTCCTTACGGCCGAGCGGATTGTCAGCAGGAGCTCCCGGAGTCTTGCTTAGCCGCAAGGTCAGCTCGTCACCTTGTGAGACTTGCAATTCACTTGCTAGGGAAGCGTTGATGGCGATTTCGTCGAACCCAAGATCGATGGACAGCTTCTCTGGCGAAGCAGACCAGAATTGCGAATCGGCCGCAATAACTTGTACGTTGGACGCTACCGTCAGACGCGTGCCCTTGCGACTTTCCACTGTCGAGCGACTTAGAATCACAGCCGGAACGATTTCCTGGTTCTCACCGACCGTCATTTGCTGCAAAGTCTCGGTGGAGACGAAGGTGCGTGAATGCATCACCGCTTCAATGTTCCCCAAGCGATCGAGCACGAGCCCCTGAAGGCTGCGACGTACGCAGTCTCCTACGATCAAAGCACCAACAATGACGGCGACAGCGGCAGCGATACCAAGCGCTAGGGCAAAGTGACTGCGACTAAAAAACCGTGCGCTACGCACAGCGAAATGCGTCGGGGAGAGCTTACTCATTGACTTCGTCTCTCTGATCAGGGACTAGCTTTTTACCCTCGAGCTTCATTTGCGACTGAGCCTGTGCCGCTAGCCAAAGGCTGTGAGTCACAACGATCAGCATCGCCCCTTCACGTCGCGGCAGATCGAACAGGGTCGAGGAAATTCGACGCGTGTTTTCTTCGTCAAGATTGCCCGTTGGTTCATCCGCCAGAATGAGCGTCGGCTTTTTCAGAAGTGCTCGAGCGACCGCAACTCGTTGACGCTCTCCACCACTCAATTGCCCCGGCAGATGATGGGATCGCTCGGCCAATCCCACTTCCTCAATTAGCTTCACGGCTCTTTCTCGATCGCCGTCGCCAGGGGCGGAGGAAGCCATAGCAGGCAAAAGAACATTCTCTAACACCGAAAGCTGTGGCAGAAGATGGTGATCTTGGAATATGAATCCAATTTGGTCGTTGCGGAAAGCGGCCAATTTTCGCGAATTGAGCGAGAATGGATTTGTGCCACTCAACGAGACTTCACCAGAGCTCGGCGTGTCCAAGGTCCCGAGGATGTACAACAAAGTTGATTTGCCACATCCGCTCGGGCCTACGATCGAAAGGTTTTCGCCTGCCGACATTTCGAGATTGACGCCATCGAGCACGTTTAATGTCTCAGCAGCCGACGTGAAGCTTTTCTTGAGGTCTCGAACGCTTAACTTACCCATGGGATTCCGGTTGATTTTGCTTGAAGACGGGGCTGCCACCGAGTGGACGGGAACGATTCTCCATTCGAAACCCTTAGATATCGATTGTCAACGCAGCGGTTGCACTTCGAAAGCCCCCACTTCGGGAGTAACACAGCATTTTGCGCCAAGCTTGCTGGCTTAACTGCTTATGAGAATCGCTCGCGGCTTGGAAAAGCAGTTGACGTGCACAGGCTATTTTGGATCGCCAGAGGCAGGAGCAATTCCACGCAGCATAGAAAGCAACCAAGCTTCAACGTGCTTTTGCCTCGCGTCGGGCTGGGTACTCGGCGAGGCGAAATTGCGATTGCTAAGCGATTCTGCTCCCAGGCAAACCCAGACTTCTCCAGCCGAAGAGCCACTCTCTGGCATTCTGACTCTCACAATGAAAGGACTGTCTTCAATGTCTTGATGGATTTTGGATACGCCCGGCTGTGCCGAGTCGACGGGCTGCGAAACCTCGAAGTGGCGAGCTTCGAGAGCTGAAGCTAGCGACGAAAGCTTGTCACCATTGCCGAACCGAAGGGTCGAAACCCACGACAAGAAACCTTCAGGCGTAGTCTGTTGTGCAAGAACGAGAACGATCCCATTCGACGAAAGACATTTTCGAATCTCGCTTTGGAATCCTTCGCTGGCCAGGCGATCTGCTAGGCCGATGAGTACAGGTCGACCACTGGCGACTTCGCTGGGCCGCGAAACGACGGGACCGCAACTGGCCCAAACGTGTCGATTGAACCACACCCATAGGTGATGAAACTGATTATCATCTTGACTCGCAAAATCGAACGTACGACCGTTCGCGGTGACCTCATCGACGACAAACGGGTCGAAGCAATGAAGTGAAATATCTAAACCAAGTTTTGGGCTTGCCTGTGGCGGCAAGAACTTCAAACGCCCGCACCACTGGGCTGAATTGACCCACATTCGCCAATTGTCGGCAAAACCAATCAGCGCGTCGCCGATACAGTTTTGGTCAGCGATCACAACCACGCGGCCCTCTCCAACGTCTCGCGCTAGGATGACAGCCTGACTTCCTTGCTCTTCGGCCGCAGTCTGCGTCAGATCACCATAGAGCCCCGGAGCAACTCCCTCGCCGTACAACGGCAACGCCCCATCGTCTGCCCAGGCGTTTTTGCTTGTAAAAGCAATCTGCCCCTTACCTTTAACTCGCCCACTGGTCTGCATTGCGACCGCCGAAACACCCTGGGAAATTGGATGCTCCAGCCACTGACGAATCAACGTCCAAGCATTCCCATTTGGGGAGAGTTGACAGTTTGGATCGCGTTCGCAAACGGTCTCGAAAGTTGGTATGAGCCCAAGCTCTGTCCAGAGTGGTAGCAATCGAAATTGGTGGTAATAACAGTTGCTATGATCGGTAACAAACAGGATTCCGCCACCGCCGCGCACGTATTCCACGATGGCTTGAATTTCCGAGACGAGAAAGGGCGGACGGTCCATGCTGACCAAATTGACTACGAAGAGGTCTACGTCTCGCAGGTCTTCAGACTGAATTGGTCCCACCAGGAGTTCGTTGACTTCGCAACCGCGATTCTTGAGCAACTGCACCGCTCGCCGGAGGCCCGTATATCGGTGATAAGAGTACTGACCTGGCTGAAGGCCCAGGTGCAAGAAATTATGTGCGTGGTAGCTGTCGACCATGACCTTTGGCGGGCCATCCACTGGCACTTGGCCGGCAGCGCTGCCGATCAAAATCACCAACCAACCGATACACAATTTGCTTGCCTTAGTTGCGTGCAAACTTGGGAGCCGCCACTGAAGCAATGGTAAACGATTGAAGAGCGTTTTGAGCTGTTGCAGCGGATGAAACATGGGCTCGGCGTAACCTCTAAGCTGAATCCGCTACGCCAATTGCACTTCGGCAACTTTGAAGAGCGTTTCGACGCGGCGGAAACCGAGTCGTTCGTAGAGCCTTATGGCGGCCGTATTTTCGACGGTGACTTCCAGGTGGACAAAGCGGCATCCCGCCTGAAGGAATCCAGCCAATGACTTCGATAATAATGCTCGCCCAAGGCCAAGGTCGCGGCACTCGGGGTGTACGCCAATGTTTTGAATGGCTCCTTCACGGGCACCACTGCGCAAGCCTTGAATCGTCCCACAGGGCTGTAGGGCTCCGTCTGCCGGATTGTCGCGAGCAACAAGCCAAGTGGCTTCTGGCACAAAGTCCTTCCGATTGGCAATTTCTCGCATCAGATTTCTGCAGCCGTCACGCTGCCCCAAACAGGGAAAGACGTGCACGTCAATCTCTTCGCGGAAACTCATCCATTTCACATCGGCGTGATGATTGATCAGACTGTCCGCCCAGGGGACCATACGGAAGCCACCCGGCAAATCGTTTGTCGCAGGGAAGGCGAGACGGTCGGCGCGAATCTCCATTCGATACCGTTTGAAGTATGCAACGGCCATGCGCCAGAACCAACAGAGTAAACAAGTTGCCAAGAAGGATCGTGCCTAAAATGAGCTCGATCAACTCTACCCGCAGCTAGGGCGCCGGTCAAACAACAAAACTCCAAACAGAATCAATCCGCAAATTCGTACTCGGACGAAATTGCCGAATCGGACCGTTGACCGGCAGGACTGCTACAAGTGGTCGCGTTGACGACGCGCTTCGTAGAGTGTCACTGCACAACTGTTGGATAAATTCAAGCTGTCGGTGACGGCGTCCATCGGAATGCGAAACGCGGTTGTGCGATCGATGTCCCAATTCTCGCCTAATCCCTCGGCTTCGTTGCCAAATACCAGGCAGTGTGAGCCACGAAAATCACAATCCCAGAGTTCCGTCGAGCCATCGATGCGAGCCGTCAGGATTTGCATTTCCGCTGGCAACCAGTGCATCAGTTCGGCTTGCGTGGCGACTGCAACGGGAACCCGAAAAGCAGCTCCGCGACTGGCTCGAATCGCATTGGGGTTGAAAACTTCGCAGATCGGGTCACAGAGAATCAGTGCGTCAATCTTGCACGCCGCCGCGGTCCGCAAACAGGCGCCAACGTTACCAGGCTTCTCTGCGCGATCGAGCACAAGCAGCCGTTCGCATTTCAAGCGGTCTAGATTCCCGAGAGCAAGGTCAGGTGTCTTAGCAACGGCAACCGGTTGATCGGATCGATGAGCGTAGCCAATCTTCGCCATCAACGTCTCGGGCAGTTGGTACTGCGAGCAATCGATTTCGAGGTGATTGTGAGCGTGAAAGAAGAGCGATTGAATTTCAAAACCCGACTCGGCCGCTTGGCGAATTTCATCAACGCCATCGATTAAGAACAATCCACTGCGCCGTCTCCATTTAGCTTCACGCAACTGACGGACTTGCTGAATCCTGGGATTGTTGGGGCTCGACAATTCGAGTGGTGCATTCATCGTTTCGCGAACCCTTGATTTGGCTATGCCACGCGACGTTTGCACAGCGGCCTTAAAACTGCTACGACCGGAATTGTCATTGCTGCAAGCTGCATATGAGAACGAACCAGTCTGAATCTTTCAACCGAGCGGAGTTTTTTGAGCGAAATCAAACGAACGGATCACTCCAATGTACTTGGCAGTGGCATGATTGATTAGCGGGCAAGGCATTAGCGCGGGGCAGACGAACAGATGCAGAACGAAGAGAACCCTTACCTCAAATTGGATGTCATGGGTGCTTCACCGGTCAGACTCCGGTGGATGTTGATTTCGCGTGCTTCGGAATTGTGTGGACTGGTTGAATCCTTGTGGATGGGCGGCGACAAGACCGAAGCCAATGGATGGCTGCTGCGAATTCGCGAAATTCTTGGTGAATTGCTCGGCGGAGTTCGTGACGCGTCAAATCCCTTGGGCAAATCTGTAGCCGACTTCTACGTCTTTCTGCTCAAACTGCTGACTGATATCGAAAAGTCGCAGAGCTCTGAGGATTTGTCGCAACTGAAGATGTTGCTGGACATCGAACAAGAAACGTGGCATCAAGTCATGTTGCGAGAGTCGCAGCCTGCTGCGGCAAGTGCCAGCCTGGCCGATCAGCAGAATCTGGCGTCTCACATCCCAACGCCGAACGTCTCCAAGCCTGTCTCGCTCGCTTCGCTGAACTTAGAAGTCTAAGAGTTGTGGTCTGAAGGACCAGCGATGAGAAGTGGGCGCCTCGGCAGACCGCGATCTAGATACCCTGCGTCGATTTCGGCGCGTGGCGAAGGGCAACTCGAACCATTGCGAGTGCTATTTCTGCTCGCGAAAAGTGCTCCACGCAACCCAGGCCAAGCCGAGCGTGCTGAGGATGAATAGAACGTCCACCACCATGCTCGCCCCTTGAAAGGGAGCAAGGTCCGAGCCGGCCAGGGCCAGGATTAAATCCAGCAGGAATATTAGGCAGACCAGGATGGCGAGTACCAGCCCAACCAGACACAATGCTTTTGGCATCAGCCGACCTTTTTGGCTCGTAAGCAGACGAGTGTAAGTAAGACGCTCACTGCGTCTCACAGGATAAGGCTCCTGCCGCTCTCTCAATCGCAAAGCTGATCACCCAGCCCGGCAACAGACAGTCTTCAAGGACGCTTGGCGTCCACGACACGAGGGCTTCAACGACACGGCTCAGGTTGGATTCAGGGAAACCACATCCATCACCGCTTCGAACACCCTCTAGCAGCATCGGGCTAGTATAGTCCAATGCTCGCTTCTGTCACCTATGTCCCCTATTTATCCCGTTTTGAGTGATTTCCAGCACCTGTACCGGCACTCAGAAACGCCCTGACCGGTAGAATCGGCCCTCAACAGTCGCTCGCCCTACAGCCCCGAATCGAACCATTATGGCCCAAGCAGACCTGCCTTCACCAACTGAAATCGGCGTCAAACTTCGCAGCCAAATGCCCGTGGTCGACAATTACGCATATTTTGACCACGCAGCAGTTGGGCCACTGCCGGCTGCTTCTGCCCAAGCAATCAGCCGTTATGCAGAGACGGCGGCAGCCTGCGGTGACGCCAAATGGCTCGACTGGGCCGCCGATTTGGCTGACTTACGCAGCCTTGCAGCTCAAATGATCGGTGCGGACAAAGATGAGATTTGTTTTCTGAGCAACACGACCCAAGGCCTCAACCTGATTGCTCAAGGGCTTGCGTGGGAAAGAGGCGATAATGTTGTCTTCCCGGAGAACGAATTCCCCTCGAATTCACTGCCTTGGGAGCAACTTGCCCACAAAGGCATTGAGGTGCGAAAAGTTCCAGTTTCGGAGTGCGGTGCAATTGATCTCAATCAACTCGAAAACCTCATTGACTCCAAGACCCGACTGCTGGCGATTAGCTGGGTTGGTTTTCTGAGCGGGCACCGAATCAACGTTAAAGAAGTCGTCGAATTGGCTCACCGGCGCGGTGCGCTCGTTTCCTTGGATGCCATTCAAGGCTTGGGAGCATTTCCGCTGGACGTCCGAGAATCGAACGTCGACTTCGTTTGCGCCGATGGGCACAAATGGATGCTTGGTCCCGAAGGCGCCGGGTTTGCCTACATCAAACAAGAGCACTTGGATAAGATTCGCCCCGTTGGCATCGGTTGGGCCAGCCTTGCTGAGGGCAGCTTTGAACCGGGTGCATCGCGTTTGAAAGACAACGCCGGGCGATTTGAAGGTGGCTCTTACAACATGCCAGGACTCCTCGGTCTGCGGCAAAGTCTGCAAGCTCTGATTGAAGCTGGCACATGCATCCAGGATGGACCATTCTCCGGTCGCATTCTTGAATTGGTGGCAAAGTTGGCTGAGAAGTTGCGTGAGACAAACTTCGACGCCTACCTGCCTGAGCAAGAAGAGCACCGAAGTGGTATCCTAAGCGTCGACTGGTCAGGCAAGGCGGAGCCAGACTTTGCGGCCGCCAGGAGACACCTGCTGCGCGCTGGGATTGTGACCAGCGTCCGCGGTGGGCGGATTCGAATCGCCACCCACGCCTACAACACCGAAGAAGAAATCGACCGACTGATCAACACGCTCGTCGAATATCGCCAGTCGAACGACTGATGCCACTTCGTCTCATCCTTTTTCAATTTCCGAGCCTCACACCGCCATGGATTCCTCTGAAAAAACAGCCGTGTACACCGGCTCCTTTGACCCGGTGACGCTCGGGCATTTGAATGTCATCGAAAGAGCAAGCAAACTGTTCGATGAACTCGTCATCGGTGTCGGCATCAATGTAGAAAAGACTTCTCTGTTCACACCGGAACAACGCGTTGCGCTATTGAGAACCGTGACTGAGCCGTTCGCCAACGTACGCGTCGAAACATTCGCATCGCTGGCGGTAACCTTCGTCAAGGAATGCAACGCACGCGTCATGGTGCGGGGCATTCGGCCACTGACCGATATTGCTGGCGAATTTACTATGTTGATGGCCAATCGACAGTTGGACCCTGAGATCGAAACGGTCTTTCTGATGGCCGATGAAGGCTGTTCGCATGTTTCGAGTTCACTCATCAAGCAAATCGCTCTGCTCAGCGATGACGAAATGCTGAGCAAGTTTGTTC
>CAYPLE010000123.1:0-16440 GCA_964411445.1 uncultured Pirellulaceae bacterium
GTTTTACTCGGCTGGAAATTCGATGTAGTTTGGTGGGACGTGGTCGGTGAGCCAGACGTCGTTTTCGGTGACGTAGAAGACGAAACCGTCTTGGACCATGGCTTGGGAGCGAATGCGAAGCAACACCGGTACGCCTCGGCGAGCACCGACGGTGGATGCAGTCGGTGCGTCTGAGTGCAAATGGACGTGGTGCCGCTTCATTTTCTTGAGGCCCTCGCGACGTATGGCGCTAACGGCTGTCGTTGGTGTGCCGTGCAGGAGGAATTCTGGTGGGGCAGCCGGTTCGTAGCCCAGTTCAACGTCGACCGAATGCCCTTGGCGAGCACGAATGAGAGCGCCATCGTCGCTAATGATGAAACGCTGCTTGTCGTTACTCGCAACCACTTCCTCAAGCATCTCACGCGTCACTTGCTTGCCGTGAGACTGCATCGCACTGAGTAGATCGTCCACCCGCGTCCACCCGCCACGATCAAGCTGGAGGCCGAGCTTCTCTGGCTGATGCCTCAGAACAAGGCTGAGGAACTTGCTCGTTCTTCTTAGTTGATTTTCGTTCATTTTGTGCCTACGGAGATTTCTCCCTCCGGGTAGCATTTATGTCAAAGTTTATCACTCTTGACGAGTTCCGCGCCGGCATGTGCCATTTCGTGGAGCGCTTGGGCAACGTCGCCTTCGTTCAATTCGACGCCGCGGCAGCCGTCGACGACTAAGGAGACGGTAAAGCCTTCCTGGATCGCGTCCAGCACGGTTGCTCGGACGCAGTAGTCGGTGGCAAGTCCCATCACAACAAGGTGCACTACGCTGTGCTGTCGCAAGTAGTCTGCCAAGCCCGTCGATCGAGTGTGCCCATTGTCGTAGAATCCACTGTAGCTATCGATCTGCGGATCGGTCCCCTTTTGTACGACATGTTGAATTGCGTCTTGGTTCAGTTCGGAGACAAATTCGGCGCCTTGAGAATTCTCTACGCAATGGTCGGGCCATGCGGTTTGTGGCAAGCCGCCCAAGGTGAAGGTGTTTCCTACTTTCAATCCGGTGTGCTGACTTGCAAAGCTCTGGTGGTCAGCCGGATGCCAATCCTGTGTCGCAATGACCAAATTGAATTTCGGGATCAGTTCGTTTGCAATGGCAATGACTTCTCGACCACCAGCGACTGCCAGTGCGCCGCCTTCGACAAAGTCATTTTGAAGATCGACTAATAACAGAGCAGTGCGCCTGCCCTTAAGCGATTTAGATTTCAAAGTTCACTCCTTGCTTGACCTTCTCGCGGTATCGTTTCCGATCAAAGCGATAGAGGCGAGCTGCGCGATGCGCGACGTCCGTCTCAAATTCGTCGAGTTCCTTAAGCACATCTAGGCTGAGGATTTTCTTGCGGAAGTTGCGTTTGTCGAGCTCGCGACCTAAGACGATTTCGTAAAGTTTCTGGAGTTGTGTCAGCGTGAATTTTTTGGGCAACAATTCGAATCCAATCGGCTCGTACCGTACCTTTCCTTGTAGCCGTTGGTAGGCCGCATCCAAAATTTTCTTATGGTCGAAGGCGAGGCGTGGTAGGTCGTCGAGTCCGAACCATGCGGCATCGCGAGCGTCGGTGGCGGCCAAAACGCGATGGTCGGAAAGTCTCACGAGCGCGTACCAAGCGACCGTGACGACGCGTTCTCGCGGATCGCGATCGATGTCGCTGAAAGTGTACAACTGCTCGAGGAAGACTCGCTCAAGTCCCGTTTCTTCCTGTAGCTCGCGCCTGGCAGCATCTTCTAGCGTTTCGTCGACACGGACAAAGCCACCGGGCAGCGCCCACTTTCCACGAAAGGGCGGCAAGTCGCGTTGAATCAGCATGACTTTCAAGTCATCTTCGTCGAGTCCGAAAACAACGCAGTCCACCGTCAAAGCGGCTCTGGGAAATTCGTACGTAAACGTCATTGCCCCGCACCCGATTCGCGAGGCCGCCGTGCGTCTGCGACCATTTGCGATTTCAAGTCATGGAGTGAGGCTTCCAACCCCACTCGGTACTTGTGAGGATGATCCAGGCGCAATACGGTGTTGTGGAAAGTTGCCAACTGCTCCTGCGTACGCTTGCGAATCTGTTCTATGGGCGGCGATTGATAGACAACTTTTCCGCTTCGCATCGTCGGCTCCAACAAGTCCTTCCACTTGGCGGACGCATCAAACTGAGTCCGATGCGTAGTGTCCAGTGGATCCACGACCGTGCAGATGGTGCCAGGTGATTTGCCGGATGAAGTCGGCGGGGCGAGTTCGTTGTAAATCATGTCTGCGACCGCTTGCCCATCCGTACCGAAGAACCGACGCACTTGCTGAATTCCAGGCGTTGATGTCTTAATAAGCTGCTCGGAGAGCTTAATTCTAGGCTGCCAGTTGCCGTTCTTATCCTGAATGGCTCCCAGCTTGTAGACGCCACCTAGAGCTGGTTGGTCGAAGGCGGTCACCAGTTTCGTGCCGACTCCCCAGACGCTGATCGTTGCTCCTTGTTGTTTGAGGCTTTGAATCAAGTGTTCGTCCAAGTCATTGCTGGCCACGATCACTGCATCTTCCATTCTAGATGCATCCAGTAGCTTGCGAGCTTCGATACTGAGCCAAGCGAGGTCGCCCGAGTCGAGTCGGATGCCAACCATTCGATGGCCTTTGTCGCGAAGCTTGTTCCCGACGGCGATAGCATTTTGGACTCCCTCCAGCGTGTCGTAGGTGTCTACTAGAAACACGCAATTGTTCGGCATGGCCTGGGCGTAAGCTTCGAACGCGTCGGGCTCATTGTCGAAGGACATCACCCAGCTATGCGCGTGCGTTCCTTTGACAGGAATGCCAAATCGCTTGCCAGCCAACACGTTGGACGTCGCGCTGCAGCCGCCGATAAACGCTGCTCGACTGGCCGAAAGAGCCCCGTCAATTCCCTGCGCGCGCCGCAAACCGAATTCAAGAACAGCATCACCACCAGCCGCTGTGACGACGCGAGCTGCCTTGGTCGCCACCAACGTTTGAAAGTTGACAATGTTCAGCAGGGCCGTTTCCAGAAGTTGGCATTGTAAAATTGGCCCGCGAATTCTTAGCAGTGGCTCATGCGGAAACACCACGGTTCCTTCGGGAATCGCATCCACATCAACCGAAAGTTCTAGTCCACGCAAATGCTCCAAGAACGCCGCCTCGAAAATCGGCTTCGAGTCATTGCCCGTGATCGTCGCAAGGAAGTCGATATCGCATTCACTGAATCGAAAAGCCCGCAAGAATTCAAGTACCGGCTCCAGCCCAGCCGCGATGGAATATCCACCCGCGAAAGGACTCTTTCGAAAGAACAAATGAAACACCGCAGGCTGCTCGCCTCGATCATGTTTCCAGTACCCCTGCGCCATCGTCAACTGATACAAGTCAGTTAGCAACGACAGCGAATCCGACCCCGTAACGTCTGTCATCTCTTTCTCCAGTTAGTGTGTATATTACACTAAGTGGTCGATAGGCAAGTCGAGAGATGGCGACGTCAGGGCAAGTCACCTTTGACAAGTTAGAGTGGCTCGGCGGTCCCGTCCGAGAAGAGCTGGGTAGCGACTGGAGCAGTCTCTGCCGGCCTGCCCTGGCTGTTGAGCATAGCAACTCACTCTTTCAACGCTACAACAACCTCGCACTGATCGTAGTGTCATGGCCCCTAGGTTGCCCCGGCGTCAAACTCTGATTGGCTGGGTGGCGGATTCTGGGCGGCGGCTGAGGAGTCCGCACAGGATGATTGCCGCATACAGTGGATAGAAGTGGACGAATAGTCGGAGCGTTGAAGGCTGTAGGTCAAGAATCAGGCAGTCGATCTTTGGCATCATGATCGCCAGCACGGCCGCGACTGCTACAAAGACGGGCCACTGCTTGAACATTCCTTCGCGGTCCGCACATCCGTTCTGTAAGATGTCGTTGCCCAAGAGCACGCAGCCGATGGGCAATAGTAAGACCGTCAAATAGTGTGACCATGTAATTACGCCGCAGAACATGGTGGCGACGAGAACGATGGAAAAAGAATGCAGCGGGGACCGTCGTAATCTGTAGGCAAGAACGTAAGCTAAGACTAACGCCAGCATGCCAGTCATCGGCGCAAGCAACGATGCGGTGTCTTCAATGGCGGGAACGGTTCGTCCCAACATGGGCCAAAAATTTTGAATCGAATAGTTGCACCATTTTTCCGCGTTGTTGGTCAGGGCTGGGACACCATGGAACACAAAGTCCAACCACGTGTGAAGTCCTGGGAGAGAAAGACAAGCGATCGAAGTGCACGCCATAGCCGTCAGTCGTCCTGCCGCATCTTTCCAGCCGACTAGACCGCGGAAAAATATCCACGGAGCTAGGATGACGGGGTAGATTTTAAAGGCCGAGACCAGGGTGATTGCAGCACACGCCCAATGGTGACGCTTCTGTTGTCCAAGCCAGAATGCTAGGTAAAGTCCTGACGCGACAATGAGTTGCACTTGAGAGTAGTAGGTCAGCATTTGAAAACTGATCGAATTCAGCATGAGTCCGACCAGAAGCAGCCATGCCGAGTCGGTCCACTGGCGATCCAAAATCCGCCTTGCCAGCTCGACACTGGCGGCAGTCGCGCCAATCTGAACGGCAAGCCAAAGATAGTAAGCCGTTTCAATGGGCAGGTGTGATAGGAGGCTCATCGCGAGCAATATCAACGGTGGGTGGGCTGCATAGGGGATCGAGGCGTCGTAGGGTAGCCCCCGTTCTTCCATCATTGGTCGAAGAGGACTGGTGTAGGCGCTCTGGCCGCTTGCGAAAAGCGTTCCACCGACGTAGTAGTGTGAAAAGTCGTTGTGGAGGTTGGTTGTCCCAATTGCTGGTAGGACGCGGATCACTCCCAAGCAAATGACAAGAACTGCCGCAAACGATTTCCACCTTTCCAATTCGGTGAGTCCAATAGACGCAGAAGCAGACGCGCCGCAGAGTGAATTGCCAGCCAGGTCGGTAGTAGGCAGGTCGATAGAAGGCAAGTCGATAGTAGGCAGGGCTGTGGCTTGCATGCTGTTGGCCGGTGCGGCAGCAGGGCTCTTCATCAGTGCCTCGACACATCAAGTTCAGAATTTGGTAGACGGGCGTGGGCGTCGCAGAACTGTACAACGTCAAGCTGGTCAAGCTATTGTTTCGATGCTGCGAGGCCCGAATTGTCCAGCGCATGTTTGACTCAAAGACAACTTAGTCGGCACAATCGTCATCATCGGAAAACTCAAGGTCCTTCATCGCGAAATTTCAATTCGTCAGGGCAGTGATTTCACACTGTCGGAATCCTGAGGGAATGTTTAAACGGCGAATTCCGCGACGGTCTAGTTGCTGGAATTGCCATGGCGTTTGGTCCGGTTCAATTCGGGCTCGCCCTTCCCTGCGTCCCGCTCCAACGACTTCGTGAGGATTTCCTGTGGTCTCTCAGCAAACGTGCTCTCAACAAGCAACCACGAACAAACTGGAAACAGAAGCTCGTTTTGGCAGCACTTCGCAAGGTTCGCCAGTGTTCGTTGATAGTCTGCACGACGAAATTTCGACGCTATTCTTGGACCATGAGAAGTTAGACGAAGACAGCTTCGACGCTGCCAACTTTCCGCGTCAGCGGGCGAAGGCGATTCAAAAGGTGTCGATTCTGATTCCGTTGTACAACGAGCGTTGGACGATTAAGAAACTGTTGAAGCAAGTGGCAGAGGCGCCGCTTGCGGGCTTGCAACGCGAGATCATCGTTGTCGATGACGGGTCGACGGATGGCGGTTCCGAAGTGGCAGCCCAGGTTGCCAAAGCGAATTCCTGCGTCAAGCTGCTGCACCATCCAAAGAATCTTGGAAAAGGGGCGGCGGTGCGAACGGCGATTCGCAACATGACTGGCGATGTGGCTATTATCCAAGACGCCGACCTGGAATACTCGCCCAGTGATTACGAACAGCTCATTGAGCCGATCATTTCGGGCGATGCGGACGCTGTTTACGGTTCACGTTTCTCGGGGCCCCGGCGACGCGCACTATTGTTCTGGAATTCACTGGGCAACAAAGTGCTAACGACCGCTTCGAACATCATCAACGATATCAATTTGACGGATATGGAAACGTGTTACAAAGCAGTTCGGGCTGACATTCTTCGAGAACTGCGGCTTACGTCAAAAACGTTTACGATTGAGCCGGAAATTACGACGCGTTTGGCCCAGTGGGGAGCTCGAATTTACGAAGTGCCGATCGGCTACCGCGGACGCAGCAAAGAAGACGGGCGGAAAACTCGAGCCTGGGACGGCATCAAGGCGTTGGGCAAGCTGCTCCATAGCCGATTCGTCGACACTCGGTTTACCCTGCACACCGGCATGTACGTTCTGCGAAGTGTTGAGAACGCGCGGCGCTACAACAAGTGGACAATCGACCAGATCGGAAAGTACTTAGGCAAACGCGTTGCTGAGGCTGGTTCCGGGATTGGCAATATGAGTCAGATGCTGACCGACCGAGAGCATTTGCTGCTGGTGGATCATGATCCGATGTATACCGCTTCACTAGAAGATCGCTTTGCGGGGCGCGGAAATGTGCGAGTCCAGCAAACGGATTTGACCGAGCCAGACTTTGAGAAAGACTGGAAAGAAGATCGGCTCGACACCGTGTTCTGCTCAAACGTGCTCGAGCACTTGGGGCCTCACCGGCGTATCTTGAAGTCGTTCTACAATTCGATCACACCAGGTGGACACTGCATTATCGTCGTACCAGCAGAACCGGAGCTGTACAACGGATTGGATACGTCACTGGGGCATCATCGCCGCTATCGCCGGCAAGATCTTTCCAGAATCATGCAAGAGGCTGGCTTTGAAGTTGTCCACCAGCAACAGGTCTGCAAACTAGGAGCCGTTGCCTGGTGGATCAACGGCAACTTGTTGCGACGACGACGACTCACGCCTCGCCAGATGCGTGTCTTCGACTGGCTGTGGCCCTTGTTCTGCAAAGTAGATCGTTTGCTGCCGTGGCGAGGAATGTCACTGATGATGGTTGGACGCAAGCCAAATGTCGAGGCGGAGGACCCGAGCAAAAACGCTGAAGACAATCCTGCCCACGCGGGACGCGCCGACGCTGAATGAACCACTGCAATGGAGCTGCTCTGAGGTCGTAGCCGGGCAGGAACCGGCCCAAGGTTCACGCTTCTGCTGGGACAGTTCCTCCCTTGAAAAGCAAAACGAAGGCTCGAACTCGGAATTGGCGCGCGTACATACTCTGGGGGGCGTAGCGACCGTTCTTTCCTAATTGTCGCTGTCTGCGTGACAAGTACGCGAGAAATCGACCATTTCTAAATATGGGTATTCTGCCCGCTACAGCAGCGCCAATCTTTGAAATAACCGCGCTGCAATGCTAGGATGAAACCCCCAGTTGGCGGCGGCGGTTCTTTGTGGTGCTCCGGTTTGTAAATTCGGTTAGCTCCTGAGCCTGTGAGATCCGCGATGGCAATTGGTGAAATTCTCAGTGTTCGCGATCTTGGTTATTTGCTAGTTTGTCCGCGAGTTGTGAAATGCCCAATCAGCTTTCTGCAGTTTGCCCGCACTGCCAGACAAGTCTGTCTTATGCGGATCCGGCGAAAAAGATTGCTCTGAAGTGCCCACGGTGCGAGCAAATATTTGAAGTCGACGCTGCGCCCAGTGACGAATCCCCGGTGACCAGCGTCTCACCGCTTGGCAACATGCCTGTGGTTGCGAAGGTTGTCGCGTCGCGGACGATTACTCAGCCTGATTCCACCAGCGACGATGACGAAATTCTGGACGGCATCGCCCTGGATGATGGCACCGAAGACGACGTCATGGATGGCGTTCTTTGGGAAGTTGAAGGTGACAATCTTGTTGAGGAAGAATCCGACGAATTGGTCTTCACCGAACAGGATCTTGTTGAGCCACCGCAGCCGGTGTCCCTCAAGCCCAAGCTGCCTAGTTCAGGCAAGGCGAGTGGCAAGCGATCGAAGGCCAGACGCAAAAGGGTGGATTCAAGCGGCGGGACGCGAGCTGGCAGTGGAAGCGCTGATGCCAGGCCACAGATAGCCGAGCAGTCTCCGCACCGGCAGACTCCGCACCGGCAGACACGGCCCAGTAGCGGTGCTTCGTCTAGTAAAGCCGCGTCTAGTAAACCAGTGTGGAAGCGGCCAGCATTCATTGCTGTCGCAGCCAGCGGACTGCTGTGCTTGGGTTTTGCAGGTTGGTTGGTTAGTACGTTGGCGGGCGGAGGTGATAGCGATGCGGTTGCCTGTGCGGAAGAACTAGAAACTCTCGTTGAGGATAGCCTGGAGGTCTTACAAGTTGCCGAAGATACAACGAAACGCGGAGTGACAAATGAGGCACTTGGGGACCTGCAGAGTCGGCTGGCGGCGTTGATGCGGCGGGTTGTGGATTGCCCGCTCAGTGAGAAAGCAGAAGACATCCAGCCGGTTCGCGATGCGCTGACCGCTGGAGCGGAAACACGCTCTAAATTTGTGACGTTGACTCGCAAGCTCGGCGATAACTATGCCATTGAAGATGCACTTACCAAGAGCATCAAACGTCTGCGTGAGTCGGTAACGGCCATTGAGCAACACTTGAATTACTCGTTGGTTGAATTGACGCCGCCGAGAACGGCTGTCGACAAGCTGTGCGTATCTAGCATTGAGTTGAAGCGAGCTGTCTTGCAAGAACTGCATCGTGTCCAAGGGCAAGCGGAAATGCCTGTTATTTCGCAGCGTATTCAGAATATTGCTGATGATCTCAATCGGATTGCCGAACAGCAGAGTGGCTCGGGACGGCAGTTCACGGTGATGGACTTTGAGTATGAGCAGGCGAATCGAGCCGTTGATCAGGCAAAAGACTGGTACGTCAATGAATTGGGAAGCAGTGGTACGCCACTTTCGAACGAGCTCGACGCGACTTTGGATGAGCTGGATAAAATCGAAAAGCGGTTGCAAGATTCATTTCGCAGCTCCATTCCAAAGTTGGCGTCTACGACTCGAGAGCGAGTGTTTGCAAGGCTTGGACGACCAAGTGAGAAGTTGGTTTCTGGTGACCAAAGCGATGGGCAGTTGGCGAGCAACACTCAATCTAGCCGAGTGACGCCGCCGTCGAAAAGTAAGCCCTCTTCATCGATCAAAGATTTGGCTTCGTCGCAATGGAAACGTCCCGGCGACAACAAACTGGCCGCCAATTCATCAGCACAGCCAGCCGATTCAGGTCCGTCGGAAAAGGAGGCGAGTTCAGATGACTCTCGAGCATCGTTGTTGTCTGCGAGCCAAGGTGCAGACAGCACACAAAGTAGTTATGCCGTGAATCCGGCGGACGAGCGTGGCGGCTATGATCCAGCACTCCAGCCGCGAGCCACCTACACCGGTGCGAGTGCTATTCAAATCAAAGTGATCGACGCTGGATCGGTTGATTGCCAAGCTCGAGCGCAAGAGATTGCTCAGCGGCTGGGGGCAAGCAGAATTGATGTGCGTAGTTCAAGCGATGGTTCGAGCGCTACGATTAGCTTCCTGTATGCAGGGGCGCTCGACAACGTTGTACCGCTCGTGCGGTTTGGGACCATCGAGATTTGTGATTCGCAGTCCCGTACACTCTTCGTTGTTGCCAATTGAGCCAGCCGTTTCACTTTGTTGATGTTTCAACGTTCGCCGGAATTGCCATGCGTGTTATTGCCCTACTGTTCGTGCTGTCTGTCGCACTGATCGCGTCTCCCGCTTCCGCCCAAGAGAATCAAGCGGACGTTATTGAACGGGCGGAGCAAAGTGTTGTTCGGATCGAAGTTCGCGGTATCGACGGTGATAGCCTGGGAAGCGGCTTTATCGTCGACGATTCCGGGACGATGATTACCAATTGTCATGTGTTGGCCGGAGCCAGAAGTGCGACGGCATACTTCAATGATGGTCGTAGCTATCCGGTGACGGGGACGATGATTATCGACGCAACGCGAGACATCATTGTGGCTCGTATTGGTTCGCGGGACGCACCCGCTATTCCGCTCTTGCCTGGATTGCCGCGCAAGGGCGAAACGGTCATGGCTCTGGGAGCACCGCATGGCTTGGCATTCACGGCGACTCGCGGAATTGTCAGCGCAATTCGACCTCAGCGTGAAATGCAAGCCGATCTTGGCCGTCCCGAAGTCCAGGGGACTTGGATTCAGGTCGACACAGCAATTTCTCCAGGCAATAGTGGTGGACCGCTCATCAATCTAAAGGGTGAAGTCGTGGGAATGAGCACCTTGGCGTCGCAAGGAACAGCTCAGAATTTGAATTTTGGCATTTCGGCGCAGGATATTGCAAACGCCATCAAGTATGCCCAAGGAGTAACGCCAATTCCGCTCAGCCAAGCGGCAATGAAGGTACGAATGGAGGGGAGCGGTCGTGGTTCTCCGAGTTCGCCGGGAGAGCCAGGTAGTATTTTGGATAAGCGGCGGATTCCAAATGAAGTCTTGGTTGATTACGTCAAACGTGGGATCGACGAATTTTCGCGATTGAAGCGAGACATATCGCAGGAGACCAAGCGGCTTCGCAGCGATTTGACAGACATGCGTCGGGGGGCATCTTATATCCCGCCAAGCTTGGGGGCCGGTGATGCAGCGATCGTACGCGCGACAGTGCCGGGAGCACGTAGCCCACGCTGGTTTTTTGCATCGGAGCGAATCAAAGAAGATACGCTGGACCGACAGCTCGAACGAATTCGAGAATTTTCCATGCTGAGCCGAGAGCTCAAGTCCGAGGAAGATGCCGAATCAGTATTCAAGCTGCTATGGAATTTTGGTCCGCAATTGAACACTCGCGAAATCCGCTCCGTCGGTTGGGCCAACGATATCATTGTTGGTCATGCGTTCAATGATCACGACATCTTGGTTGTCAAAGACGAAGTGCCTTATCTGTTGTGGGCTCCTTCAACGGCTGGACTTGGGCTCGGGCAATTGATGTCAGGTCCGGTCTTCGTGGTTGGAACAGAGACTGCTCAATCACGAGATGGCATGACTGCTTCGCTGACGGTATTGCAGTTGCTCGAAAAAGATGAATTGCGTGCTGTCGTCGACGCGCATCTGGGTACAGGCGACGGCTTCCGCGTCTGGACAAGTTCTTCGGGCACAACGGTCGAAGCGAAGGAGATTGACAAAGACGACACGCATGTTGTTCTGAAGAAACGCGACGGCGGAATTTCTCGCGTTCCAATTAGTGCCTTGAGTTCCAAGGATCAGGCCTTGCTCAGGGACAACTAGCTCTGGATGTTAGGTTACCCAGAAATTTCGATCCGACATTTGTGTTTGCGTCACGCACCTGCCGCCGAAGCTGGTTCCCGGGTTTTGGCGGTCGTCTCACACAATAATTCTCGCGGACCTGGAAGTTGGGCAGAGTTGAACGGCTGAGGCGATCGGGCGTGGATTCTTGCATAGCCAAGCCCCTCTCGAGCGACTCTTGCTCACAATCGGTTAGGGGGATTTCTAAGCGGCGCCACGGTACTTTGGAACTTCTCAGGAGTTTCTACGTATAATTAGGTGACTGGCATCGGCATTTACGGGGAAGGATGGCGATTTCGGGTAGCTTCGAGAGTTCGCACGTATTCACCAGGTTTGGAGTAGGCCTTGATTCCCAAGTCTCTACAGTCAGTCATCGCTAGCGTTGGTCCCATAACTCAAGCTCGCATCGCAGCCGTTGTTGGTTGCGTGATCGGGTTGAGCGTTCCGATCATTGCGCTGATGCTGGCCGCACTACTGCGAAACTTAATCGCAGCTCAGATGAAGATCGATGCACACGAGATCCCTGGGCCGTCGCGTTTTCTTCCGGACGTCCAAGCGTGGCTCTCGAACGAGAGTTCTCCGTTGACGCAATTCTGTTGGCTCTTGGGAGTCACGCTAGGTTTGTTGGGGCTTACGGCCGCTTTACTTTACTTCCTGTACCGACAGGTGCAGTTGGCGGCGGTTGAATTCGAAATTGCGATGATCGATCGACTTCGTACGCAATCGCGACAGTTGGCCACCGCGCGAACACTCTCAGCTCAGAGCACAGCGCTCACCGACTGCCATGATTATCATCTGCCAAGGGTGCGTTCGACTTTGGCGCGGTGGTGGCAAGCGTTCCCACGTCATGCCGTCCAACTCGGGATTTGCGGCATCTTCATGCTATTGGTCCAGCCGATGTTGTCGATCTTGACCATCGTAGCAACGGCATTGGTTTTCTTGATCTTTCGCTTCTTTGATCGCCGCCGCAGAATGGCATTGCCGGTCGTTCGAGAACGGGCTGGCCAGTTGCGAACGGAGCTTTCTCAGTTGTGTTTGCAAGGTCCATTGCTGGAATCCGTACACGATGCACCTGAGGTAGAAGCTCGATTCGCCGAACAATTGGACCATTATCGCCGCGACGCTTTTCGTAGTCTCAGCAGTTCCGCTTGGAAGACGCCGATCGTCATTACCTGTTCTAGCTTGATAGCGGGCGTCTTCCTGTTTTTGATCGCCGTGCAGATTCTTCGCAGCGATGCCAGCTTCACAGTGCCAGGAGCCTTTGCGTTTACACTCTGCTTCCTTGGTGCGGTGGTAAGCTGCGTTCGTTTGCAACAGAGTTATCGCGGACTTCAGTCGGTCAGCAATGCGGCCGAATCGCTTGATGGTTTCCTGTCGATCAAGACCGAGAGCTTCGATTCGAAGGACCTTGGCAAGATCGAACGTGTATCTGAGAAAATAGAGCTGGATCACGTTACCGTACAAGACAGCAGCGGCCGGAAACTCTTGGAGGATGTGTCGTTAACTCTCAAGCCAGGCACCTTGATCGGAATTGTCGGTAGTCATGCATTGCAGGCCCGTGCCCTGTCAGAGCTGTTGATGGGATTTGGCCGTCCGGTGAGCGGTCGCTTAATGTTTGACGGCAAGCCTGTTACCGATCTGGACCCGAGTTCAATTACGAACACCGCCCAGTGGGTCGCGTCCAACGGTGGGATTGCGACTGGGACTGTCCAGGACAATATTTTGCGTGGGAACGCTTCTCAAGCAGGCGTGCTGAACGAAGTGCTCGAATCGGCCAAGCTGGTCGAAGTGCTGCAAGCCCTCCCAGATGCGCTGCATACGCTGATTACCCCTGATGATGATCGCTTGCGAGGAGACGCGCCGTTTCGGCTTGGGATAGCCCGAGCTGCCGCTTCGAACGCTTCGGTCATCGTGATAGAAGAACCAGCGAAGCAGTATGATGCCGAAGCTGAGAAGCAGACTTTGGCCGCAATTCAGAGTTTGGTGCGGCACGATGCAATCGTCGTTTGCTTGCCGCAACGTCTGCTCACATTGCGGAGCTGTGATCAGGTGGTCATGGTGGAAGACCACACCGTGACAGACACCGGGACCCACAATGAACTGTTGCAGCGGAATGAATATTACCGCCACTTAAACTACTTGCGGTTCAATCCATTCCAAAATTCAGAAGCATAGTTGCTTCCAAACGACTTTCAGAATTGAGCAACTTTGGCTGGCTGTCGAGAGCTGCAAGCCCGCGCGGCGACGATTCTCCGCCTATTGGGGCCTGCGATTCATTGGTTGCAACGCGATAGCGAGTGCGACTCGCAGCCAGTGCGATTCGCACCACCAGCTAGGCGGCTTGCGTGCGGAGATTCATCAGGACGTTTCGATAACGTCCAAGCAGCTTTCGAATCAACAGTGCCAAGTAGATATTGAAGACTAGTGACAGCAAGAAGAGCACCGTCACGATGCCTTGAGTCTCGGCGGACTTGTTGGTTGAAGAGCTGGTATCGTTCTTGGTCCCCTGCTCTGTTCCAGCCCGCGCTAGCGAATCGCTGGCAGAAGTGTCTGTGCCTGTCGCCGTTTGGGCGGCAAGGTTGGAGTTTTGTTGTTGTGGGGCGGCTGAATTGAGTGATGTGTTGGAAGCCGTTCTGGCAAACGGACCGCCGTCTTGTCCCGTCGGGTTCGATTGGAAGCCGTTGCCCTGTTGGGAGTTGTCGTACTGGTTGTAACCGATTGTGCCTGGCCCAACTGTGCCCGGGGAAACCGCGCCTGGCGCATACGGCCCGTTCTGATAAGGCTGCGTGTTTTGGTTTCGATTCGCATACTGATCTGGGTACATTTGTCCTGCACCCTGATTTGCGGCGCCGAGTTGTCCTGTAACTTGCCCGCGATCATATGGATTCGCGGCGTAACTTCCATTGCCAGTAGAGGGTGTTTGACCGTACTGGTCACGTCGCGACGGATCGTACTGAGGATTCGTGGCGTTTGGGTTGGATGGCCGACCGCTTGCTGGACCCCAGTTGCCACTGCCACCAGCTAACCTGTTGTCGTCACGCAGCGTGTTGGTGTTGCTTGCGGTGTCTCCGAACCGTTGGCTAGCGCCGAAAGTCGGGAGCGTTCCCATTGACGGCGGATCCGCGGCCGCGTTTCCGCGTGCTGTTGGTTGGTTCGTGTACGGAGCACCTCGACCAGGCATCGCATTCGCATCGGCGAGTCGCGAAACTTCTGCATCATTGTCCGAAGGTGGGAGGATACTTCCCCCTGACAAACCGCCTCCGTTGCCTCGAGCGCCATCTAAAAAGGTGCTCGCTGCATTGTCTGCTGGCGGGTTGTACGTTGAATTTGGATTGGTTGTGCTACCAAACGGGCTATTGTTCGTTGAGTTTCCTGCGAATGCGTTGCTGCCAAGTGGAGTGTTGTTTGGCGGTGTTACTCCACCGCTGGTGCCAGGACGAGAAGGGTTCGTTGGAAGTGGTCGTTGGCCAGCAGGTAAAATCGCACCGCTTTCCACGTCAGCCATCCTCCCGCTGCCGAGCCCATCAAGCGACGCTTGCAGGTTACGACGTTGCATTCGGGCTACTTCTTCCAACGGTGGATTGCGAGGCAGAACGTCGTCACCAATTCGAACGACAATACGTTGCACGACTCCAAACAACTCAGCCGGCATATCGCTGGCAACCTCGCGCGGGTTGTCGCGGCTGTAGGTCCGCTCGTTCAGCAGGATTTCAGCTTGCTCAGGGGAAATCTGAATGATGTAGTAGAGCTCGTTATCGCGATTGACGTCGAGATCCCACCCATAAGACTTGCGCGTTTCGTCCACGACAACAGCGGGCGCAACACCGCCGGCGGCGGGCATTTGCGGCGGAAGCCGTGGCACGGAGTTGCCGGTAATCTGACCCGCCAGCAGCAAGATTGCGAGTGATCCGAATCCATTCATTATCACTATCCCAGTATAAAACAGCGGCACTGGAGGCCGCGTCGCTAGGCCAATGGCCTGCTCCATGTAAGCCTGGCAAGTCTGTACGGGCAGCTCACGCAGGTGGACACCGCTGTGAATCGTAACGGATTCGAAGCGGGGGAGTAAAGAGAGTTTAGGGGATATGCAGCAGAAGGACGAAATTGCGGCCTAACGTTCGCATGCCAACAGCGGCTGGCCGTAGCTTGGGACTCAAACGGATCGGCATTGCGAGCATCGAACCGCGACCGAGTGAGGTCAATCGGCACGGTTTTAGTTCTGCGGTGGGGGGCTGGCGCTTGCGTAGCGGCAAAAAGGTCGTTTCTGCGGCAATTTTTTTTCCGGCCGTGCTAGCAAAGCGGGATTCCGTGGCCGATGCCAAAGTTTGGTAGGCTGGGCTGAATGTTACATCTGGGCAGTCGGTTTTCAGCCTTGAGCGTCATGCATGCATAAAATTTTGTTATGAAAATTCTGACAAAATTTCAGGTCTGAGAGCGAGTCTAGCGGTCGTGCCGAGCCGCGGGAAGGTTGTGTGGATTGCAGCTATGTAAACGAGCAATCTCGCTAAAGTAATTACCCCGTTCGAATCGAAAACAAACAGCGGACAGTTTGTTCTGCAAAGTCCCAAAGGATCAAATGATCCGGCGATTTTTGCGGACGCTGCTTCAGTTAGGGGGGAATCTAACTGAACGGCACGCCTTTGAGAGGTGCACTTGTGTGCTTCTTGTGGCATTGTCGTCGGGCGCGACCACGACAAAGTTCTGCACCATTGCGGTGTGGGGCTGGTGGACTCGCTCTTCTCCTCGTTGAGTGCATTTTGGTGCATTCATTCAACTGACGCGACCGCTGAATGCTGGATCAACGATTTGCAATTCCACTCGGGGGTGTGGTGCAAGTCGGAGTTTGAGCAGACGCGGGACAGCGACGCAACCTGACCAAAATTGGAAGAAGTACGCAGCTCGGATTGCTGAACCAAGCTGCGAGATCTTTTTCCTACCTACAGCCCTGACCCAAGTGTTTGTTAGGCGGCTAGGCCGAAGGATTGGCCAGTCACGTGATGCATTTGAGGCGGCGTTCACTTTTCAAGTGGCACCGTCGAAAGTGTGTGCAGCCTGATAAGCAGGGGCGCAACGGCCTTGCAAGTTCTCCCACTGAGGGCTCGCTGGCTCTAAAACACGTAAGGAAAACGGAGATCCTGCATATGAAGGTGTTCACCACAGGACAGGTCGCAAAGATCTGTAAGGTGGCCCCTCGAACCGTGAGCAAATGGTTCGACTCCGGCCGACTCAA
>CAYPLE010000124.1:0-10947 GCA_964411445.1 uncultured Pirellulaceae bacterium
TATGCCAAGCCCACCACGTCACAGGACTCGACGACGACGCTGACACGCTCAGCCACTTGATCAAACGCCTAAACCACAAAGCTGGCTGGATGAGCACTGGTCCTCAGTACATTAGTGCTCATGGTACCGGAACAGAACAGAACGACCGCAGCGAAATGCTGGCAGTCCGACGCAGTCTGGGCGATCAAGCCGATGAAGTCCTACTGAGCAGCAACAAAGCCGTCATTGGACACATGATCAACGCGGCGGGAAGCATGGAACTGGCCCTTCTAGCGTTGGCGATTCGTGACGGCTACGCTCCACCAACGATGAACACGACCGAACAAGAATCGTTTGGAAATCTGGATTGCTTGATTGGCCAAGGCTCGGCGCTGACCATCGATCGCGGCATGAAGCTATCGCTCGCCTTTGGTGGTCACTTGGTCGGAATTGCGTTGGCGCGTCCAACCGAGGCTGCACGCCCAGCCTGCCCGCTAGTCTCCGATGCACTTGTCCGTGATCGAGGCGCGCAAGGTTGTCCTGGCAACAGCACGACGGAACAAACACCAATTGCCGCCAAGCAATCGGCAGCCGCCTAACGTCTCCTCCGCAACCATGACGAAGCATGCTACTGCTTGGCTTGTGATCTTAACCGCCGCGCTGCTTGCGCGGATTCTAGCTGCCAACTACTGGCATGGTCTTGCAGAGTCCGAAGGCAATTTGTTTCGACTGGGCGACAGCCTCAGCTATTGGACACTGGGGGAACAAATCGCGGCAGGGAAACCGTATCAGTACGGCAGCTCCGATGCAAGCATTTTCCGCGCACCGCTATACCCTATCCTGCTGGCCCCTCTGACAACATTCGCTGATCCGTGGAGGGCAGTTTGGTTTGCCCGCCTACTCGGCTGCTGCCTGGGAACGGTCGCCGTTTTTCTGCTCGGTCGTTTGACCAACGCCTGCTTTTCCGAACGCTTGGGTAATCGTCCTGGTTTCATTGCCGCCGCACTTGCGGCTGTTTATCCATCCGCGATTGGGATGAGCGTTACCGTCCTGGCAGAAGCTCTTTTCATGCCTCTGTTCATTGCTTATCTACTTGCCTGGGCCAAAGCGACCAAAAGCAAATACGTTTCCCGCTGGGCATTGTCTGCAGGCTGTTTGGCTGGCCTCGCAATTCTTGCTCGCCCAAGCTTGATGCTCTTCCTCCCCGGTTGTGTGCTAGCGGCAGTCGTCGTACTCCCCAATCGCCGTAAACAACTGCAAATCACTCTGATTAGTCTGACCGCATTGTGCGTCACGATGAGTCCCTGGTGGGTTAGGAATGCAAGCATTACTGGCAAGTTTGTTCTGACGACGTTGCAGGTTGGTCCGAGTCTGCGCGACGGCTTGCATCCAGGGGCGACTGGTGCGAGTGATACCGGAATGAGCTTTATGGACGAAACGTATCTGGCGCAAAAGGCAGAAGACGCCCAAAAACAATCAGAAGAACTGGAGAGCACTCTGGAATGGAGAATCAACAAACGGGCAAGCAGTGACGCGGTTCGCTGGGCTTGCGAGAACCCGGGAAAAACCATCCAGCTTGCGATTTCGAAGTTCCTGCGGACGTGGAGCGTCTGGCCTGACGGCGGCGAATTGGGCTCCACAGCGGTGCGCGTTGCGATCACCCTTTCGACCTTCCCGGTCGTCATCCTTGCTAGCATAGCAACTTGGCTCGTCCGACGGCGCATTGCAGGCAATTCGCAAATACCCACCGACCAAGCATCGCAGTCGGTCAGCGACGAGCATTTGCGGTGGTCCGTTTGGCTCTGTTGGCTTCCTTGTCTTTACTTCACCGCGTTGCACATGGTATTTGTGGGATCGATACGATACCGGGAGCCTGCTGTATTTGTGTTGATCGCGCTAGCGGCGGTTTCAATTTCGCAAGCTCCTAGTCTTTTCCGTCGACGATCCTGAGCCACCTCACCTGGCTCGGCTGTGGGTGTTTAGACCGGCGTGCACGCAAACCAACCCCAACGCATGTTAGCTTCTCCAGCGACGCGGTCGCGTCGTTCGCCGCTGCGCCCTGACGTCTCGCAATCAGCTACCGAATCAGGAAGCAAACCCGCGCGAAAGCAGCCAACCGCAAAGAAGTCCGACACACCGACAACGCTACTGATCATCTTTCTTGCCTGCTTGGCAACTTTGCTTTGCTACAAACTCGCCTTGAAGAAGTACGGTTCTGGGCTGAGAGGCACTGTGGTCGCAGAACTTCAGACACTGCTTCCCGACACACAAGTTTTCGTCGGAAGCGTCAGTAGTTTGGATCCAAATACGATCGAACTGGCGAACGTGAAGATTGCCACACGCGGACAACGCAAGCCGGTGTTCACCGCCGAACGCATTGTTCTACGCGGTGAACTGGATATTGCTGATTGGGCGCAGCAAACGACCCGCGTTCGCGAAGTCCACTTGCATGGTGCACGGCTGAGCCTCTGGTGGGAGCAAGAAGCAGCCAGATGGTCGGCGGAAATCTTGAAGCCGCGAAAGAAGGCTGGCAGTCCGCCTCCGCCAGACGTCGTCATCCACTCCAGCACCGTACAATTGTTCGCCGATGAATCCCACCAGAACTCCCCTTTGGTAGTCCACAATATCGAAGGCAGCGTTCGATCGACCAACCAAGAAAACTGCCAGCACACACTGCTGCTCACCGGTGAAAGCAGCGGTCTACTCAATCGAGTTCAGATTGCTGGCAGTCTTTGCAGCGATTCTCACGCTTGGAAAATCGGCGGTCTCGTCGAACGACTCAACTTTGGTAAGTCGCTGCTTGACCAGTTGCCGCCCGAGATTGCCAGCAAGGTGTCTACGCAACTGGCGGGTCTTGATTGCATCCTACACGCTACATTTGAAGCATACTCGACCGAGACTGGGGTTCCAGCGTTTACCGTAGATGGCTCAATCGAATCAGGGCGGCTGCGGGATAGTCGACTTCCATACCCACTGGAAGAAGCAAACGGACAATTCCATTGCGACAATAACATTTTTACCATCACAGATCTCAATGCCCACAGTGGTGCTGCGGCGCTGTCGCTAAACGCGAATATTTTTGGCTTCGGTGCAAGTAGCCCAATTGAGATCCGCGCTCGAGCCTCAAACCTGGAACTCGACGGTCGCCTCTACGCCTCGCTTCCGCAAAAACTTCAAGGAGCCTGGGATAAACTCCGGCCATCTGGAAGAGTTTCAGGAAAGATCGTCCTGTCTTTCGATGGCGCCAAATGGAAACCAAGCTGCACAATGCAGTGCGACGGTGTCTCGCTACAGCCCTGGCTGTTCCCCTATCCGCTGCGCGACATCTACGGTCCTGTTCAGTATGCCGATGGCACGGCCAGCAGCATTGGATTGCGTGGAACGGCCGGTGGGCAACCCGTCAAAGCTTCATTTAGCCTGACGAAACAGGGCGAAGAGTGGTTTGGGCGATTGGAAGGCAACGCGCTTGCTCCGGTTGTGATCGATGAACAGTTGATCTCCGCTTTGACGCCTCGCAATACCATCAAGTCTTCTGCTGAGCTATTTGTCCGCTCGCTTGAGCCTGCTGGAGCCATTGAGCTTAAGTCGTTTTCATTCTCGCGAGCATCCCCAACTGCACCGCGTTGGGACCGCGTCTTGGACGCACATGTTTACGATGCAAGAATTCGTTACACAAATTTCGCGTATCCGATCTACGACATCCGCGGTCGTATCTTCGCTCGAAACGACAACTGGCAACTCTCGAAATTCGAAGGCCGCAACGACTCTGGCAGGATCTTATGTTCGGGTAGTTGGAACTCCGGCCATCCCAACACGCCGATGGACATTCGGTTCGATGCGTTCTCACTGCCGCTGGGCGAAGCCCTCTTTGCAGCCTTGCCAAGGGAGACACAGGACGTTTGGCGCGAGCTGCGACCTCAAGGGTCAATCGACCAAGTTTACATGTCACTGCGTCGAAACGAAACTTCGCCTGAGCTCTTGACCGAAGTCGTGATTCACGAGCAGGCTGACGACAACATTGCCAGCGGCAGATCCTTGCGGCTGCACCCAAAGAGTTTCCCTTACCGGCTGCATGATGCCGAATGCCATGTTCGCTACACGCCGGGGCTGGTCGAGATCTATCGCGCCGCTGGGCAGAACCGTTCAAGCAGCATTGCACTTGCCGGGAACTGCACGCCACAAGCTGATGGTCGTTGGGAAGCAAGCGTGAAATGGTTGCCAGCAACCAATTTGATGGTCGACCCTGAGCTGTTGAGCGCGTTGCCGGAAGCCATTCGCAATTCCTTACTCAAGATCGACTTTAGTGGGCCGATTAGCGTGTTGGGCACGAGCCGGATCAAATTCCCCAACGCTGACTTCCCGAATCCAATTTCGGCCTGGGATTGTCAGTTGGATGTCGAAGACGCAATGCTGGCATCCGGAAAGACCGTCAGCAACATGCGAGGAACCATCTACATGCGAGGCAGTAGTGACGGTCATCACGTACGAGGCTCAGGACGGGTCGAGATGGACTCCCTTAAAATCCTCGACGTTCCCGTCTCTAGTCTTCAAGGGCCATTCCTGGTACTGAACAACACGTTGTATTTTGGAAACCAAGTTCAACAGAATTTCCCAGCCGCCGAACCACCCGTGAACTCTCAGATGAAAGCCCGTGCGCTGGCTGGAGAACTGCTGCTGGAAGGCACTGGACAGTTGGACAGTGGCAAATTCGAAATTTCATCACGCCTTCAAGATGCCGAACTGAGCTCGTTACTGCAAGATGTTGGGGTAAACCGTGCTTCGACGCAGGCGAAATGCAACGCGACAATCAAGTTCTCTGGCGTCCCTTGGACTCCGCAGACTTGGCTGGGCGGCGGGAATATTCAACTCACAGACGCCCAATTATTTCAGCTTCCGTTCATGATGCGATTGCTGCGAGTCGCTTCGGTGAATGCGAAAGACGATTCGGCTTTCCAACGCGCATCCATTGACTTCGATATATCTGGTGACCAAATTCCGCTCCGCATCGCCTGCGATGGCGACCTTGTTCGGCTCAAGGGAGACGGCAAGACCACGCTGCGACGGGATATCGAATTGACGCTGCACATGTCCGTCGGTCGGCGCATTCCGCTTTCCAGCGTCCTCTCGCCGATCGTGCCTGAATCCCAACTGGCGACGTTGATGACGATTGAGGTAGACGGAACGCTTGACAACTTCGAAATGCACCGGCGGCAATTCCCACAGTTGGCTTCGATTCAAGAATTGTTCCCTGAATTGGATACAACGCAGACGCAACAACAGAAACCCGAAACGTGGAGTCGCTGAATGGCTACTCCCAACATTTTCGATTTGTTTTACCGGAGCCCTTCCCAAAGCCGATGAACGGCCTGGATACTTCGCAGTAGGCTTAGTGACGAGTCCTTGAGGTCGGGTCCAAGCCTACTTGAGCGGTTTTCGGATTGGTTCTGAGGGCACACTTTATCGCCGCAACTGCCAATGAGGCGGCGCAACTGCCGACAAGCACTTTCGTTTACCGGAAAAGGAGAGTAACCAATGCAAATTCAGCCTCCCATCTCTGCAGCCGGAGCTGCTTCCATTGCAGCACAGGCAACGTCCAAGGACGCTACCAATAACCCTGCCCCCGCCGGCAACAGTTCCAACCAAGCATCCAGCGTAGAACAGTCTGAGCAGTCCAACCAAGATCGGGACGCACAAGGGCAGGGTGATGGACTGGCGGATCGCGGCAGCAACGAGACGGCAAGAAATAGCGCGGGCGAAGAAGCAAAAACGCAGGAGGAAGCCCACAAGCCAGCTCCACGGCTGCCCGGCCAGCCACCGGCGAGACTAGACATCATGGGCTAGCCCATTCATTACGGGCGTGTGACCTTCGAGAACTTCCGCGCGAGCCGCATCGACTCAGGCTGTGTCTACCAGGACGTTGCAAGCCCGCTTGGGTGCGTTTCTACGGCTATTTCGATTGACCATTCAGGGGGTGCAATTCGCTTTACGTCCGTGCGGCTTGCACGAGGCAATTCAATGGCGTAGGGGGCAAGCGGGCTCGAGAATTGCGGGCCTAAATCCTCGGTTGCGGATCCTTAACGCAACCACGCAATACTGGTATCCTTGGGCGATTGTACGGAACTTGTAACGATCAACTTTGAGCCCACGTTTCAGGCATTTTTGCGATGAAGTTCACTAAGATGCACGGCGCAGGCAACGACTACGTGTACGTTGACTGCTTCCAGGAGACATTGCCACTGCCTGCCGCAGAATTGGCCCAACAGGTATCGCACCGGCACTTTGGCGTCGGAGCAGACGGATTGATCTTGATTGGCCCAAGCGATATCGCTGACGCAAGAATGACCATGTACAACGCCGACGGCAGCCAAGCAGAAATGTGTGGCAATGGCCTCCGATGCGTTGCCAAGTACGTTTACGACCACGGAATCGCTCGCAAGGAACACCTGAAGCTTGAAACCGGTGCAGGAATCCTCGAAGTATCTGTTTCGGTTTCGAACGGAGTGGTCGACCAAGTGACGGTCGACATGGGCGAGCCTGGACTCGCTTCACAACAGATTCCAACCACAATCGCTTCGGGAGCGGAGCCCGTTGTGGCCAGCGAGCAATCCTTCGCTGGGGTGGATTTGAGCGTCACGACTGTCTCCATGGGCAATCCGCACTGCATCACCTTTGTGGAAAAAGCGACGGATGATTTGGTGCTCAACCTGGGTCCCAAGATAGAAACCGACGCCCGTTTTCCTGAACGCACGAATGTTGAATTCGTTGAAGTACTTTCGCCAACACACCTGCGGCAAAGAACCTGGGAGCGCGGGTCGGGCGAGACGTGGGCCTGCGGCACGGGCGCAAGCGCCGTTTGCGTTGCTGGAGTCTTGTGCGGAGTTTCTGAGCGAGAGGTTACAATCGACCTACTCGGCGGAAGCCTTCGTTTACGATGGGATGAATCGACGAATCACGTATTCATGACCGGACCCGCGGTAGAAGTCTTCTCGGGCACGTGGCCGGCCGCCTGAAGACGCTCGATCGCCAGCACTTGCTCGCACCATTTCTTCGACGGTTGAGACTCACATGCCTAAGATCCCCTTGGCAGTTCGAAAAAAACTTCGGCACCTGAAACTGCCCGAAATTGTTTGGCGAGCTTCTGGGTACGGCGTCATCCGGCTAATCAATGCGTGGATGTCAACACTGAACTACCGAGTGCATCGATACGAAGATGAAGCAGATCCAGGGCACGAACTGTTTCAAGGCCCAGCGATTTTCGTATTCTGGCATGAATACATTCCCATTCCGGTTTACTTGCGACCGCACTGCAAGTTGGCCATGTTGGTGAGCCAACATCAAGACGCGGAAATCTTGGAACACGCCGCAAAGTTTGCTGGCTTGGATGCCGTTCGCGGCTCAACCAGCCGAGGAGGCACGGCAGCACTTCGCGAGTTGATCAAACGCGGCAATGGCATGAGTCTGGCCATCACGCCCGACGGACCGCGTGGTCCCAGACGCAAAATGGCTCAAGGGTGCATCTACCTGTCTAGCCGGCTACAGATCCCTATCATTCCGTTGGGTGCCGGCTACGATCATCCGTGGCGAAACCCGAGTAGCTGGGACAAATTTCCGATTCCGCGACCGTTTAGTCGTTGCCGTACGGTGCTGGGCAAACGCATTCAGGTGCCGGCCGACTGTGATCGTGAACAGATCGAACACTACCGGCAACATGTTGAGAAAATTCTCAATCAACTAACGGACCTTGCCGAGGATTGGGCCGATCGCAAGTGCACATTGCCTGGAGTGCAACTGACCAGAAACCCGCCGCATCCGTTGCTTGAGCCCTTGCCGCCTGAACTGCGCGGTGACCACTGGATCGATCAAGAAAATGCAACGGCCAGCGCTTAACTCATCGAACTTGTCCAATTGCACCGGCAAGTGTCATTTAGACTTTACGAGCATTCGATGAATACAAACGACATGGAAGCACGTGGTAATTCTGCAGAAGCGCCGCTAAGCATCAGCCAACTGAACTGGTATGTAAAGAATCTGCTAGAACAAGCGATGCCTAGCCTCTGGGCGGAGGGGGAGATCAGCGACCTCAGCCGACCGGCCAGTGGACATATTTACTTCACGTTGAAAGACGACCGCAGTCAGGTTCGCGCCGTGATTTGGCGCTCTACAGCTCAACGCTTGAAATTCAAACTTCAAGATGGAATGTCGATCATCTGCCGAGGAGCCGTGGAGGTTTATCCTCCGCGTGGCAGCTATCAATTGATCGTATCCAACGTCGTGCCTCAAGGAGTTGGTCCGCTTCAATTGGCCCTTGAGCAACTGCGAGGAAAGCTCAGCGCCGAAGGCCTGTTTGCAGCAGAGCGGAAGCAGCCATTGCCCGAGTTTCCGCGACGACTGGCATTCGTCACGAGTCCATCCGGTGCCGCCATCCACGATTTTCTACAGGCTGCATCGGAACGATGGAATGACTTTGCGTTGCTGGTGGTTCCGGCACGTGTTCAGGGGGATCAGGCCAAGGACGAGATTTCGCGGGGCATTGAAGCGGCCAGCCGCATTCCCGGGATCGACGCCATCATAGTTGGCCGCGGCGGAGGGAGCCTGGAAGATCTATGGGCCTTCAACGAAGAGCGAGTCGTCAGAACGCTCGCAGCCTGTCCGGTACCAACGATTTCGGCCGTTGGGCACGAAATTGACGTAACCCTATCGGACTTGGCCGCTGATGCCAGAGCCCTGACTCCGACGCATGCGGCACAAATCCTGTTTCCAAATAAGGTTGAGTTGGCGGAACGCTTGCAAGCCATCAACCAACGCTTGACGCGAAATGTCTGGTCGCGATTTTTAACGATGAAACGACAACTGGATGGGCTTTCGACGCGTAGCATTTTAAGTCGCCCGCATGATGTGCATCTGCTTCGCCGACAGCAAATCGATGAGCTTGAGGCTCGCGGATTGAAAGCACTTCAGCAGAGAATCCATGCCGGTAGAGAGCAAGTTGCTTCGCTCGCGCGTGCCGCAGAAGCACTATCCCCACTGAGCGTCCTGACCAGGGGATACAGTCTAACAGCCACGGCTGACTCGCGAAGAACGCTTCGCTCTGTGGAAGAAGTCGAAGCGGGCGAGGCGATCATAACTCGGGTCACCGACGGTGAAATCCACAGCCGTGTTGTTGAAACGCGCCCGAGCAAAACATGACAACTCAGTTTCACCGCTCTAATGAACGGTATACTGAACCGAGGACTGCTCGACATAAGGATTTTGGATGATCCGAGGGCCAGCCGACTTCCTTGCTGGACTTGCCAAAGCGGGAGCCGCGTTGGCTGGGACCGTGTTGGCTGGCACAGCACTGGGGTGGTAGGGATTCACAACCTGATGTACCGGATATTGCCGAATGGTCGGCGCCAACTCGGGAGCGTAGGCTGGGTTCGAATTCAGAACCGAACGACTCGCGAACGGGCTAGCACCATAGGGGCGCGTGTATCGCTTGCCGTAGTAAACGGGAGGATGCAGTGCGAAGTACGGTGGGGCTGGGATGTAGGGTTGCGGACCCACAACAACGCCGCCTCCGTAAAGCCCCGGACCTCCCCAGAGATAGCCACAGTCAGCATTGGAGGTGGAAGCGAGCGAAGGCAACAAAGTTATTGCCAAGCAAAAAGCGGCGATCGTACGCATGGTGCAGGTCTCTTACAATGAGGCGCGGGTCAAGCCGGTCTTGGCAGCTTGGCTAAAGCAACGAGTTGGATACATTCCACGCTAATCAGCCCCACCGCCAATTCAACCAGAATCCTGCCGGGGCCGCGCGAGGCAGAAGCCCCCAGTCGCTACAACCGATACCTTCCGCAGAATCTCACCTGTGCCCAACGCTCTCGAAAATCCCAAAGAACTTGCTTTGGCTATCAAACAGCGAGCCAAAGAACTGGGTTTCTCACTCAGCGGCATTGCCGCCTGCGCGATGCCCAGCAGATTCGAAGAACTCAGACGGTGGGTTCAAAATGGCTATGCCGGGCAAATGCACTACATCGCCGACAGAATCGATGCCTACGCGGATCCCAACCGCGTGCTCGACGGATGTCGCTCGATCGTGATGCTTGGCATGCAATACGGAAGTAACGAGCGGGGCGTTGGCTTGCCAACTAGATGCGCTGCCGACATCGCCCCCCATGATCGTTCAAGCCGCCATGAAGCAGGCAAGGTTGCTCGATACGCATCCTTCGCGAGCGATTACCACGACGTCATCCACTCCAAGCTCAAGCAGCTTCGGCAGTTCGTCCTAACGGAAGTCCCTTCGGCAAGCGTTCGTGGTGTTGTCGATACTGCCCCGTTACTGGAAAGAGAGTTTGCTGCCAAGGCGGGATTGGGGTGGATCGGAAAGAACACACTGCTGCTGAACCGAAGCCATGGCAGCTACTTTTTCCTGGCTGGCTTGCTGACCGATCTTGCGCTTCCGGTTGACGAAGAAGAACCCCATAGCTATTGCGGAACGTGCACGGCCTGCATTGATGCGTGTCCCACGGAGGCCTTCCCAGCCCCATACACGTTGAACGCAACAAAGTGTATAAGTTACCTGACGATCGAGCATCGCGGTACGATTGCTGAAGAACTATCCAGCAACTTGGACGGCTGGATATTCGGTTGCGACGTTTGCCAAGAAGTCTGCCCCTGGAATCGGAAATCCGTTTCCACTGACGTCGACGAATTTATCTTCGACGGCGAGCGACGGCAGGTCGATGTTCGAGAAATGCTGTTGATGGATGACGAGCGGTTTCGCAAACAGTATCGCAAGACGCCGTTCTGGCGGAACAAGCGTCGCGGCTTGGTCCGGAATGCCATTTTGTTGACTATAGCCAACCGGCTGTATCATTTGCTGCCAGAAATTGAGACCCTGACCGATGACGAAGAGCCCGTGATTGCTGAAGCAGCTCGGTGGGCAAAAGACAAGATATTGAACGCAGAAGCAGAAGACGTATGTTAGACGTA
>CAYPLE010000124.1:11047-16390 GCA_964411445.1 uncultured Pirellulaceae bacterium
GGTGGGCAAAAGACAAGATATTGAACGCAGAAGCAGAAGACGTATGTTAGACGTACGAACGTATAGCCCTGCTAACGCCAATAAATCGCCGACTCAAATAGGCGCAGAATCGCTACCCCTCCGCCCTGAAGCGTTTTAGAATCACATCCCGCCGCGGGAGAGTCTACTTTTTCTTCGACCAGTCTTTTCGCTGACGGCTGCTTGGGATACCAAGTTTCTTTCGATACTTCGTAATCGTCCGTCGCGCAACAGTTAACCCGCTCTTGGCAAGTTCTTTGACGAGATCGTCGTCGCTGTAGGGTTTCAGCTTGTCTTCTTTTTCAATCAACTCTGTCAGTTTGAGGCGAATCGTCTCCCAAGCCACATCCTCGCCGCCTTCACTGCGTGTCCCGTGAACGAAAAATCGTTTTAGTGGGAAGATACCACGGGGTGTCTGAATCCATTTGTCGTCGACGGCCCGACTAATCGTCGTAACGTGAACGCCTACCACATCGGCAATTTGCTGCATCTTCAGCGGCTCAATGTGCTCTGGTCCATCGTCGAGAAACTTCTTTTGGTAGTCGACGATTGCCTGCGCAACCTTTTGCACCGTACTGCGTCGCTGCTGAATCGCTTCGACCAACCAATTGGCCGATTCAATCTTTCGGCGGATGAACTCTCGTTCTTCTTGGGTGACATTCGGGTCGGACAAGCGTTTGCGGTAGTAGTCGCTGATTCGCAATTGAGGAACGCGATCGTCTTCCAGACGCACTTTGTAGTTTCCGTCTTCGTCGATTTCAACAACCACGTCTGGGCTGACAATAGGAACGTGGGTTTCGAGGAACGCAGCGCCAGGTTTTGGGTTTAGGCCATGGAATTCCGCCCGAGCCTCTTGAATTTGCTCAATCGAAAGCCCTGTGCGTTTTTCGATCAAAGGCAAACGGTTCTCAGCCAGATCTTCCAAGTGGCTTTCGATCAGCACCTTGAGTTCCGCGTAGTGCGGGAAGTCGGGCGAAAGTTGGTTCAGAAGGCATTCACTGAGAGTTCGAGCTGCAATGCCGGGTGGATCCAATGACTGAACAACGGTTAAAGCCTGCTCAGCCAGCTTGAAGTCTTCCTCGGTGTGCTCGGCTGGCAGCATGTCTCGCAAGCTGCTTTTAAAGTAACCGCCGTTGCGAGCGTCGAGCGTCGAGATGATACGTTCTGCAATTTGTTCGACTTCGGAGTCGATGTCTAGTTCAGCAAGCTGGTGCATTAAGTAATCGTTGAGCGATTCCGGGCGCTCCATGGCATTGGCCATTAGGTCATGCTGGCGATCCTGGGCCTGCTGAGTTCGGTCGGCAGAAGTGCGGAAATCATCGAAGCTCTGCGGCATTTCGCCGGCCATGTTCTCCAGGCGTTCAAAGTCTTCGGAGTTCGACTGATCGTCCTGGACGACAAGCTCTTTTTCGCTCTCAGTCGGTTTGTTTGGATCTACTTTCTCGTCATCAATATCAATGTCAGGTACTGCATCATCGTCCTCTTGCGTCTCCAACATTGGATTCTCATTCAATTCCTGCTCGACGCGTTCCTGGAGCGCTAGCACGGGCAATTGAAGAATCTCCATCGACTGGATCATCTTTGGGGACAGCTTCTGTGTTTGAAGCTGCCGGGTTTCCATTCCGAATGATAAACGCATGATCTGTACTCGACAGAATGATTGGATGAGATGTCGCTCGAACCGAGCAACAGTCTTCAATACTCGCGTGAGTCGCCGTGTGCCTAGGGCAGAAATTCACGACTCGTCGCCAGGGGAGGACTTTGAAGGCCCAGACACGTGAATTTTATCACCTAGTCGTCAATCCGGGCGGAAAGAACTCCGGATTTGGCACAGAAATTGCGTGCAAAAAACCGTTTTTTCCATACCTTCGAGCGAAGATATGAGCCCGAATTAGAGCTTTTGACGGCCTGTCAGGGCATCAGCCAGAATCTCGCGATTGGCGTGTTCCAAGACGCTACCCGTGGTGATGCCTCGAGCCAAACGAGACACTTGGACAGGGAATTCGGACAACTGATTCGTAATGTACAGGGCTGATCCATCGCCTTCGACGTTGGGATTCGTCGCCATCACGATTTCATGAAAGTTGCCGCGGCGGACCCGTTCAACCAGTGCATCAATGGTCAACTGATCTGGCCCGATGCCTTCCAGCGGAGCAATCCGTCCGAGCAGCACATGGTACACGCCGCGAAAGACGCCAGCCTGCTCAATTGCCATCAAATCGCGTGGCTGTTCGACAACGCATAACAGGTTTGCATCTCGCCCCGCATCACTACAGATCGAGCAATACTCCGACTCGGCGAAATTGAAGCACTCTTTGCAGTAGCAGATATTCTCACGGACGCCCCGGATCGCATCTGCAAGCGCCAACGCTTCTCCCTTACTAACTCGCAAGAGATGAAAGGCCAAACGCTCGGCGGACTTTCGACCAATGCCAGGCAATTGACCAAGGCGATCGATCAATTCCGCTACAGATCCCGGATGCTCACTGCTCATCGACTAGCCCATATTTGCAATAGCATCGTCAAGTCCAGGGATATCGATTCCGCCAGTTGCTTCACGCATTTTCTCAACGTGCAACTGACGAACTTTCGCAAGGGCTTCATTCAGGGCCGCGGGAATGAGCTCTTCAATCATTTCGACGTCACCACCTGCGATCAGCTCAGGTGCAACACGCAGTTTTTTGACTTCACCAACACCGCTTACTTCCACGGTAACCATGTCCCCGCCGCTTGCGCCCGAGACCGTTTCGCGAGCCAACGACTCCCGCATCTCTTTTACCTTCTCTCCCATCGAGCTCGCGTTGCGGAGCATTTGGGCAAGACCGTTCAGATTTTTAAACATCTGGATTTCCTTTGCAGGCTAGTATTCCAACCATGAATTGTCGTGGCTGAGTTGTATTATCGAGGCGAGTCCACTTTGATGATTTCACCACCAAGCACTTCGCACAATTTCTTTACGTAGGGATCTTCAGCCAACTCACGCATTTTCTTGACGCGGTTCGTGGATTGTGGTTCTGCCGGAGCCGCTCGGGCAATCTCGCCTGGCTTGACCGCAAACTGCAATTGAATCTCTCGGCCCAATTGCTTCGCCAAGGTTTGCTGCAACACAGCACGGCGTTCGCCAACTTCGCAGTATTCTCGGGGCTTTTGTCCGCCGGGCGGGAAGATCACTTTCCAAGAGTCTGCACCCTGTGTCTGAATATCGATGGCCAATCCCGCAACATCAGACAACATGCCATCAATGCTACCGACGGCTTGCTTCCAGAGTTTCAAACTATGGCTAGAACCACCAGCCGACGAAGTTGCAACGGTCGTAGCATTCGCTTCTGGATGACTTGCTGCTGGCGTAGATCCATTCGAACTGGACGTCGGTTGAGCCGACGTTGCTGTCGCGATCGATTGCTGCGTGGGTGCAACTGTCGCGGTGGCCATGGCAGGCTCTCCAGGAGCCGCATCGACAGCCGTTGAAGCTAGCTGATGATTCTGCAATGCAGGAGACGCGGCGGTCGCTGCTTTGGAACCTTCCACTTTGCTACTAGATTCAACAGACTGCCCAAGAGACGCATCTACTGAAGTGCTGCCCGTGGAAGCCTCCGTCGGGCTTGCTGGTTCACTCGCCCCCTTTTGCTGCCTTGCTGAATCGCTAGCGGGAATGCCACTACCGTTGACCGAATCGACTTCTGGCACAGATTCAGAAGCCGCAGATTCAGCGGTACCTTGAGTTGCTTGCGTGGCTGCACCTTGAGCAGCGGTCTGACTTCCGTTGGCACCACCAACATTTTCCGCATGACCTGCTGAAGGAGCCGCGGCGGGGTTATTTATCGACTTTTTTTTTTCGCCAGCCCCAGTCGCCGCACCCTGAGCAACCAACTCAAGCAGGGCCGGGATGGACGCAAGTTGTTCAAGCTGACAAATCTGCACCACAGCCACTTCAAAGAGTGTCGCAGCAGAAACACTTGCTCGCATCCGTACGATGGCTTCGTCAAGGATCCCAATGGCCGTCAACAGCGACTGGACACCAATCCGATCAGCCAGCACCTTCAATTCATCGATGCCAGCCGGGTTGGCAATCAACAGGACATCGGGACCACCACCAATGCCAATCGCCATCAAGTCGCGGAAGTAATTCAACAGTTGCTCAGCAAATTGCCCCGGATCGGTGCCTGCTTGAATGGCGGCCGCAATCAACTTGAGCGATTCAAGCGGCTTTTTGTCGGCAAGCGCATTGGTTATCTCAAGCAGACGTCCTTCGTCGGCCGTCCCCAACAACTCGTGAACTTGTTCCGCGGTGATTCGTTCACTGGAGAAACTCATCACCTGTTCAAGCAGCGACTGGCTGTCTCGCATCGAGCCAGCCGCGCGACGAGCTAACAGTGCGAGGGCTTCGTCGTCCGCCTGGAAGCCTTCGGCGGTCGCAATTTCGCCAAGCCGCTTTTGAATTGCTTCAAACTTAACGGGAGCAAAATCAAATCTCTGACATCGCGACAAGACGGTGATGGGAATCTTGTCTGGATCGGTCGTGCAGAAGATAAATTTGACGTGAGCAGGCGGTTCTTCGAGCGTCTTGAGCAGTGCATTGAATGCTTGATTGGTCAGCATGTGCACTTCGTCGATGATATAGATCTTAAATCGAGCTCGACTGGGGCGAACATTCACATTCGCTCGAAGCTGCCGAATTTCCTCGATCCCGCGGTTGCTGGCACCATCGATCTCGATCGTGTCCATGTCCTCGCCGCTATCGATGGCTTGGGAAATTTCATCAGCTAGCCCGGCCTCAGTTCCCTCTTGGGTATTGAGCACCTTGGCAAAGATTCGCGCGGTCGAGGTCTTCCCAACACCGCGTGCACCGGTGAACAGATAGGCGTGACCGACGCGTCCTGTCTCAATCGCTTTGCTGAGTGCTTGAGCAACGTGGCCTTGGCCAATCAGCTCATCGAAAGCTCGGGGGCGATAGCGACGTGCAACGACAGTGTAGGCTTGGCCTTCATTCTGCGATTCTGTCTGTTCCATGCCCTGGGCCAAGTTCGAATTGCCGAAATCGTTCCACCACAGAGAAACTGCGCGTCTGAGTTGCGACGTTTGCGAACGAGGAAGTCCGTTCGCATCACGACGCGGGAATTATGCGGATTCACGTCAAGACTGGTCCCAATGTGAACCAAAAATGAGTGAGTCCCAGGCAATTCGCCTAGTTCAACCAAAGAAAGTGAACTGGCTGGTTCCCGGCAGTGACGCCGCAACATCTTTTGCATTCGGGGAGTGGATTGCTCAGTAGAGGCCCTCGCACAAGAGTACCCCGCTTATGGCTGCTACAATTAAGTCCTGACC
>CAYPLE010000125.1:0-12665 GCA_964411445.1 uncultured Pirellulaceae bacterium
CCTGGGCAAAGGTCCTGGGCGAGGGGCCTGTGACGAACGCGTTTGTGCGAAAGTCGCTAGTTAGGTGCAGTTGTGTGCAAACCTTTTTTCACTCTACAAAATCATCTCATGACTAACAAGCATCCAGTGACAGTGGTGAATCCTTTGCGATCGGCCAAGCACTGCATATTCATTTTGCTCGCATTGCTACTAGGCGTCCATTGCTGCAGTACGGACGTGCATGGCCAGGAAGATTCAGCCCCAAGAGGTCTCGCGGTCTCCAAGCAGCTCGCATCGCTTAGCGACCTGGAATTGCAACATTCCATCGAGTTGGCGAATCCTTCACGCGGTGCCGTGCTTTTCCATGGAGCCGTTCTCGCTTGTGGGCGATGTCACAGCGTTACCGAGGCTGGACCAGCGCTACTGGGGCCAAATCTTGCCAAGCCAATCAAGAACAATACGCCGCGTCAAATTCTCGATTCGCTTATCGAGCCTTCGAAGACGATTGCCGACGAATACCGAGCAACTCAGGTATTGACCGAAGACGGCGATGCGATCACGGGACTGCTGATGAGCGAAACGGCGCAAGTGTTGCAGTTGAAGCAAGCCGATACGCAGCGAGTCGTCGAGCTGAGCGTTGAAATTCTGGTCGACCGTAAGCAAGTTGACACTTCGCTCATGCCAGCAGGGTTGCTCGACACGCTCCCCAACCTGCAGTCAGCCTTCGACTTGCTTCGCTACATCTCCGAGATTCAAGATGGCGGTCCTGCCCGAGCGCGAGTGCTGCAGCCGACCGCAGCTCAGCTTGCAATTCAACTACCCGAGTACGAAACACGAATTGATCACGCTGGAATGATTGCCGACTGGGATAACGATGCGGCGCAGCGGGGGAAGGCGATTTACGACAGCTTGTGCATCAATTGCCATGGAACAAAGAGTGTGCCTGGATCCTTGGCGACCGCCCTGCGATTCGGCGAAGGGAAATTCAAATTTGGCGATGACCCATATTCGATGTACCAAACGATGACGCGAGGCGCGGGGTTGATGGCGCCGCAGCCGTGGATGGTGCCGCAACAGAAATATGATGTGATTCACTACATTCGGCAGCATTTTCTCGGCAAGAGGGCTTATGAAGTCAGTGACGATTACCTGCGTGGCCTGCCCCAGGGCAGTGAACGTGGCCCCGAGCCGCAGGAGTTTCATCCCTGGTCGACTGCCGATTATGGACCGCGACTGATCGGCACCTACGAAATCGGAGCAGGGGGACGCAACATTGCTCAGAAGGGAATTGCGGTGCAGTTAGATGCTTCGCCGGGAGGAGTTTCACGCGGGCGTGCGTGGGCCGTGTTTGATCACGACACCATGCGCTTGGCAGGTATGTGGACCAGTCGCGAGTTTATCGACTGGCAAGGCATCCATTTCAACGGACGTCATAACATCCACCCTTCGGTCGTTGGAGACATTCTGCTGAACAATCCGACAGGCCCCGGCTGGGCGGACCCGCAAAGCGGAACCACTGCGGATGATCGTCGAGTGCTGGGCAGGGACGGAAAGCGTTACGGGCCGCTGCCGAGAGATTGGGCGCAGTACCGGGGTCTGCGACAAGTCGGCAATAAGACAATCATTGACTACACCGTTGGTTCAACTTCGGTTCGCGAGTGGTTCGACTGGACGTCAGACGCCGAGCTTGCAACGGAGCCAACCAAGCAGCATTCGGGCTTGTTCGCTCGACATTTGGAGCTTGGCAGCCGGACACGGCCGCTACGAATCGTGGCTGCAACGCTGCCCGACGGACTGCGGTGGGACATTCGCGACGGAGTTGCTTCCACTGCAGAGCGAGCTACGGGTGGTGACGAGCCGCCGGGGCATTTCTCTGGCGGTACTTTTTACAGCGGGCCGTTCCCCGAAACTTGGGATACAACCAGAGGCTTTACCATCCGCGCTCGGCTGAGAACCAAAGGGGATGGTACGATCTTCGCAATTGCACCAGCCGGTGGGGAGTGGGCTCCTGGCGGGCAGTCGCTCTTCGTACAAGGCGGTCGTTTGACGTATGACGTCGGGTGGGTCGGTGCAGTGCGGAGTCAAGTGGCTGTCAATGACGGGAAGGCTCACGATGTTGCCGTTACGCTGCATCGGAAGACGCAATTGGCCAAGCTTTTCGTCGACGGGAAAATGGTCGGCAAAAAGCGATTGCCGATCGAGGAGTTCCCGTCCGAACGCGTGATCCGAATCGGCAAGACTAGCGAAAATTTTCCTCGAGTCAGTTTGCTCGACGATGCGCTCATCGAACGCGTCGAGTGCTTTGACCAAATGCTAGACGAAGCTCAGGTGGACGATTGGAGTTTCACCAGCGGAATGCTGGCAGGTTGGGATTTGACTGCTGAATCGACGATGCAACTTGTCGACTCAACCAACGCAATTGCTCTGTCGAAGTTTACGGGCGAAACAACGACTCAGATCACCCCCGCTCTGTGGCTTGATTCCGTCGCTGCTGAACAGGGTGTGCAGTTTCGAGCTGAAGGTGAACAATTGCTGGTCGAAATTCCCTCCGGTCAGACGACGGCAATTTCAATTTTCACTGCGGACTCTCGTTCACCGTACGTGGGAGCGATTCAGAGCACTCCAGCGAAAGCCAGCGTCGCAGCCGGAGATCAAGCCGCCCAGGAGAAACCGCTGTTCAGCGAGCTGCTGACAACGGAGGTTGTAGCCGGAGTGAATCATGGCGAGGGCTTTGCTGTGGATACGATACCACTGCCCAAGCAGAACCCTTGGCAGGCGCGCATGCGGTTAGGCGGAATTGACTTCTACCCGGATGGCGACTCGGCGGCGGTTTGCACGTGGGATGGCGACGTCTGGATTGTGCGAGGACTTCTGAAGTTGGACCGACCAGGATCGCAACTCACATGGCAACGCGTTGCATTCGGGTTGTTTCAGCCGCTGGGGATTCGCATAATCGATGGAGCAATTTATCTCACTTGTCGCGACCAATTGGTCAAACTTGAGGACACCGATGGCGATGGTTTTACAGACTACTACCGGTGCATCAACAATGACCATCAAGTGACCGAGCACTTCCACGAATTTGCTATGGGGCTGCAGACGGACTCGGATGGCAATTTCTACTATGCCAAATCGGCCCGACATGCACTGCCAGCCCTGGTGCCACATCATGGAACGCTGCTTCGAGTCTCGGCAGATGGACAAAAGACGGAGATCCTCGCGAACGGTTTTCGAGCAGCAAATGGAGTTTGCCTCAATCCAGATGGATCCTTTATCGTGACCGACCAAGAAGGCCACTGGAACCCAAAGAACCGTATCAACTGGGTGCGTCCGGGGGGCTTTTACGGCAATATGTACGGCTATCACGATGTAACCGATTCCTCCGACTCGGCCATGCTGCAACCATTGTGTTGGATCACCAATGCGTTTGATCGTTCCCCGGCTGAGTTGCTGTGGGCTGATAGCAGTCGCTGGGGGGCCATCAATGGGACGCTGCTCAATCTTTCCTATGGCTACGGAAAGGTGTTTGTTGTTCCGCACCAGGATATTCCTGGAGGAGTCCAAGGCGGAATGTGCCAGTTGCCCATTCCTGATTTCCCAACTGGTTTGATCCGCGGGCGATTTTCTCCGGCAGACGGGCAGCTTTACGTCTGCGGTTTGGCTGCGTGGGCAACGAGTCAGACGGCCGAAGAGGGCGGGCTCTATCGCATTCGCTATACCGGCGAACCCGCGGCTCTACCGCTTGGGTTGGTCGTTAGCGGAAAGAAGATTCGCGTGCAGTTCTCAGAGCCACTTTCTGGGACTGCAGCCGTCGACCCGTCGCTGTTTAGTGTCCGAGTTTGGAATCTGAAGCGGACTAAGAACTATGGTTCCAAGCACTTTGATGAACGGGAGATTGGTGTCACAGCGGCAAGCCTCAGTGCTGACCGCCAAGCGTTGACCCTCGAGTTGGCGGAGCTACAACCAACTTGGTGCATGGAGATCATCTTAAACATCACTACGCAGGACGGCCGCCAAGTGCGCCGCATTATTCACAATACGGTGCACTCAACCGAGTCATCAACGGAAAACTGATCTAGCCAAGTTGCGTTGGCTACTTGGTATCACTGATGTACTTGAGAGGATCTGCTTGTTCTAGTCGCGGGTGGCCTTCGCAGAGGTCGTCGGCTGTAATGCCTGAGCCGCCATTCATGGAATCCATTTCCTTGAGCATCTCGAACATGCCGTAGATTGCTGCGTCGACGTCGCCGGTGTGTCCGCATTCGCTGATCGTGTGCATGTTGCGAATAGGCAGCCCAATACTAGCGGCAGCAGAATCGATTGCGGCCAAGACGGCTGCCATGGCGTCCGTGCCGGTGTCGCGGCCGGCCAATTCATGCTGAATCGGAATGTCGTGCTTGGCTGCAACTCGCGTGATGAGTGTATTGAGCGAAGCGCTGCAAACAGCTCCATGTGTTAGTGTAAAGCCAGAGCCCATCGAGAGCGATTCGTAGCGACGGTCGGCGATTCCAGGCGCTGCATCGAAATCGTGGGCAACGTCAACAGCGATAGAGACGTCAGGCCGGAACTGCTCCACCAACACGCGACTGCCGAAGCGACCAATTTCTTCGTGCGTTGCCATTGCGGCGAGGTATCGGACGTTCTTCAGGCCGCCGTTTTCAGCGATCAAACGAGCGACTTCACCGGCAACGAAACAGCCGAGGCCGTTGTCTAGGTAAGCACCCAGGAAGGTGTCGGGTGAAAAACCGCGTTCGATTGGGCGGTCCAGCAGGATTGGATCGCCAGGACGAATTCCCAGCCGCTCTACTTGTGCTTTCTTATCATCGCCGTGAATCTGCAGTTCGAGATACAGCATGTCTGCTTTGATACCAGCATCACCGCTTCGCACCTTGGGATCGGCGAAGTGGATGGCACCAATGGCTTCAACGGTTCCGCCGCTAATTGTACGCCACTTACCGTGCTCCTCGGGGGACTCGGTGAACAGTTTTACCTTGTGGCCGATCAGAGTCGTCGGCAGCATCGAATCCGAGTTGACCCAGATTTTGCCATCTTCTGAGATGCTGCGCACTTGCATACGGATTTTGTCGGCGTGTCCGATGATCATGACGGTGAAGGCGTCATTCGCATCGGGGGCGGTGTCCAGAACGATGCCCGCATTGCCTTTGAACGTGTGGATTTTCCAATTTGGCAGGGCCGTTTTTTCGAGATAAGGCTGAAGGACGCCGCGGGTCATTGCTGCTTCCAATCCGATCGGACTTGGCGCAGCCAGAATGCTTCGCATCAATGCAAAGCGTTCATCCGACATCGACTCTGCCCAAGGTTTACTTGATTCATCCAATTGTTTTTCCTTTGTCGATTGGTCTAATCTGTTTGTGAAGCAGGACGACCGTCCCGCTTTGTTGTTTTTACTGGTGATACTTTGTTGTTTTTACCGGAGATTGTAATGCGTAGCGGTCTATTCGCCGCCCAGGTACTCGGTTTGGATCTTCGCAGCCGGCAAAGCCTCACGAACTGGCTCGAGCCCCGCTTGCGTTACGGCGGTACGCGTCACGATTAGATCCTTGAGGCTGGTAAGACCGGTGAGTTTTTTCATGCCTTCGTCGGTGACGCCGGTGGAGCCGAGGTGGAGGAATTGAAGTTGTTGCATTCCCGCAAGTGCATCCAGCGACGCGTTGCCGATGGTGGTGTTGTCGACGTTCAGCCAAACGAGATTCTTCAGCGGAGCCAAGGCTAGGCAACCTGAGTCTGTGATGACCGTCCGCCAGAGATTTAGCTTGCGAAGTGTCGTGAGTTTGGCAACGGAAGGCATGCAGTCGTCACCGACGGAGGCGCATTCGCTCAAATCCAGCTCCTCGAGCTTTAACTCCTCAATGTGTCGCAGTCCGTCAGCCGTCACGCTGCCAACTGCCAAGCGAAGTTTCTTGAGCGATGTCATTTTTGCGATTGCCTCCATCGCAAAGTCATCGATTAATGTTTTCGCTGCGTAAAGTTCGGACAGCTTCTCGGGTGCACTCAGATGCGCCAGCCCATCTTCGCTTAACCAAAGGTAGTCGGCTGCCAGCACTTTCAGCTCGGGCATGGATTTCAAGACAACAAATCCGTCGTCGTCCACATCTGCCTGGGCCCCACTCTTGCCGCTCAAACGCAAGCTTCGAAGCTTGGGCTTGTTAGATGCGACTGCGATCAGGCCCGGGTTGTCGAGAGGGCAATCGCGGAGATCCAAATGTTCCAGTTGATTGAGTTTGCCAAGTTCGGCCCAATCGTCGGTCTCGAGCTCGGCTTTGTAGATCGCAAGCTTCTTGACGTTCTTGCCTAAAGAACCAATCTGCTTTGCCAATTCGGGGGTGATCGGCTTGTCAGCGAAGGTAATGCTCGTGACCTGCCCAGCAGCATTGGTGACCGTCTTTGCTTCTGTCGGTTCGAGCAACTTTGTCAATTCATCGTCGGCCTGCTGCTGCTTGTTCGAATCGTCGGCAGATTTGGCCTTCGATTCTGACTGTGTAGCAGCAATGTCACTCGTCTTATTCGATGAGCAACCGATGGAAAAGCCCACGGCCAATACGCACAACACACGGCAGACTGCTCGAAGTAACAGTGAACATGGCGACTCAAAACGAACGGTGGAGGGGTGAGTCATCAAGTTGAGCTCCGTGATTGGTCGGGAGATTGGTTGGAAAACCGATTGGATGGAAGGTGACTGTGAAGGCAATGCAGGGGGCTGGCCCCGGTGACTATTCAGGCGGAGATTATTTAGCTGGTGTCTATTCAGGAATTGACTCGAGGGCAAGCAAGTCTTCGGCGGTTTCGCGACGGCGCACCAGTTTCGCTTGTGCGTTTTCGATCAGTATTTCAGGGCACCGGAACTTGCTGTTGTAATTGCTAGCCATAGCGTAGGCGTAAGCCCCGGCAACTTCAAAGACGACCAAATCGCCAATCGTTGCCACGGGCAAGCTCCGTTTCGCGACAAAGCCGCCTTCATCTTGCGTGAAAATGTCACCGGATTCACAGAGCGGTCCCCCAACGATAACTTCGCGAGTAGCATCGGATCCTGTGCTGCCGGCTCGGTGTGCGATGGAGATGGGGTGATAAGCGCCATAGAGAATCGGCCGAGCCAAATCATTGAAGCCGGAGTCAAGCAAGTAGAATGTGTTTTCGCCCATTTGCTTCACTGCTCGGATTTCGGCAACCAAGTAGCCAGATTCGGCAACTAGGAAACGACCGGGTTCGATCTCCAGCGAGATGGAGTGTTCAAACTTGGCTTCCAAGCGTTTGCGGGTGGCATCCCACAGGTCAAAATACTGACCAACATCGAGATAGGTGTCGGTGTCCTTGTAGGGAACCGGCAAGCCACCGCCAGCACTGATGGTTTTGATTGTTCTGCCAACCTTTTCGCAGGCAGTTTCCATTGCTCCACAGACTTCTGCCAAGTGTTCGAAATCAGTGCCGCTGCCGATGTGCATGTGCATGCCGGTCACGATCAGCCCACTACGATCGGCGCGAATCAAGCACTCATCGATGTCTTCGTGCCAGATCCCGTGCTTGGATTGCGGTCCGCCGGTGTTGGTTTTTTGGCTGTGACCGTGGCCAAAACCAGGGTTGATGCGGAGGGTTATTTCTCGCCCAGGTGCGACTTCACCGAGTTGATCGATCATGTCGGGCGAACCGACGTTGACCGGAATATTCCGACTCACCACCTCAGCGAGTGTCGGACGATCAAAAATGTCGGCGGTGTAGACAATTCCGTGCGGCTGTGAGTCCGGGGAAAAACCTGCCGCCAGAGCACGGTGCACCTCGCCGATGCTGACCGCGTCGACAACGACCCCCATTTTCCGCATGCGATCCAAAATGGCGATGTTCGAGCAAGCCTTTTGAGCGTATCGGATAACATCAAACTGCTTCAATTCGTTGACGCGTTGCTCGATGCGGGCCAGGTCGTAGGCGTAGAAAGGCGTCCCGAATTGGTCCGCCAGCTCGGCAATCGACTGCCCTGCAATTTCGGTGCGAAGGAGCGGGAACATGGTTTGTGTAGTCATGATTGTTTTCCTATTTTGTTTCTTATCCATGACAGCCGATTAAGCTGTTGCGTTTCATTTTGGATGCGGTGATTTGTTTGGCGGCAAGACTTGCAAGTGCGCGGGAACAGAGTGCGCAATTAACCGCCGCTTCGCTGCTTGCGAACCTGTTCACTGTACTTTTCCAAGAATGCGCGCTCGCGTCGCGTCAAACTATCTTTGCCTTCGCGGGATATTTTCTCCAGGATTCGATCCGATTCGGCTTCATCTCGGCTCGATGGACCGCTGGGCGGCGCATGAACTTTCAGACCACGTTGCTTTTGCTTTACCGAAGTCCTCAAGCCAGCGAAGACACTTCCGACGGAAGAGAAGTTCCATCCCCAAAGAAAGTATGCGGCGGCAAAGGCTGCGCCGTACAGGTGGACATCATGGGCCACATTGCCGCGGCCTTGCGTTCCTAGCACGTCACCCAATATGAGCAGGGTGCCAACCAGCCATGCTTTGACAGGCAAAACGCCCCAAACCAGCAACGTGGCTTGGGGGAAATTGAGCACAAATAACAACACGATTCCGGTGACCGCGCCCGAAGCCCCAACGCAAGAGCTGCTATCGCCAAAGGCCGTGTGAACGGCGGCGAAGGTCACGTTGGCAAACACGAGGGTTGCCAAGTAGATGCGAGCAAACTCCCATTTCCCGTACCGATCTTCGACGCGACGCCCCAAAAAGTAGAGGCCGATCATGTTCGAGATCAGGTGCCACATGTCCGCGTGAGCAAATCCGGCGGACACGAAGCGGTACCACTGCAGAGGCTGAAAGATGTTTTCTGTGTGAAGGGCCATCGCACTGGAAACGGCTCCTGGCCCGCCCGGCAACAACCAGTCGGCAACCAAGAAGAAGGCGTTGGCGATGATGATGATCTCGACCATGGAACGATTGTCCCACAGCCGCGATGAACGGAACGCATCGTCTCCTTGGTAGTAGTCTCTGTCGTAGATACCCATCGAGTCAATCCGTTGTTGTAAACGCGTAGTAGCCGCCTGGTTTATGTATGGAGATGTGCAGCCTAAGCTGGCCCAGGAAGCAACCCAGTTACCGAAAGTAGCATACCCGGAAGCCCTGTTTTCGCCCATTCCCCCGCCGTGAAGCAGCAGTTACGCAGCCGCTAAACAGCCGCGCGGGCAAAGGCTGGTTTTCGCTGACTGAGGCGGAAAATTAGTCTAAAACTACGGAGTCTAGAAACCGCTGGACGGTCGCATTGAAAACGCGAGGATTCTCAATCGGGCTCAGATGCCCAGCCTCTTCGACGATTTCAAAGGTTCCTTGCCGAAGCCGCTTGGCCCACTGCTCGGTCGGTTCAGGAGGGCATAGCGTGTCGGCTCGACCGGTCAGGGCCAACGTTGGGATGTCGATATCACTTAACGCATCTGTAAAATCTGCACGATCCGCCATTGCTCGGCTAGCCGCCGCCACAGCTTCGGCGCTGGCCGCCTTCATCATTTCAGCCGTCTGCTGTGCTGCTGCTTCGCCGGTCGGGCTTTTGTGCGCCAGCAGCTTACTCATCATGCCACGGATGGACTCCCAACTTCCACTTTCCATGACTCGTTCGGCCAAGGTCAACCGCGCTGCGCGTGCTTCGGCCGTGTCCGCTCCTGGTTTCGTGTTGCACAACAGGAGCGAAGCCAGCGAGCTGCCATGCTGCCGCCAGTACTGGAGTGCTACGTAGCCGCCCATGGAAAGTCCACACAGGTGCACTTTTGCGTCGTGCGCCAAATGTCGCCGGACCGTTTCAACGTCAGACGCAAGCGTTGCAAGGGAATAGTCCTCTACCGCCAGCGTCGTTCGCCCGAATCCTCGGAAGTCGACGGCCAGGATGCGAAAGCCTTTCAGGCCTGCAAACTGCTGGATCCACATTCGACTGTCTAGCGGAAAACCGTGCAGAAGCAAAAGTACGGGGGCGTCGGGCCGCTGGTCGCCAGCCGCCGTGACGGCAATCTCAGTGCCGTCGGCTGAGTGCAGAGCGATTTCGTTTGTTTCGGACAAAGGCGTCAAAATATGTTTCCTGTCAGGAGCAGGAATCCCCAACGCGCCATAACGGCAACCGCCAAGAGGATCAGTGCTCGTTCATTGCCACGAGTTAGCTTGCGTCGAAATTCTATGTCCGACGAGCAGAAATGCACCACTGCCAAGGGGATCTGCAAAGCGACAAATACGAAAAGGGCGATGCCAACAGGATGAAGCTGCCACGCGCGTTGCAGGTCGCCATGCGCTAGGTGGATAAACGTTCGGGTCAATCCACAGCCAGGGCAATCCACATCCATTGCTCGACGCATGCCGCACGTTTCTGGTACGGGAATGTCAGCGATTGGCAAGTAAACCGTCCGTTTCTCCCCCACCGACATGGTCGCCGCCAGAACCATGATTGCTGCCGGACCAAGGGCCCAAGGTATCAGCAACCACGCATTTCTGTTCACCTTGGGCGTTCGTTTTGGCGGAAAGCCGCCGCTGTGAACACCTCCCGAGTGAGACTCAGCGGCCAGGTCAGAGGGCTCCGGGATCGCCCCCGCGGAACGACTTGGCTTGCCCCCTGCTGGCTTGCTAGCATTTGCGGCTTCTGCAATTTTCGGCGGTGTATCGTCGGAAGTCACCTGGATTCTACTGCCTTTGAATTGCTGCGATTGGAAGCTGAGGGAGGACATACTGGCCGTAAGTCGTTCCTGCGTAGTGGCTTACGGGAAGTAAGGCACGCGATTGAGGCTGCCCAACGAAGTGCGCGAGCGGTCCATGATACTTGTCTGACGGGGCGTTCATCATAGCCGAAGCGGATCATTCGCTAAGACGCCGAGCTGAGTATCCGACTGCGGGCATGGCCCTCGGCGGAGCATATGACCGACTCGAAGGGCACCGCCGAAAAACTCCTCTGGAACCCAAGCCACCTTCCCTGCTACTGTTCCGGCAACGACTCAACATTTTGAGACCCGTGAAATCAAAAAGCACACCTCACCCGCGTCAAGGAAGATGCACATGCCCTGCAGAGTGAGAAAACCTGCCCACGTCAATCTGATTGGCCTTTGCATGGCAGGAATCCTAACCATCTCGCAATTGCCGACCGCGACCGCGTTTCAGGCGGCTGGTCAGCAAATGACCCCCGCTCAACAACAGGCCTACCAGCAGCAACTCGCTCAACAGCGCGCCGCTCAGCAGGCTGGGCAAGGCGGGCAGGCTCAGCAGCCACTTGCACCCGGGCAGCGTCGGGTTCCGTTAGTGCAGGTCGAAGACGCCGTAGCCGCCGGGCAAGCGAAAGTGGCGAGCGCTCCTTGGCCACCGCTCAGCGCTCAGGATCAACAATTTGTAAATGCTGTTCTGCAGGTATGGGAAAAGCGAACCGCCGACATCAAACGGTACACATGTTCAGTACAACGCTGGCAGTTCAACCCAGCGCACTTCGACAACGGGCACTTCACGCACGGCGTTGGGACACTCAAGTTCGAAGATCCTGGCATGGCCGAGTACAAAATTGAGAAAATCGCAACGCTGATCAAGAAGTCTCCGCCGGAGTATGCGGTTGATCCAGATGAACCACACGGTGAACACTGGATCTGTGACGGTCGTTGGATTCACATCCTAGATCAAAATGAAAAGAAGGCACTGCGCATCGAGTTGCCACCAGAGTATCGCGACAACAAGGTCTTCCAAAGTCCTTTGCCGTTTGTCTTTGGAGTCAAAGCAGACGAAATGATGCAGCGCTACTGGATTCGTAGCATCCCAGTTCAGGACAAGCCCAACGAAGTTTGGTTAGAAGTTGTTCCTAAGCGTGCCGATGACGCTGGAAATTACTCTCGTGTGCAAGTTGTACTCGATCGTAAGGACACGCTTCCTAAAGCAATGATCGTTTTCATGCCAAACTGGACGGCCGAAAATCCGGTTCGGGAAATCTATCAGTTTGACAATCGTAGCGTGAATCCCGTATTGGATTCATTGCGTGCAAACCTCTTCCGACAGAGCTTTATTGCCACCAAGCTTGGCAAGGAATGGACGGTGGAAGAGAAGCCCTACATTCCACCTGAAGCGCGACAACAAGTCGCCAATCCTCAAACGCCCGGCGGGGCTCCCATCAATCGATAGACGACGAATCGATAGACAACCGATTCAAGCTGAGCCACTCAATCTCAGCCGCTCGTCAATCTCGTTCGCGGTCTCAGCCGTCGTAAGCGGTGGCGACTACTGCGGATCCGTGATGAACTGATGCGCCCCGTCGATGGCTGCTTGATCTACGCGGAACTGCGAAGCGAGAACTGTCCAGGGAGGTGCTTCGATGCCCTTCTGAACCTCAAGCTTCGATTCTGGCATGCGAGCCAAGATTGGCGTGACTTGAGGTGCAGCCGGTGTTCTTGCCGCCGGTGTAATCGCAGTCTTCGGAGCGGCGACGGCCGTTGCCGAGCCGTGACCGGTTGTTTCTACGGTCGGTGCACCTCCCAGTTTCGGCTTTGGTGTACCCGGAACCGGTTGGCCGCTGTCAGCACCGCTGTCGGTACGGCCGTGCATTCTCGAAGCCGGCATCGTGTCCGACGAAGCTGCTCCCGTTGAAGTGATGCTGGGAGCTGGCCCCGTCGCCGTCACACCTTCATCCATCCTGCGCATTGCGTTGGCGGCACTGAGTGTTGGACTAGCACTGAG
>CAYPLE010000125.1:12765-16261 GCA_964411445.1 uncultured Pirellulaceae bacterium
ACGATGCGGGGCAGGGGCGTGCGTTGGCATTTCTTGAGGCATCTCGATTTGGGTATCTCGACGACGAGGCTTTCGCAAGAATTTTGGCAGCGGTGTCGATGAAGCTTCGTCCTGTCGTACTTGGCGAGTGCCCGATTCTCCTCGGAAAATCATTCGCGTGTTGCCGCCCTGGATGTTATCCACCGAAGGAATCTTTTCGCCGGTCAACCGATCGACTTGTCCCGCTAACAAGGCAGTGAGCTCGGAGATTCGCCGACGCGTTAACTGACGACTTGCCCCGCTTGCTTGCAGGAAGTTCTTCAGACTGTAGGCCAAGTGAACGGCTGCCGAATCCTGCAGTCGAGGATGCTTGAGTGATTTGAGTTGCTTGAGTGCTCGCTCAAGATCTTCCGGCAGCTCATGGTTTTTGTCGCCTTCGACGATGGCGAGCCAAATCCATCGATCGCGTCCGACACGATAAACCCAGCTCGTTGCATCGGCATTCTGTTGCAACTGAGCGTCACAGAACTCCGACTCCATGCCTACGATTCTGACAGCGTACATCTTCAGTTCAGGACGACGCAACCCGCTGGATGGCCGCCCAAGCATTGGCGCGTTGTCCACAATCCAACTGCGAATTAGCGAGGCGGGATTGTCTGAGGGAAGTGTGATGCGTACCAGGGTTCCTCCGCCCGGTGCCCGAGCCACGGTTGCGTCTCCCCCGTTGGCTACAATCAAAGATCTGGCAGTTCGCAAGCCAAGTCCCGTGCCCACGGAAGCACTTGCCGTGATCTGCTGGCTTCCGGAGTTGAATTGGTGCATCAAATGATCGTCAATTCCAACACCTTCGTCTTCGACGGCCAGAATCAGACGCTGCGTGACGTTGTTCTGAACTCCAACCCGAATGCAAATCCGCTTTCCGCTGCCCGAAGCCTGAACAGCATTGCTGACTAGGTTGAGCATCACACGCGTCAACTGGCCCTCGTCGAGGTACAGGCGAGGAAGTGATCGGTCCCAGCCGATCCAGTTCAATTGAATGTCCTTGCGTGCAGCCACGCTTTCCAACAAGGGCTGAGCAACTTGACGCCACTGAGTTGGGTAGAACCGTTTTCGAATCGTGACAGGCGTTCCTGTTTCGAGGCACCGCCCAATCAACACTCCTTCGGCCCACTGGTTTGCTTCTTGCAGACGCATGTTGGCCACGTCCAGCAATTCGACCTCGCCGCTGTCGAGACTGCCAGAAGCTCGAGCGTTCTGAGCTACTGCGCTGACGATTTGCCGTGCTATCGCAATTGGGGCGCGGATGTCATGGGCGACTTCGGCGAACAATTCGCCTAAATTTGGCTCCACAGTGCTACGCTGCGCGACGGTTTCGTTGGTTTGCGAATCCGAATCGATTTGGATTGCAGGTGTTTCCAGCGTATCGTGCCAACCGATCGCTGTTGTCCAAGTCGTTTGCAGGGCAGGCGCAGGAACCGCTGCGGTGGCTGGGTCAATTCGCAGCGCGTCGATCCGGTTGGATAATGTGTCAATGGAGGAGCTAGACAATTCGCTTGCCCCAGGCGAATATACAAAGTCTTGCCACACGGATAGACTCGTGGACAATGTGCGAGGCGTTGTAGCTGCTTGGGTAGGGATTGCTTCGGTCATGACGACCTCCGGTGCTTTTAACTGACTGTACGTCACTTGCCCTTGTCACTCAAATTCTTGGCAGTGCGTACACTTGCTGGGTGTATTCAGAGAGGTCCACCGCACCAAATGCAATTTCACTTGGTGGGCCTAAGGTGTCACTCTCAACGATCCAATTCTTCTGTTCAGCAACGAAAAAACGCTCAGCGGGGCAATCGCGGGGTAAATCTCAAAATTATGGGGAAGCGAAAATGTCGTTGTGCTCCGGTGCCGTTGGACAGCCAATCCAGCAGTTGCGGGGGAAGCTATCAAAGGGTAGGAGACGAGAATATTTATCGACCAGTGACTCTGTGATGACTGGTTAAGCTTCTACAATCGTAGAGTTTCGTTAGCATTGCATGCTAAACCTGCTGAGTGTAACGATTACGCACCACGAGATTTGTCGACTGCCCGCGAATCAAGGTGCCACAGTTTGCTTCGACCGCACGACCGTTAAAGTGAGAACGTGATGACAACTCTGCGATTGATGGCTCCAAATCCACTTTGGAAACAAGAGTTCGAGCAAACTCGGTCGTCGATTTTGGGCGCGACCGAAGGCTGGATTACAGCTTGCCAGCACATTGGCAGTACGGCACTCGGCAGCATGATTGCTCGGCCTACTGTGGATGCTATCGCGGGCGTCAGCGACCTATCCAGCTTGAATGACGTTGCCACCTTGATCGAAGGGCTCAATTTCCGCCGACTGCCATCGCCAGATTGGTGCGACGACGAACTGACTGCTTATTTGGAAAAGCCGCGAACAGGCGAGCCAACTCACAGTGTTCTCGTTACACGCTTCGAATCTGTCGCTTGGCAGAATTGTGTTACCGCTCGCGAACGATTGTCTACGAGTGCTGAACTGCGAGATGAATTTGAGACTATCAAGCGAGCCAATTTTCAGCCCGGTTGCGGAGCGCTCCAGCAGTATGCATTGTCCAAGGCTGCATTCTTTGAGAGTTTGCTAAACGGCTAACCGTTAAACGAAAACCAAGACCATCTGCTGCTGACGCTAATCAAGCCTCCTGCCCTGTGCAGGTTGTCGTTTGAGCAACGCGAGTTTCACTCTTGCGACGTGTTTCACCCTGGCGACGGAATTTGAGTTGTCCGTTATGAGCCCCCAAGGACTGGCGGAGCGAGTATAATCTAGGGTTGCGTCCGCCTTTGGTGGGCCAAGATGACCAATTCCACGGTTTGCCCAAGAAACACCGCTAGAGAAACTGCCATGGATTTCCCCCTGCTACTCGCTCAAGACGCACAGTCTATTGTGATCCTAGTGGTCGCTCTTGTGATCATCGTCTTCATGCTAGGGTTGTTCGCCGTAATGGCGAATTTCTTCTGGCTGTGGGCACAGTCTTTCACAACCGGCGCCGGAATTGGGCTGTGGGATTTGATCGGAATGTGGTTGCGTCGCGTCGATATGCGGAGCATCGTTCGCAGCAAAATCATGGCCGTCCAAGCAGGATTGACGAACGACGAGCTGGACGGTGAAGCCCTGGAGGCGCACTACTTGGCCGGCGGAAACGTCCCCCAAGTCGTCCGAGCACTCGTTGCGGCGCGGAAATCGAAAATGATCACGTTGGGCTTCCGCGAGGCAGCCGCGATTGACCTTGCCGGGCGTGACGTGCTCGAAGCGGTGCAGATGAGTGTTTACCCCAAGGTGATTGACTGTCCTGCAAAGGGAGCCGCGCGTAGCTCGCTCGACGCAGTGGCCAAAGATGGCATCCAGTTGAAGGTCAAGACGCGTGTCACCGTTCGTGCCAATTTGCAACAGTTGATCGGTGGTGCAACCGAAGAAACAGTCGTGGCTCGCGTCGGTGAAGGAATCGTAAGTGCCATTGGCTCAGCCGAT
>CAYPLE010000126.1:0-15924 GCA_964411445.1 uncultured Pirellulaceae bacterium
GCGTACTTCGTAAACGCGGCCGCCAAACTCCTGCTTGGCGGCTCGATTGCCCTCGACGACAACTCCATCGCCGGCAGCAAGAGGTCCGCTCAACTGAACGCGGAGAGCGTCTCCTCGCACGGCAAGAACTCGACCCACCTCCACGCCTCGTTTCGCACTGCTGGTTGCAGGTACCAGACGTTTGTGATCGCAACCCTCAAGCCAGCCCGGCGAAAAGCCACGCGAGAAGCTCAGCTCAAGCTCTCGAGCCTGCTCCTCCGATAGCTTCCGAGTTCGACCTTCGAGAGCTTCGTCGATCGCCTTGCGATAGTGCCCGCAGACATTGGCGACGTATTCGGGTGTTTTAAGGCGACCCTCAATCTTGAGCGAGCAAACGCCGGCGTCGATCATGTCAGTAATATAGTCATGCGCCGCCAGGTCTTGTGGGCTGAGCAAGTACTGCTGTGCGCCCAGTTCAACCTTCTCACCGTCACGAAAGATCTCGTAGGGTAGCCTGCACGCTTGGGCACATTGGCCTCGATTCGCGCTGCGACCGCCGAGAGACTCACTGGTCAAGCACTGGCCGCTGTAGGCAACGCACAAAGCGCCGTGGACAAACGACTCAACAGGCATGTCCGTTGCATCGGTGATTTTGTCAATTTCACTTATCGAAAGCTCTCTTGCCAAAACGGCTCGCTTCACCTTCAGTGCCTTGACGGTTTCAATGGCCTCAGCATTCGTCAATGTCATTTGCGTACTAGCATGAATCTCCAACGCAGGGCAAATTTCACCAATCAGCTTGGCAACGCCCAAATCCTGAACCAGGACGGCGTCAACGCCAGCGGCTGCAAGAGCTCGGACATTTTCTTCTAACTGCGGAAGTTCGTCGGTGAAGACAAGTGTGTTGAGTGTGACGTAGCCGCGGACTCCCTGGCCGTGCAGCATCTTCATGAGTTGCGGAAGGTCGTCCAAATGGAAGTTGTCGGCTCGTGCCCGCGCATTGAAGCCAGCATCCAAGCCAAAGTAGATCGCGTCCGCTCCGTTCTCGACCGCCGCCTTGGCACACTCCCAGTTTCCTGCTGGTGCGAGCAGTTCGATTGTTGAAGGTCTCTTACTCATGAAACGCCTGCTAAAGTTACCGGACTCGGCAAAGTGGTTCGCCGCGCTATTTTCTTCCACAATCCTCCGTTCGTAACCCCAATTCTTTCGCAGTTGGTCACAGAATGTCACATTACCCCACGGATTCAGTGCCCGAAGCCTACGCTTTACTCCAAAGCTAAGCTGTCAGCCCGATAACCGTCGGAAAGTAAGGACTCGGCAGATGATGACTAAGCAAAGTTGCAGGCTGGGCTAGTACAACCGGCGTCAGAAACATCGCGTGAGCTTTCGTGATTAGCAGCGAGATGTATTGCAATCTGCTATTTTACAGATAAACCGAGCCCAGCTAAGAACCAATCGCAAAGGCCGCTTGTGCACATCGCAAGAAACTGCCGCGAAATGCATGCCTCTGAAGCTCCGCTTCGTCGCTCCAAATGCGTCGCGGCGCCCCGTTGGTCTGAAGCAGCTCAGTGTGTGTAGGGTGTCAGAATCGGAGGCAGGAAAGTGAACCAAATGCGAATCATTCTCTCCGTCAGTTTACTTGTTCTGAGTGGATCGCTGCAGTCTGCTCAGCAGACCACTTTTGGTCAGGACACTGTTGCCGAAGACGCGACACAAACTCTCGGCAATGAGAAAAAGCCGCTCGCAGCCTTCTCCGGTATGATCATGGGAGAAGACGGACTGCCGGTTGACGATGCGACCATATCGCTGCAGGGGAAATCGTACTACCGAACGCAGACGGACGACTTCGGCGTCTTTGCGTTCTTGGACGATATCGAAACGGGAGAATACCGCGTAAGAATTGAATCCGGCAAGTACTTGGGACTGACCGACTTCAGGAAATTGCCCAGTGTTTCCATCACGCAGGACGAACCGGGAGTTGAAAATTTTGTTCTGAAGCGTGCGTGTCAAATCGAGTTGACTGTCGTCGACGAGCAAGGTGACCCGGTACAATGTTCGGTCTATTACAGTCCGTTGACCTCCGAGCGATACACAAGCTCGCAAGACGGGCAAATCAACGCAGAAGGCGTGGGGACGCTTGGCGGGCTGGACCCGGCGATGAAAAAGTACCAAATTGGCGTTCATTCTCGAGCTCACGCCATCGGTCGCTTAGTCATCGAAACGGGGGACCCGAACAAGATTGAGAAGCATCGAATTGTACTCCGCAAGGGCAAGAGCGTTGTTGGCAAAGTCATGTGCTCCGACGGACTTCCCGCCTCAGGTTGGCGCGTTTGGGCATTGCCTTCTTGGTGGAATTTCGGTGTGTATCCGGGTGGACCCGAAATTGGGGATGACGGTCACGTTGAATTGCCCAACATCGGAAACGAGCCATACGATTTGACTGTTTCCATTCCATCGGGTGGCGGCATGTCGACTTCTCGTCCGCTGGTCGCCGGTGTCAATTTGCATGAGGCAAAACAACCGCTCGAATGGGAGTTCGACCATCCTTCTCCAAAATCGATGCAATACCTCTCCGGAACGATCCGCTGGATTGGAAAAGAACGTCCAGATGGAGTCCGGATTAGCGGCTACGCGTCTGCGACTCGGCATTTCTTCAACCACATCATCAAAGAGGGGGAAGATGAATTCCGAGTAGGGCCTATTCCCAAGGGGGTCTACCGCATCACAATCGAAAATTCTGAAGTCGAGGTAATGAACTCGCGGAAAGATAGCGGCCTAAACGACCTTTCGAGCGTTCTCATTCCAAACGAGGAGAAGCTTCAAGTTGTACTGAGGTTTCGCGGGAACCCTGTCGTTCGAGCTACGGTAACTGACGCCGAAACAGGAAAGCCCATTGAGCGATTCAAGTACCTTGTTCGGAAAATCCGCACGACGACCGGACCAAATTATGTGCCTAACGGCGATTGGTCTGCCGCAACTGATGGAAAGCTGGAAAGTGAAGTGGTTGGTCCGGGCGTTTACGTTATTTCAGTCCTTGCCGACAACTATGCTCACGCGGTAAGCGCTCAGGTCAATACTGACGAGCAGCCTGATCGTGTTCTTTCCGTGAAGCTCAATCGGGGCGTTCCGTTCACTGGACAGGTCATTGATTCAGCAGGAAAGCCCGTCGACAACGCCAAAATCCGCCTGCTTTCATTGAATACAGGTGCATATCAACGTGCAAGTCAGCAGTTTGTGGATGACGTTCGCAGCAAAAAGACAGCAGACGGATTTTTTGAGTTCAAGAATTTGGTGCCCGGCAAAGAGACGATCAGGATCGATCATCCAAACTTCCCTGTCACCGTGTTTTCGGACGTTGAAATTGGTGAAGACAATCAACCGCGTGAATTCGTCCTTCCCAAAGGCGGTAGCATATCTGGAACCGTTTACGACAACGCGGGCAAACCACTGGCCAATGAAGTTCTGCACTTCTCACAAGACTTCAACTACAGCAGCTTTGACGGCGAAGATGCTCGTTCGGGGCAGGCAATCACGGATGCTTCTGGACGTTATTCCGTTGATAAACTGCCTGCTGGCGAGATGCATATTTCGCGAGCGAATTACTGGGACAAGACCGGAGTCTTGAAACAGAAGGTCATGGTTACCGACGGAAAGACGCTGCGAGTTGATCTCGGCGGTAAGACCGTCGTCTCCGGGACAATCTTCAACGCTGGAAAGCCGCTAGCGAACTGCCGCCTTCAATTGACGGGTACCGACTCCGTATTTGACGCAATGAAGTACCTTACAACCACCGATGCATCCGGCGCATTTACTCTACACGGTGCGCCGCGCGGGAATTGGCGACTCTACCGTGAACTCGAAGGCTCGCGCTCTGATTGGGCACCAATTCTTGCAGTAGATATTACTAACCAGAACCAGGACCTGGGGCGAATCGACCTCGTCATTGGCACCCTCACTGTCAACTGCCGATACTCGGACGGCGAGAGCGTGAAAGCCGGAACGCGGGCAGGGATTCGCGAGTACTCGACTTTATCCTACTTCGGTCGAGACGTCGGCACACCTTCAGCTAGAACGTCAGACTCAGAACCCTTCGTATTCAACGGCGTATCCTCGGGGACGTATGAGCTGTACTGCTATGACAACGGAGTGAATCACGTCAAACGAATTGAACTTGACGAATCGAACATCAACGGCGAAGTCGACTTTGTACTACCAAGAGGCGATTCTTCGTTGGCTTTCAAGATCATTAAGCCTGCGGAGGATACCGAGGACGATCGTGCTAGTTTGAAGGGTGTCACGGTGACACGAGCCGTGGGACAGCAGGAGACGATTTTCTACGTTGGAATTTCTGACTCCGATAATGTATGCCGGATGAGTGGATTGCCACCTGGCGAATACTCGATCAAGCTTGGGAACTTGCGAACCGCAGAAATCGTTGCGACGGTCTCAACCCAGGAATTAGCTGAGTCTCAAGATGCACAGGTTCAGGAGGTTGAGTGGCCTGAACATGGCAAGGAGACAGCCGGGAACCTAAGCTTGGTTACCATTGACGAGAACGGGATTTGCATTCCAGTGGAAGTCGACATTCCAGGCATTAACGCGTCACGACAGATGAGTGGCTATTACCTGAGCGGCAAGCAGGGCTCCTACGACATCAACATCGACCAACGTGGGTTTGAGCCCTACCACGGAACGGTTGAGCTAGTCCCCGCAAAGCAGGTTTCCAAAACTCCATTCGTCATTCAGCTCGAATCCAAATAGCCACGCCCGTTAAGCGATTCCTCGCACTCCTCGTAGTGGATTTCGTTACGAAACTCGGTTTGTTCCGACTCACGACTCCGTCCGGCCTAGCTGCTGGTGTTGAGTTCGTGGGACTTGTCCAACCGGATGATGACGTTCCAGTATCCATCAACTTGCTCCGAACGCACGATCTGGCAATCATACTTTCGGTTGTTCAGCCGTATCTTTGCAGCCTCGGTAAGTTTCACGTTGGCTGCGGACATAATACGCAGCTTGTACCGCGACGGAGAATGCGTCTCCAGAATTTGGACCGGATACGCGAAACCGTCTGTCATTTGCAAAATTGCATTCTCAGAATTCACTTGAAGAAGCGCTATCTGCACACCAGGGGGTAGTTGTCGATTTTGGAAGCTCGCTGACGTGGGGCATCGTCAATTCGCAGTTAGTCACGCTGCAACATGCGCGGCTACTCTGTAACTCGACCAGCCTCATGAGCAACTTGGATGTAGTTGCGGCAAATACTGAAATCGCTTGCTCGAGGCGAGGATGGTTCTGACTGCGTTTGACCGGATAGTCTTTTCATTGTGAGCTCAAAGAAAAAATCGAAGTGGAGAGTTCGCTGTGCAAGTTGATCATTACTGTGCCGTAATCTCGTAACAAACCATTTCAGCGGCGTTGCGAACAATGAGGCGTCCGTTGACTGCGACCGGGTGGTTCCAGGTCCGCCCGTCCAACGCCTGGAATTTTGCGAGTTCCTGGTGCGATTCTCCCTGCGCGTCCAACAGCGCGAGCTCACCGGTCTCGGTCACGACAATGATCTTGCCGGAGTCTTCCAGCAAGAGAGCCTGTCCCTTGCCATAGCGGCCGCCCTTCCAATTGAGTTTGCCGTCTTCGAGCGAGAGGGAAGCGAATACAGTGCCGTCGAATCCGTATACATTTCCTTGATAGACGAGGATGTCGTTAAAGTCAGGTTTCAAACGAATGCTCGTCCAGATTTCTTCTGCAGAAAGGGCACCTGCTTCATCGCGTTTGAACTGAACCAAGCGCGTCCCTGTTCCTTGCCCGGTCGGGATCAACACCTTGTCCTCGTCGATGACTTGTGGTTGAAGAGAGCGATAACCGGTGTGCGGCCATCGGTACACATAAACCGCACGGCCGGATTCATCGAAAAGCTCTAAACCCACTTCGGTCAGAATTGCAAGGTAATCATTGCCCAGCAATGACATCTTTTGCAGCGAAGCATAGGACATCTCGCCAGCGGGCGCTTTCCAAAGGACGTCGCCAGATTCTATGTCGAATGCGATGATGCCCAAGTCGTCCTTGCCTCCAGCGTGCACAATCACTGCGTCCTTTGTGGTCAATGGGGAGGAGGAGAATCCCCACATCGGTGCAGATCGTTTGGCGACCTCTGTCAGATCGACTTGCCACTGACTGCTCCCATCAAGTGCATCTATTTTGGTCAGAAGCCCTGATGCACCCATGGAGTAAACGTATCCGGCGTCAAACGTTGGTGTCGCGCGGGGACCAAGGCCACCAAGGGCTTCAAAGAAGCGTGCTTCGGAAGCGTTCTCCCAAACTTCGGTTCCATCGCTCAGCAGATAACAGACGGTTGCCTCGAACTCGCCACGCTGTTCCTGCGTGAAGATGTAGTTGCCAGCAACGCTAACACTTGACCATGCAGGCCCAACGGTCTTCCTCCACAGTTCGGTGGGCGGGGTTTCCCATTGGCCAATATCGCCTGCCACAACGGCACCACTTCGGTCCTTGCCACGGAACCCCGGCCACTGTGCCACTTCCGGTAGCTCCACAGAAGGACGCTCCGCCGCATCGGTGGCACTACGCCGCTTCTCAAGGTCTTGCAAGAATGTATCTTCGGCTGACTCCGAGAATCGAGAGTGAAGATCGAATGAGAAATTGCCCCAAGCACCTTCGTTGCGAAACAGGGCTGTGGCTCCAGCGGCGACAGCGCAACAAGCAATTCCAACTAGGACCCGGCGAGGCGATTGGGAACGGCTGACTGCAATGAGGCCGATGCCGAATCCGGCAAACGCGATGGGCATCGTAAACACGGCGATCAACCCCGTGAGTGATTGGTGAAGCAGCATGGATGCGGCCACTATGCATGCGATGCAGCCAGCGAAACCAAAGACGCGCTCGCGCAGCGTCGCTCTGCTTAGTCCCAGCCACCAAACAAATAGAAGCATCAAACCGGCCAGTGTAGGGCCAAATGATGCAATTGCCCACGTCCACGACGGGCCTTCTTCCCAGAGTTGTGGTACAAATCGAGCGAGTACCATGAGGCTCAATAGGATGATCGGTAGTACGACACTGAGTGGTCGCCTTGTCCTGGTTTCAACGCCGGCTTGAGATTCTTGATTCATGACTACTTGTAGAGAAAAAGGTTGCTGGAATGCGAGCTGTCCCACGACGCCTGCTTTATCGAGCTGCTCACTTGAATAGACTGTCATGGTCCCCCGCGTGCCGCATCATACTCCACTGACCCGAGTTACAACATTCAACATTGGGACCTACATATGCGCTTGATTGGAAATCGCCTTTTCACGGCTGTTCTTTTGTTGACAATAACGATGGGTGTGGCGACCATGGAGATGGCGGAATGCTCCGCCGCCGGGATCTCAGATGAGCCGCAGGCAGCCTCGGTTAAGGAGTCGAAAGCGAGATTTCAGGAGGCCGACAGTGCGGCACCTCAGCCCGTTGCTCAACCGCTTGCTCAGCGCGACGTCCCCCCTCAAGTCTACAAGACAAGCATCCGTCCACATTGGCTCAGCGACGGTCGCGGTTTCTGGTATCGCAATGAACTTCGCAATGCAAAACGCGAGTTCATTCTCGTAGACGGCATCCGCGGAACTCGACAGGCAGCCTTCGATCACGAGCGACTCGCGGACGCTCTTCGTTCGGCGGGCGTAGACGCTGATGCGAAACGCCTGGAGATTGACCACCTGCGTTTTGCGGACGCAGACAAGACTGCTTCTGCAGATAGCGTCCCAAGCCCTGAGGATACTGAAGCGGACAATCAAGCTAGAGCTGTCGATTCAATCATCTACTTTCGCGCCGGAGGAAAAGATTGGCGTTGCGACCTTGCCACATACGACCTGTCAGAAGCCGGGGAATGGGAAGGCATCGACCAAGAGCTCTCAAGTGCGATTCATCCCGCCGAAGCGCCGCGATGGAGTCGCAGGACTGGTGGCGATTCCGAGCTTCGTTTTGTAAATCGTACCGATGCCGCCGTCGAGCTCTTTTGGATCGGTACGGATGGTCGGCGAATCAGCTATGGCAAGCTGGAGCCAGGGCAAATCCGTTCGCAGCACACTTTCGCTGGGCACGTCTGGATGGTGACCAACCAGCAGGGCCGGGATTTGGTCGCATTCGAAGCGGTTGAATTCTCCCGAGATGCAGTCGTTACTGGCGAACCTGTCAAGCGGCTCCGTGGCAGGATCCGATCGCAGCGACCTGCCAGTGGCAGCCCCGGTGCGTCTCCTGATGGGAAGTGGCGAGCCTTCGTGCGTGACGGCAATGTTGTCGTTGAGCGGAGTGACTCCGACGAGCGGCGACAACTAACGAGCGACGGAACGGATGAAGTTGGTTACGGCCGACTAAGCTGGTCGCCCAACTCGCAGGCATTCGTCGCTTTCTTAATCACACCCGGCGATCAAAAGGAAGTCTTCCTTGTCGAATCCTCACCGCGCGGGGGTGGCCGCGCAGTCTTGCACCGGCGACAGTATCCACTTCCGGGCGATCGATTTACATCCTACCAACCCGTGCTGTTTCGCTTTACCAATGACTCCAGCGGAGATTCAATCAGCTCTGCTTGGCAATCGGACAGATTGACGGTCGACCCAATTGACTTCGGCAGACCGCGAGTGCGTTGGAGCGAAGATGGCAACAGTTTTACTTACCAGCAAGTTGACCGCGGACACCAGCGCCGCAGGCTTGTCGAAATAGACGTGTTGACCGGTCAAGCTCACAACCTGATTGACGAAGTCACCGATACATTCATCTGGACCGCGCACACGCAGGATATCGGGATTGCTGACGTTACCTGGCTAGAACAAACGGATGAGTTGATTTTTGTTTCGGAGGCGGATGGTTGGCGGCATTTGTATTTGATTGACGTGTCAGCAAAGCCCAAGAGCCAACACGACGCCCCAACCGCAATCTCCAGCGGTGGTCGGCGGTTGGAGGCGCCTGGGCTAAAGTATCAGATTACGAAAGGCCAGTACGTTGTCCGCTCAGTTGATCAAATCGACGAAGAGAAGCGCCAGATCTGGTTTCGCGCCAGCGGCCTGTATGACGAGCAGGATCCCTATTTGGTTCACTACTGTCGAGTCAATTTCGACGGTACGGGGTTCGTAAAACTCACTTCAGGCGATGGCGATCACGTTGTCCAGTTTGCTCCCGAAGGTCAGTTCTTTATCGATACATATTCCCGCATTGACATGCCTCCGGTGCATGAGCTGCGCCGGAGCGATGACGGCAGCCTAGTTTGCGAACTTGAGCAAGCGGATGCAAGCGAGCTAGATGATTTGGGTTGGAAAACGCCCGAAGTCTTTTCCGCACCAGGGCGTGACGGCAGAACCGAGATCTGGGGAATCATCTGCCGTCCTCAGGATTACGATCCTGCTCACAAGTACCCTGTTATCGAAGATATCTACGCTGGCCCGCACGACTCGTTCGTTCCCAAACGCTTCAGCACCCGTGAACGATACGCGGAACTCAATCGACTTGGATTCATCGTCGTGAAAATCGATGGGATGGGAACCGCAAATCGTGGCAAGGATTTCCATGATGTTTGTTGGCACAATATCAAGGACGCGGGCTTTCCGGATCGCATCGCCTGGATGAAAGCTGCTGGTGCAAAATATCCAGAATTGGATCTTCAACGCGTGGGGATCTACGGAGGGTCGGCCGGCGGACAAAACGCGGGCGCGGCGGTCTTATTCCACGGTGACTTTTACAAGGCGGCTGTGGCCGGTTGCGGCTGCCACGACAATCGCATGGACAAAGCCTCTTGGAATGAGCAGTGGATGGGCTATCCAGTTGGACCACACTACTCGGCAAGCTCCAACATCGATAACGCGGAAAATCTAAACGCAAATTTGCTGCTCATCGTTGGCGAAATGGATACCAACGTTCCGCCTGAGTCAACACTCCGATTTGCCGATGCACTGATTCGGGCGGACAAGGACTTTGACTTGATAGTCGTACCCGGTGGCGGCCACGGCATGGGCGGACGTTACGGGCAACGGCGGCTCAGAGACTTCTTTGTCGAGCATCTTAGGCCCGGAAGTTGAGACAGTTTGTGGGTGCGTTCAAACTTGGGCGGACCATTTGCGGTCTTTTGACGCCGCGTGGTGAAAAAGAACATACAATGGTTGCTTGCGTGGGTGTCGGTCAAGGTGACGATGGCAAGGAGCAGATAGTGCAAACGCGACGACAGTTTATTGATCGGTCACTATTGGCAACGGCGGGCGGCGCAGTTGGATACTTAGGGCTCCCGCAACTATCGGCCCAGGAAACGCAACTCGAATCCAAGATGGTTCAGTTTAGTGGTGAAGTCGAGCCGTTGGTTCGGATGCTGGAGACTACTTCACAGGATCAAGCCGTTGACAAAACCATGGCTGAAATCCGCAACGGGCGGAGCTACCAAGAGTTGTTGGCCGCAGTCTTTTTGGCGGCGATTCGCAACGTGCAGCCGCGCCCGTCGGTTGGATTCAAATTCCATAGTGTGTTAGTCGTCCATTCCGCTCACCAAGCCGCCATGGATGCCGCTGACGAATATCGGTGGATGCCATTGCTCTGGAGCGTTGACTACTTTAAACGTGCGCAGCAGTCGGATGTCCGCGAGGGAGACTGGACAATGTCTCCCGCACCAAGTGAACGGCTGCCCGAACCTAACAAGGCTTTGTCGGCCTTGGATGATGCAATGACGCGTTGGGATGTAGAGGCTGCGGATGCGGCAGCTACCATCGTGGCTCGGACTGCAACGGCGGGGCAGATTTTGACCCTGCTGTCAAAACACGCTGCTCGCGATTATCGAAGCATCGGCCACAAATCGATTTACTTGGCCAACGCGTTTCGGACGCTCGAGGTCATCGGCTGGCATCACGCAGAACCAGTCGTGCGGTCACTGTGCTACGCAATCTTGAACCACACGGGAGATCCGAATCCTGCTGGGGCGGATTTGGAAGTCGACCGTGTTGGCCGGTTGAATTGGAGCCGGGTGGACCGAGTCTCAGCTAAGTGGTTTGATACACAAAGCAAACCGCTTGAGTCCCGAGTGGTGGTAGAATCGCTTCGCACTGCCACACCAGAGCAGGCTGCTGAGTTGGTCGTCGAACTGGTTGGAGCAGGTGTTCATCCTGACAATATTTTCGATGGCATTATGCTCGCAGCTTCGGAGCTGGTGGCCAAGCAGCCTGCGATCGTGCCATTGCATGCCGTAACCACCTCTAATGCCATTCGCTATCTCTATCGTAGCGTTCATGACAACCGAATACGTCAGTGGTTGTTGCTACAGAACGCTGCTTTTATTCCCCACTTTCGCCAGTCGGCAATAGATCGCGGAACTCTCGGGGAACAGGATATCCTGGCTTGGCAGACTACGCCGGATAAGGCTGTCGAGCAAGAAAGTCTGTTTAGGCTGCTGGGCGCGAAACACGATGATGCCGCCGAAACAGTGTACGCGTTGTCTCAGTCGCCCGCCCAAGCGAGGCAGCTCGTTCGACGTGCCCGTGAGATGGTCTTCCTGAAAGGCAACGATGCTCACGATTACAAATTTAGTTCAGCGGCCATGGAGGACTACCTGTCGCTGCATCCAATGTGGCGTTCTCACTACTTGGCCGGTTGTTCTTACTTGCTGCATGGTGAATCACAGAAGACAAGTTCGCTCGCCAAACGCGTCCTTGCAAGTCAGTAAGAGCTGAAGAAGTAGCCGGCAGCGCGCGGGTGATTCGGTCCTGTTTATTGTTCTCTGGTTGTTTGTCATGCTGAAGATCTACTCCATCGCATTCGTTCTGTTTTTCCAACTGCTCGTGATACGTCCAGTTTTGGCAGGTGAGGACAAACGGCCGAATATCCTGTACTTTTATGTGGATGATATGGGCTGGGGGTCGATCGGTCCGAATGGTCAAGCGGAACGTCGCGCGCGGGGACTCCCCAGCGTCAAGACACCCAATCTAGATCGATTGGCAGCCGCTGGTGTCAATTTTTCGCGTGGTTACGGGTGCCACGTTTGCTCTCCAGCGCGTTCCTCGCAACAGACAGGATTTCATCAGGGGCACACTTTTGCAGACCGCAACGATCCGGACAACGCCAGGAAAGCGATTCGCGCTGACGATCCGAGTATCGGTAAATCGTTGTCAGCGGCTGGCTATGTCACAGGATACTGGGGCAAGTGGGGGTATGGTGGTTCCAAGTCGCAGGACAATCCGACGATCGATAATGTTCAGACGCTACCGACGTCGCACGGGTATGCGCATGTGCTCGCCGAACTCCATCACGTCCGCGCTCACACATTCTTCCAGCCGACCCTGTGGCACGCACCTGCGACGGTCGGGGCCATTGGCGGTGTCGAGTTGATTCCGAACACGCGTGAGCGACTGAGGATGTTGTCGAATCTTCCCGAGGCTCCCTCGCTACACCATCACGCAGCGTACCCACAAGTCGCCTACTGTGATGACGCTTATGCCTTTGCTGTGCTGCAGTTCGTACGCGATTCTTCATTGAACTATCACGCAACGGGCACACCATTCCTTGGTATCTTGGCGGTACAGATTCCGCACGCTCCCTTCGACGAAGTGACCAAGCTCCCAGACTGGGACGCAGCCTATCGAGACGACCCTCATTTCGCAAACCTTGCTGAGCAATCGCAGCAGTGGGCAGCGATGGTCACAAGAATCGATCAACACTTTGGCAATATCCTCGCCGTGCTCGAAGATCCAAATAGCGACGGCGACACCTCTGACTCCGTTGCTGACAACACGCTGGTCGTTTTTCAATCCGATAACGGCGGGCCAAGCGGGAAGAGCAGGGGGGAGTTCGCAGCCAACGGAGGCCTTTCCGGAAGCAAGGGAATGATTCAGGAAGGTGGTATTCGGGTGCCACTGGTGATGCGATGGCCAACGAAAATCAACGCCAACTCGGAGTTGAAGGCTGGTTCGACCTGCGAAAAAGTAGTCGACGTAACGGATCTTCTTCCAACATTTTGCGAGCTTGCGAATGCGACTGTCCCATTGGGCATTGATGGTGTTTCGATCGCACCAACTCTAACGGGCACTGGTAAGCAACGGCGGCGTGATTTCATCATTCACGAGGCAGGCAACGGGCAGTCGATCATTCGTGACGATCTGAAACTGGTGAGGTCGAACCGAGGCGCGCCCCGATTGTACGATCTCAAGGAAGATCCAACAGAGTCAAACAACATCGCGGTGAAGTTCCCGAAGGTCGCTGACGAACTAGAGCGTCTGCTGCTGGGCGAACAAGTCGATCGGCCCAAGGGATTCGCTAACACATACCACACTTGGACGGGGAAACATCAAGCCGTTACGTCGGAGGCCGGCAACTGGTCGAACTACGTTTACGAGAATGCAGGTGTCACGTACATGGAAGACTCCGGCGCGCCTCGGGTGTCGTGGGTTGCTAAGATTGAGAATCGACCAGGAGTGGGGCTTGATCTTGAGGCCAACTCGAATCCGATTGGGCATGCGAGTCGGATAGCCGTCGTCGACGCCGACTTAGAGCTGTTAGCGTTGGAGGTGTCTGGCGATCAAGGGAAAGGCACAACGCAAACCGTCCTCGTCCCGAAAGATCGACAATTGTTGGGACGGAACGAGGTCAGGCTTTCTGAAGGTGCGAGACTCGTCTTAGAAGGTGGCACTGTTGGCTCGTTGAGGTGGATTGATATCTGGCGCGACGCAGAATTGTCAGGCAGCGGCACGGTCGAAGGTACGTTGTATAACTCCGGTACAGTTGAGAGTCGCGGGGGACAGCCGTTGCGAATCGTTGGCGACTTTCATCAAGCGGATTCAGGCCGCACGGTTGTGTCAGCTTCAGAGAACGGACCTGGATCCTTGAAGGTTCAAGGTGCCGCTCATCTTGCAGGAACGCTGCGCGTGGATCTTGCCCCTTGGCTGCCTTCTCGCGGCGAGACTTTCGTCGTCCTTACCGCTACGAAGATTATCGGCCGCTTTGAAAACGACTCTATCACTGTCGGACCAGACGAGTATCACCTCAGTTACACCCCGTCGAGTGTAAGCCTCACTGCATCCCCATAGAGCAATCCCCATAGTGCAGCCCCTAGTGCAACGGGCTACAAAACCTAACATTTTGGCTAGTATTGGCGGTAAACACGTCGCGTGTTTTGTTGCATGTGTCCGCAATTCGCACTTAGTCAGTCGCCGAATCGCTCCGCGATTCGTGCTTAATTAGTCGCCGAATCGCTCCGCGATTCGTATCGTCAAAAACAGAGATCCGATCGCGGAGCGATCGGGCGACTAACCGTCATACTTGGTTTCCGCAACGAACGAAGCTACGGAACTTCGGCATATACACGACACGTTAGCGTCCGTTGAGCGCGTCGAGGACTGCATGAAAGGCTGGTTTGGGCTGACGACTTCGATCGAACAGAAGCGGGTGATTGACTCGATTCCAGGGGAAGTAGTTTAGCCAACTTTGTCCGTCATGCAGATTCCAGAATGAAACCCGCTCGATGGTGTCTTCAAATTCAATGAACAACCGGAACAGCTCTTTGTACTGTTTCACCTGCTCTTCCTCAGTTGCTTTGGGAAGACCGTCAACATACGGATTGTATTTCGCCAGTTCATCGCGATGTTTCCCATCGTCGGCCCACCACTGGCCGCGTTTGACGACGTCAATGTCGAGTTCCGAGATAACGACCTTCAACCCAAGCTCGCGTAAAGCCTGGAATGTGTCACGAAGATCCTGGATAGAATCATCGCCAAGTTCGAAGTGGCCTTGCATTCCATAAGCGTCAACGGGCGCCCCCGCGTTCTTGAGTTCGGTAAGCAACTGAATCAACTTCTTGCGTTTCGCAGGCTTGTGGCCGTTGTAGTCGTTGTAGATCAGCAACGCGTTGGGGGCGGCTTTTCTTGCCGCTTTGAAGGCGGTGACGATGAAGTCGATGCCGCACGCTCGCGAGTAGATTGAGTCACGCAACATTTCTTCATCGCCGTCTCCAATGGCCTCATTGACGACATCCCACATAGTTACGACGTCAGCGTATCGATCGACAACCGTGCTGATGTGAGTCTCAATTCTGGCAAGTAGCCGTTCGCGTGAAACAGGCTTGTCTCCGTCGGTCATCATCCAAGTATCCGTTCGGTCGTCTTTCGCCCAAACTAAGCAATGCCCGACCATTTCGAGGTCATTTTTACGGACGAATTCTGCGAAGCGATCTGTTGCACCGAAGTCCCAGCGGTCTTCGGCAGGGTGGATGCTCTGAGGTTTCATGCAGTTTTCGGGAGTCAGAATGTCGAAGTGCAGCCTAATCAGTTCTGCATCCTCCTGATTCTGCAGCACTTTATGGCCAACACCAACTCCTACCTTGAAACTCGTGCCAGCGGCTCTTTTCAGCGAGACGGGTTGTTGGGAGAGCTCTGTTTTGAGAGCGTCGGGGCCAAATGGGTACGTTGTGAGGACCACGGAAGCCAGTTTTGCGCCGTCCTCGCGATAACCGATGCCATAGTGTTGTACTTCACTACTTATCTCTGCCCTCCGCCGTGCCCAGTCTTTGAATGCAGTCGAGCGGCCATTGCCGGCAGACCATGCAAAAGGATCTGGTAGTGGACGGATGATTGGGAAATTTTCGAGTTCCGGTAACTGCTGCAATTTGAATTCCTCGCCTGTGTGCTCTTTGTCGTAGAACAGCGGCGGAGTTTGTCCGAGCAGCATCTTTGGCAAAGCGAGCAACAGAACCACATGGGACCAAAATAGTGCGAGCTTCACAGTCAAGACGCAACGTTGCGTAAAGCGTCCAGGTCGTAGATCGACAAGTTGCATTGCTGGACGTTCAAGGCAACAAGTGCCTGTGCTCTGGCGTGGCTTTAGCATTTGAGTGAACTTTCGAGATGGCTCATTTTTAGCGCTGGATTTTGCCAAACTTTGTAGCTTCTTCCGCATTCATGGGAGAGCTTAACTTTGCCGTCGCGGCAAGAAAAGCACCGAATT
>CAYPLE010000127.1:0-15729 GCA_964411445.1 uncultured Pirellulaceae bacterium
GAAGAGCTTGACTTTGTACCGCCCCAGGCCTTCAGAAAGAATATGCTCGAAGGCACGGCGTCCTGACGTTCGGAAGGCAATATCGCTTGGATCGTTATTGGCGAGATTCAAGTGGACAAGGCGGAGTCAAAGAGCCGTAACAGGCGTGGAAATTCCAAACGCGACTGTATTTCCATGACTCGGGCGGGAGAGCCCAGGAGCTTCCCACGGATCGTTCTTCGAAATTATGGGAACGGTCGGAAAACGTCTCGGAAGGTACACCGACATGCACGCAACTGGGCAGTCAGATAAGTCCATAGTACCAACGAAACTGACTTACAGCTCGGCGAAGTTTTGCAGCATTTTGAGGCCATCGGTTTGGCTCTTCTCGGGGTGGAACTGCGTCGCAAAAATGTTGTCTCGCCAAACGGCAGCACAAAACTGCTGGCCGTATTCGCACGAAAGCCAAACATCGGAATCGACCGCGGGATTGGCAAAGTAACTGTGCACAAAATAAAAGTGCGCATCGGGTGCAATGCCACTCAGCAGCGGACAATCCGGCTTTTCAAGTTGGATTCGATTCCAACCCATATGAGGAATCTTCAAGCCGATCGACTCCGGAAAACGTTCGACACGTCCCCCCAAGAGCCCCAAACCAGACTTCTCGATGCCATCTTTCTCCGAGCCTTCCAAACCCACTTCGAAGAGCATTTGCAATCCTAGGCAGATGCCCAGGAAAGGTTTGCCGGATTTTGTGAATTCGCGAATCGGCTCAATCAATTCGCGTCGTTGCAATTCTTCGACGGCGTCCCCAAACGCGCCCACTCCAGGCAAAATGAGCTTCTCTGCTTTGGCAATGTCCTCTGGAGAGCTGCTGACCGTCGCGCGGCTGCCCACGTGCTCCAGGGCTTTCTGGACGCTGCGAAGGTTCCCCATTTGGTAGTCAACGATCACGATCATGGTGCGGGCAACCCCGAAACAAGCTGGAAAGAGATGGGCCGTCACTAGATTCGACGGCCAGAGTCCTCATTATGTTCGCACCTGCCAGGACGGGATAGTAGTTGTAGGTGCTGGCAGAGTTGACGCGTAGCTCCGCGATTCGCCCATGTCTATGAGGCATCGGATTAAAGCGTATCGGAAATCCAATCGCGCAGCGATCGGGCAACTTTCAAGGCAAAGCGACTATCAAGCTACCGTTGCGCTTCGTCGGCTGTGCGTTTTCGGGTCTGGCATTAAAATGGGCCGGTTGGATGGCGGGGAGCTGGTTTGCTGCCCGGACTTTTATTCTACTTCTGCTGGTTGGGCGAGGATTTGTCATGGCTTTAGGCACTGCTTTCAAGGCCTTTTTCTCTGCGCTGTTCAATTCTGAAAAATCGCAGCAGATCGAAGCCGCACTGGCTGGAAAAGCACTCATCGGGTCGGAAAGTGCTGCAACGCCTAAAAAAGAGGCTCCCAAACCAACGCCCCCAAAACCTGCTCGCAGCGAAGCGTTGACGCTATTGGCTACCCTACAACGCGAAGCCCGATTGCTCGATCTGGCGCAGGAATCGCTTGACGAATACACCGACGCCCAGATCGGCGCGGCGGCTCGTGACGTCTTGAAGGACTGCAAGAAGACGCTCGATCGGATGTTTGCCATTCGTCCACTTGCTGAAGTCGCTGAGGGAGAAACGATGGACGTTGCCGAGGGGACGTCGGCGGGCCAAGTCAAACTGTCGGGAAGTGGCAAGTACGGCGCTGGCACTGTGATTCACCGGGGCTGGGTCGCTACGGCTGTCGAGCTGCCGAAGTGGAGTGGCAAGAAAGAAGACGCTTTGGTCGTCTGCCCCATCGAAGTCGAGACGCGGTGACGCAACGAGACCACAGGTCGCATCAAACGAATCAACCAGAACTGACAAAAACGAAATTACATGAGCAAGTTTGCGATCGGAATTGACTTAGGCACAACGAACTGTGTAGTCGCCTACACTGAGCTAGACGTGGAGCAGGCGGCGATTCAGACGTTACCGATCCGCCAAATATCTGCGGCCAACCAGCTTGAAACGTTCGACAGCCTTCCCAGTTTCCTATACGTCCCATCCGAAGCTGAAGGGCAGTCGGGGGCCTTCAGCATTCCGGACTTTCCTGAATACCCGACGATTCAAGGTGTTTACGCTCGACAGAATTCGGCAGAACAACCACAACGCACGATTGCTGCGGCGAAGAGCTGGTTGTGCCACGGCGGAGTCGATCGTCATTCCCCGATCTTGCCCTGGGACTCCGATCCAGGAGAAGTCACGAAGTTTTCGCCTGTCGCCGCGACACGATTTCTCCTGCGGCAACTTGTCGACAACTGGGAGCAAGAGCACCCTGATGCTCCCATTGCGGAGCAACTGGTGACACTGACCGTTCCGGCATCGTTTGATATGTCCGCTCGCGAATTGACTCGCGAAGCCGCATTGCAAGCTGGATTACCGGAAGACTTCATTCTGCTCGAAGAACCACAAGCTGCCGTATACCATTGGCTAGAAAAGACCGGAGAGCAGTGGCGTGGGAGCCTCAGTGAAGGGGATACACTGCTGGTTTGTGACGTCGGCGGCGGGACAACCGATTTTACAATGGTGCAAGTCGAAGGGGAAAATGGTGAACTTTCACTGAGCCGAAAAGCGGTCGGGAATCACTTGTTGGTCGGAGGCGACAACATGGACCTAGCCTTGGCTCATCTGGCAGCCAACAAGTTCGCTGAGAAGGGAACCAAGCTCGATCCTTGGCAATCGGTTGCACTATGGCATTCTTGTCGCCGAGCGAAAGAGTCGCTGTTGAGCGAATCAGGGCCTGAAGTCGAAACTGTATCGGTCCTTGGGCGAGGATCGAAGTTAATCGGCGGGACCGTGTCGGTTGAACTGAATCGCGACGAAGTTGGGGCGTTCCTAGTCGATGGCTTTCTACCGCTATGCAGCCCCGACGAACGACCTCAATCGCAGTCTAATTCCGGCTTCCAAGAGCTCGGGCTGCCTTTCGAATCCGATTCGGGCATTTCACGACACTTGGCAAAATTCCTAGCTGACAATAGCGACGGAGATTCGTCCAGTAGCATCCACCTTCTGCTCAACGGTGGCGTCTTTCGCAGTTCGGCCCTGCGCGAAAGACTCATCGGCTGCGTTGAAAAGCTCACGGCTAGTGCACCGGAAATCCTATCGGCTCCGGCCGACCTGGATCACGCGGTTGCTCGCGGTGCGGCTTTCTACGGATGGGCCAAACAAAACGGTGGAGTTAGGATCCGTGGCGGTGCAGCGCGTAGCTACTATGTCGGCATCGAAACCGCAGGCTTGGCAATTCCCGGAATGCCGCGCCCGTTGAGTGCCGTCTGCGTGGTGCCGCTCGGCATGGAAGAAGGCACGTCGGCCGATGTGCCTGGCAAGGAAGTTGGTTTGGCCGTCGGGCGCGAGGCAAAGTTCCGCTTTTTTGCATCCAGCGAGCGCAAGGAAGATGCGGTCGGGGAAGTGCTCAAGCACTGGGATGAAGACGAATTGGTTGAAACCAGCCCGATGGAAGTCACCTTGGATGCAGAAGACGCAGAGGGACAGAGCTTTGTGCCAGTTCGCTTTCACAGCCGCATTTCTGAGTTAGGCGTGTTCGAATTGTGGTGTAAGAGTACTCGCGACGCGCAGCAATGGAAGCTTGAGTTCAGCATTCGGGAATCGGAGGGTGAATCGTCAACGGAAGTAGCCGTGTCCGACGGGGAAGCATAGCGCCAGGATACGATCATGGTTCAAGAGAATTCGAGTGCCCCGGAACGGGATGCCTTTTCCGATTTGCCGCCCAGTCGGTTTGTGGTTGGCATTGACCTTGGTACAACTAATAGCGCTGTCTGCTACATCGACACCGAAAAATCGCCGGAGCGGATCGAGTCGTTTACGATTGAACAGTTTGTCGATACCGGCGTTGTTGAACGCCGCGAGCTGTTGCCATCTTTTCATTATCAACCGACAGCATCCGAGTGCGAATCGCTGGCTGGCGTAGATGCCAAATCGCCTGCCGTGGTCGGTGTCTTTGCAAGGGACCGCGGGTTGGTTCGGCCTGGACGTCAAGTGCAATCGGCCAAGAGCTGGCTGTGCCACGGTGGGGTTGATCGCCGCGCAGAGATCTTGCCTTGGCAAAGTGATGAAGAAGACGTGCTGCGAATTTCGCCGGTGGCTGCCAGCGCAGCGTACTTGGCTCAGATTTGCCGAGCCTGGAATAGAGCTTTTCCCACGCATCCGCTGGCTGAACAGGAGGTGGTGCTGACTCTGCCAGCGTCATTTGATCAAGTCGCCCGCCAGCTTACCATTGAAGCTGCCGCAGTTGCTGGGCTGAAACGAATCTTGCCGATCGAAGAACCCCAAGCAGCCTTCTACGCGTGGTTGGCCAAGCACCGTGATGACTGGCAACAAAAGGTTGCGGCTGGACAGACGATTCTCGTCTGTGATATCGGCGGCGGAACGACTGACTTCACCCTGATCCGAGTCCACGAATCCAAGGCTGGGACAAATGCCAGTGCTCAGCCCGCTCTCGATGGCGACATCAGCGAGTCGGTCGGTGGAATGCTGTCGCTTCACAGAGTGGCGGTTGGCCAGCACTTGATTCTAGGTGGCGACAACATCGACTTGGCCCTTGCCAAACTGGCTGAGCAGAAGCTTACTGGCGGTAGTTCGTTGCCGCCGCGAGAGTGGGAGTCTCTCCGCAGTGCAGCTCGCGTTGCCAAGGAAACGTTGCTCGGCGACTCGGCTCCAGATTCGTTTACGATTCACATCGCGGCCGCAGGATCAAAGCTAATCGGCGGTGGTAAACAAGTTGAAGTGTCGGCGGCGGATGTCGACCGCTGTTTGCTGGACGGTTTCTTCCCGCTTGATTCGTTCGATACTCGTCCCGCTGGGCAAGAAGTTGGGTTTCAAGAATTTGGACTTCCTTTTGCGACCGATGCCGCCATCACTCGCCATTTGTCAGCATTCTTGTGGGACCATCGTCTGGATGGCCGCAGTGATGATGAGATTCCGGATCCGGACGACCGAGCACTAGCACGCCCGGACTGGGTACTGTTCAACGGCGGCGTTATGACCAGTGCCAAGATCCGTTCGCGGGTTCTGCAGGCAATTGGCAATTGGTTTGACGAATCCGGGCAGTGGCAACCGGGGGAATTGGCGGGCGATCGATTGGAGCGGGCCGTTGCCAGCGGCGCAGCCTACTTCGGACTGGTGCGACGTGGCGAAGGCGTCCAAATTGAGGCAAAACTCGCATGTTCCTTCTATATGCAGACGGAAGAGGACCCTCCCAAGGGCGTTTGCATTGTGCCTGGCAGTGCTAGTCCAGGCGATACATTCTCACTAGACGATTTGCCCATGTCGCTCAGTATCGGCACACCGGTTCAATTTCCGGTTTATTACTCGTCAGCCAGATTGTCTGATCGAGTGGGGACCGTTGTTGAGCTTGGGGAAGAAGAGTTTCAGGCGATGCCTCCGGTGCGGACAGTAGTGCAGTATTCGGGCCGGCGGAGAACGGAATCTGCTCAGGTTGTCTTGGAAACGCAACTCACGCAGATCGGGACGCTCGAGCTGTATTGTCGAGCGGCAGATAGTGACCACCGATGGAAATTGGAGTTCGACGTGCGTGGCAGCACGCAGACAGACCATGAAATGGGCAGCGATGGTCTGTCAGCCGAAGGTGTGCTGGACGAAGGAGCAGTAGAGTCTGCGCGAAATGTGCTCTCGCAGGTTTTCGCAGCCGATGGTGTTTTGAAGCCAAACCGGCTAGTCAAGCAACTTGCTTCTGAACTTGGCATGGGCCGAGGGCAATGGCCACCCAGTTTATTGCGAGCGATTTGGGCAGAGTTGCTTGATCTGCAAGAGGCACGCAAACTCTCTCCCGCCCACGAAGCCCGTTGGCTCAACCTGGCTGGTTATTGTCTTCGCCCTGGTTATGGCATTGCGGCCGATGATTGGCGCGTCGCTCAGACGTGGCGGACGATTTACGGCAAACTGTGCCATGCATCGGTTGCAAGTCGCGATGAGGCCTTGATACTTTGGCGGAGGATTGCGGGAGGCTTTACCGCTGGGCAGCAGTTGACCGTCTATCAGCAGGTCGCAAGTCCACTGCGAGGTGTGTTGGATCCGGTGCGCCGAGCCAAGGGAGGTGGGGGCGTAACGCCGAACGAGTTGATTGAGTTGCTTCGTTTGGTTGGATCGCTGGAACTGCTTCCTGCGTCTGAGAAGCGTACGCTCGGCGGTTGGCTCCTCTCGCTGCTCGGAAATCGTAAGTGGTCCGCCTGCGAGGCGAGTGTGCTTTGGGCCCTTGGCCGCTTGGGCAGTCGAACTCCTGCATACGGCCCATTGAATTGCGTCCTTCCCGCTACGCTGGTCGAAAACTGGATTGAAGAACTACTTCGCAAGGAAATTCCGCAGTCGCATTTTGCGCTCATGCTGTGCACGCGAAAAGTGGGGGACCGCTATCGAGATGTCTCCGATGCAACGCGAGCATCTGTGCTGGAGTATTTTGCCAAGCACGACGCGCCAGAAAAGTATCGCACGTTAGTTGCCGAAGGCGGTGAACTGGAAGGCGAATTCGCTGCCGAATTGCTCGGCGAAGCGTTGCCGCTCGGTCTGCGGTTGGGCTAAATAAAAATGACGACAGAACCACCGTTGCCTCCCGAATCGTACGATCATATCCCAACACAGGGACGATTGTTGGGAATTGATTTTGGGACGGTACGTGTTGGACTGTCGCTGTGCGACGAAAGCCAGAATTGGGTCACGCCGCTGGAAACATACAGTCGCCGCAATGAACGCCTGGACCAGCAATATCTGCTCAAGCTAGCTCAGGACGAGAAGGTCGTGGCAATCGTCATGGGACTGCCAATTCACTGTGATGGGAAAGAGAGCCAAAAATCGAAGCAAGTCCGAGAGTATGCCATTTGGCTTGAGAAGGGCCTGGGTATTCCAATTGCCTTGTTCGATGAGCGTTTTACGACCAGCGAAGCTCGACGTCTCCTGGCGGAGCATCCGATGAGCTCGAAGAAAAAGAAAGAGAAGCTCGATGGCGTCGCGGCCCAATTGATCCTCTCGCACTTCCTTGAGTCCCGTCACAACTCGCCGACAGGCAACGATGCCACTTCCCGCGGTCTCGACGACGAATAGGCACGCATTGAACCTAGTGAGTAGTCCCGTGAGCGGTATCGTCATGCCGTCGCGATCCGTGGCTGCCCCGGGTGTTTTCTTCTGGCGTTGGCGTAAGATATCCATGACAGCGGTTGTCACAGAACGCATAGCCCAAAACGCTAGGTTTAAAACGACAGCCCTTCCGCAAGTGGAAAACGACCTGGGCGGTGGGAAGAGATAGAAAATGATTAGTGCAGAGGACGAGTCGCGTTGGCTCAGCAGGCTGCAAGGTGGCGAGCCGGCACGAGGAGAAGCGATCGAAGAGTTGCGGGAGATTATCCTCCGCGGCCTTAGCAAATCGTTGAATCATCGTTACGGCCGAATCTTGCAAGCTGAGGATGTCGTGCAAGACGCATTACTGAAGATTCTGGCCTCGCTTGAATCCTTTGAAGGTCGTAGCAAGTTTACGACATGGGCGATGACCATTGCCACTCGAGTGGGCATTACGGCACTGCGTCGAAAACATACCAAGGATATTTCATTGGATTCTTTGGGGGCAGCAGATTCGATGAAAATTGAGTTGGCTGTTGAGGGCGGGCCAAGCTCAGAGCAACAGCTAGAACAACGTGGGGTGATCGAGCAGTTGAATCAATTGATCGAAGAAGTACTCTCGCCCAAACAGCGTTTGGCCATCAGAGGTCTATTGGAAGGCGTGCCGATTGAACAAATTGCTGAGAAAACGGGCAGCAATCGCAACGCCGTTTACAAGCTCGTCCATGATGCTCGGTCAAAGTTGAAGAACGGGTTTGCAACTCTCGGAATGGGGCCAGACGACGTTTTGCAAGCGATTGCATAGCGAGCGCCGTTTTCTCTGTGGGAACGCATCAGCAAAAGTGTTGGTGCAATTTGAAGAAGCAATCTAGCTCAAGAATATGGTCAACGAGATGCCACTTTCACAATCTCAAATCAAGTCGCTTATGTCGCTCGTCCATTCGGTGTCCGATGATTCCCTGGACTGTGACGGCTGCTACGACAAAATCGCTGAATTCGCAGAGCTGCAACTCGGCTCGTTGGAGTTGCCCGATGCGATGAAGGCAGTTGAAGTCCATCTGGAGCAGTGCGTTTGCTGCAAGGACGAGTATAACGCTTTGCTGGACGCGCTCCGCGAAATCGAATCTGCCAATTGAGTTCAAACCAGGTATTGGATCTGATTGTCGATGAATCGCTCCGCGATTCGCTATTTTTACAATCCGATCACGGAGTGATCAGGAAGCCTGACCAGTTCTCGCCTGACTTGTGACGTCCAAGATTTGCCCATCCCGTTGCCCGCTACAGCAATCCCGGCGCACAGCCATCAAGCGACTATAGTTATCCGGAAAATACGGAAAAATGGGTTTTGAGGTCAAATTTTCGGTCTAGGGGCTGCTAAGTCTGCTGGTGCTAAAATGCTGTTGGATTAACCTGGAACTGCTTCCGGTCCTTGATCAACACCTCTTCATACCCGCCCATGCGCTATCAATCTTACGAATCACCGATCACGCTCTTGGACCTGCTCAGCTCAGTTGCTCGGTATAAATGGCGAGTCCTGCTTGTCACCGCGGCAATGTTGGTGGTCTCAGCAGCCGTGATCTTCCTGCTGCCCAAACGTTACCAGTCGGAAGCCAAACTGTTTGTCAGGCTTGGGCGTGGCAGCGCGAGCATGGATCCGGCCACGGTCGGTCAAACGATTGCTATCCAAGAATCGCGTGAAACGGAAATGAATTCCATCACCGACATGCTGGAAAGCCGTGCGTTGGCGGAATCTGTGGTCGACTCGGTGGGAACAGAACGGCTGCTGAAGAAGTACGCCTGGGTGGAACAACAAATCGAAGCAACCTCCGATTGGGCTGCGGCTCGACTGGCTGGGCTGCTGTCCGCTAAGTCTGAGGAGGAAACCGACGGCGGTGAAACGCTGAGCGATTCCGTAGAGGTGAAAGTCGAAGAGCCCTCTCTCGAAGAGCGAAAACGTTACGAGTTGGCGGTTCGCGAAGTTGAAGAGAATCTGCGAGTCGATTCTCCCAAGCGATCGACCACAATCGGTATTGCCTATCGTGCCCGTGAACCGGAGCTTGCCCGCGACGTCGTGCAGGCCGTGATCGAAAATTATCGCCAGATGCATATCTCGGCTTACCAATCGCAAGGGGCGTTGGAGTTTTTCGATCAACAGTACAACGAGCAAGCGGCCATCGTTGCTGACACCGAAAACGAGCTGCGAGAAAAGAAAAACGCAAATCAAGTAGTGACAGTCGCTGGGAAGCAAGCGCAGATCCAGTCGGAGATCACTGATGTCAAGAAGATGCAACTGGAGACTCAAGCCGCCCTTCAGGAGACGTTAGCCAAGGTTGCACAGCTTCAAACGAGTATCCAGCAAACCGACTCTGAAATCGTCTCGCAGAAAACCAGCGGGATTGCTTCCAACGCGGCTGATGGAATGCGGAACCGTCTATACGAGTTGGAGATCCAGGAAAAGGAACTCGCGTCGAAGTACGTCGACTCAGACCCGCGTCTGATGAGAGTTCGAGAGCAGATTGCTGATGCTCGGCGAATCGCCGAAACCCAACCTCAAGAGCGTCCTCAGAGCGTGCTTGCGGTCAATCCAGTTCGTCAAGAACTCGAGAATGACCTGCTGGCTGCGCAGTCGAGCATCGCTGGATTGCGAGCCAAACTGGAAGCACTGGACACGATCGAAGGACGCTTGCTGGCTCGCTTAGAAGACGTCAATGATCTCGAAGTTGAAAGTCAGGAGATGGAGCGACGGATTGAAATCGCTCGCAGCAACCATCGCAACTACGCTATCAAACTTGAGGAATCGCGAATCAACGCGGCCTTGGATGACGAATCTCTGTCGAATGTGTCGGTGGTTGGCGGTCCTAACATACGCTACAAACACGTCAGCCCGCGGCGTAGTGTCCTGGCGGCCGTTGGAGCGGTATTCAGTCTGTTCTGCGGCTTCTTGGTAGCTCTAATTAGCGACTACGGCAGACACTCTCGCGAGGTGGCGGTGATTCGCAAGGCCGAAAGAGAGGCCTACTTGCGGCGGCTGCAGAATGCGAAGGAAATTCTCGAGCACCCGGTTGCACTTGAGCCTGCTCGCGAAAAAGCTAACCTCTCATCCAATCTGCCAGAAGACCAGTCGACTGACGCGGCGGATTTGGATCACTCTGCGGATGGCGTCGACGGTAGCGACACTCCGAAGAAGGCTCGATAGGCGTCCCGCTGATGACTAGCATTTCAGCGGACTCCGCCGCGGCAGGTTATGAGCCCCGACGTGCGACCACAGACGCCGTCGCGCTTGCCTGGTCGTTTGAGAAAGTAAGCGCATCGTTGCTGCTTTTCGCGATTGTGTTTTTCAACGCGGCTGATTTTCGAGGCTCCTCAGGCAGCGAGAACTTCGAAGTCCACTGGCAAATCTACCTTCGGCTGCTGATTTGTTTCCTGTCCGGCTGCTTCGGGTTGCTGTTCCTCTTGCCCGCGAATTTCCGGGAGTTCTTGAAATGGCCCGGCATGCTAGTCGCGGCGTACGTGTTGATCTTGGGTGTTTCAGTCATCACCAGCATTAACTTCACGTACAGTGCTGCAGCATGGTGTTCTTTGGCCGGTGTGACTCTCTTCGTGCCGGCTGCGATGCACGTGCTTGCACCGCGAGTGTTCCTGCTGACGGTACTGCTCGGCCTGGCAACACATTTGGTGGGATCATGGATCGCTTATTTGTTCTTCCCAGAGATCGGCGTCTTCCAGGAGCAAGTCACTCGAACCGAAGTGTACGAACGAATGGGGGGGCTTGCACACCCGAATGAACTTGGATTCTACGCAGCGTTGACTGTGCTGCTCGCCTGTGGCCTCAAACTCGCACGTCAGATTCGCTCATGGACCGCCGTCGCATTTGCCTTGCTTGGAACAGCCACGTTGCTGACTTGCTTCAGTCGCACAAGTATCGTTGCCTGCTGTGTAGGCCTGGCGGTGATCTATCGGCGGCAGATATTTTTGCGAGGCAATCTGGTTGCCATCGCTGCAGCCGGTACGTTGGCAACATTGGCGGTTTTCGCAGCTATCGGGACCGGACAATTCGACTGGGCAATTCAAGATCTCTTGACAGGGCTCACGAAAAGCGGCTCAGTGGACGAACTGGCGACAGCAACGGGACGAACCGAAATCTGGAGATTCGCGGTCCAAATGATAGCTGAAGAACCACTGTTGGGATTTGGGCATTGCACTCAGCGGTTCGTGATGGAAGAGCACAGCTATCACGGCCACAACGTCGTCTTAAACGCGATGTTGTCAGGCGGCATATTCGCAGGTGCGGTCGTCGTCGTGATGATCTTGGTGCAAATCGTCAGCATCAGTTTCCAGCCCTGCTGGGAGATCGACGGGTTGGCAGCATTCATAATTTGTACGGGGATGGTGGATGGTGTTTTCCCCGCCGCTAGCCCAACTGGATTGTTCGCTATCTGGATTGCAACGCTTCTCTGGCGACAGATGCAGATGGAGTGTTCGCGGGGAGAATTGATCGCAGAACATGGCTTCTAAGACGTTTTACGCGCTGAGGGAGTTGTGGGCTGTGGCTGTGCGAATGATAATTGTCCATTCGCCTCTGAAACGGGGCGGTAAGCGGTACGGTTGGTGAATTGACTGACGCCAGTAGGAATTTTGAAACGGGATCATCTATGTCGATCAAATTCAAATGCGGGAAGTGCAGCGCGGTCATTTCTGTGAAGCCCGAATTGGCTGGCAAATCTGGCAAGTGCCCAAAGTGCAAGAATCCGATTCGAGTGCCTGTACCCAAGAAACCGGGGGCTTCGACGGGCCAAAAAGCTGCTGCATCAAAGCCAGCCGCCGCTAGTTCAGCACCCGCGGCACCGGCTCCTGGAGCACTGGATTCCCTGTTCGATGACGCGGGGTTGGTTCAAAAGGCTGGGCCAACGTGCAAAACCTGCGGTGCGGACATCAAACCTGGGACGGTCGTGTGTACTTCCTGCGGCACGAACCAACAAAGTGGCGAACAAGTGAAGGGGGCCGCTTTTGCTGCGTCGCAAGGTCCTGAATTCGAGAACCAGTATCTTCAGCAGGCATCGACCAACATGGTCCGTGACCTCGAAATGGACAGTCGACGCGACAAAGCGGCTATGCCATGGTGGGTTCTTATGTCCTTTTTGATCGGTGTAATCACTCTGTGCGCCGCTGGCGTCATCATCGTTGATGGCTTCGGAAACTTGGCCGATGAGAATACGTTCATGGGCAAAGTTCAGCGAATGCCAGTGTTCTGCACCCTGGGCCTGACTTCCTTGATCACGGGTGCCGCAATCAGCATCTTTGCTCATTTGAGCATCTGCATTTTTGCCTTCGGAAAGAAGCCGATTCACGGTGTGGGCTGCTTCTTTCTACCGCTCGTCTTCTCAATTGTTTACGGAGCGATGCACTGGGCTGAAAATAAAGCTCCAGTGAAGGCAATCATGATGGCGCTCGTCTTTATTGGAATTGGCGTTTTCCTGATTATCCAAGGCGGCGGATTTGGCAAGGTTCAAGCGGTGTTTTCTTAACCGCGTCTCGAAGTGGAGCTTCGGGCTGGATTGGCTTGCTTAGACGACGATCTAGAGGGCGCTCTAGACAACGCTCATGACGACCGCTGTGATGTCGTCGTGTTGCGGCTCACTTCCCGCGAACGCGCGACAGCCATCGAACATTGTCTGCACCAGTGCTTTGGCGTTGCTGCCGGTGTGCTCTTGAAGCGAGCGTAGGAATGCGTCTTCGCCGAGCATCTCGTCAGAAGTATTGCGCATTTCGAGAATGCCATCCGTCACCATCACCAGCGTATCGCCGCTCGATACGTTCGAAACCGTTTGCAGCGGAATTTCCAGGTCGGGAAGAATACCCAGAGGTGGATCCTCGGCTGCGAGCGTCTGGACGCTACCATCGGCCTTGAGCAAGTAAGCTACTTGTCCAGCAGCAGCGAACTGCAATTCCTGCCGCTCAGCATGGTAGCTTGCGGCAAAAGCAGTCACGAATTCGCTGTCCGATACGGCGTCGGCAATGGCTCGATTGCCCGCCGTCAGCAGTTCAGCGACCGATCGGACTCCTGGTGCAATCGACCGGAAGGACGCGCGAGTGGACGACATCAACAATGCTGGGCCTAAGCCATGACCGCTGACGTCGGCGACGACCACTGCATTGCAGCCGTCGGCGAGCAAAAGGTAATCGAAGTAATCGCCGCTGGTCCACTCCGCTGGATCAGATTGTCCATACAAGTCGATGCCGGGGACATCTGGCACCTCGGCTGGCAACAACTGTCGCTGAATCCGCTGGGCGAGCCGCAATTCCTCCTCGGTCTCTTTCACGTACGACTCTAGTTCATTCTTCTCGCTGCGCAGCGCCTCCTGGGCGTCAACCAACTGCTTGAAGAATGGCTCGATGAAACTCATCCCACCCAGCAACATGATGGAAGCCATCAGGGCAGCAAATGCGCTACCCCACTGGACCCAATCGGTATCCGATGTGGGAGGATCGGACCAGGTTTCGCAGAGTGTCGTCAGTCGCAGAATCGCTGCAACGCCCGCGGAAGCGGACACAAGAAACCACGCCGAATAGATGCGGTATCGAAAATTGAGTCGCATCGCAAATACGGCGGCCGCCAATTGGGTCGCAAAAGCTAATAACAATGCGATCTTGTATGCCATGGGCGTTCGTTAGCTAACTGCGTTGGGGCTGGGCAGAGTACGGATTCGTTTCAGCTTTTCACGCGACTACTTCGATGAAGCAATTGGTTCTGGTTCGAAATCAGACGCGTTGACCCAGCCTGCCCTCAATTGCTCTCCAGCCATAAAGCGTTCGTGGAATCGGCTCGTGCGCCCGTCGGTGTAAGGATAAGCATCGAAGATCGCTCCATTGCCGCTCATTCTTGGGTCACCGGCTTGGGTAAGCTCCTGAATCATTTGTCCCCGCAGTTCAGCGAGTAAATCGCTATGCTCAGTCTTCGCCGCGAGATTGACAACACAGTCTGGGTCTTCGGCAACATGGTACAATTCCCGCGCTGGGCGTTTGCCGAAGCATAGTTTCCAGAACGACTGTTCAGAGCCTTGTCTTCGCATCTGCAGGATGTCGGACTTGATAGCGCCGCCGTCACAATTGAGGTAGCCAGTTTCCGGATTTCCTGCTGGCCAACGGTCTGTTTCGAAGTTTTCGATGTACAGCCAATCGCCTTTTCGGATGCCGCGAATCGGGTAGCCTGCGTCGCCGGGGCGTCCGATGTCGTGCCGTTCTTTGCCGACCAGCACATGGTCGCGTGCCGCAGAGGTTTGGTCGGCAAAAACGTCGAACAAGCTCTTGCCGCTGATCTCTTGCATGATCGGTCCGGGCGAATCAATCTTTCCCGCTTCGAGGAACGTCGGTGCCAAGTCGGCAAAGTTGACGAACTCCTCGACCACGCGTCCGGGGTTCTTGATTCCCTTAGGCCAACGGATTGCCAGCGGGATATGATTCGAGTGCTCGTAGGCTTGCCCTTTGACTCGCGGAAACGGCATCCCGTGGTCGCTAGTGCACACGATGATGGTATTCTCCAGTTGTCCACACGTTTCGAGTGTTGCAAGGATCTTGCCCAGGTGCATGTCGTAGTGCTCCACTTCGATGGCATAGTCGAGCATGTCGTGTCGCGAGTTCTCGTTGTTGGGCCAGTAGCTTGGCACACGGTCGATCTGGTCAAGAGATTTACCAAGTCGAACACCGGATTGATATTCGTAGCCACGATGCGGTTCAGTCGTTCCGTACCAGAATACCCAGGGCTGATCTTCGGGCGCGTCAGCCAGAAAATCAGCAAAGTTGCCGGAGTAGTCGTTGGAGGAAATGGCCTTTGTCGGCGGCTTGGCTTTTCGACTTGCATAGGCTTTTCCGGTAATCAAACGCTTCCGCCCACTGGCATCGAGCGCTTTGCCGGGCCCCCAGCCTTTGCCGGTGAAGCCAGATGTGTATCCAGCGGCTGACAAGCGTTCGACGAATCCGCCGAATTTGGGCGGAAAGACGCACATGTGGTTGCCAGCTTCTTCAAGCTGCCAGGAATAGCGTCCGGTCAAGATGATCGCTCGGCTCGGTGCACACTTTGCGTTCGGGGTAAAAGCGCGTGTAAACAAAAGGCCTTCGCGAGCGACGCGGTCAAACGAGGGTGTCTCGACCCAGGGGCAACCGTAAATACTGGCATGACCGAACGACCAATCATCTGCAATCGCGAACAGAATGTTCGGGCGAGATTCTTCGGTGTTCAGAGTTTTCTCGTCCAGTGTTTCGGCGAGAATCGTTTCTGTGGTCAAGCCGAATGTTATGAGCGCGAGAGCCAAGAACACGCCTGATCGGAACCGGGAAATCTGCAACATATTCGCCTCACCGTTTTCGCGCAGTTGTCATCTCAAGTCACGAATCGCAAAACGGCGAAGCAAAGTGGTTTCACCGCTTGCAGATCCAGGCTCGATTGTAGAGTGGCGTGCAGCGAAAGTAAACGAACCACCGCACGCCGTCAGGGTAACTCGAAAGTACAACTTGCGGTGCCTTGGAGAGGTCGTACGATGGCCTTCCAACCAAGGCCGTCGCCGAACGACTTGTGTCAATCGACGGCCTTGGA
>CAYPLE010000128.1:0-11399 GCA_964411445.1 uncultured Pirellulaceae bacterium
GCTCGCAAAGGGAATCCGATGCAACATGGTGCTTGGAGGCGTGACATGCTGGCTGATCGTTGGTCAGTGGGGTGCTTGTAAATGCAGACGCGAATCGGTTGGGACTGCTGCTGTCGATGCTCGGTTTTTGGGTTTTGCGGCGGCGAATCTACTTGAGTTTGGTGTGCCGGCACTCTTATACTTCACAAACTCGGCACGAATCGGAATTTGTACCATGCGTTGAACGCAATTCGCCGAGCGTGTCAAACAGGCTAAACAAGCGCGCCGGCGGTTGAGTTATCAAAGCCAGCGACGGTGCTAAAGCGGTCGTTATCTGGCTTCCCCGCATAGATGATTGACGAGGGCTTCCCAGGCCGCTGATGCCCCCTGGCAGTAGAGGACATCCAATGGAACGCTACATCGACGGATTCGTTTTTCCCATTTCCTCGGATCGAATCTCCCAATACAAAATTGTCGCAGAGAAAATTGCTGAAATATATCGAGAACATGGTGCAATCGACTATCAGGAATTTCTGGGCGACGACTTGTACCGCGAGGGAACGCGTGCTTTTCCTACTATGCTATCTGCAAACGAAGGAGACGCGATTGTGTTTGGATGGATCACATATGATTCTCGCGAAACAAGAGATTTGGTAAATCAGAAACTAGAGGCTGACCCGAGAATTCCAGGCCTTGTTGCGACCATCGTGGAACCTGACAATCGAGTGTTCGACCCTGGGCGAATGGCTTTTGGCGGGTTCAAATCGCTTCTGGAGGCGACAAAGAATCGTGGCGCATAGCAAGACCCTGCACCTTTCCCGCTGGTTGCGCGATTCGTGCCTTCAATGAAAGCCGTCGAGCAATCAGATGCCCACCGAGGAGTCAGCCTTTGACACCTTTCCACACCCAGATGATATCAACCGCTCGAGCCGGACCGTATGTTGTATCGCTGCCACACCATTAATTGAAAACTCATGCAAATCGATATAGTCGGATCAACAGCAAGACTGGTGGCTTTTGCAGCTATGCTTGCCCCAGTTTGCAGTTACGGACAAACGTCTTCCGCGGAATTGCCCGTCGTCATCGCCAACTCCGTAACCGAGTTTAGCGGGGAACAGGGCAAGAACGGATGGCGGTATGGATTCTGGGACCGGTCGATTGATACTGATGGCAAATACACTCAAGCCTCGGACTTCAAGATGCTGGAGCATTTCGGGCGGGATGTCCGAAACGGCCTGAGTCAACACAGCGATTTCACCACTGGCAAACTCTGGTTTCTTGAAGACGGTCGCTCTTACACTTCGCTATGGGCGGAGGGAGGGCATGCGAATAGCAAAATGAAATTTGGCGATTACGACGCAGCAGAACAGTGGGCAGTTCGTAGATGGATCAGCAACGCATCTGGGACTGTCACGATAGCCGGCCGTGTAGGAAAGGTCATGCCTTGGGGGGCCAACTGGAAGGGAGAGTGTCGAGCGATCATTGTTGTCGATGGAGAGATTGTTCTTTCTACGGTTATGGACGAACATGGGCTAGATTACGCCGTCGCAGCTAAGATCCGAGAGAAGTCCGTCGTGGACTTCCTGATTGCACCAGATCCGAGTATTGGGGTCGTCACTTTTACGGCAGCCATCCGCAAGCGTCCTGCAGATCGTTGAAGTCGGTTGTCGCAGCGCTGCTTGAGGAGTGGCTGTGCGGCGGAAAACGAAAAACGTCTATCTAGCGCAAGATTCGCGACTGCGTAACATCTATTCTCCTGAGACCGTCACGATGCGGGATGCAAGCAGTGCGGAGTCTTGCGCTGGCGCCGAGCAAGTGGCGGCAGGTGGTGTATGGTGATCGCGCTGAGTGGCTTAGGGGGTGTGATGCTCCTCCAATGATCAATAAGGGCTCCGATGGCTACGCTGATTGGCATGGCGGTTGGACGGCCGCAAGATTAGGGTGTGGACTAATGTTGGTTTCGATGCCTTAGCCAGGCTATTCTCCTGTGGTAGTGGCAGTCAAGGCAACCTACAATACTCGCATCGCAGTTAAGAAGTCGAGACTGCAATCGCACTTTTGAACACCCATTCGGGGACGATACCTTGTTACACGCTGTCATCATGGCCGGGGGATCCGGGACGCGTTTCTGGCCAGCCAGCCGTCAAAAGATGCCGAAGCAGCTCCTACAGCTTGTCGGTGAGACAACCATGTTGCAAACGACCTTTGACCGACTGCAGGGTCTTGTGTCGCCGGAGCATACGTTGGTGATGACCAATCAACACTTGGTGGATGCCGTTCGCGAGCAATTGCCGGCCATTCCACCGGAGCAGGTTGTTGGCGAACCAATGAAGCGCGACACCGCAGCTTGCATTGCATTGGCGGCGTCATTGATCGTTCATGCCGACCCTGACGCAATTATGCTTGTCACACCGGCCGATCATGTCATTGAGAGCGACCAGCAGTTCCAAGATTGTATGAAGAGTGGTGTGAAACTGCTCGAGCATTCTCCCGAACACATCGTTACATTCGGCATTCGCCCAACTTATGCGGCTGAGTCGTTTGGTTACGTGCAACGCGGCGACGCGATTAGTGAATCTGGTGTCGCGAAGGCTTTTAACGTAGCCTCGTTCCGCGAAAAGCCTGATCGTCAAACGGCCGAGCAGTACCTACAGGCTGGTACGTACGATTGGAACAGCGGTATCTTCATGTGGCGGGCCGATACGATTCTGTCCGCTTTACGAGAGTATGAACCGGCGATGATGAAGCACATTGATGCCATAGCCGAATCAATGGGCAAGCCGGGGTTCATGGTAACGCTGAATCGTGAGTTTGAAAAAATTGACGGTCGTTCCATCGATTACGCTGTTCTCGAGCGGCACCCGAAAGTGGCCGTCATTGAAGCGATCTTCCAATGGGATGACGTGGGTAGTTGGCAGTCGATTGGTCGTCTGACCGCGCCCGACGAGCAAGGCAACTGCGTGAAGGGCAAGTACCTGCCGATTCAGTCACAGCGGATGATTGTTTACGGTGAAAATGAGCATCTAGTCGTTACGATCGGCATGCAGGACATGATTGTCGTGCACACAGAAAACGCGACTCTCATAGCCCCTAAGCAGGAAGAAGAGCGCGTTCGTGAGGTGGTCAATCAAATTCAGAATCGCGATTGGACGGACTTCCTGTAAGTGATTTTTTCGGTGCGGCGACATGTGTGTTCGCTTGGGCCGCTGAAAATCACCACGTGTTCTTTCATGTAGTTGGTTTTTGGGGCGCATGCGACCTCAGTCGGAGAGAAAATGGCCAAGGCAACGGTCTTCAACGTACCGAATCTACTATCGTTCATCCGGCTTTTGCTGGCGGGTTTCGTTGGCATTTTGATCGAATGGCAGATGTTCATCCCTGCCATGTGGGTTTTCATTTTTGCCGCGTCGACAGATTTCGTAGATGGTTGGTGGGCAAGAAAATTCGATCAAGTCACCAAGCTGGGCCGCATTCTGGATCCGTTTGTTGACAAGATTATTATCACCGCATCGCTGATTGCCCTGGCTGCTCAGGCGGGTAGCCAGGTATTCCCGTGGATGGCTACAGTCATCATCGGCCGCGAATTCTTGGTGACCAGCATTCGCGCCATGGTTGAAGGCCAGGGCGGCGATTTTTCAGCTCGGCAGCTCGGAAAATGGAAAATGCTTGTCCAGTGCGTTGCCATTGTCGCCAGCCTGCTTCTCTTGGACGGTTTCACCCAAGCGGTTTGGTTGCACTGGTTCACGGTTGCCAGCGTTTGGGCCGCTTTGGCTATTACGATTGCCTCCGGAGTAGACTACGTGATTCAGGCGGTTAAACTTTCGCGAACCTCTGATTCCTAGCCGCTGAACGCTGCCCTGCTGATCCAAATAGCAACTTGGTAGCTCTACGACAGGTGCATTTCCTTGGATGAATCCCTTGCTCCAACAGCCGAACAATTCGCAGCAAATCCGCTCTTGATGGTGCTCTGGCTTGCACTGAGCGGCTGGTTTCTGCTGTTCTTTTCAAGTTTCTTCGTCGCCTGGTCAATCCTTGGCTATCGTTTTTTCAACGGCCTGAAGACGCTCAGCATTCTGCCATGGCGTCCACGTCAATGGTCTGGGATCGAACTACTACTTGCATTTGTGTTGATGGTTATCTGCCAGGTCGTCGGCGTGGTGGGCTTTATGCTGATCTATGGGATGAACCAAGAAGAGTTTAGCGCCATGGCTGCCGAAGAGGTACCACTTGGGCTGTCGGCCGCGATTTCGGGTTTGTATTTAGTCGCTTGCACGCTGCTTACACTTTGGATTTGCGCTCGATTTCGCGTAACACTGTCGCATGTCGGTTGGACCAGTGACTTGTGGAGAATATTGAAAGTCGGAGTGGTTGGCTCTGCCGCCATCGTCCCACTCATCTTCTTACTCAACGCAATTACGGCTCAACTTGGCGGCGTGGACTACGAGCATCCTCTTTTTGAAGCAATGGAGGATGGCGGTGGGTTGACAAAGTTCTGCTACGCCCTGGTCGCTGCCGCAATAGTGGCTCCGCTGGCCGAGGAGTTTCTATTTCGCGGGTTGCTTCAAGGCTGGTTGCAGTCGATGTCCTTCCACTCGATGTCTCGTTGGTTGTTCGGCGTCGACTTATCTCCCGCGCAGTCGGCCGCTGTTGACGCTACGCCGGATCTGGCCGGAGAGCAGGCACTTGCATCTACACAGAGCGAGAATCCGTTTGCGGCAGGTCCATTGCCCGGTGGTACACCGCGGCTGATCGATTCTCAGAATCCCTTCTCCGTTGGCGCAACCATTGCTGATCCGCAGAAGTCCGCGCGATTGACTGCTGAAGAGTTTCTCAGAGGCGACAGTATCGTCGACCCGAGCAGTGTGGTTCCGCCTATCTGGCCGTCGGTGGTTGCCGGATTGCTGTTCGGATTAGCCCACTGGGGATACGGACTGAGCTGGATCCCGCTTAGTGTATTTGGTTTTGCGCTGGGGTTGCTTTACCGTGCAACCCATTCGATTTGGCCAAGTGTGATTGTCCACTTTGCCATGAATGCCACCAGCATCTTCGCCATGGGCGTCATGATGTATACGAAGACGATTACCGGCTAGCGGAAAAGCGTACTAGCTATCAATCGCCAGATGCCACGTCTGGAACCGTAGCCAACATCCGCAGGCAGAGCACAAGCCAATTGCGGTGTCTCTTGGGTAAGACGGTGCGGTTGCGGAGTGGTGCTTGGGACTTTCTGCGCGTTCTGCGTGTTGGTAGGAAAGCTTGCGGCTATGGGGGGCGTGCACACAATCGTCGCGCTCGATACGACGCATTCAAACTCTTCTGACTAGGGAGTTTATAGCGAATCTGACGGTTAATTTTTGCTTCGCTTTTTTTGACTCCACACTAGTAGCGACCTATATTTCCTCGGGCCGACTTCGTGCATGGATGGTTGCACGTGGCATAGCGGTGGAAACGCTTCTTTCTGAGAGCAGCCTTTCCGCCTTCCTGCTGCGTTGCGAGTTGTGAGCCCACGCAAGTTAATTGTTTGCACGTCCCATGTGGACATCCCTGACGCAAACGATTGCTTGCCACACACTCGTTCCATCTTGCTGAAGTCATCCCATCGGGAAAGAGCATATGATCTTTTTCGTTCGAAACTGTGTCATTGGCCTGGTGCTCGCATCATGCACTAGCACAGCGATCGCACAAACAACTCCTGCATCGGAAGCCGGCGCTACGGCTGAAAGTGAAGTTTCACTACGGCTGGAGGCAGGAATTGAGCTGGAGCGTCGCCACGATTGGGCTGCGGCAATCCAGCATTATGAAGAAGCGCTCCGCACCTTCTCCGGTGAAGCGAAATTGACGCGGCGGCTTTTGATTTCGCGATTGCACTACGATGTCGTCCGCCGATCTGGCGACAGTGCGATTGAGCGAATGATCGACACGGTCAGCGTCAATGATGCTTTGGACTTGTACTCTGAAGTTCTGGCCCGACTTGAAACCAGTTATGTCGAAAACGTCTCGATGCAAGATATCGTGCGAAGCGGTACCGCGTATTTGGAAGTGGCGTTGACGGAAGCTGGATTCTTGAAAGCTCATCTCCCGGGTGTTTCACCGCAAGTGATTGAGGAGTTTCGGCAGTCGATCCACAAAGTCACTTTGACCCGCCGCTCCAACTCTCGCATGGACGCTCGCCGCACAGTGATGGCAGCAGCTCAAGCGGCAGAGGAGAGCATCGGTCTTCGCCCAGCGGCCACGGTCATGCAGTTTGTTTTCGGAGCAGTCGGCCTGCTGGACCCCTACTCCTCGTTCCTCTCTTCCCACGAGTTGAATGAAGTCGAATCGCAGATCGAAGGAAACTTTGTCGGCCTTGGCGTCGCACTCGAACCGCATAGTGTTCCACTTCGCATCTTGAATGTCATTGCTGGCGGTCCAGCTCGCGAAGCCGGGTTGAAGCCAGGGGACGAGATCCTGGAAATCGACACGGTTGTTTGTGAAGAAGTCGGGGCCGAGCGAGCAGCAGATTTGCTGCGAGGGCCTGAAAATTCTCGAGTCGCGTTGTTGGTGCGAAACAGCGAATCCGGCACTTACAAAACCAGTATCACGCGCCGCCGCGTGGAAGTACCGAGTATCGAAGATGTGAAGATCTTGGATTCCTCCGAGGGAACTGCCTACCTGAAGATCACCAGTTTTCAAAAGACAACAGCCAGTGAGCTCGACCAAGCACTTTGGGGACTTCACCGCCAAGGCATGCAGAGCCTGATTATCGATTTGCGAGGCAATCCCGGTGGTTGGTTGGATGCTTCTGTTGCAGCCGCGGATCGATTTGTCTCTAGCGGTGGGATTGTCTCGACGCGAGGCAAGAACGGTATCGAGAATCAGAATTACAATGCAACGCGAAGCGGTACTTGGCAAGTGCCTTTGGTAGTGCTGATCGACGACCAGAGTGCCAGTGCGAGTGAGATCTTCGCCGGTGCGATTCGCGATAACAACCGAGGTGAATTGGTTGGTCAGACAACATACGGCAAGGGCAGTGTCCAGGGGCTATTTCACACTCGAGCACTATCGAGCGGAATTCGATTGACCGTATCCAAGTTCTACTCTCCCAACGGTCAAGCGATTAGTCGCAGGGGAGTTCAGCCAACGATCGCCGTGGAAACCAACGAGGATTCGACGGTGCGATTGGTCGCCAAGGTGCCGACTGGTACGGGCGAAACGCGCGAACCAAAAGACAAGGTCCTGGATGTCGCCATGAAAACGGCTCGACGTCTTCGCCTTTCGCGTCGTCCCTAAGCTTTCCTTCAGCAGAGCTGTGACGACGCCTGTTTGACGGCCTCGCACAGCTCTCGAAAGTGCTGGATGGTCGTGAACGGATTGGAAACTGTGCTACGAAGCCAGGTTTCTCCTCCGAGTTTAGTGGAAACGATATAGAATCGCCCAGCAGCAACAATCTGGCTGCGAATCTCTTGCATCTGCTCGCAGTGATTCATGGAAGACATCGGGTTGCGTCGAAAGCGGTAGCAAATAATGTTGGTTTGCGGATCGCAGGCGACTTCGAAGCCCGGTTCTTGAAGCAACACGTCTTGGAACTGCCGAGTCAATGCATGCAGATGGTCAACGTTGGCTTCCCAGGCTTTGGTTCCGAATTGCTGGTAGATAGCGAACACCTTGGCCACCATCATATTCTTTGTGCATTCGAATGTTCGCCGGGCAGGTGACGATTCGTCGAACGAATTCGAGCTCTTCGCAAACAAGTATTCAGCCTCGGTCGCAAAGCTGCGAAAACTGGCCTCGCGGTCTCGAAATACGAGTGCACTACATAGTGCGGGTGTCATCAATAGTTTGTGGAAATCGATGGTGACGCTATCTGCCCATTGGATGCCATCTAGCAAGTGTCGGTGCTTCGCGGAAAATGCAACTGCAGCGCCGTGGGCTCCGTCGATATGCATCCAAATGTTATGCTGTCGAGCAAAGCGACTCAGTTCGATGAGGTTGTCAAACGAGCCGGTGGAGGTGGTGCAGGAGCTGCCGACGACTGCAATCACCGTTTTTCCTTCGCGTGCAGCTTCACTCTGAATTGTGCTAAGAGTCGTCGTGTCGATTTCGTATCGCTCGTTGGTCGGCACCAGCAGAATGTTCTCACTTGGCAGTCCCATTATTGTTGCCGCTTTAGCGGCGCAGTAGTGTGCCTGCGCGGACACCATGATGGCAAGCTTTGTGGGGTCGCGAGTATCGTCAGCAGGAAGTCTCGCGCGGGCTGCTAACAAGGCCGTTAAATTAGCCAAGCTGCCTCCGCTGGTAAAGAAACCCGATGCGGTCGGGTGTTTTGTCGCGTTGTCTAGATTGGGGCATGCTTCGGGCTGAAATCCGAAGACACTCGCTAGGCAACCGATCAGGATGCGTTCCATAGCGACGGCCGACATGCCCATCTCGTAAACGCCGCTTCCGTTGTTAAGCGCGTCGGTTGTCAAAGCGGCTAACAGGGCGGGGTAGGCGGGAACGCCGATCTGATGCCCCAGGTAATACGGGCTGTTGAGCTGGACGGAGCAGTTCAGCAGGCCACCGAGCAGCTCACTGGCTGCTTCGTCTGAGGATTGCGTGCCGGAACTCTGCGACTTGCCTTCCGCGACTGCCAACCAGTATTCCCTGGCCTCATCGGGTGACAGTGCAGGAAGCGTTCGCTGTTGGGCTCCAGTTTGGCAGCGAGCCAAATGATCGGCCAACTGATCAACCGCCTCGTGGGCTTGCCGCCGAAAGGCTTCAACGTCGTAAACTTGCTTCAGGATCGAATCCACTCTGTTGCGGCCTCTGTTCGTCTTTTGGGGGATGGTACGCATGGCGGCGCTGTCGCCCGGGGAGCAGGGTACGACTGTCCCAAGTTCGAGTCTGCTCCAGCTCAGCGACGAGGCACGATAGCAATCCGACCAGCGGTTGGGTAGTTGGCCAAGTGTAGCGGGCGCAGCAAAATCTCGCTGGTTGTTGAGAAATCAGGCATTCATCCTTCCAGCGCGCTGAGAGAATGGATATACTTTTGCCTAAGGAAAATGGGCATTTTGCCCAGCTTGCCTGAGTTGGCTGTGCCAAAGCGGTGGACCTTTCATGCTTTGGCTGGCTGTGGAAACTCCAAATACATGTTGCCGACAGCCCTAAGGTTGGCGAAACCCTCCGTGCGCGAGCGTCAAAGCCGCTTGCATACACCATATGATGATTCCCACCTTTGATTGCCGGTGGGTTTCTTCCAACTAAGGGTCGGCCGGCAACTTCAAAATAGAAAAGCCCACCGCAGCGGCGCTGGGCCAGGCGGCGAGCCTTTTCAACTTTCCAATTTCACAGAAGCGGAGCGTAACGTGTCGAACGGAAACTTCTTGTTCACTAGCGAATCAGTAAGCATGGGCCACCCCGATAAGGTGTCGGACCAGGTCTCTGACGGAATCCTCGACGCTCTTCTGGCTCAGGACCCAATGTCGCGAGTCGCTTGTGAAACGCTCTGCACAACCGACCTTGTCGTGCTCAGCGGTGAGATCACTTCGTCGGCCAAGGTTGATTATGTCGACATCGCTCGGCAAGTCATCCGCGAGATTGGTTACACCAGTGACGACATCGGATTCAATGCTGATAGCTGCCGAATCTTCTGTGCATTGCACAGCCAAAGTGCTGATATTGCCATGGGCGTTGACCGGGACGGAGCGGGCGACCAAGGGTTGATGTTTGGTTATGCTTGTAAACAAACAGATGAACTAATGCCTCTGCCAATCGCGCTGAGCCACCGGATCATCAATCTTCTAGCCAAGAAGCGACAAGACGGAGACGTCAATTGGTTGCGTCCGGACAGCAAGAGTCAAGTGACGGTGCAGTATGAAAATGGCAAGGCAGCTCGCATCGACGCGATCGTCGTATCGACACAACACTCCGAAGATGTCACGCAGGAAGAAATCTCCAGCTACGTAACCAAGGTCGTCAAAGAGTGTGTGCCTGCTGAGTTGTTGGATGACAACACAAAGTACCACATTAACCCAACCGGCAAGTTCGTGATTGGTGGTCCTCACGGTGACACCGGCCTGACTGGACGCAAAATCATCGTGGATACCTACGGTGGCTGGGGGCGTCACGGCGGTGGTGCTTTCTCCGGCAAGGACTCGACCAAGGTTGACCGTTCGGCTGCTTACATGGGCCGCTATGTCGCGAAGAACATCGTCGCTGCTGACTTGGCTGACGAATGCGAAGTCCAACTTGCTTACGCGATCGGAGTCGCTGATCCCGTTAGCGTTCGCGTTGACACTGCTGGAACGGCCAAGGTCGACGAAGCCAAGATTGCGGCGGCGGTCCGTGAAGTCTTCCCGCTAAATCCGAAGGGGATCATCGAACATCTCGAGCTTCGACGCCCAATCTTCCGCCACTCGGCTCACGGTGGACACTTCGGTCGTAGCGAAGCAGAATTCTCGTGGGAGAAGACTGATAAGGTTGCGGATCTGAAGAGCGCGGTTTCTTAGTGCGAGTCGCGCGGTCGTATCGGCTAAACATCCACGGAAACGCCAGCTTGCCGACGTGCAATCGCTGGCGTTTCCTCGTTTTATCGAGCGATTCTTTGCTTCTTCCGGTCTACGGGGAGCCATTGGCACAAGGTATACTTTGGGGGCGTGCCCCAGGTCACGCCCACCGCCAGACAATCGATAGAAAATAGTACCCATGCAAGTCGGTCTTTTCATCCCGTGCTACGTCGACCAGTTCTTTCCCGATGTCGGAATGGCAACCGTCGAAGTTCTTGAACAGGTTGCCGACTGTGAAGTAATCTACCCAGATGCACAGACCTGTTGCGGCCAACCCATGGCGAATACGGGGTGCATTGACGACACACGCCCACTGGCCGAGAAGTTCGTTGACATCTTTGCGGAATTCGACCACGTTGTCAGTCCCTCCGGCAGTTGCACCTCGATGGTACGGCATCACTACGAGGGCTACTTTCACAACGACTCTCGTTACGAAAGGCTCAAGACGAAGACATGGGAATTGTGCGAGTTTCTAACCGACGTGATCGGCGTCAAATCGCTGCCCAATGCGTTCCCGCACCGCGTCGGCTTGCACAGTAGCTGCCATGGGTTGCGAGAACTGCGGCTCGACAGTTGTTCCGAGCGACAAGGTGAGCAGGTATCGAAGGTGCGCAGTCTGCTAGAAATGGTCCCCGAAATTCAGCTTGTTGAACTGGAGCGGGCTGACGAATGCTGCGGATTCGGCGGCACCTTCGCTGTTGCCGAAGAAGGTGTTTCGCTGCTGATGGGCAAAGACCGCATTGCTGACCATGTCACAGCCCAAGCCGAAGTCATGACAGCAACCGATTCTAGTTGCCTAATGCACATGCAAGGAATTGTTAGCCGACAAAAGGCTCCAATCGTGACCATGCATATCGCTGAGATTCTTGCAGGCAGGCCGCTACGCACCAAGGTCTAACC
>CAYPLE010000128.1:11499-12684 GCA_964411445.1 uncultured Pirellulaceae bacterium
CGAGCAGCGTTCCAGTTGAAACCGACGAGGCTATTTCGATTCGTGGTCTTGTTTGGCGATTCCGGCCGCGCCCACGTAGCCGGCATTTCCGCCTAGAATAGCGAAGGCGATCGTGGTTCCTTCGAAGACGTTCGGGAACGTCCTGCGTTTGAATTCGTCAATGATTCCTTGAAGGAATCGTCGTCCCACGGCGGATTCGTGGCCGCCAAAATTCATCGCGCCGCCTAAGACGACCAAGCCCGGATCAATAGCATGGATAGCGCAGGTCACTCCTATGCCGAGATAGAAGGCCGTTTCGTCAACGATTTGCAATGCAAGCTGGTCGCCCTGTTCGGCCGCCTTGAAAACGTCGTAGGATGTCAACGGATCCTCTTCACTATGCTGCATGAGCGACGCATGGCCCTGCCCAAGCAGCTCCTGGCCGCGAAGCGCAACCGCGCTGGCGCTAGCATAGGCCTCCAGTTGCCCTTGGCCTCCGCCCCAATTACACAGTCTTGCATCGCTACAGCTGTCTACGATGAAGTGGCCGAGCTCACTTCCAAAGCTGTTGACGCCATTGATAAGCCGGCCCTCGGAAATCAGTCCTCCGCCAACTCCGGTGCCGAGCGTCAGGAGAGCGAGCCCGCCGTAGTCGCGCCCAGTGCCGATCCAAAACTCGCCAAACGCCGCTGCATTGGCGTCATTGATGAAGCTGACAGGGATTCCCAAGTGTTCGGCAAGCCGATCGCGAGCGTGAAAATGGTGCCAGGCCGGAAGATTGGTTGGCGTCAACAACATGCCTCGACGCAAACACATCGGTCCAGGCGTACCTAGGCCAGCACGTACAATGTCTTCCTTGCTGATTCCCAACTCGCCTACCATTTCGTCTCGACATTCGGCGACGCGTTGGCAAGCCTTCTCGGGGCCATTCTGAGCCTCAGTCGGGATGCTCTTGTAGGCCAGGGTGTGGCCGAGTGTATCTAGCAGACCGATCTTAATATTGGTTCCACCAACATCCACGCCCAAGAAATAGGGCTTGGTCGCTTGTTGGATAGAAATTACGTCCAGTGGAGAAGCCATCGTGGGATCTCAGGTTAGGATTGGCTGTCGCATTTGTGGCGGAAAAACAAGTTCACCACGAATTCTGTCGCAAGTATACCGCAACAGAAGTATTCTCCCACCCGCAGCGCTCGAGCCAAGATTCCG
>CAYPLE010000128.1:12784-15653 GCA_964411445.1 uncultured Pirellulaceae bacterium
CCGGTAGAAATGGGAGCCCGGTAGCAATGGGAGCTCGGTAGCAATGGGAGCTCTGTCGCTTCGCGGTCCAGGGCGTTGAATTGCTGTTGAGGAAATCGGAATCGTTTGATTGCGCCGACTGGCGACTGTAGCGGCAGAGTGTAGATCTGCAGCCTAACTGATGACTTTGCGGATCGTCCGGGTGGCTGTTTCAGCCAAAGCTGTTGAACCTGCGTGGCTGGCAACACAAACTGCTGCTCCGGCGGGGCCGCCGAGCAACGTTCCAACACCGGCGGCAGTGAGTGTGCCACCAATTCTTGCAAGCATCTTGCTACGACGGGGAGAGAGCTTCTTCTGACAGCCAACTGCCAGGACCGCGATTTCGACACCATCGGCAAGTAGCGTCATCGGGTGAAGCTTCGTAGCTCCCTTGATCGCATACTTGCTACCCAACCGGGCCGAAATGGACCAAGCGGCCTTGGTAGCACCGCTTAAGAAGGCTGCAATGGTCGCTTCTCCAGCGTCAATCTGGCTACTTTCGGCGGTTCCTGTTGCACAAAGTGCAGCGAAGTGTTCGCAGTTACCACCCAGCAAACTGTACCCCTGCGTGCCCAGCAACTCTTCAGCCGTGCGTGTGATTTCATCGGCAGGGAGGCATTTATCATGCCGCTTAACGAAAATCTCCGCCCCGTCGGAAAACGCGTCCAGCGTATCGCGGCGCACCTGAAAACGCTCCGTTGAATCGCGGAGAGCAATGCGTGCCCCCAACGCGGGAGCAAGGTGGATGACAGTGCCATCGCCCATGTCGATCCCGTGGTGCTGATACGGGACTGCTCCGGCTGAGCAGTTGATGTAGATGTGATCGCCTTTTGCCATAACCATCTCCACTTGAGTGCGATGCCCGCAACCGACAATCAGTCCGGGACGACGCTATTCGTATAGACGCTGAAAAGTTTGCCGCATTACGCTCAAACTCTTCGGAATTGCCGTCTTGTAGTCTTCCATCCCCTCAAATTCGAGCGAAACATATCCGCGGAAGTCATTTGCGGACAGAATTTTCGCGATCCGAGGATAATCCAGGTCCAGAGCGTACCACTGACCGCCGCCATAGTAAGTTTTGGCCTGAACAAACACTGTTTTAGGCGCAATTTTTTCGAGCCGAGCGTAGGGATCTTCCAAGAAATTTCCAGTGTCGGTGCAAATCTGCAACCAAGGGGAATCCACAGCATCCACAATCCGAAGAATGCCTTCTGGTGTTAAGCCAAGTCCCCAGTGATTCTCCAAAGCTAGTACGACGCCGCATTTTTCTGCCGTCGGCAGGATTGCTTCAAGGGCTTCAATCACCCAAGGAAACGCATCCTCGTCAGTGTACCCATCGAGAGGCTTTTCAATTCCGCGAGCTTCCATCAACGCGTCAAAGCTACCAGAGGTTCCCCAACGCCCAGTGTTGACTCGCATGACTGGTATCCCCAGCTTGTATGCAATCTCAACTTGTCCGATCGTTCGGTCGATATTCTCACGACGAAACTCACGGTCGGGATTCACAAAGCCTTGGTGCGTAGACATTCCAACAAGCGGCAAGCCAAGTCGCAGGGCGTGACGTTTGTAACTCATGATTTTCGAATGGCTCAACAACTCGTTCTGCTCGAGTTGGTAGAGCAGCAGTTCGACTCCATCGAATCCGAATTCATCAGCAATGTCGATGCACCGGTGAAAGTCGCGCAGGCTGTCGTTTCGAAAACGCCACAGCGAATACGTCGAAAGAACGATTGGATGCGTCTTTCTGCGGCCGTCGATCGACGTGTCGGCAACACCAGTCTCCTGAGCATGGCCGAGTTGCGACAACGGCACCATAGCGGCACCTGTTGCACCCATCGTGCAAAATCCACGTCTACTGACCCGTCCACGAAGGTTCTTGCTCTTGTTCTCGATCATTGGCTAACGGTCCTGACAACTCTAATTCTGAAATTTGCTCACGAGTTCGATACGCACGCACTATTCACGCGACTTTGCAAGCCGAGCTGGCGCTAGATTTTGCCGTCCAAGCCCATTTGGTAATACTTGTGGGTGATCTTGTCTTGATTCTCAAGAAGCCAGTCGATGGAAGGCTCGTTGTTCATTGCTTTGTGGATCGCTTGAGTCATCGCCTTGCGGTGAATATCGAACAGAGCCTTGTGGTCCAAGTTGTCGTCGGTGATCACGCCAGGATTCAGCCAAACGCTGCAGATGATCCCAAGGTCATTGGCTTTCTCCTTCGGAATATCGCCAGCCCGCACGGCATCCAAGACACCGTTGGCAATGGCTGCTTGAACGGTCCCCATCAGAATATTTGTGTAGCGACTGTTCTTCACCGTCACCTTACTGACACAGAGCGTGACGGGGCGTACTTGGATGTCGGTGTTGAGGATTGCAAAAACCTTGGAGTGCCCCATCGACTGGTCACCGGTCAGCGTGGCGAGCGCCGTGCCAACTGGTCCGTCCAGTTCCCCAATGACAACCTCTGGTTCAGCAGCCGTAAATGGTGGGCCACCCGCTACCAAGGACTCGCCAGTTCGCATCACAATTCGTTCGCTCATTGTTGTTCTCTTTCCTCAATTCCGATTGGCGGCTGCAATGGGCCCGCTGTAGCCGCCGAACAAGACGGAGGCTGGTAGCAGCGCATAAGAAGCTCAGCAGCTTAACGGAAGCGGGAGAGGTTTGACAACTCGGGGCGGAGAATTGACAAGGTAAGTCAAACGTACAATATGTGGTGCCTTGGAGACGTCGTACGATGGCCTCTCAAGGCGCCTCTCAAGGCTGTCGCAGAACGACTTGCGTCAATCGACGGCCTTGGAAGGAAGGCCATCGTACCATATCGTACTTTGAATAAATGAGTGGCCCTGGGAGGATT
>CAYPLE010000129.1:0-3064 GCA_964411445.1 uncultured Pirellulaceae bacterium
GTCGCTTCCTCACCATTGGACGCATCTGCATCATCTGGAACCGTCGGATTGCAACCAACTACAGCGGTGAGCAACAAACCAAGCCCAGCAAACAACCAACCATTTTTTTTGAGCATTCTGAATTCCTCAATGTTCCTTGATGCAAATTGAACTCGTGAATCAGCCAAACTTCACTGACTCCGTCGACGCATTATATCCGTTTCATCCTGCCACCCAACGGGCCGCACGGTGAATAAATCAGTGCCAAGGCAACGAAACATGTGAGTCGTGAATTAGTATCCGAGCCGATCGTACTTCTCCGAGTACTTTCGATATAGTTGCTTGTGCTTGTTATCCAAATCTACTTTTCGGCCTTGAATGTACGCCTGTTCGACGTGAGTCGGCGTCTCCAAAATATTTCCATCGGCGATGAAGAGTGTTGCATCTTTGCCCACTTCCAGTGAACCAACGCGATCGGCAACGCCCAAAATCTCTGCTGGACTAAGCGTGATTGCCCGCAATGCCAGGGCTTCGTCCAAACCGTAAGCTGCGGCTGTCGCTGCGTTGTAAGGCAAATTGCGAACCCCAGAAGCTCCAAAGCGTCCGCCAGCAGAGATGCAGAAGGGGATACCAGCGGCTTCGAGTCGCGCCGGCAAAGTGTACCCTTCATCGTATTCGCGGTGCCGACGCGAGGGTGTTCGATACACGGCTGTCACCAACACTGGTACGCCCGCGGTTTTTAGTAGCTGCGCGCATTCAGGAGCATCGTAGGCTCCAGCGATGATAATTTTCAGCTTCTCCCGCTGTGCAAAGGCGACTGCAGCAGTGATGTCGTTTAGCGAAGTTGCATAGACAACCGCCGGCATCTCGCCACTGACTAACTTCACCACGGATTCCAAACGCAGGTCTATTGGCTGGCGGCTTGGCTGTGACGCCCGTGCTTCAGCGTAACGACGCGCATCGTCAAGCAACGATTTCAGTTCCGCAACGTCATCCGACGCGCTCGGCCAGCGAATGTGCATTGCCAAGTCTTGTTGCAACGCCATGTCTTCCCAAGTCCAACCATCCATCATCATCATTGCGGAACGACCGGCCACAAAGCGACCTGAGGGTGCTGATACAGCGAGAAGAATCCCATTCGCACGGTTCACCGGAATGATCTCGGAGTCTGGATTGAAAGCTGCAACCGCACGCACGTTTGGATTCACACTACCGATCTCGGTATTGTCGACGGTGGCACTCACCGAGTTGATCTCGACCAACCCAATGTCTGACATCGATTCAATTAGACTCGGATACACGTGTTTGCCAGCGGCGTCCACGATCTCAGCGCCCTCCGGGACATCGGCCTCGGCACCTACAGCAACAATTTTTCCTTTGTCGAATACCACTGTCCCCTGCTCGATGATCGAGCCGGATATGGTATAGACGGTTCCACCGACGATCGCGATCGGCTTGGACTGTTCCTTGCCCGGGATCTGATCCGAGGCTAGGACCATGGGCGTTGTAAGTAGCGTTAGAGCAAAAAGTACTTGTCTTAACTTGAACATATAGATTCGTTGCTTATTTAGATTTGTGGAAAGCTATTATTTCGGTGCGCGTCAATCGCCTGACGCAATGCGACGTTCTGGACTTATTTAGTGGTCATGATCGTGATTGTGATCATGCGACGCATGATTCGAAAGGTGGTCGTCATCATCATGAGCATGATGGCAGAATTCATCGTGCCGCGCCCACCAAGTTGATGGGTCATCGTCTGCGTCACTTGGTCCAGTCTTGGCGCCGGAGTCCAGAATACTCTGCACCAGTTGTCGGTGCAGCATTGCGTCTTTGTTTCGTCGATCCAGGTCTTGATCGCGATCAAAGTACTTGCGCCCATCAACCCAGGTTTGCATGCACATTGATAGCGTGGACAAGGGAGATCGATTCCAAATGACGAAATCAGCATGTTTGCCGGGCTCGAGAGAACCAACCCACTTCTCAATTCGCAGTTGTTTAGCGGGGTTCAGCGTGACAAACTTCAGTGCTTCATCCTCTGGCACACCACCGTACTTCACCGCCTTGGCCGCTTCGTGGTTCAGGTGCCTGGCTAGTTCGCGGTCGTCTGAGTTGAACGACACAACTACACCCGCTCGATGCATCAAGGCGCCGTTGTATGCAATCGCGTCGTACACCTCGAACTTGTAGGCCCACCAATCGGAGAAGCTTGAGCCCATCGCGCCGTGCTCAGCCATCGCCTCTGCAACTTTGTAGCCTTCCAAAATGTGCTGCAGCGAACCAATGGTGATGCCATAATCGTCCAAGGTTCGTAGCATCGCCAAAATCTCATCCTGGCGGTAGCTATGACAGTGAACCCAGCGCTTTCCGTCCAGAATCTCTGCAATCGCATCCAGTTCATAGTCGCGGCGCGGTGGAAGGCCGCGTGGCGACGCCGTCCATGAATTCCACTGCGACCGATAGAGCTTCGCAGCTTCGAAACGATCTCGCATGATCTGTTCAACTCCCATGCGAGTTCTTGGGTAGCGAGTGCTATCGGGACTGGAACTTCGCTTGACGTTCTCACCAAGAGCGAACTTGATTCCAGCCGGGGCTTCCTGCATCTTTAGGCCTTCGTCTCCGCTGCCCCAACGCAGTTTAATAACTTGGTTCTGTCCACCAATCGGATTTGCGGAACCGTGCAAGATGTTTGAAGTCGTCACACCACCGGCCAACTGCCGATAAATGTTGATGTCCGTCGGATCGATAAAGTCACCGATGCGAACCTCAGCCGTAACAGCTTGTCCAGACTCATTAACGCCTCCGTCGGTCGCCATGTGTGAGTGACAATCGATGATGCCCGGTGAAACATGCATGCCAGTTGCGTCAATCACAACAGCTTCGCCAGGACATTCTAAGTCTTGTCCAACGGCTTGAATGATCCCGTTGCGAATGAGCATATCCGCTGACTCAAGGTTGCCAGCCGGGCCTGATGTCCAAATCGTCGCTCCCTTTACGAACAGCCACTCTGGGCGTTCAGGCTGCTTGCTTAAGCCGTAGGCGCCGAGTGGAAAATTGGGCTCGATCGAGAATGCATCGCCATCGCTAG
>CAYPLE010000129.1:3164-9846 GCA_964411445.1 uncultured Pirellulaceae bacterium
CCCAGTTCGATTTCGAGCTTCGCGCCATCTTTCCCGACGACCAGCTCCCACTCTCCTCGCAAGTCCACGACGTTTGACTCGTCCCACTGATAGCGAGTACCAGCGACCCAAGTCTCACTGATCTCGCTGCCCTTGCTGAACAGTGGTGCATCGGTGACAATTAAGTTGGCGAGTTTGCCTCGTGCGAGCGTGCCCGTCAGGTGATCGACGCCCAACAACTCTGCAGGAGTTTCCGTCAAGGCCTTGAGCGCATCACTGGGTGCGAGACCGTGTTGGATCGCTGTTCGTACTTGCTTCAGCAGCTCTGTTGCTGAGTCCAGGCCATCAGAAGAAATTGCGAATGTGATACCTGCCCCGGCCACTCGTCTTGGGTTCTCCGGCGCTAGTTTCCAATGCATCAGTTCTTGAAGAGTCGTGTTGGCGATCTCTTCGGGAGAGTTCACCTCGGGTGCGTCCGGAAAATCAACCGGGATTATCATTGCTCGATTCGTTGCGGCGATTTCATCGATATTTCGATACTCTCGCCCTGACCCGCGAATAATTGCTCGCAGGGAAAACTCGCGAGCGAGTCGATCGGCCCGCAGAGCGTACAGTTCGTTGGGGGCATCTATCAAAACCGGCTGTTTAGCTGTCACGAACGGCTCAAGTGCAACAAGTGCGGTGTTGTACTCGGGTGCTTCGAGACTGGAATCTGCTAAGAATGCTTGCTGTGCTTTCAAGTACCAATTGGCGTCCGACAGCGTTTGCCGCAGCAACGCAACTGCGCCCATTGGACTGTTGGGGTAACTTTCACGACTTCGGCGACTCGGATACATCCGTATGTGCTGCATTGCTGATTCAACCAGTAGATTCTGCTCCAGCTCGCGATCCGCAGTGTTCAGTACGCAGCTTTGGCCTTTCATCATTCCCGAGTCGGGAGCAGCCAGTACAGTCGCGATCCCCGCCTTGCGCAACGACTCGAGCTTCTTAGCATCGAACTCCCCTGTTGCACTCATTTGCTTCTGCGGCACGATCCCTTCGTTCCAGTGACCGCCCTTGGCCGCAAACTCGCCACCTTCGAATTCCACCAGGGCGTCGACGAATGCAGGATAAACATACTTGCCGTTTAACTCGACCGTCTTGGCTCCAGGCACAGCCGGCAGGTGATGACCGATGGCCGCAATCCGTCCTTTCGATATCCAAAGGTCTGTCGTGATTGGATCGGCGCCCGCTCGAGTGACGACGTTCGCGCCGCGCAGCAAGACGTCAGAGGGTGGATTGGAACGAATCCCGACATCGGGTTCCGTCCCCACAGTTTGAGCGCCGGCTACTCCGGTGCATACCATGTGTAAAGCAATAGACAGCGTGATAGCTAATAAGCAGTGGGGTCGATTCATTCGCAGTCGGTTCATATCAATTTCAAGTAAGAGACTCTGGGGAGGCAACGTGCAAGCTCGCGGACTAATCGCCGAGCTTTGTGGCGTGGTTCGCGCTCACAAAGCATCAAAGGGCGAGTATTTTTGCAACAGTCCAACACCTACAGACTACTTCGTTTTTGCCCCTCGTGCGGGCCTCCGCAGCAAAGAAAATGCGCTGCCCGACCGACAAAGGTGCAGAATTTCCCCTCACGCCGCCTTAAGGCCCGATGCATTCCGAAATTCTCTATTTGGGCGCCGCACCGCCGAGAATCACCGTCCGAGCCTGATAGGTAACCGTAAACGATTGCGCGAAAGCAAGATCAGGAAGGGCAAGCATGCGAGTTGCCAAAGCGGTCACGCGTTCGTCAGAAAACTCTTGATGAAAACGGAATTCGATGCGCCCGGGTTTCACCATCGCAGCCAGCGCGTCACCGCAGGAATCGTCTGCGTATTTGATGCCGATCTGAGTTGCATCCCGATGCTCAGTCGTATGAGGAAAGAGTACAACACCGCGCTCGTTTGCGAGCAACTTGAAGACGTATCCATCCTGATCCAGCAACATTGCGACTGAGTCAAGTCCGTAGACATCCATCGGCCTGCATTACCTCATTGTGCGTCTAGGGCCACACTTGTTAGAGTTTCCATCAACGAAATCGAACGGTACAACAAGCAAGCCTCCGCAGCGATTTTACCAAAGAGAAAGCCCGTTGCCAAAGAGCCGAGGCTTTCACAAGCAATTAGCTGAGACGGCAGTTCTACGCAGAACGGTTGTCCCAACCGTTTGCTACTCAACGTAGAACGGTTGGCCCAACCGTTTGCTACTCTACGTAGAACGGTTGTCCCAACCGTTTGCCCGTTCGAAAATAGGCCGATACAAGAACCCGCCGTGAGAACGCAGAGGAAACGCCCGACTAGGACCTCTGCGTGCTCCGCGACTCTCCGTTTTGCCTCTTACGAACCTGCTTGGTTTGGTTCTTCAATCGCGCCAGCAATGCAGTTCGCAAACAAACAGGGAATGCGTTAGTATGAGCGAAGCCGGGATTCGGTTGGAAAGTAGACTAGCGGTGCGGGCGAAACTCCAGTCGCATGACAGATCTCTGCCGCTGAGGATTTTGAAGCGCAGAGACGCCAAGGACGCGGAGGAAACGCCCGACAGAGATCTCAGCGTATTCAGCGGCTCTGCGTTTTTGGCTCTTACGAACTTGTTTGGGAATCGACTTGAATTGGAGATGGGACGCTTGGATAGATTACTTCATGGCTTTCTAAAGATGTCGTTTGCCTGCTTGGCTGTGTTGCTGAGCGGTCAAGCTTGGTGCGAAGAAGAACAGGCAGACTTGCTGATTGAAGGGGGATTCGTTTTTGACACGGAGATCGGCGTCTTCCGGCCTTGTCAACATTTGGCGATCAAGAATGGACGATTCGTTGAAGCGGAGACGGCAAAAGAAACTTTGCGGTTGGAACAGAATCAGTATGTACTCCCAGGTTTCATTGATTGTCATGCACACTACAACGTACGGCTGATCAAACGCCGCCGTGAGGAGTTTCGGTACATGCCGATACTCTATCTTGCGAACGGCGCAACGGTTACGTTTTCGGCGGGCGAGTACGAACCAGCACAGATGGTGAGATTGCGGGAAAGGATTGCTGCTGGCGATCAAATTGGTCCGCGGCTGATTACCAGCGGGCCGTACTTTGGGAGGGCTCGACCGGGTTGGGATGAGAATCGACCTGCAGAAGAACTGCGAAAAGAAATCCGCTACTGGGTCGAACAAGGTGCGGGTGGTTTTAAGGCCAAGTCGATTGATCCTGTTTCGCTGCGAGTACTGATTGACGAGGCACATCGCCACGGATTGACGGTGACCGGCCATCTCGACTCCGGGTATCGCAGTAGCGTTAATCCTCGTGATGCAATCGACATGGGCATCGATCGCATAGAGCATTTCTTGGGCGGCGATGCCATGCCGTCAACTCAGTCTGCTTACCGTTCTTTACAAAACATCGAAGCCGGGACCGCTGACTTTGACCGCATTTGTGCACACTTCATTGCATCAGGCGTTTCCTTTGATTGCACCCTCACCGCATACGGTTACTTGGGACGCACCGCGGAGACTAACTTGGAAGAGTACCAGTACTGGATTGACGAACGCGAGTTCTTCACGCCGTACATGCAAGAGATTGCGAGGACTAGAGAAACGCCCAAGGGCATGGACATTTACCAGCGAATTTACCAAGCCAAACAGCAAACCATCCGTCATTTCTTCGAAGCGGGCGGAACCATCACTCTCGGCACAGACCACGTTAGCGATGGGAATTACGTTGCCGGGTTTGGGATTCATCGCGAAATGGATGCCTTGGTCCGCAATGGCATTCCCGCTCGAGATGCAATCCGCATTGCAACCATCAACGGTGCAAAGGCACTTGGCATTGACGCAGATCATGGAAGTATCGAAATCGGAAAGGTCGCCGATGCAGTCATCGTGCAAGGCAATCCATTGCGGAATATCCGAAACACGCGAAATGTCCAGCAAGTGATTCGTGCCGGGAAAATCCATGATGCTGCAAAGCTACTGGACAGCGTTCGGGGCAAGTTGGGCCCTCGTAGCAAAGAAGAAGAGAACGAATGGTAGGCAAAGATTGCGGTCAACAGCATGGGCCGCGGTCGTTCTACTTGATCACTGCGCCCTCTGTTGCAGGTTTTGAGATCCATGCTTTCAATTTGGCCGAGTCACGTAGCATCTCCATAGCCTGCTTTGCTGATGCATCGTCTTGAGCGAAACCAAACACGCAGGGTCCCCAACTGCTTTGTCCAACAGCACGTAGTCCGGCAGTGCGACAGCGATCGACCGCACTTGCAATTTCTGCACCATTGTACGGTCCGCCTTGAACTGGCGCGAACAATTCGGAGGCAAGATTCAGATACTGTTCCAGCACAGATGTGAAACTTTCATAATCACCGCGACTTGCGATCTCTGCAATACATCTGGCCAAGGTGAGCATTTCAGCTCTGTTCGGATTCGAGGATCTTGCAACTGCTCGCATCGCCGCGGATTCGATTTGACCAGTTAATCCTGGCGGAGTTTCGGGGAAGGCCAACACGACTCGCCAAGCCTGCGGAAGAGCGACCGATTCACATGCAATGGGCCGCACTGCTTCCTCACTCTTTGCCAGATAGCCATTGTCGAGGACCAAGCCGCCGGCACAAAAACTCGCAATGCCAATAGCGGATCGTTTGCCGCGTCGGGACAATTGGGCAAGCCTCCGTGCCCGTGTTTGCCAACTGCCGGAGTCATGCTGAAACGCCGGCTTTTCACCTAGAAGCACCCGCTGCACGGCAGCGGTGACAGCGAGTGCAAGTTGCGTTCCTGCGCCCAGTCCATGGTGAAGCGGCATTAACGCGTGGCACGCAAGTACAACGCGTTTCCCATCGAGCGATTGAGTTAACTCAGGTTGTTCTACAAGACAAGCTTGAGCAACGTTCGATGCGACGCGTTGCATTCGCTGGACCACCTCGGGGGGCACGGATTCGTTGCAGTTGCCAGAGAAACCTCTTGCAGTGTCAACCTGTACAAAACTCTCTCCAGCAAGGGTGTCAGGACCAGACACAAGCTGGGCTGACACTTCGAAACCAGGATTGTCCAGTGCAAGGCCTAGTCCGGCGTAACGATTCGGTTCGTCTGCAGCAATCTCAGCCAAGCCAAAATGGATTCGACAGCCGGTTGTTACCGAAACCGAGTGTTGGTGAGCAGATTGGACATCGTTCATCGAGCGTCCCCCGCATTACCTGCACTGGTTTCAGCAGTCGTTGCATCGAGAACGGATTTGACGATCCCCCAAGCTTCCAACTCGGCTGCCCCGGCTGTCTTCTCTACCGCGGTTTCGAGTTCCGCGATCTTGGCAGCGATTTCTTGGACGGGAATCAAGTGTCGGCGAGTCAGCAGAATGGTCGCTTCCAAGACAGCGTGTTTCGCGCGATTCCATCCCCAGAATGGTCGCAGCTCGGCTTGGCTTTCAACGCGAGCTGTTGCTTCGCTGCGAATATCATCGACATTCCACTGAGTAACTTCTAAGCGAAACCAGCGGCAGGCGTCTTGAATAATATGACCGCCCCGTGGATGCGGTTCGAATACAAATGGGTGATCGAAGCCGAGTGCGCGCCGAACCACCGGGCGAACGTCGTCGACAATATGGAAGACACCAAATTCCTTCGCACGCAAGTATCGGAACGTCGACGAGGACTGAAACGGCCGTAGCGTCCAAGTGGTAAAATCCTTAGACACAAGCGGTCCCATGGGTGCAACATGGGGTTCCCCATTGTCGCCGATCGTGGTTAACAAACCTTCAACAATCACAACTTGGCTCCCTCAATCTGACGCTTGAAGTAGCTCACCCAGTGGTCGACAATCGCTTCCTTGCCGACGCAGCGAAAGGGATCATGCAAGTAGTTCTGCCACAGTTTGAATTCGCAGTACTCGCTGGCTCGCCTGGCAAACTCCTGTGAAGCCTCTGGCTTTGTCAGCGCATCATCATCGCCGTGCGTTAACAAGACTGGCATTTTCAGGCGTTCCGCATTGTCCAACGCCCAACGCCCGGTATCAATCAAGGCAGCGCCGAGTCGCAGACTCAGACGCGTGTGAAACACTTCGTCTTGCCTCCAAGCCTCTTGCTCCGCTGGGTCACTCATCAAGCGTTCTGGGAAGACTCTCGAACGCAATTGAAAATTTGGTGCAATCTTCATCGCGATCCGCGCAATGAACTCGAAGACCGGTCCAGGTGCGTTTTGCGCGTGAATCATCGGACTCGAGGAAATAACGGCAGCACAATTGCGTGCATCTGCATTGCTGCCAATCCGCAAGGCATGATTGAGGACGAGATTTCCCCCCATGCTGTGCCCCAACAGAACAATCGGGAGATTAGGCGTAGTTGATTTTGTCCAATTGAGTACGACAGAAATATCATGCAACAACGAATCGTAACTATCGATGCAACCTCGCGGCCGCCGATCTTTCCCGTGCCCCTGTTGATCGAAGGCAACGACGCTGATGCCAGATTGGTTGATATACTCGGCCAGTGATTGGTAACGACCACTGTGCTCACCTAATCCATGCACGATTAAGCACCGCGCCCAGGGATTCTCAGCTTCCCAACTGCGAACGAAGTAATCGTTGCCATCGCAGGATTTCCATGCTCCGGCACTTCCCTGGTCGTCCAATTCTTGTTCCCTCAATCGCTGAGTCAGCAAATCGCATCTCTACCGCACGCAAGGCAAGGGCCAATCTCCGCAGGGC
>CAYPLE010000129.1:9946-15452 GCA_964411445.1 uncultured Pirellulaceae bacterium
AATCTCCGCAGGGCGAATCAAAGCTTGAAGCTGGGGTATCAGTCACCACAGGCTAGGTGCAAGTCGCCATTGTCCGCTTTTTGCTTCAGTCGGCAATAGACGCGCGGCCGCCCTGTCAGCTCCGCTTAAGCGGCTTGAAGACAATGTCATCCGGTTCAATATTCACCAGGTCATCGCGCGTGAGCGACCCAACTTTGACGATTCGGGAAGACATGTGGCGGATCGATTCCTCGAACAGATTGCGTGCCAGACGCCCGTTTCCAAAGTGTTCGTTCTTCTGCGCGACGAGTTGTCGAAAGCCGTTCAGCAATTTGATGCGAGTTGGCTTGGGTAAGCGATAGTGATATTTTTTGCAGAAGCGATAGAAAATACGCAGCAGGTCTTTTTCGTTGTAATCTGAGAACGCATAGGTTCTTTGAAAGCGGGAGGTCAGCCCTGGATTCGACTTGAGAAGCGTCTCCATTGGCTTCGGGTATCCGGCAATGATGACAACGAATTGCTCGCGATCGTCCTCCATCCGCTTGAGCAACGTTTGCAGTGCTTCTTCGCCGTAGGTATCTTCTCCGCGAGTGCCAACAAGGCTGTAGGCTTCATCAATGAAGAGCACGCCCCCCATGGCTTCTTCGATGCGTTCATTTGTGCGTGGACCGGTCTGGCCGGCATATTGAGCAACTAGGCCGGCCCGATCGGTCTCGACTGTCTGCCCCGAGTCTAAAATGCCAAGGCCGCACAGCAATCGGGAAACAATTCGGGCGACCGTGGTTTTTCCAGTCCCTGGATTACCTTCGAAGACGGCATGCAGGCTAACTGTCGCCGTTGGCAGGCCGTGCTCTTTGCGAGCCGCTTGAACGCGAAGGAAGTCAACAAGCTGTTTAATGTCTGTCTTGATGGTGTCCAAACCGATCAGTTCATCGAGTTCCTGCATGGCTTCGGCATACATCTGCCTTCGCTCATCCTCGGTGGCTGCGGGCGGACGTGAGGCTTGCGCACCATTGTTGCTCGGCTGTGACTTTTCATCCGAATTCCCATCGTCCTCTTGCTCTTGCTGCGTTTGGAGTCTTGCTTCGCGGGTTTGGACGGTCTTTTGAAAGAGCGCCAAATCCAGTTCGCGTGAAAGCTCTTCCAAACGCGTGGTTTCAGCAGGCGAAACGCGTCCGTCTATCTTGGCCAGGACACTGCCAAGTCGCAGAACCAGCGATTGCAATTCTCCTCGCTCGTGTCGCAAGCTGGGTTCGCGAACGAAGGGACGCACCAGGTCGGACCACTTTAGTGATTCTGCATGCCGAATGACGTTCTTGAGCGCGTCCGACATGCCTTCGTTGGTGACGGATACTTCCCAAACATGTGACAAGACTACCTTTGCAGCTTCACGTTCAACTTGATTCCAACGTTTGTCACAGTATGCAATTTCAACCAGAGTCTTGACGACAATCCCGCGATGCAGGTCATCCAGCAACTCTCGAAGCTTGTCTGCTTCACTGCCAACCGCCCCTGATTCCATCAAACAACGATTGGCTGCATTGCGATACAAGGCCTGGCAATCGACCAGCAGTTGTTTGAGGGTACGATGAAGACCGCGCGGCAGTAAGCTCTTCTTCGGTGCCGAGAACTCCGATTCAATGATGTCGTTAATCCAGTCCAGCATATTCTACTCAGCAGTTGGCGTTGAAGGCTCGCCGTGATCGGTTCACGGCTTGCCTCAAATTGTACGGCATTCATCCACGATGAACTTGCCAAGGAGCTGAAGCACCAGCCGGAAATGAACGCCGGCGCCCGCAAAAAAGAGGCGTCGCAATTCAAGGGTGTGGTGCAGCCTAGCGCGAAGGCGTGATTTCCAACGGCATCGGTTCCGCGGGAACAACCGTACCTGGTCGCACAACCATTTCATCGATCGCCGACAGTGGCTGCCCGGACAGTGGCTGGGCAGGCTGCGTTGACAACGGCTCCTCTTGAGTAGCGGCTTCACTCAGAGGCTCGCTAGGCGCGGTTTCCGGAGGCAAGTTTTCTGAATCTGGAGCGCGGTGAATCATTGCTTGGCCAGGAGGCACCTGTTCCATACGGCGGATACAGTCACTGTACCATGGCCCGGGTGGCAAGCTGCCGTAGGGTCGTGGATTTGCTGCGGGGAAGTCCGCTGCTGGCACAAACCGCGTATCCTCTTGCCGCAGATCATCCCAGAATAGCATTTCGTCGACTTGGAGTTGCTCCAGATCTAGGAAGAAATCAACTCGGTCGATGATGTAACGAATATGCTGACGAGCCACGGCGCTGAGCGATCGAGTGTACGCCTGTTGGGCTTCCAACACATCCCGAGCAGAAACAGAACTTCGCCCCGGAGCGATTAGTTGCAGTCGCGTACTCACCACTCGCTCGTATGCCAGAGCAGCACTAGCAACGGAGATTTCATACTGGTTTCGTCCAAGCTCCAGAGACCGTATGCCGTCACGAATCTGTAACTTGATATTGTCCTCCGCAGCCTGTAGATTTCGCAGCGCTACGTTGTAATTGATCAGTGCAAGCCGGAAGAGATTGCGTTCGGCGCGGCGATTCAACGGCGTATCAACTCGCAAGCCAAGCGAGGTTGTGCTGTCGTCAAATGTGAAGTCGAATGGATGGTCGCCACCCAAGCGAGTACGGATCGACTGGGACGCTTCGATGTTCAAAATTCCGCGTAGGTTGTCACCTGCGTATTTGACATCCCGCCATGCGTCTGCGAGCTCACCACGCACGTTCATTAGGTCAAGACGCTGCACCAGTGCAGTCAACATGGCCTCGTCAACATCCGCCTCGACAGGCACCAAGCCGCGCGAGGTCGTGGAGAGAATGTCTGTGGCGGTGTCAATAACCAACTGCGTCAACTGAGCCCAGCCTGCATCTCCGAGAGCTACCGGAAAACCGGCTTTGGCGAGTTCGGTGACAATCTTGGATTCGAGCTTCATTAGCACATCGGCAACGGCATTCTGCCTTTTAATCGCCCCAGGCAGATATTCAACCAGCTCAAGTGACTGAAGAACAATCTTCGCATGTTCATTGCGAATTGTGTCGAAGTCAGACTTGGCTGAGTTAAGCTCTGCAATGTACTGCCTTACGTTCTTCAGGCCCTCTGGCGATCCGCCCCGCTGAGCCACAACAACCAGTAGCTCCAACTCCGATTCCATGGCGGCGGTACGTTTGGTCAAGTAGTCAGTGTTGCGGTCGAAGATTCGCGCGTACAGTTGATCCTGGCTAAGACCGTCGGTTCCGGCAAGCTCGGCTAGTTTCGAACGTGCTTCAATGGCGTCAATTCGACTGCCTTCCATTTCCGTTTGTAGCAACAGCACTTGAAGCGTGTCGGTGAACGCAATGGCGTCTTCCGCTCCAAGCCGAAGGGTGAGCCGATCTAGGTTTTGAAGTCGCCGCAGCAATTCCGCTGCCACGGTAACGCTGTTCTGGCTCCCATAACGCTCAAACTGCTCGCGAACGAATTGCATCTTCCGCAGTATTTGCTCCTCCACCACGGCCGCTTCGTCACGAATGGTGAGTGCCTCGAGTTCCGATAGATCGAGGTTGATTGGCAACTCGGTCGGCAGTCCGATGGCGATCTTCAAGCGGTCGATGGCTCCTTCTAAACTGTTGCAACTGCTGATCAAGCTGCCGCGACTCGCCAGGGCATTTTGCTCGAACTGGTCGACTTGGAAACGCGGAATATCGCCGATGCGCTCAAGCTCTTTGGCTCGTAAGAATCCGCGGAGGTTACTAAAGTAGTCCTGAGTGTCGATGGCAATGCTACGGTAGGTCAGCAGCAAATTGTAGTACTGGCCAGCAAGGTCGCGAAACAACGATTTACGAAACCGCACGTAATCGCGAGCGGCATAGACGACGTCCCGTTCAGCTTGAGTCAACGGTTCGAACCGGACATCACGTTGCAACAGAGGCTGGCTGAGGTCCACCAGAATTTCAGACCCAACACGTGAAGAATATCCACTTGCACCGTTGAAAGTCAGAACAACATCGTTCGCGAAGCGCGCCGCCAACTCTCCAGCAGTGTACAGCGATTTTGTTACTCCAATCGTTGTCGGCGTTCGCAACGTATTGACCTCGATGCCGCCAATGCGATTATGCACGTAGTTGACGTCGGTCCCGTTGCCGCGCGAGAAGAAACGCAAATCGTACTGGAATCGCTCGAGACTCAGACGCAGGGCGACTCGGTAAAGCGTCTCTTTTCGTGACTGGTACTCTCGATTGTTGATGAGTGACAGCTCGAGAATATTTTCAAGCGTGACGCGGCGGGCATCGTCCAACTGGGACTCGTCAACGAATTCACCATAGGACTCGAAATATTCTTCGCGTACGGATTCGAATTCGAGCATGCGTTGCAAGCAAGCCTTGGGCAGCGACTCCCAAACCTTCGCTTCAATGGGGCTGCGCTTTACCGAATAGGCTTCCGACTGCGCGTCGCCCGATGGCAGCGGCAGTTCTTCTTGCAGTGCTTCGTCGGGCGATCGCAGCACTGCGATCAAGAGACTGCTCTCGAGCGATGACGACTCCTCGCTAACCTGTCGGCTAGAACTGGCCAATTGAAAAGGGGACGACATGTCCGCGGAAACGGGAGCGTGGCCGGCGCTAGTTGCATCAGCTAGCTCAACGGCTTCATCTGCGGTAGGCGTCTCCAGCGCTGGTGGCTTGGCGTCGGGTGTGGAAAGTCCAGGTAGCTGGTACTGATACAATTGCGGAGCTGGAGATGGCAGACGCGGGTCTGTGTAGCACGTTGGATCATGGAAACGTGAACGCGCGTCGGGACGGATGCTGTACCCCTGCTCGAGACTCCAAGTTGGCCCGCAAGCCTTTTCACTCAGAATCGAATAGGCGTCTCGATCGGCGTTGCGAAAATGCGTTGAACGCTTGCAGCCCGGTGCTAGCAACAGGCAGCCGCCAACGGTGAGCACCAGCAACCATGCCAGCTTTCGGCGAGATGCCACTTGAGAACCGCCGTTGAATTTCTTGCGAACGTTTCGCATTCCTTGCTACTGCTACTGCCATCCGTGGCTTTGTGTGTCCCCTTCAGGACTGTCGTAGAATCGCTCCAGCACGGGTAACCGCGATAATCGGGCGAACCGTTACCTCCTGTTTCGGTTGCTTTCTTGCGGTTTCTTCCTGGAATCGCGAATGATCGCGTCGCGTAGCGTTGGGCGACTTTTCCGATTGCGGTCAGTCTTCCTCGTTGGAAAGACAGACCGGTCGAAAACCAGTACCAACTGCCCCGCAGCGGGGGCAACCATGCTAACAGCCCGACTCGCGTTTCGCCTGGCAACTTACGCAGCAGACCGCATGCGGAATGGCTTCAAGCCGTGCGAGTGGAATTGCGTCGCCACAGTCCGCGCAATCGCCGAAGCCATTTTCGTCGAAGCGGGAGAGAGCATCGTTTAGACTTGCAAGCTGCTCCGACTCCGCCTGGAGAATCGCCTTCGATAGCTCACCACTACTGAATGTGCAGGCAATGTCTGCTTCGTCGCCACCGCTATCCTGG
>CAYPLE010000130.1:0-11395 GCA_964411445.1 uncultured Pirellulaceae bacterium
GGTGCAAGATCGTCGCGATTTGCGGCCTGCCCGCAAGTCGAGCACGCATTTTTGCCGCCGCAGCAACATCCATGCTCAGTCCGGAATGCCGCTAAACCAAGGTTGTCCGAGTGCAATGACGTCTCGGGGCAGTTCTGCAGAGGGGCAACCTTGCGTCTATTTGCATGGTTTAGACGGATTACACAGTCGGAACCCTAGCAACTTGCGGTTGGCGGCGAGCGTGAAGACGTTCCGAAGTGGCTCAAGGTGCTGCGGAAAGTACGCTAACAATACTGAACCAGCTCGGATCAGCGTGCACAGAATTTCAGTCTCGCTGCCCTAACGATCCAGCGACTCGAGCCGCGAGTGAACAGAGTTTTGTCTGAAGCGATTCATACGATTCCGATTCGTCGTCAGGATGCTTCCTCCTGCGCGGAGCCTCCGCAAGACACCCTCGATGCTGCGAAGCGGTGTGTTTCAGAGCCCACCACGCTTGGCAACTTTGGAGCAATTTGCGGACTGGTCCTTGGCGGGATCACCCTCTGTCTTCTCGTTACGATTTGCGGCTTCAAACCACCCCGTGTCTTCGAGCCAACGATCGCAGGTATCGCTTGGGCAATTCCATTCTTGTGCGGCTACGTATTAGGCGGTCTTGGCCGGGGCAGCATCGTGGGGGCATTGGCTTGTGCTGTTGCCTTCTTTGTCGCCACCAGTGCTTTCGTAGCGTTGTCTGATTTCGGGCTATCCGATGCGTTGTTGTTAAGCACGGCAGTTGCGGCGGTCGGATTCGCCAGCGGAAGATATTCTGGAGTTCACTGGACGATTCCCATCAGGTGGGCCAGTGCTGCGCACTCCAACAGCACCGAATCTGTCCATGCATCGAATCCACTTGCCACATTCAGCATTTGGGACCTTGGTTTCGTGTCCGTCGTCGTTGCGGTGGCGGCGAATTCCCTCGGGCAAGTACAAGCGCCTTACGCGCTCGCTGCGTGTATCTTTTTTGCGGCGTTTGGTGGAATCGTATGTAGCGTTCTCGCAGCCAGGTTGGCGTTGCACGACACCTGGACGCTCAGACACACCGCTTTGTTGCTGGGCCTGCCTTGTGCCATAGCATTTGCAGTATTCTATTTTCGCCCGGTTCCATTCAACGTTACACTCGCTTGGCTCATCTCAGGGCCAGTGAACGCGATTGCAGCTCAAGCGACAACTGTGCTGCTGTGTTGTGCAGCTTATCGATGGGACTCAGGCCAATCTGCTCAGGCAGCCCTCGAGTGAGGGCTCAAAGCGCGTCGTGGCGTTTTCTCGCGTAGTTGAAAACTCCTCCAGGTCCAGCAAGCGATACGTTCGGCGACTCGAACTAGAACGAACGACGAGGTGGCCGTGGCGTAGACTCTGCATCCGCCTTGCCTGCAGTGCCACCGAAAAGTTGTCCAGGAAGACTGAAAAGGTCAAAACTCAGCGGAGGAAGGACGGCTGGCTGATCGGTTTCGGGGGGCAACTGAAGCTTGGGCATCTCAAGTCGAACTTCGGCCACCAGAGACAAGCTGCCGGGTTGTTGCGTCACATGTGCTCTCCCCCCGCGGAACCACTCGACCCAAGGCGCCTGGTATCCGGCCGGCGCGATCGCTTTTCCAGCTTCATCGGTTCGGAGTTCGGCCCACGCCGTGCTGCGAAAGCCGCTTGCTTGCGTGTGGACGTACTTGCCACCCATCGGACACTGCACCTTCACATCGATTAGTCGTTCTGCCGCTTCTAAGCAATCCTGCGGCGCGATTCCGAAATCCCTCTCAAGCAACTCCAACAGCGACACGATTCCTTGGGAATCACGCCAAGCTCGGTCATACCATTTACTGTTCACCCAACCTTCCAATTGCGTGCCTCGCAAATTCTGTACTTGCATTCGCACCTGAGCATTATCCGTCGACGCCTCGGCGGCCAATGTCCGCACCGCTTCGTCGATAATGGCTTTGTCGAAAGACAGCAGACTAAAACTATCGTTCTGCCAACGCCAAAGTCCGATGAGAAGCCGAGAGTATCCCGCGTAGTCGGGTCGTGAGAAGTTCAGGCCGATGCCGAAAGGCAATTGCTCGACGATGTCCGGTTTTGGCCACGCTCCAACGTATGCCGGAAGAGTTCGAAGCACGCCGAGCAGCTTGAAGAGTCCGTCCGTATCCGTCTCACTTGGCGGAATCGTATCCTTGATTCCCGCGAATATGTAATAGTCCTGGCCGGAAGCCAACAGGCCTGCGTCGCCACGCAAGTGCATTTGTACTGACGCGACATCCGTTTCAGGCTGGCGAATCGTTACGCTGGTCGGTGCACCTAACTGCTTAGCGATCCAGCCGTATTTATCAGCTTCAAAGGGAGCAATGTATCCTTCGACGGCCACGACCTCCACGGTTGGTTCGATTGGGTCGCGAAACCGCCGCAAACCGAAGACCATTGGATCCATGGACTGCCAACGACTCCCGAAATACTCAGCATTCTCCGCGCACATGGCTGCCTCCTCAGCCGTCACTGTGCCCACGTCCATGTCGGCGATAGGCACGAAACTGCCCCGCCGTCCGCGAACCGCATCGAACCAACCCTGGTTGTCCTTGGCAATCTCCGAAACCGGCAAAACGCCAAAATTCTGAGGCAGGAGGCCACGACTCTTCAGGCCATCAGCATCGACGCCGCTGCTCCCCTCTGCGGTAGCAAGTTGGTCGGCCAGCTCAGCCACATCAATGTGTGCAAGAGCATTCATCCTGCGACGCAACTCGACTTGATAGTGAGGGCCGACCAAGGTCTGAAAGAACTGAGGCGAAAAGTAGGCAAACACGCCGTACTCGTTCTCTGTCGGCATCCATTGACGCGTCCAGCGGAACTGCGGATCAGTGGCTAAGCAGTCCTCGGGGCCAGCCGAAAGGAAACGCTCCGTCAGCCTTTCACTGGTGGAAACAAAGATGGCTTGGCCCTTCGTTGCCATGAACGACCGGACAGTGTTGTCTGGGGTGCTTAGCAGGGAAACCCGCTCTCCAGCGATCTGAACCTGCTGAAGCGTCGCCGCTGGATTCTTCGCGGCCGCACTGCGTCGATCCGCGTCGACGGCGGTCTTCAAAAGCGTCATGTTCTTGGCGTACATGATCACACCAAGACTTGCACCCTCTTTCAAATACAAATCACTGCCAACCACGGCCATGTCTGCAACCAGTTGATCGCCGAACATCTTCGCCATGCTGGTCAACTTGGTCGCCAGCATCCGCTCAACGCGTTGCGACGTCTCGGATGTAAAACTTCGCAATAGAACCGCTTGAGCCAAGTCGCCGCCGAATCGCTCTGAAAGCTCTTGGAACCAGACGTAGTTCGAAAATTCGCCAAACCTCAGGTACAGCCATTCAGCCGGCACGACGCTCGCCATCGGCTCAATCGCAATGTTCTGGTTCGCACCAGCGGCGGCTGGTATGCTCGGCCACGCCACGCCGCTTGGGATGGGCGACTGCGGTTTTCCAAGGTCATTGGTGCCGCTCAATAGCCGCTCTACAGCCGTTTCATGTTTCTCGTCAACGGCCGCCAGCAATTCAAACGTCTTGATCGTCAGCGACTTAGGGTCTTCCTCCTCATCGGGCTTCTCTAGTGAAACTGCTGGCAAACCGAATCGAGTCTGGAGAGTGGAAAGCAAATACTGGTGTACCAATTTGGGAATGTCGTACTGCCTGACCTCCGCAACCCGCGCACGCGAATAGGCTTCCCACCAGTTAGCCAGCAGCGAAACGTGATCCGTACCAGCAGCAGACGCCGCGGGCTGCAAACGCACAGTCTGTTTCAGCAGACCATTGAGGTTCACATTGAAGCTTTCACCTCCCTCGAAAATGCCAGTCACGACGACCGCGACTGGTACCTTTTTCGCCGCATCATCGCCATTGATCAAATTGCGGATTCGGTCCCGGATCGCGCCGCGTCGTCGAGGAAATTGGGCACGAAATTCTTGATAGATGGTTTCGGTCGCGAAGAACCTTGCCCGTCCGTCGTCGCTATGCACCTCGACATCCAGCGAGCCAGCGTAGTCGGGTGGTAACCTGACTTCGATCGCGAACACACCCGTTGGTTCAGCCAAAATTGCGGTGCTGGTTTGCACACTCTGAGCCACGGCTGCTTGCAACATGAATGCAGCGAGAAGCGACGAGAGAGCAAGCTGGGCAAGTCTCTTCCTGAAAAACGCCATGATCTTTGATCCCGAAAACGGACTTTATACTTTGGCAGGGCAATACCTTTCCAAGTATTTTCGCAGATCATTCCCGCGTGGCTAGTGCGCATGCCTGAGTCGCAACGGAGGCACCCTATTGGTGACTTCCGGCGCTTTCGATGAAAAATCGCGAGTCTTCAGTCGCACTACTCGGGGACGATCAAAACTTGCCCGTCGCGGCGATTGCATAGATGCCCTAGCGTTGCGGTATCGGTGGAAACCGAGATGGCCCGCACGCTACCATCGGCTGAAGCAAAATGACAAGTTCCAGCGTGCCAGCTTCCCCAAGAAACGAGTCCATTCTCAGCGTCGTCCAAATTCCTAATGATGGGGACACCTGGACCGCCAATCCGAGCAGCATTGAATGCATTGTCCCCGTTGAAGATGAACGCATCCCCGGGCGACTTGCCCAACATTCCACGCGGAACATGCATTTCACCAACCAGAAACGTGTTGCTCAGTCCGTCGGTGCAGTCCTTGTGTGAGATGCGATCAACCCAATCCACCGGCGAACCGTCTGTACTACATTTGGCTCGGCTGGAAATAATCAAGCCGGTCCCGTTTCCGCCATAGTAAAAATCACTCGGCAAACCGACGGACCCTGGCGACATATCACCATGATTGCCACCGTAGTCGCCGACGGCGCCTCGCAGGTTGTTCGAAGAAGACCGCGTACAAGGGTAACGACAGCCACACGGCAAAATGCACCAGTCTGTTTCCGAAGTGACAACCTTGCCTTCGCCGACCCCTTCGGAAGATGTTCGACGAGACGGGCAAATGAAGTAAGGAAGGTTGTAAGTTCGCACCTCTTCCTCGTGCCAACCGTACTCTTCGGTGAATGTCCAGCGATCCGCGGCATTGCTGGCTTCGACAAAGGGCATGATTCGAACTAGCCAAGTGGTTTCGCTGCCGCCGCACGCAAATTCGCTATCGCCTGGACGAGGCTGGTAGCGGGCCGGCGGATAAGCGCGAAACGAGTCATGAAACAATTCAGTCGCCAGACTCAACTGTTTGAGATTGTTCTTGCACTGCGTCGCTCGAGCCGCCTCGCGGGCAGCCTGAACCGCTGGAAGTAGCAGACCGACTAAAATGCCGATGATTGCGATCACCACCAAGAGTTCAACAAGTGTGAAACCACGTGTCGACTTTGTGTTCACGTCAGAAACTTTCGCCGAGAAAGGGGTTGGCCGCCAATAAAAAAACTGATACGCAATACCGCCGATGCCTCAATATACCGCGCCAGCCACAGATTGCTCAAACGTTTTAGCAAGCCGAACTCGGCAAATCGCTATTCTACTCACGCAATACTCCGCTGAGCCGGCAAGGATGCTGCTCGTCGTAGGGCAAGCGTCACGCCCGAACTGATTAGTCTAATCAGAGATTGGCGAGGTGTTCAGAACGTCAATCATCCAATATGACAATGGAAGGAGCCGATATTCCACGACGACTAATCTAGCAAATGTGCCAATTATTCCGCCCAAAAAGCATCCCGGACCATTTTGCAGCACGATGCGGCGTTCCGGCAAGCTGTGGAAGGAACTTTGCTGCCCGCAAGCCGCAGCACTTGAGCCGGAGCCATTACAGCAGCAAGCCGGCGGTAGCATTCTCGGCTTCTAAATTTAGCAGCTTTCGCTTTTCATCGATTCCGCCGGCAAAGCCAGTTAGTTGCCCGCCCGAGCCAATGACCCGGTGGCAAGGCACGATGATTGAAAGCGGGTTCTTCCCGTTCGCCGCCCCCACGGCTCTGACAGCCGCAGGATTTCCAATTGTCGTAGCAATGTCTTGATAGCTGCGTGTTTCTCCGTAGGGAATCTGTCTGAGCGCGTCCCATACCGCAAGCTGAAATGAGGTGCCTTTCGGAGCCAACGGAAGTTCAAAACTCCGCCGCTGGCCCGCAAAATATTCATCCAGTTGCCGTTCAGTCGCCAATAGCACCGGATCTTCATTACTTTCCACTGAAGCAAACAATTCAACGCGCCCTGGACGCTCGACAGGCCACAGTACCGCGACAAGGCTTCCAGCCTCGACCACCAGACGCAGCCTACCTACAGGTGATTCGAAGTGCTTGTGCAGGATCGCCATGACTCAGGACCTTGATTCTTTGAACAGTAAAACAAGCGGATGTGCGTGCCCTTAACTCTACGGACACGTGCGTTAGGCATTTGTCGTCTTTGGCCGCAAGAAACTCATATGATGGGCAGCGTGCAGCAACGTGACGTGCAATAAAGTGGCTTTGTCCATCTCGCCGAACAGCGGCGACGCATGCAACTCGCCATCGAACGCGTCCAGTGACTGAACAACACCGCGCAGCTTCTCGACACCTTCTTCATCGGCATAATCGCTGGCTGGCACGGTCTGCGGGGCGGTCGGAACACCCGGCTTGAAACCCTCGCTCTTGATCTGCTCCGCCATTCGGCCAGCGTAACCGGTCTTTCTGAGAACCCAGAATACCGCTCGCAATGGAGCTGGCGGTGTCGGAAAGCCGACCATCGGATACTCAGCCCAGTCTGCAACATGACTTGCGGCCTGCCCCAGCGACCAATTGCCGCTTCGCTCGTATCCGCCTTCGAGCAATTTTTCGACATCAGCCATCATTTCGTCGATGCTGCTGTATTCAAGTTCGCGGGCGCGCGTCAATTTGCCCATCCAAGTATCTCCAAAGCTGAAAAGAGTATTCGAATCGAACAGCGAAAAGGTTAGACGCCAGAGTTCGACAATGGAGAGCGTCGATACGGTGAAGCTCAAGCGTCAATGCAAGCGAGGGGCGGTGGAGCAATCTATCGCATCGGAAAATCGAACTTTAGTTGTTGGTCGTCTTCTTGTCGACCAAATTCTTGGTATAGCAAGCTCGGCTGCACATCCTTGTTGTTCTGGTACTTCGACGTACAAGAGGCTTCAATGTCGCCTTCGACAGTGTGGTAGAAGACTTGGCAGATTTGAACACCAGGATAAATGCGAATCGGCTGAACGGCGAACATTTCAATCGTCCAATATCCGCAAAAGCCAACGTCGCCAAATCCGGCCGTGGCATGCACAAATAGGCCGAGTCGACCGAGCGAGGAACGTCCCTCGACCATTGGTACCAGCCCATGGGTTTCGGTGTGTTCGATTGTCCGGGCAAGATAGATCTGATTTGGACTCAGGACGAGGCCATCGCTCGGGATTTCTAGCCGTCGGTACCGATTCGGTTCCTTGATATCAAGCACTACCTCTTCGTAAACCAGCAGTTCGTCATGCAGGCGAAGGTTGTAGCTGTTTGGGTTCAACTGCGATTCTTCGAAGGGCGAAATTTTGATCTCGCTCCCGATTCGCTTCTTGATTTCCGCGCCTGTTAGAATCATTCGCGTCGCTCGCACCTAACTACTCAGGGACCTAAACAGCACATCCGAAGTCCATACGTTATAAAGGATTCATTCAGTCGCGTGAAGAATGTGCCTTCCTTTCTTACCTGCTTGAGTTGGTGCTGCGCCCTAAAGCAGAGTGTTTCAAGCCTCAGAGGTGGTCGACTTTGACGGCAAGCCGCCAACTGCTCGCGCCCAATGCCTCGCCCCAAGGACTCGAAATCGCAAGAATGTCCATCAAGAAGAATTATTTGAAAATCATCGGTCCGGGCATCTTGGTTGCCGCCACAGGGGTAGGAGCTGGTGATCTCGCGATGGCAACACTCACAGGCGCCAGCCTTGGGACTGCTGTTCTCTGGGCCGTTCTCTTGGGCGCCGGACTCAAATTTGTGCTCAACGAAGGCCTGACGCGTTGGCAATTGGTGACCGGAACAACTTTGCTCGAAGGAGCTGTGAAGCACCTTGGTGGGCTAATGTGGCTCTTTTTGGTGTATTTGTTTGTGTGGAGTTTTCTGGTAGCAATGTCGCTCATGAGCGCCTGTGGCGTCGCGGCTCACGCCATCTTTCCCGTCTTCGAGGACGCGAGCACCGACAAACTCCTGTACGGGATCCTCCACAGTCTGCTAGCCGTCATTCTTGTTATCGTTGGCGGATACCGATTGTTTGAGAAGACGATGGCTATATGCATCGGGATCATGTTTGTCGTGTGCGTCACCACAGCCCTCCTTCTGCTACCAAGCGTTTGGGAGGTGCTGATGGGATTGGTCGTTCCACGCATTCCCGACATCGGCGGTGCCGGGCTCAACAAGACCGTTGCCTTGCTGGGCGGTGTTGGCGGCACCGTGACAGTGCTGTGTTATGGCTACTGGATCCGTGAAGAAGGACGCGACTCTGTCACTCACCTCAACGACTGCCGAATCGACTTAGCCGTCGGCTACGCCATGACTGCCATATTTGGCATTTCCATGGTCATCATTGGTGCCGCACTTGGCGAAGTCGAAGGGAAAGGAGCAACTTTGGTTGTCAACATCGCCAACCTGATCGAGCAGAATGTTCCCACTGGCGGTGTTGTCGCCAAATGGGCATTTCTGGTCGGTGCTTGGGGAGCCGTGTTCAGCAGTCTTCTCGGTGTTTGGCAAGCCGTTCCATACCTGTTCTGTGACTTCGCGCGGTTGTTCTTCGGCTCATCCACAGTGCAAAGCGACGCAGCCAAGAGCGATTCGGCAATCATCAGCACCGGCTCTCGCCAATATCGCGTCAGCTTGCTCGCTCTCGCAACGATTCCAATCCTTGGGCTCTACGCGGTCGACTTTACGACAGCCATGTTGGTCAATGGAATTATTGGAGCACTATTCATCCCGATGCTGGCCGCAACGCTCCTTTATCTGTGTGGCGGCCCCAGAGTCCTTGCCGAAAATGCGAATTCAAGATGGGCGAATACCGTACTGTGCCTCATGCTGGTCCTGTTTATCGTCACCGCTGGATTTAAACTGTACAGCTCGCTTCCCGTTGCGAACTAACGAACAGAAGGTCTCTCAAGCACTGGCTGCGGACTGGGCAGCGTGTTAGTGTGTATTCGCGGCGGTTTCAGAGGGTTCCGGAATTTCATCGTTAGAAGATGAAGAGGAGTTGGATTTGGGCATCCAGTTTCGTTGTTTTGAATGCGAGCACGCATTCAATGTCAAGGATTTTCAAGGCGGTAAGAAGGCCAAGTGCCCAACTTGCAGCACGCTGCTACGCGTCCCTTTGGAAACGACCGACTACGCGATCCGAGTCGAAACCACCGGCTCGGCCTCGAGGTCAAAGCCAGCTCCTGCAGCTACAAACCCAGCACCCGCCATAACAAAGCCATCGCCGACCGCTACCAACCCAGCCTCTCAAACCCACCCAACACCCGGTGCGCCGCTTTCGGACCCAGCCTCGCTCCCGCGCAGTGCGGCGTCCGAGCCGAATGCGGAGGAGGACGCATTAGTTGATGCTCCGCGACAAGCTGCGACGGAGCCCGTAGCATCGTCACAGCATAGTCCGCTGCAAAACAATATTGCTCCAGAGAGCGATCTTGCGAACGTTCCCGCGAACGCGGCGAGTGCCGACGCCGGGAATGCAGCCGAAACTACACCGCCCACCGCCGTCGAAGCTGCTTGGCATGTCAACATTCCCGGGAGTGGCCAGTTTGGGCCGGCTGACGAGCAGACACTGGCGGGCTGGATTCGCGAAGGACGCGTGTTTGCAGATTGCTTGGTCTGGACGCACCCCTGGACTGAATGGCAACCCGCCTCGCTTGCCCTGCCCCAGTATTTCCAAGCCGCTACGGCTCAAGCAACCCCACCGCCCGTCGTCCCTAGCCCGGTGCCGACTGGGGGAGCAGAAATGGCCACTCCAAACGTCGTTTCCGCTCCCGCGCCGTTGAGTCCCGTCGAAGTTCGGCGGATCGCGAAACGCCAAAAACGGAAGCGAAACTACCGAATCGCCTTGGCCATCCTGTTGGTCGTCGCCATCGTACTCGTGACCGTCCTTGCTATTGTCCTCACCCAGCAGAGCTAGTTTGAGAGTTGACTTTCCCCTGTCGCCCAAGACAGGCAGATTGCGGCACCTTAGCAGGCAGAATATGATGGGAAAGCGGTTTGCAGCCGCGACCTCTGCGTGTCCGGTCGGTGGCTTACTTTGAGGCCCTATTTCAAAGTGACCCATTTTCAGCATCTGATGCCCGGACAGCGACCTGCGCAAATCGACCGACAAAACCACAACCAACATCTAAATTCTGCTTTACAAGGTTTTCGTATGAACAAGTCTCTGCAACGTCGACGTTTCCTACAGTTCGGTGCAGCCTCTGCAACCGTGGCCGCTGCAAATGTTTCCCTGGCTCAAAAAGGGCCAGTGTCGGTTTCAGTAGCAACTCCCGAGACGGATGACGAACAAGCCGACAAGAAGAAGCAGCGTAAAAAGCCAATTTTCAAAATTTCGCTCGCACAGTGGTCGCTGCATAAGAGCCTCAAAGCTGGCAAGCTTGACAACTTGGATTTTGCAAAGAAAACCAAGGAAGACTTCAAGATCAACGCCGTCGAATACGTCAATCAGTTCTTCATGGACAAGGCTGAAGACGAAGCGTACCTCGCAGAACTCAAGAAGCGGCATGATGATCTAGGTATGAAGTGCCCGTTGATCATGATCGATCGCGAAGGCGCAATTGGAGATCCAGACGAAGCCAAGCGGACGCAAGCGATCGAGAACCACTACAAATGGGTCGCGGCCGCCAAGTTCCTGGGATGCCACTCGATTCGCGTCAACGCCCAGTCCACCAAAGACTATGACGAAGCCAAGAAGTTGGCCGCCGATGGACTACGACGACTTTCGGAGTTCGCCGCCGATCACAAGATCAACATTATTGTCGAAAACCACGGTGGTTTGAGCAGCAACGGAAAGTGGCTTGCCGAGACGATTGCCGCAGTTGACATGAAGAACTGCGGAACGCTCCCCGACTTTGGCAACTTCCACGACTACGACCGTTACAAGGGCGTCACGGAAACAATGCCTTTCGCCAAGGCTGTCAGTGCAAAGAGTCACGACTTTGACGGCAAGGGCAATGAGACCCACACGGACTACGCCAAGATGATGAAGATCGTTGTCGACGCGGGTTACAACGGATTCGTCGGCATTGAGTACGAAGGCAAGAACCTTGACGAAGATGCTGGCATCATGGCAACCAAGAAGTTGCTCATGAAAGTCCGCCGTCAGATGACGAAAGACGCTTAAAGCCCTCCACTGCCTCGGTCTAGCGTTTCTGCACCTCGTTGAGCCTGCGATTCGAGGGGTGAAACTCGCCATACGTCCGCGCGACTCGCACTCAGAC